>NZ_JBLKCH010000005.1:0-341887 GCF_047531125.1 Enterobacter sp. HK-058-C-ECC
GCGCAGTACCTTGCCGCGGCGGGCGTGGGAAGCATGACGCTGCTGGATTTCGATACCGTATCGGTCTCCAACCTGCAGCGCCAGACGCTGCACAGCGACGCGACGGTGGGCCAGCCGAAAGTGGAATCCGCCAGGGCTGCGCTGGCGCGCATCAACCCCCACGTTCAGTTCACGCTGATTGACGCAATGCTGGATGACGACGCGCTGTTCACACAGATTGCCCGGCACGACCTGGTGCTGGACTGCACCGATAACGTCGCCGTCCGCAACCAGCTCAACGCGGGCTGTTTTGCTCACAAAACCCCGCTGGTCTCCGGCGCGGCGATCCGCATGGAGGGGCAAATCAGCGTCTTCACGTACGCCGAGGGTGAACCCTGCTACCGCTGCCTGAGCCGTCTGTTTGGCGAGAATGCGCTGACCTGCGTTGAGGCGGGCGTGATGGCGCCGCTCGTCGGCGTGATTGGTTCATTGCAGGCAATGGAAGCGATCAAGGTGCTGGCGAATTACGGCACGCCCGCAGCGGGTAAAATCGTGATGTATGACGCGATGACCTGCCAGTTCCGCGAGATGAAGCTGATGCGTAACCCGGGGTGTGAGGTGTGTAGCCAGTAAAAAAGTCGGGTGGCGGCTTCGCCTTACCCGACCTACAACGGCGCGAACGAAAGCCGGGTAAGCGCCAGCGCCACCCGGCAACAGCGTCAGATGGACGTCCGTCCAAACGCCCCCTGCCAGTCCTGCTCAAACTTCACAATCGCCGCATCCACAGCCGGAGAGGTAATAAACTGCTGCGCCACGTCCAGCGGCAGCGTGATGGACTCGCACCCAGCCAGCAGGCAATCCAGCGCCTGACGCGGGGTTTTAAAGCTCGCGGCCAGCACTTTTGACTGCGGGGCGTGCAGCGTCAGCAGCTGCTGTAATTCCACCACGGTCTGGATCCCGTCCCCGCCCTGCGCGTCTACGCGGTTAACGTAAGGCGCCACATACTCCGCCCCCGCCAGCGCGGACAGCATCCCCTGCGCGGCACCGTATACCGCCGTACCCAGCGTCGGGATCCCTTCCGCTTTCAGCATCTTAATCGCCGCCAGCCCTTCTGCGGTTACCGGCACTTTCACCACCAGATCGTTAATGATAGCGCGCAGCTTACGCGCGTCTTCCACCATCCCTTCGGCGGTGGTCGCCATCACCTGCGCGAACAGACGGCCTTTACCGCCCAGCGCGTCGTGCAGCGCGGGCAGCAGTTCGTCGAGCGGCGTTTTACCGGCCGCAACGATGCTTGGGTTGGTGGTCACCCCCGCCAGCGGGAAGATACGCGCCAGCTTTTTGACTGCCGCAACGTCAGATGTGTCGAGATAAAGTTCCATGATGTCACCCTCAAAATTAGCCTGCACTTACCCTATCACGACAAAACCTGCTCAAGAGTTGACCTGCATCAAGATAACTTTCATTCGAAAGTAATTTAATCTTCGTATGCAAGATGAGAGGCGAAAACATGATCTTCAATATTCAGCGTTACTCTACCCACGATGGCCCCGGTATCCGTACCGTGGTGTTCCTGAAAGGCTGCTCGCTGGGCTGTCGCTGGTGCCAGAACCCGGAAAGCCGCTCCCGCAGCCGGGACGTGCTGTTTGATGCGCGTCTGTGCCTGGACGGCTGCGACCTGTGTCAGCAGGCGGCACCGGGCTGTATCGAACGTGCGCTGAACGGGATGGTCATTCATCGTGAGAAATTAAGTGAAGAGACGCTTAATGCCCTCACCGACTGCTGCCCGACGCAGGCGCTGACCGTCTGCGGTGAAGAACGGCAGGTCGAGGAGATCATGGCGATCGTACTGCGCGACAAACCCTTCTACGACCGCAGCGGCGGCGGGATCACCCTCTCCGGCGGCGAACCGTTTATGAACCCCGAGCTGGCGCAGGCCCTGTTTAAAGCCAGCCATGACCAGGGGATCCACACCGCCGTCGAAACCTGCCTTCACGTGCCGTGGCACTATATCGAGCCGTCATTACCGTACGTCGATCTGTTCCTCGCCGACCTGAAGCATGTCGACGGTGACGTGTTCAAGCAGTGGACGGACGGTTCGGCTAAGCGCATCCTGGACAACCTGAAACGCCTGGCCGCCGCCGGGAAAACGATCACCATCCGCGTGCCGCTGATCCAGGGCTTTAACGCGGATGAAGCCTCCATCACCGCCATCACCAACTTCGCTGCCGATGAGCTCGGCGTCGACGATATTCATTTTCTGCCGTATCACACGCTGGGCATGAACAAATACACCCTGCTCGGCCAACCCTACTCTGCCCCTGACAAACCGCTGGATAACCCTGCCCTGCTGGACTTCGCGCAGCAGTACGCCTGCCAGAAAGGGTTAACCGCGACCTTACGAGGATAAACTTATGACAACCCTGAATCTCAATACCCTCAGCGAGCGCATTAAGGCGCACAAAACGGCGCTGGTGCATATCGTTAAGCCGCCGGTCTGTACCGAGCGCGCCCAGCATTACACCGAAATGTACCAGCAGCACATGGACAAGCCGATCCCGGTCCGACGCGCCCTGGCGCTGGCGCATCACCTGGCCGAGCGTACCATCTGGATCAAACACGACGAGCTGATTATCGGTAACCAGGCCAGCGAAGTGCGCGCCGCGCCGATCTTCCCGGAATACACCGTCTCCTGGATTGAGAAAGAGATTGACGACCTGGCGGATCGCCCGGGCGCGGGCTTTGCGGTGAGCGAAGAGAACAAGCGTGTGCTGCATGAAATCTGCCCGTGGTGGCGCGGCCAGACGGTACAGGACCGCTGCTACGGCATGTTCACCGACGAGCAGAAAGGCCTGCTGGAAACCGGCATCATCAAAGCCGAAGGCAACATGACCTCCGGCGACGCGCACCTGGCGGTGAACTTCCCGCTGGTGCTGGAGAAAGGTCTCGAAGGCCTGCGCGCCAAAGTGGCCGAGCGCCGCTCACGCATCAACCTGACGGTGCTGGAAGACCTGCACGGCGATCAGTTCCTGAAGGCAATTGATATCGTGCTGGAAGCGGTGAGCCTGCACATCAAACGCTTCGCCGATCTGGCGCGCGAGATGGCCTCCACAGAAACCCGCGAAAGCCGCCGCGACGAGCTGCTGGTGATGGCAGAAAACTGCGACGTGATTGCTCACGAGCCGCCAAAAACCTTCTGGCAGGCGCTGCAGCTGTGCTACTTCATTCAGCTGATCCTGCAGATTGAGTCCAACGGCCACTCCGTCTCCTTCGCGCGTATGGACCAATATCTCTATCCGTACTACCGCCGCGACGTGGAGCTGAACCAGAGCCTGGATCGCGAACACGCCATCGAGCTGCTGCACAGCTGCTGGCTGAAATTGCTTGAAGTGAATAAAATCCGCTCCGGCTCGCACTCCAAAGCCTCCGCCGGCAGCCCGCTGTACCAGAACGTCACCATCGGCGGCCAGAAGCTGGTCAACGGCGAGCCGATGGACGCGGTGAACCCGCTCTCCTACGCGATTCTGGAATCCTGCGGCCGTCTGCGCTCCACCCAGCCGAACCTGAGCGTGCGTTATCACGCGGGCATGAGCAACGACTTCCTCGACGCCTGCGTGCAGGTGATCCGCTGCGGCTTCGGGATGCCTGCCTTTAACAACGACGAAATCGTGATCCCGGAATTCATCAAGCTCGGCGTTGAACGAGAAGACGCCTACGACTACGCGGCGATTGGCTGTATCGAAACCGCGGTGGGCGGCAAGTGGGGCTATCGCTGCACCGGCATGAGCTTCATCAACTTCGCCCGCGTGATGCTGGCCGCGCTGGAAGGCGGCCGCGATGCCACCAGCGGCAAGGTATTCCTGCCGCAGGAGAAAGCGCTCTCTGCCGGTAACTTCGACAATTTCGACGAGGTGATGGCGGCCTGGGATAGCCAGATCCGCTACTACACCCGCAAATCCATCGAAATTGAGTACGTGGTGGACACCATGCTGGAAGAGAACGTCCACGATATTCTCTGCTCGGCGCTGGTGGACGACTGCATCGAGCGCGCGAAAAGCATCAAGCAGGGCGGCGCGAAGTATGACTGGGTGTCCGGCCTGCAGGTGGGGATCGCCAACCTCGGCAACAGCCTGGCGGCGGTGAAGAAGCTGGTGTTCGAACAGAGCGTCATTGGCCAACAGCAGCTGGCGGCAGCGCTGGCGGATGACTTCGACGGGCTGACCCACGAGCAGCTGCGTCAGCGCCTGATTAATGGCGCGCCTAAGTACGGTAACGACGACGACAGCGTTGATATGCTGCTGACCCGCGCCTATCAGACCTATATTGAAGAGCTGAAGCAGTACCACAACCCACGCCACGGCCGCGGCCCGATTGGCGGTAACTACTACGCAGGCACCTCCTCGATTTCCGCGAACGTGCCGTTTGGCGCGGCGACGATGGCGACGCCGGACGGACGTAAGGCGCACACGCCGCTGGCGGAAGGGGCCAGCCCAGCTTCCGGTACCGACCACCTGGGTCCAACGGCGGTCATCGGCTCCGTGGGTAAACTGCCTACCGAGGCGATTCTCGGCGGCGTGCTGCTGAACCAGAAGCTGAACCCGTCAACGCTGGAAAACGACAGCGATCGCCAGAAGCTGATGGTGCTGCTGCGCACCTTCTTCGAGGTGCATAAGGGCTGGCATATTCAGTACAACATCGTCTCGCGCGACACGCTGCTGGAGGCGAAGAAACACCCTGACCAGTATCGTGACCTGGTGGTACGCGTCGCAGGCTACTCGGCGTTCTTCACCGCCCTGTCGCCGGATGCGCAGGACGATATTATCGCCCGTACTGAACATACGCTGTAAGAAAAACGCCCGGTGGCGCTGCGCTTACCGGGCCTACAGAGTCTCCCCGTAGGCCGGGTAAGGCGAAGCCGCCACCCGGCTTTCTGACTTTCATTCGAAATTAAATTTGTGCTCCCCGTCACCTTGTTATTAGAATGTTTCAAAACGCAGTGACCCAGGAGCACAGTATGACCGTTAAAGTTATCGTCACCGATATGGACGGAACTTTTCTTGATGATGCCAAGCAGTACGATCGTGACCGCTTCCAGGCACAGTTTGAACAGCTTAAAGCCCGCGACATTGAATTCGTTGTCGCCAGCGGCAACCAGTATTACCAGCTCATCTCCTTTTTTCCGGAGCTCAAAGATCGGATCTCCTTCGTGGCGGAAAACGGCGCTCTGGTGTTCGATCGCGGGGAGCAGATTTTTCACGGTGAGCTGACCCGCCATGAATCGCAGATCGTGATTGGCGAACTGCTGAAAGATAAAGGGCTGAACTTCGTGGCCTGCGGGCTGGAGAGCGCGTACGTCAGCGATAAAGCCCCGGACGCCTTCGTGGCGCTGATGTCAAAGCACTACCACCGCTTAAAGCGCATTAGCGATTACCGCGACATTGACGACGTGCTGTTTAAGTTCTCCCTGAACCTGCCGGACAGCGATATCCCCAATCTGGTGGATAAGCTGCACGTCTCGCTGGACGGCATCATGAAGCCGGTCACCAGCGGCTTTGGCTTTGTGGATTTGATTATCCCCGGGCTGCACAAAGCTAACGGCATCAGCCGTCTGCTGAAGCGCTGGAAAATCTCCCCGCAGGATTGCGTGGCCATTGGCGACAGCGGCAACGATGCCGAGATGCTGAAGCTGGTGAAATATTCCTTTGCGATGGGCAACGCGGCGGAAAGCATCAAAGAAATCAGCCGCTACAGCACTGACGACAACAACCATCAGGGCGCGCTGAACGTCATTCAGGCCGTGCTCGACAACCATTCCCCGTTCGACGCCTGATCCTTTCCTCGCCGGAGCCTGGCTCCGGCCTCTCACTCTTTTTCCGTCCTGTGGCGCACGTCAAGTTTTTAAACTTGCATTAACTTAATTTTAACTTAAAGTATCACTTGTAGACATTTTTACTTTCGAATGAAAGATGCGAGGCAGTTATGACCTTTACCAGTGAAACTTTGCCGGCGGATCACAAAGCGGCAATCCGTCAGTTGAAACGTGAGTTACGCGCGCATATCGGTGACGTGCAGGCGGTGTTCAACAAGCTCAGCGATAGCATTGCCACCCGCGTGTCGGAAATTAACGCGCTTAAAAATAAAGGTGAATCCGTCTGGCCGGTGATCCCGTTTACCGATGTAAAAAACGGCACGATTACCGACGCGCAGCGCGACGCCGTTAAACGCCGCGGCTGTGCGGTGATTAAAGGTCACTTCCCGCGCGAGCAGGCACTGGCGTGGGATCAGTCGATGCTCGACTACCTCGATCTGAACAAGTTTGACGAGGTGTACAAAGGGCCAGGCGATAACTTCTTTGGCACCCTGACCGCTTCCCGTCCGGAGATTTACCCGATCTACTGGTCGCAGGCGCAGATGCAGGCGCGCCAGAGCGAAGAGATGGCGCAGGTGCAGTCGTTCCTGAACCGTTTATGGACGTTCGAGAGCAACGGCAAGCAGTGGTTCGACCCGGACGTGAGCGTGATTTATCCGGATCGTATCCGCCGCCGTCCGCCGGGAACCACCTCGAAAGGGCTCGGCGCGCATACAGACTCCGGCGCGCTGGAGCGCTGGCTGCTGCCGGCTTACCAGCAGGTCTTTGCCCGCGTGTTTGACGGCAATGTCGACAAGTACGATCCGTGGAACGCCGCGCACCGTACCGAAGTGGAAGAGTATACCGTCGATAACACCACCAAATGCTCGGTATTCCGCACCTTCCAGGGCTGGACCGCGCTGTCGGACATGATCCCTGGCCAGGGGCTGCTGCACGTGGTGCCCATTCCGGAAGCAATGGCGTATATTCTGCTGCGTCCGCTGCTGGACGACGTGCCGGAAGACGAGCTGTGCGGCGTGGCGCCGGGGCGCGTGCTGCCGATTTCCGAGAAGTGGCACCCGCTGCTTATCGAGGCGCTGACCAGCATTCCTGCGCTGGAGGCGGGTGATTCGGTGTGGTGGCACTGCGATGTGATCCACTCCGTCGCGCCGGTGGACAATCAGCAGGGCTGGGGCAACGTGATGTATATCCCCGCCGCACCGATGTGCGAGAAAAACCTCGCCTATGCGAAGAAGGTCAAGGAAGCGCTGGAGACCGGCGCATCGCCGGGGGATTTCCCACGCGAAGATTATGAAAAGAGCTGGCAGGACCGCTTTACCGTGAACGATCTCAACATCCACGGCAAGCGCGCGCTGGGCATGGTCTAACTGTCGTACAGCCCTTCCCGCTCAACGGCGGTGCGTCGTTTTCCCTGACGTATCCGCCGTACCGATTCTCGTACGGTCAGCGTGCCGTTAAGCAGTAACGTCCCCACCGGCGCGTCCGGGCGCATGAGCCGCTGCTGGAGCATGTGTACCGCTTCCGTCCCCAGCTCGTCGCGGGGAACATGCACGGCCGTCAGCGGCACATCCTGGATCGCCGCCAGGTTAAACCCGTCAATGCTCATCACCGAGACGTCCTGAGGCACGCGCAGGCCGTGGTTTTGTAATGCGCTAATGGTCCCCGCCGCCATAAAGTCGCCGCCGACCAGAAACGCGGTTGGCAAATCCTTGCCCTGCATTTCGCTGAGCCAGGCGCTGACCAATTGTTCCGTTTCGCGCGCGCTGAAGCTGGGCACCACCAGCAGATCGCGTTTATCGCTGAATGCCAGGTTGTGAGACTGCCACGCGTCGCGGATCCCTGACAGACGCAGCTCCATCGTGTAGCGACGCAGGCACAGCACGTTCATCACCTCACGGTGTCCCATTTCGAACAGGTATTCCGCTGCCCGCTCGCCAATGGCGCGGTGATCCGGCGCAACGGCAGGCAGACGCATGTGCCGGTCGCGGCAGTTAATCAGCATGCAGGGTTTGCCGACATCCACAGCCAGATCGTGGATATGCGGGTCGTCGATACCGAGAAGAATGGCGGCCTGGGTGTCCGACTCGTTCATGCGCGCCAGAAACAGCTGGGCGTCGCTGTCGTTCTCTTCCAGCGCGCAGTAGCGCAGGCGCACATCGTGGGATGCCAGGCCTTTACTCACGCTCTGGATCACGCGGTAATAAAAGATGTCGGACCGCTCGTCGAAGGCGCGCTGAGGAGCAAAAACCACCAGGCTATTGAGCAGCAGCCGTCCCGCCGCCATGCCCTCCATCACGCCCAGCTCCCGCGCGCACGCCAGCACCTTTGCGCGCGCTTTTTCACTGGTATTCGCTTTCCCCGCCAGCACGCGTGACACGGTGCTGATCGAGAGCTGCGTGCGGGCAGCGATTTCGGTGATTTTTAGCCTTTTGTCCATTTTGTGATCTGGCTCCATTTGCGTAATGAAAAAATTTTCATAGCGTGTTTGTCAGGCAATAACTGACATCAATACCATCTTGCCAGAGTGTTTACGTCAGTTATGAGAAATTTTGCACAAAATAGACTATTGCCCGCTCATTTTCTCCCTTAAGGTGAACCTGTCACACAACTTCCATACTAGTTGTATACCAACTTAAGCAGTTTAAACGGATAGAAATCAAAGGCATAAAAATCTGTGTGACACCTGAACCTCCGTCCCCTTACCGTCCGTCTTGTGGAGAGTAAAATGAGTCAGGACATCAATAACACCGTTGCGACAAGCAAAACCCGTCGCGTCATCAAGAACCTGCGCTGGTACGTGCTGGTGCTGTTCTTACTTGGCGTCACCGTTAACTACATCACCCGAAACTCGCTCGGGATCCTCGCCCCGGAACTGAAAGAGAGCCTTGGGATCACCACCGAGCAATACTCCTGGATCGTCGGTGCGTTCCAAATTGCCTACACCATTTTCCAGCCCCTGTGCGGCTGGCTGATTGACGTGATCGGCCTGAAGATTGGTTTTATGGTCTGCGCCGGGATCTGGGCGCTGATGTGTATTTTCCATGCGGGCGCCGGAAGCTGGCTGCACCTGGCGATTCTGCGCTTCTTTATGGGGGCTTCCGAAGCCGCCGCTACCCCGGCGAACGCCAAAACCATTGGCGAGTGGTTCCCGAAATCAGAGCGTCCCGTTGCTGCCGGCTGGGCGGGCGTGGGCTTCTCTATCGGTGCGATGCTGGCTCCGCCTATCATTTACTTCGCTCACGCCTCGTTCGGCTGGCAGGGGGCGTTCATGTTTACCGGCGTGCTGGCGCTGCTGTGGGTGATCCTGTGGTGGGCGTTCTACCATAACCCGGAGCAGCACCCGAACCTGAGCAAGGACGAGCTGGCGTTTATCAAGCAGGATAACGAACCGCCTGCCGTCAAACTGCCCTTCCTGACCGCGCTGAAAACCGTCTCGAAGAACAAACGCTTCTACGGTATCGCCATCCCGGCCTTTATGGCGGAACCGGCCTGGGCGGTGCTGAGCTTCTGGGTGCCGCTGTACCTTGCCAAAGAGCACGGCATGGATCTGAAGCAGATTGCGATGTTTGCCTGGCTGCCGTTCCTCGCCGCTGACCTCGGCAGCGTGGCGAGCGGCTACCTGACGCGTCTGTACACTCGCCTGTTCGGCTGCTCCCGCGTGAACTCGGTCGTCGCCAGCTCCGTGACGGGCGCGTTCCTGATGATCTCGCTGGCCATCGTGGCCATTACCCGCGACCCGTACATCACCATCGTGCTGATCTCCATCGGCGGCTTCGGGCACCAGATCATCTCCTGCATGCTGAGCGCCCTGGTCGTGGAGTCGTTCGACAAAGGCCAGATGGCGACCGTCAACGGCATGCGCGGCTCGGCGGCGTGGATCGCCAGCTTCCTGTTCTCGCTGTTAATCGGTGTGACCGCCGACAAAATCGGCTTTAACCCGCTCTTTATCGCCATGGGCTTCTTTGACCTGATTGGCGCTCTCTTCCTGGTAGCATTTATTGCTGAACGTCGCGCCAAGCGCGCCTGATAGTGGATGTATTGCATATGAAAACCCTGAAAAACTGGACCGTTGATACGCAGTCGGCAAACCATCTGGAACTGCTGGTCGATAACCAGCACCGTCTGTGCCTGTATGTGCTGGAAGAGAACCTGTTCCGCGTGCTGATCAAACGCAAAGGCGAGCTGGCGCTGGACCGCACCTGGAGCATCGCCCCGGAACAAGACGTGCCGTGGGAAGGTCGCCGTCGTGACGATGTCAGCGGCTTCACCTGCCCGGCCTGGACGCTGACGCAGCAGGACGACACGTTAACCGTGGCAACCGAACAGCTGCGCGTCACCGTGCACCAGCCGCTGTGGCTGGAGTGGCACTACCGCAATGACGCGGGCGAGTGGCAGCCGCTGGTCAACGACCGCCCCACCAGCGCCTACCTGCTGAACGCCCACGGCAACGGCGTGGCGCACTACCTGAGCCGCCGCAAGGACGAGCGTTTCTACGGCCTGGGTGAGAAAGCGGGCGATCTGCAGCGCAACGGTAAACGCTACGAGATGCGCAACCTCGACGCCATGGGCTACAACGCCGCCAGCACCGACCCGCTGTACAAGCACATTCCGTTCACCCTTACCCGCCGCGACGACGTGAGCTACGGCCTGTTCTACGACAACCTGAGCAGCTGCTGGCTGGATCTGGGTAACGAAATCGACAACTACCACACCGCCTATCGCCGCTGGCAGGCGGAAGCGGGCGATATCGATTACTACATTTTTACCGGCAGGCGCGTGCTGGACGTCACCAAAACCTTTGTGCGCCTGACCGGGAAAACGCTGTTCGGACCGAAATGGAGCCTGGGCTACAGCGGCTCGACCATGCACTACACCGACGCGCCGGACGCGCAGAATCAGCTGATGAACTTCATCCGCCTGTGCGAAGAGCACGCCATTCCGTGCGACTCGTTCCAGCTTTCGTCTGGCTATACCTCCATCAACGGCAAGCGCTACGTCTTCAACTGGAACTATGACAAGGTGCCGCAGCCGAAGGTGATGAGCCAGGCGTTCCACGACGCGGGGTTGAAGTTGGCCGCAAACATCAAGCCGTGCCTGCTGCAGGATCATCCGCGCTACAGCGAAGTGGCGGAGAGCGGCCTGTTCATTCGCGATTCAGAAACCGATGCACCCGAACGCTCCAGCTTCTGGGATGACGAAGGCTCGCACCTCGACTTTACCAACCCGCAGACGGTGCAGTGGTGGCAGAACGGCGTCACCACGCAGCTGCTGGAGATGGGCATCGACTCCACCTGGAACGACAACAACGAGTACGAAGTGTGGGACGGGGAAGCCCGCTGCTTTGGCTTCGGCAAGGAGATCGCCATCAAGCATATTCGCCCGGTCATGCCGCTGCTGATGATGCGCGCCTCGCTGGAAGCGCAGCAGCGCTTTGCGCCGGAAAAACGCCCGTATCTCATCTCCCGCTCCGGCTGCGCCGGGATGCAGCGCTACGTTCAGACCTGGAGCGGTGACAACCGCACCAACTGGGACACGCTGCGCTATAACATCCGCATGGGGCTGGGCATGAGCCTGTCCGGGCTGTTCAACATCGGCCATGACGTGGGCGGGTTCTCCGGCGACAAGCCGGACGCCGAGCTGTTCGTGCGCTGGGTGCAGAACGGCGTGATGCACCCGCGCTTTACCATTCATTCGTGGAACGATGACCACACGGTGAACGAGCCGTGGATGTATCCGGGCGTCACGCCTGCCATTCGCGGCGCGATTGAGCTGCGCTACCGCCTGCTGCCGTATCTCTACACCCTGCTCTGGCAGGCGCATGCCGACGACGAGCCGATGCTGCGCCCGACCTTCCTCGACCACGAGCACGATGCGCAGACCTTGGAAGAGTGCGATGACTTCCTGCTGGGCCGCGACCTGCTGGTCGCCAGCGTCGTCGAAGCCGGGCAGCGCGAGCGCCGGGTCTGGCTGCCGGATAACGAAACGGGCTGGTATGATTTTTACACCCACGCGTGGTATGCAGGCGGGCAATCCATCGTCCTCGATGCGCCGCTGGAAAAACTGCCGCTGCTGGTGCGCGCCGGAGCCGGTCTGCCGCTGAGCGAGCGCATCACGCATGTGAGTGCCGAAAAAGATACGACCCGCGAGTTGAAGCTGTTCCCGGTGAAAGGCGTCGGCACGACCTCGGGGCTGCTGTTTGAAGACGACGGCGAAAGCTGGGGCTATCAGAACGGCAATGCGCTGTGGGTGGAATGGGAAATGGTGTGCGACGGCGCAACCATTAACCTGAAGGTGAACGCGCGCGGGGATTATCGTCCGGCGTGGAAGGCGCTAAAGGTGTCATTACCGGCGGGGGAAAAACGTACGCTGCGGGTGAACGGGGTTGAAAGGAGTGAGTGGGTGCTCTGAACATTGCCGGGTGGCGGCTTCGCCTTACCCGGCCTACAACGTCACCCGTAGGCCCGGTAAGCGAAGCGCCACCGGGCTTTTTTTAGCCGTCGATACCTTTGCTGCGCAGGTAATCTTCGTAGTTACCGGTGAAGTCCACCACGCGCTCTGGCGTAATTTCGATCACGCGGGTCGCCAGCGAGCTGACGAACTCACGGTCATGAGAGACGAAGATCAGGGTGCCCTGATACATCTCCAGCGCCATGTTCAGGGATTCGATCGATTCCATGTCCAGGTGGTTAGTCGGTTCGTCCATCACCAGGATGTTTGGTTTTTCCATCATCAGCTTGCCGAACAGCATGCGGCCTTTCTCACCACCAGAGAGCACTTTAGCAGGCTTTTTGATGTCGTCCTGGCTGAACAGCAGACGACCCAGAATGCTGCGCACCGCCTGCTCGTCGTCGCCTTCCTGCTTCCACTGGCTCATCCAGTCAAAGACGGTCAGGTCATTTTCGAACTCGTACTCATGGTCCTGCGCGTAGTAACCAATTTGCGCGTTTTCGGACCATTTCACGGTGCCGTTGTCCGGCTGCAGTTCGCCGACCAGGGTTTTCAGCATGGTAGATTTACCCACGCCGTTGGCGCCCAGAATGGCAATCTTCTCGCCCACTTCCAGCAGCAGGTTGAAGTTTTTAAACAGCGGGCCTTCATCGAAGCCTTTGGTAAGGGCTTCCACTTCCAGCGCGTTACGGAACAGCTTCTTGTCCTGCTCGAAGCGGATGAACGGGTTCTGACGACTGGAGGCTTTAACCTCTTCCAGCTTGATTTTATCAATCTGACGCGCACGCGAGGTTGCCTGACGCGATTTAGAAGCGTTAGCGCTGAATCGGCTGACGAAAGACTGCAGGTCGGCAATCTGCGCTTTTTTCTTGGCGTTGTCCGCCAGCAGACGCTCGCGCGCCTGGGTGGCCGCCGTCATGTACTCGTCGTAGTTGCCCGGATAGACGCGCAGCTCGCCGTAGTCCAGATCCGCCATGTGCGTACAGACCATGTTCAGGAAGTGACGGTCGTGCGAAATGATGATCATGGTGCTGTCGCGATCGTTAAGCGTCTGCTCCAGCCAGCGAATGGTGTCGATGTCCAGGTTGTTCGTCGGTTCGTCGAGCAGCAGGATGTCCGGGTTAGAGAACAGCGCCTGAGCCAGCAGCACACGCAGCTTCCAGCCTGGCGCAACTTCGCTCATAGGGCTGTAATGCTGTTCAACCGGAATGCCGACGCCCAACAGCAGCTCGCCCGCGCGCGCTTCCGCAGAGTAACCGTCCATCTCGCCGTACTGCGTTTCCAGCTCGGCCACTTTATAGCCGTCTTCTTCGCTCATCTCGGCCAGCGCATAGATGCGATCGCGCTCCTGCTTCACTTCCCACAGCTCCGCGTGCCCCATGATCACGGTGTCGAGCACGGTGAACTCTTCGAAGGCGAACTGATCCTGACGCAGCTTACCGATGCGTTCGTTCGGATCGAGCGACACGTTGCCGAGGGTCGGCTCCAGATCGCCGCCGAGGATCTTCATAAAGGTGGATTTACCGCTACCGTTGGCACCAATCAGGCCGTAACGGTTGCCGCCGCCAAATTTGACGGAAATGTTTTCGAACAGCGGCTTACTGCCAAACTGCATAGTGACGTTGCTGGTAACTAACACGGGGAGATTCCTGCGAAAAGTGTGATAAACACGGCATTATGCCACAATTCCGAATTGAGATCCCGCGTTGCAACCATCCACTAAACTTTAACAAAATCGAAAAAAATGTGATTTCGTACACATCTGAATTCCCAGTGAGCGGGAATGCACATATAATGCGCTCCCATCACAGATTCAGACTTATCAACTCATCGCCAGAATGGCTTAGATACCTCGCACAACATGAACATGAAATTAACAGCGCTTTTTGCGGCGGCGTTAGCCGTAGTAGGTTTTTGTAAGACCGCGTCTGCGGTGACGTATCCCCTGCCGACCGACGGAAGCCGTCTGGTGGGTCAAAACCAGGTGGTGACGGTTCCTGAAGGTAACTCTCAGCCGCTGGAGTATTTCGCGGCGCAGTACCAGCTGGGTCTGTCTAACATGCTGGAAGCGAACCCGGGCGTTGACCCGTACCTGCCGAAAGCAGGTACCGTGCTGAATATCCCTCAGCAGCTGATCCTGCCGGATACCGTTCATGAAGGTATCGTAATTAACAGCGCCGAAATGCGTCTGTATTACTACCCGAAAGGCACCAATACTGTGATCGTGCTGCCAATCGGTATCGGCCAGCTGGGTAAAGACACCCCGCTGAACTGGACCACCAAAGTTGAACGTAAGAAAGCGGGCCCAACCTGGACGCCAACGGCTAAAATGCACGCGGAATACATCGCTGCGGGCGAACCGCTGCCAGCCGTTGTGCCAGCAGGCCCGGATAACCCGATGGGTCTGTATGCCCTGTACATTGGTCGTCTGTATGCGATTCACGGCACCAACGCCAACTTCGGTATCGGCCTGCGCGTGAGCCACGGCTGCGTGCGCCTGCGTAACGACGACATCAAGTTCCTGTTCGAAAACGTGCCGGTCGGTACACGCGTGCAGTTCATCAACGAACCGGTGAAAGCGACGTCTGAGCCAGACGGCAGCCGCTACATCGAAGTGCACAACCCGCTGTCCACCAGCGAAGACCAGATCAACAACAACGAAGTCGTTCCTGTTACGCTGAACAGCGCGGTACAGGCGGTAACGTCTCAGCCAGACGTTGAAACGGCGATTGTTGACCAGGCCGTTCAGAACCGTTCCGGTATGCCGGTGCGTCTGAACTAATCACGTCACGCGCATTAAAAAAGCGGGCTTAGAGGCCCGCTTTTTTTTACCCGTTATTCACGATCACAATCCCGCCGTGGTCGTACCGATAGTGACAGTGGGCATACTCCAGCGGCGTGCCATCTTCCAGATAAATGACCTGCTCCACCTCCAGTACCGGATCGGTTTCCTCGCAGACCAGATGCTCTCTGTCCAGCGCGCTGGGCTTAAGCGCCCGCACCACCCGATACGAGCCCATAATTTTCAGCCCCAGGGTCTCCTGAACGTACTGAAACACCGAACCTTCAAGATGGTTTTTCGTCAGGCCCGGCACCAGATTCATCGGCATCACCGTGGAATCCAGCGACATCGGTTCGCCGTTCAGCAAACGCAGGCGAATGAAGTCGTAGATCGGCGCATCGGCGTTAATCATCAGCGACGCCTGCTCTTTTTCGTTCGGGAAGCGCAGTTCGAAATGCACCACCTGGCTCGTAACCGTACCCAGATGCGCCCAGGTTTTGGTCGCGCCAAAGTAGTCGCTGCCGGAGAGATCCCACTGCGAAAGCTGGAGGAAATTTTTGCGGATGAACGTCCCCTGCCCCTGGCGGGTATAGACCAGCCCTTCGACGATCAGCTGGCGCATCGCCTGCTGGATGGTCATCCGGCTGGTGCTGAACTCCGCCGCCAGCGCAAACTGGTCCGGCAGCGGTTCATGGGCGGCGTACTGCTGGCTGATAATGCGTTTCTTGATTTCCCGCGCTATGGTGATGTACTTCGCCGCCATCGTCCTTCCTTTCTGTTAGTTTTCTATCCCGCTGTTTTTCAAGGCCACTCGCTCGGCAATTTTGAGGAAAGGCAGGTAGAAGAATACACCAAATACGATGATTGCCAACTGCACCACCACCGCCCGCCAGTCTCCCGCCGTGGCCAGCCAGGCGCTGAGAATCGGCGGCGTGGTCCACGGGATCATCACCACGCAGCGCGACATGAATCCCAGCGTGGTACAGAGCCAGGCAAAGTAAATACCTATCGCGGGCAGCAGCACGAATGGGATCATCAGCGGCAGGTTAAACACGATCGGCAGGCCAAAGATCACCGGCTCGTTGATGTTAAACAACCCCGGCGCCAGCGACAGGCGCGCCACCTGCTTCGCCGACTGTTGTCGGGAGAAGATAAAGATGGCGATCAGCAGCGAGATGGTGCTGCCCGTCCCGCCCACCATGCCAAAGGTCGGCACGAAGATGTTGTTGATGATGTGCGGAATGGGCTGGCCGTTGGCGAAGGCCAGCATGTTCTCGTTGGTATTGATCAGCAGGAACGGCTCCAGCACCACGCTGTTGACCACCGACTGATGAATGCCGAGCGTGAACAGGAAGTTGCCGAAGCTGTAGATGAAAATCGTCCCCGGCAGGCTGGTGTTGATCAGCCGTAGCGGCTGCTGGATGAAGGTCGTAATGAGATGGATCAGGTCCGTATGCAGCACGTTTGCCAGCACCGCCGCCAGCACCGCAAACAGGGAGAGCGTGAGGATGGTCGGGATCAGCGCGGTAAAGGATTTGCTCACCGCCGGGGGCACGTTTTCCCCGAGGGAAATGTGCAGCGCCTTCAGGCGCGAAATAGCGATAAACACTTCCGTTGAAAGCAGCCCAATCAGCACCCCGGCGAAAATCCCGGTGGAGCCGATATTGGCGAAGGTCAACACCTGCGTCACGCTGACCGCAGCGTCGCTGCCGACGGGCGTAATCTGTAAGCGCATCGGCATCATAATGATAAAACTGCTGACGGCGATAACCACTGCCGAGACCGGATTGTCGAAATCTTTGTTGCGCGCCAGCGACCAGGCAATCATCGGGGCCAGCAGCAGCGCGGCGATGTTCAGCGTGCCGTTGATAATCGCCTCGCCCCACACCTGAAAATGCGCCAGCGTATCGCCCTTAAACATCCACGGAAACACCACGTTATTCACCAGCACCGCCAGACCGGCGAGGATGAAAATGGGCATTACCGTGGCGAAGGCGTCGCGCAGGGAGCGCAGGTGCACCTGGTTTGCCAGGCGCGCCGAGAACTCGACAAACTTATCGACAAAGGACTGCATGTGCGGTGTGATTTTTGTTTCAGACATAGCGGCGTGTTCCCATCAATCAGTCACAAAAACGGCCCGGCAGCGTACGGCTTACATCTCGCGTCCGTTGGTATGGATAACCTGTTTTAACCACGCGTAGCTCTTCTTCGGCACGCGCCTGAGGTCTTTCAGGTCGTGGTTTTCCCGGTTGACGTAGACCACGCCGTAGCGCTTACGCATGTCGCCCTGGGAGCTGAGAATGTCGATTAACCCCCAGCCGAGGTAGCCAATGACCTCTGCCCCGTCCTCGAACATCGCCGCTTTCATGGCCTCGATGTGCGCCCGGTGATAGTCGATGCGGTAGGTGTCCTCAATCGGGTTCACGCCGTCCCATGACTCAATCACCCCAATGCCGTTCTCGATCGGGAACACCGGCAGGCGCCAGTCGTTGGCGTAGCGGGTGATGATGGTGCGGAAGCCCAGCGGATCGATCTGCCAGTTCCACTCGGTGGCCTTCAGGTACGGGTTATTTTTCTCGCCGTGCAGCAGGTAATAGTTGACCGGCGTGCCTTCCGGAATGGCATCGCTTTCCAGCGTTTTGCTGGCGTAGTAGCTGAAGGCCATATAGTCGTTTTGGGTGCGCGCCAGCAGCGCGAGATCGTCTGCACGGTAGATATCGCCAAAGCCCTCCTGCTCCACCACCGCCATCACCGCCGGGCTGTAGCCCTGCCCGGCAAAGACGCGTAGCAAATTCTGGTTGAGGAATTCGTCATACTGCTGGGCGCAGAAGATATCGCGCGGTTTGCAGGTGGCCGGGTAGATCAGCTGGTGCGCCAGCATGCCGCCCATCAGCTGGCCCGGTTTCGTCTGGTGCAGGTATTCGGTCAGCGCCATGTGCGCCACCATCGTATGGTGCTGGAGCAGGTACAGCTCGCGCAGGGTTTTCTCGCCTTTCATATAGCCGGAAATGCGGAAGGCTTCCGGCATATGGAAAATATTCTGCTCGTTGAAGGTCAGCCAGTACTTCACGCGGTCGCCAAAGCAGTCGATCATCTTTTTGCCGTAGCGGATAAAGGCGTCCATCACGCGGCGATCGATAAAGCCGTTGTACTCCTGCGCCAGCGCGAGCGGCATGTCGAAATGGTACAGGCAGATCATCGGCTCGATGCCGCGGGCGATCAGATCGTCAATAAAGCGGTCGTAAAATGCGATGCCTTCGTCGTTGAACGGGCCGTCGCCCTGCGGGCTGACGCGGCTCCACGAGATCTGAAAGCGGTAGCAGTTCATGCCCAGATCCTGCATCAGGTCGAAATCTTCCCGGTAGCGGTGGTAGGAGTCGGTCGCCACTTTCCAGTCGGAGACGTTCTCCCCGGCTTCACGAATGTCATACACCGACATCCCCTTCCCGCCCTCGTTCCAGGCCCCTTCCGTCTGCATGCTGGAGACCGAGTTGCCCCATAAAAAGTTGGCTGGCAGCTGATTCTTCATGTTCTCTTCCTATATGACTAGTCATTTAAAATTTCATGACTAGTCATATAGGCGAAGATGTAAAAACGATCAAAGAGGAGGATCGTTTTTTGTGAGCAATGCGGGAAAAAAAGCCCCGGTAAGCGATGCGCGACCGGGGCAAGAAAGGTTACTGCTGCGCGAGCTGGTTGCGGCGATATTCACCTTGCCGCTCCAGCATCCAGCCAGGATATTCCCGCGGCAGCGCGCTCACCGCATCAAGCTGCTGAAGCTCGTCTTCGCTGAGACGGATCCCGGTGGCGGCAATGTTGTCGTCCAGCTGTTCAACGCGTTTCGCGCCAATGATGACGCTGGTCACCGCTTTCTGATGCAGCAGCCACGCCAGCGCGATTTGCGCGACGGAGACGCCCTTGCTTTCGGCCATCGTGCGCATCACGTCCACGCAGTCGAAGGCGCGATCTTTGTTCACGGGCGGGAAGTCAAACTCCAGACGACGACCACCGGCTTCGCTCTGCCCGTCGCGGCCATATTTTCCGCTCAGCAGGCCGCCTGCCAGCGGGCTCCAGACCATCAGCCCGACGCCTTCGCTCTGCATCATCGGCACCAGCTCGCGCTCAAGATCGCGTCCGGCGATGGTGTAATACGCCTGGAGGGATGCGAAACGCGCCAGCCCGAGACGCTCGGAAATGCCCAGCGCTTTGGCAATCTGCCACGCCGCCCAGTTCGAGACGCCGATATAGCGCACGTGGCCGTGCTGCACCAGGTTATCCAGCGCATACAGCGTCTCTTCAATCGGCGTGGCCGGGTCGAAGCCGTGCAGCTGATAGAGATCGATATGATCGAGCTGCAGGCGGCGCAGGCTCTCCTTCACGCTGCTGATGATGTGATAGCGCGAGCTGCCGCGCGAGTTCACCCCTGCCGTTCCGGTTTCGCCGAACACTTTGGTCGCGACGACCACGTTCTCGCGGGGGATTTTCAGGTTTTTCAGCGCCTGGCCGGTGATCTCCTCCGAACGCCCTTCCGAGTATACGTCCGCGGTATCGATAAAGTTGATCCCGGCATCCAGCGCGCGGCCCACCAGCTGTTCTGCTTCGCTTTGCTGGAGCTGACCAATCTTGCCCCACATGCCGCCTTCACCGCCGAAGGTCATGGTGCCGAGGCACAGTTCAGAAACGAACAGACCGGTGTTGCCCAGTTTTTGATAACGCATAAGATAATCCTCGCATGTCGTTTAAGGGGTACCCGATAGTTATACCCGCCCCTCAGCCATCGCGAATGTGGCGTTCCTGTCCGTTTCTTGCCCAATCCTCTGAAAATTTATCCGCGCGGGGCGTCGCCAAAGACGCTGTAGTCCGGTAATTGCACCTGCTGATACGGCTCCCAGCCGCCGCCGAGCGCCTTGTAGAGCGCCACCAGATCGAGCGCGCTTTGCACCTGCGCCTGCGCGCGCTGCTGCTCGGCCTGCGCCAGCTGTCGCTGGGCGTCCAGCACGTCAATGAAGCTGGCGATCCCCTGGCGGTAGCTGTCGCTGGCTAAATCAAAGGCGTTTTGCAAAGCGTCGATCGTTTTTGCGAGACCTGCTTCACGCTGCTGGTCGGTGCGATAGCTCACCAGCGCGTTTTCGACATCGCCAAGCGCGGTGAGCACCGTCTGACGATAGTCCAGCACCGCCGCCCCCTGCTGCGCGCGCGCCACCTTCACGCTGGAGACCAGCCGACCGCCCTGGAAGATGGGAATGGAGACCTGCGGGCCAAAGCTGTAGAAGTGGCTGCTCCAGTCGGTCAGCCAGTTGGTTTCGCTGTTGCGCAGGCCAAACTGCCCGGAGAGGGTAAAGCTCGGGAACAGCTCCGCCACCGAGACGCCGATTTGCGCCGTGGCGGCATGAAGGTTCGCCTCCGCTTCACGCACGTCCGGACGGCGGCGCGCCAGCGTCGACGGAATGCCGGTCTGCACGATATCCGGCAGCGCGGGCATCGGCTGCACGCTTTGTAATTCCGCATCCAGCGCCCCCGGCGGCTTGCCCAGGAGGATTGCCAGGCCATTCATCGCCTGACGCGCCTGCGCCTGGTACTGCGGCAGCTGCGCCTCCAGGTTACCCAGCTGTGCACGCGCATTCTCCACGTCCATCTGCGGCGACAGCCCGCCGCGCTGGCGGCTCTCGGTCAGATCCAGCGTCTGCTGCGCGCTTTTAATCTGGGTGTTCAGCGTGGCGATAACGCTCTGCGCCCCGCGCAGCTGGAGCCACGCGCGCGCCACTTCCGCCTCCAGCGACACCAGCGCGTCGTTACGCTGCTCGATAGCCGCTTTCTGCTGCGCTTCGGCGGCTTCCACCTGACGACGCACCTTACCCCACAGGTCAATTTCCCACTGGGCGTCGAAGCTGCCCTGGTAGAGGTTGATCGGCTGCGTCAGCGGTCCCAGCGCGCCCTTGAGAGCGGGATCGATGCTATCCACCTGGTCATACACGCCGTGGGATTTCAGCTCCCCTTCCAGCCCGAGCTGCTGGCGCGTCGCCTGCAGATTGCCGTTCACCGACGGATAAAATGCCCCGCCCGCCTGGTTAATCTGTTCGCGCGCGCCGGCGATGCGCAGCACCGTCTGCTGCAGCGTCAGGTTCCCGGCAATGGCGCGCTCCACCAGGCTGTCGAGCTGTGGCGAGCCGAAGGTCTTCCACCAGCGCGGGTTGGTCGCGGCGGAGGTCGTCTGCGATTTTACCGCGCTGTCGCCCTTATCGTTCCAGTGCGTGACAGCAGGCGGCGCGGGCGGTTGATAGTCCGGTCCGACGGCGCAGCCTGCCAGCAGCATCATTATCATCAGGGGGTGTAAACGTCTGTGTATCATCAATGTGCTCCTGCACTCCCCTCGCTCTTAACCGGCGAGAGCAACAAACAAAACGGAATCAGTAACAAGGCCACGGCGCTCAGGATGGTGAAGACGTCGATGTAGGCCAAAAAGCGCGACTGCTCGATCATGGTCTGGTACAGGCGTCCGGTGGCGATGCCGGTGGGGTCTCCCACCTGGGTCGTGAAGTTCTGGATCGCCTGGGCGCTTTCGCGTATCGCCTGCTGGAACTGCTCGTTAAACGGCGAGGCGTGATACGCCAGATGCGCACTGTGCGCCTGGGATCGTTCGGTGATGGCCGCCGTCGACAGGGAGATCCCGACCGAGCCCGCGACGTTACGGAACATGGTGAACAGCGCTGCCGCATCGGCATTCAGCCGTCTTGGAATCGAAATAAAGGCAATGGTGGTCAGGGGCACAAACAGGAACCCCAACCCCAGCGACTGGGCGCTGCGGAACAGCACCAGCGTCTCGAAGTCGATATCCGGGGTCAGCGTGCGCGACCAGAAGAACGACACCGCCAGACAGGTAAAGCCAAAGGCAATAATCCAGCGCGTTTGCACCACCGGCATCAGCTTCAGCACCAGCGGAATGGTCAGCACAATCAGCACCGCCCCGGGCGACAGCACCAGGCCGGACCAGGTGGCGGTATAGCCCAGGTCCTGCTGCGCCAGCTGCGGGATCACCACGGAACTGCCGTACAAAATCATCGCCATCCCCGCCATCAGCAGGCTGGAGATGGCAAAGTTGCGGTCCTTCATGCAGTGCAGATCCACCACCGGTTTTCTGGCATACACCAGCCAGTAAATGGCACCGATAATGCCGATAAGCGTTAATACCGCGAAGGTACGAATAAAGTTTGAGTAGAACCAGTCCTCATCTTCCCCCCGGTCAAGCATCACCTGCAGGCAGCCCAGCCCCAGGGCAATCAGGCCGATCCCCGTCCAGTCGATAGTCAGCTTCTCTTTTGACTTGCTCTCCCACGGCGGATCTTCCAGCAACTGGTAGATCGCCAGCACAGTGACAATCCCCACCGGGATGTTGATAAAGAACACCCAGCGCCAGGAGTAGTTGTCGGTGATCCAGCCCCCCAGCGTCGGGCCGAGGACCGGTGCAACGATAATCGCGATGGACGAGAGCCCAAAGGCTTTGCCCCTGTCCTCCGGCTTGAAGTAGTCGAGCAGTACCGACTGCTGCGTGGGCTGTAGTCCGCCGCCAAAAAAGCCCTGCATCACGCGGAACAGGATGATCTGCCACAGCTCGGTGGCGATGCCGCAGAGGAACGAGCAGACGGTGAACATGACGATGCAGATCAGGAAGAACTGCTTGCGGCCGAAGACGCGGCTCAGAAACGCCGAGATGGGCAGCACGATGCCGTTCGCGACCAGGTAGCTGGTTAACACCCAGGTGGATTCGTCATAGCTGGACGAGAGCGAGCCTGCCACGTGCGGCAGCGCCACGTTGACGATAGTGGTGTCCAGAATCTCCATAAACACCGCCAGGGTGACGACAATCGCCACCGCCCACGGATTGCTGGCGGGCTTCCAGCTGTCGTGGCTGTGATCCGTCATTCCACCGTCACCTTCGGCGCAACCGACAGCCCCAGCGGCAGCGGTTTGTTCGGATCGAGCCCCTTATCAATCACGATTTTGACCGGCACGCGCTGCACAATTTTGACGAAGTTACCGGTAGCATTTTCTGCCGGGAAGGCGGAGAAGCGCGAGCCGCTGCCCTGCTGGATGCTGTCAACGTGGCCCTCAAGCGCCATATCCGGCCACGCGTCGACGGACACGGTGACCTTATCGCCGGGCTTCATGCGCTCAAGCTGGGACTCTTTGAAGTTCGCTACCACCCACACGTTCGGCGAAACCAGGGAGAACAACGCCGTTCCCGCCTGCACCAGCGTGCCGGGCTGAACGTTGCGTTTGGTGACAAACCCGTCGAACGGGGCGCGGACTTCGGTGTAAGAGAGGTTCAGATTGGCCGTTTCCAGCTGCGCTTTCGCCTGCTCGACCTGACGCTCGCGCGCTTCAACGTTGGTTTCCTGCTGGCGGATTTGCAGCTGGACCTGCTCTGCCACCTCCAGCTGCGCCTGGGCGCTGGCCAGCCCCGCCTGCGCGCTGCGCAGCTGAGCGTTCGCCGAATCAATGCTTTGCTGGGTAGTTGCCCGCGGGTCGACGCCGCGCTGGCGACGGTACTCCGCCTGCGCGTTCGCCAGATCGGCCTGCGCTTTCAGCACCTGCGCTTTGGCTTCGTCACGCTGGGCGGGATACTGCACTTTTGAGAGCGCCAGCTGCGCCTGAGCCTGGTGCAGCTGCGCGATGGCCAGCCCAAGCTGGGCCTGAGCCTGATCGCGCTGCGCGGTGGTATCACGCGGATCGATGACCACCAGCAGATCGCCCTTTTTCACGCGCTGGTTATCGCGCACCCGCAGCTCGGTGACGTAGCCTGCCGTTTTCGGGGCAATCGTCACCACGTCGCCGTCGGTAAAGGCGTCGTCAGTCGTCTCTTCGTTACGGGTTAAAAACCACCAGACCAGCGCCACGACAACCATCACCACCACGACAATGCCGAGGATAATTAACGGTTTTTTGCCCGGGCGCTTACGCTCATTATTATTTTTGTCCTGCTCGTCAGCAGGTGGAGTTTGATCTTCAGCCATAGTTCAGCAACGGTCCTGTCAGTGAGCGGCATCACACTATGCCGTTCACTAAAGCTAGGACGTTGCTATACGTTTGCCAGGAAAAACTGACAAATTGCGCACTATATGAGAAGGAATATTCCGAAACCGATCGCCGCGGCCCAAACCAGCATCGGTATCGACCAGAGATGGAAGCGCCACCAGATACGACGGTCGTTGGCCATGCGCAGGGCAATCAGGTTGGCCAGCGAGCCGGGCAACAGCCCAAACCCGCCGATATTCACCGCCCAGGCCAGCAGCGTGTCCGGCGGAACATAGTTGAGCAGCAGAATGGTGGACGGCACGTTGCTGATAACCTGCGACAGGCCAATCGCCGTCAGCCACAGTCCCGGCTGAGACAGCGTACTGACGCTGTGGAGCACGTTTTGCAGCACCGGAAGCTGGATAAGCAGATGCACATCAATAAACATCACCATAAAGACCAGCAGCAGCGTCCAGTCCACGCTGACCAGCACGCGCCGCGCCAGGACGACAAAGCCTGCGGCGACCAGCAGGACACCCGCCAGCTCATACTTCAGCTCGAGCGCGAACAGAAAGACGATGTATAACCCGAGACAGCTCCAGACCAGACGCGGCTGCCACTGCGGGCCCGTGGTGCCGCTGTGGTATTGCAGTTTTTTATCCGGAAACGCAAACCAGCAGACCGCCAGCAGCGACAGCATCATCACCAGCGCCAGCGGCGCCATCTGCCAGGTAAAGGCGGCAAACGACAGCCCGGAACGTCCCCAGAGGAGGATATTTTGCGGGTTGCCGATAGGCGTTAACAGAGAACCGGCGTTAACGGCGAGCGCTTCAAAGATGATCAGCCGACTGACCGGGATCTCGCAAAGCTTACGCAGCGTGAGCGTGAGGGGCACGATGATAAACAGCGCCACGTCGTTGGTCAGAAACGTCGACAGCACCGCGGCGGAAAACACCATAAACAGGGACAGCCTGCGCTCGGTGGCAAAGCGGCGCACCATTTTACGGCCCAGCACGTCAAAATAGCCGCTCAGCTCAACCCCTTTGGTGAGCATCATCAGGCCGCTCAGGGTAATGATGGTGCGCCAGTCAATGGCGGCGGGCCAGGCCTGCGGCGCAAACGGCACAAAGAGGCTTAACCCTGCGCCAATGAGTAATAAGAGATGGAAGAAACGATCGCGTGCCAGGGCCTGCAGTCCAGGGATTTTCATTCAGCGGAGGGACCATATTTAAGCGTAAACTCACGAAACTTCACCAGCGTCTCTTCGCTGACGTGGTGTTCCATTCCTTCCGCATCCCGGCGGGCAATCTCCGGGCTGACGCCCAGCACCAGTAAAAAATTCTCGACAAGCTGGTGGCGCTCGCGGCTCTCCTGCGCGAGTTTCTCCCCTTCTGGTGTCAGAAAGACCCCGCGCCAGGGGATCATTTCTATTAGGCCCACGGAGGCGAGACGTTTTAACATTTTTGCGACAGTTGGCTGCGATACCCCCAGCCTGGCGGCCATATCGACCTGACGCGCTTCCCCGACCTCACGAATCAGATCGGAAATGAGTTCAACATAATCATCAATCAGTTCACGCCGGTGCGCTTCACGGACCTGGCGAAAACCTTCGACATGCTCTTCAACATTCACCAGTTGCGTCGTTTTTTTAATGGTTGGCTTACCTGCGCGACGGTTCATTGTACTTCCTCAGTGGGATGACGCTTCCAGCGCCCGGTATCGAGAGCGCACATTGTAAACCATCCCTCCACAAGCACAAAAAATTAACGAAATAGCCATAGCTATACAATATAGCCTGTGCTATATCTGTATGTAATGCAGTCACCCTTCACGGATCGAAGGGATCAAAAATCAGGAGGTCTTATGAACGAATTCAAGAGGTGCATGACCGTGTTTACCCACTCACCCTTTAAAGTGCGCTTAATGCTGCTGAACATGCTGTGCGATATGTTTAACGGCAAACCGCATCAGGATGACAAACCTTCCCACTAAGCGGCGTCGCGGTACGCCGCTTCATTTTCCCGTCACATTTTCGCTGTAAACTGGCTTCCAGCCGCCCTATTCCCGATCTTTTTTACGGATTTGCAATCTCCTTCGCAAAACATCTGCTTAGCAACTGTTGATATTATTTAGCGCTCGCACTATCTTCTTGCAGCCCTGCACAATTTGCGGCTCGCTGAAGCGGACCCTCATTCCCTCTCCACGCACTGTCAGGCAGGTTATGACCCTTGACGCCAGGGTGAGCACATGGCGTTTTCATCCATGATAGTGACCTATGAATTTAACCCTGATAGATACCGTTGTGACCCGCAGCCGGGCCTTAAGCCCGTGGACGGGGTTTTACTTTTTGCAGTCATTACTGATTAACTTTGCGCTCGGTTATCCCTTTAGTCTGCTCTACGCGGTGGCCTTCACCTGCATTCTGCATGTGCTGTGGCGAGCCGCGCCGCGCGCGCAAAAAGCATTAATCGGCATCTGTTCGCTGGTTGCGGCACTCTATTTTCCGTTTGGTCAGGCGTACGGCTCGCCAAACTTTAATACCCTGCTGGCGCTGCACTCGACCAATATGGAAGAGTCGACGGAGATCCTGACGATCTTCCCGTGGTACAGCTACGTGGTCGGGCTCTTTATCTTCGCGTTGGGCGTTATCGCCATCCGTCGTCAGCCGGGCGAGAAAAAATCCTGGGGTAAGATCGACATACTCTGTCTGGTGTTCAGCGTTGCCGTAGCGTTTGTCGCCCCCATCCAGAATATTCCCTGGGACGGTAAGCTAAGACTTATTAACATCGGCTATCCGGTTTTCCGCTTCGTGAAAGACGTCGTGGTAAATAATAAAGAGGTTCTCGACGAACAGGCCCGCATGGCTGAGCTTTCCAATATGAAAGACACCTGGAACGTGCTGGCCGTTAAGCCGAAATATCACACCTATGTGGTGGTGATTGGCGAAAGCGCGCGTCGCGATGCAATGGGGGCGTTTGGCGGCCACTGGGACAACACCCCGTTCGCGAGTTCGGTCAAAGGCACCCTGTTTACCGATTATGTCGCGGCCAGCGGCTCAACGCAGAAATCGCTCGGCCTGACCCTTAACCGGGTGGTGGATGGCAAACCGCAGTATCAGGATAATTTCGTCACCCTGGCAAACCGCGCAGGTTTTCAGACGTGGTGGTTCTCTAATCAGGGGCAAATTGGCGAATACGATACGGCCATCGCCAGCATCGCCAAACGGGCTGACGAAGTGCAGTTCCTGAAAAATGGCGACTTTGAAGCCGACAAAAATACCAAAGACGAAGCGCTGCTGAAAATGACGGCGCAGGTCTTCGCGACCCCGCGCACCCAGCCTCAGCTGATCGTCCTGCATCTGATGGGGTCGCACCCGCAGGCCTGCGATCGGACCGGCGGGAAGTACGCGGAGTTCGTGCAGTCCAAAGAGACCTCCTGCTATCTCTACACCATGACGCAAACCGACGACCTGCTGAGCAAGCTCTACGATCAGCTGCGCAATACGGGCGACAGCTTCTCCCTGGTCTATTTCTCGGATCACGGACTGGCGTTTAAGGAGCGCGGGAAAGAGGTGCAGTACCTGGCGCACGATGACAAGTTCCAGCAGAACTTCCAGGTGCCGTTTATGGTGCTGTCGAGTGACGATAAAACGCATCGCGTCATTAAAGCGCGTCGTTCAGCGAATGATTTCCTGCAGTTTTTCTCGCAGTGGACGGGGATTACCGCCGGGCAGATAAAAAACGCTTACCCGTTTGTCTCTAACAAGAAAGCTCCCCAAGTGTACGTTACCAACTTCAAGTTACAGAAAGTTGACTACAACCATCTGGGTACGGATATTTTTGATATTAAGAGTAAGTAGCGGTCTGATGCCCTCACCCTGGTCCTCTCCTACAGGGCTGAGGCCTGCACGGACGACTCCCTCTCCTTTGAGGGAGAGGGATGGGGTGAGGGGGAACATACGGCTCTGGTGGTCATTCCGTTCACTTTATGTTCCTTGCTACTCTGTAACGACATCACCGGTGAACGTGCCAGGGTGGCTCAGTCGCCACCACCCTGGCGACCCGGGCTCCCGGCGGTAAATCGCCGCTTCGCGGTACCCTCAGCTTATTCCTTCAGGCTATCGGGTCGGGCATGAGCCTGCATCCCTGCAGGCCACGCCCTCTCGGCGCATCCCTGCGCCTCGCCCCGGCCTTACGGAAACGCTTCGGCGATTTACAGCCGGACCATAGCATCGCTGAAATTTAATCATTTCACTTCAAAACCTGAATCGCTTCTGGTTTAAAGTTACCTGGGATCTTTCCTCACAGCGGGAGGGAACAAAATAAAAAAAAATCCGCCACAGTGGGCGGATTTTTTATTTAATCACCGAAGTGATTAGAAGCGGTAACCTACGCCCGCGATCCAGGTGCCAACGTCAACGTTGCGGATACGGCTCTGCTCATAGGAGAAGTCCAGAGCAACGTCCTGGATTGGGTTGAACTGCAGGCCTGCGCCATAGGAGAAGCCGTAGTCGCTGTTGCTTGCAGTGCGGTTCAGACCTTCGTTTTCGGTCTGCTGGAATTTACCGTAGCCAACACCTACAACACCGTAGATGCTTGCCCAGTCGTTCAGACGGTAAGCTGGGCCCGCGGTGATACCGTAGTACTGGCCTTTGTTGTATGCGCCGTTTTCAGAACGATCTTTCTCGGTGTAGGTGAAAGAACCGATCACGCCCAGTGGGTTGTTATCCTGCTCGTAACGATACTTCAGGTTGAAACCGTTAGCTTTGTTCATCACGCCCTGATAGTCGCTCTGAGCGTAACCACCAGTAACAGTAGAAGTAGCAGCTACAGCGGTACCTGCGGAAACAGCCAGTACAGCGGCCAGTGCTGAAAGACATGCAATTTTTTTCATAACCACCTCAAATGTGATCCAAGTAAGTCCGTAAGTTTTAAATATATCAAAAAAATTTGCGAAACTCTTTGTGATTCGTGATGTCTAATGAAACCTTTCCTGTAACAGAACGTTTCCAGCATCAGCTATCTCTTTCAAATCACATGCAATTTTCACTACTAAATGCGCATAGTGCGCGTCTGCGCAGTTACATTCATCCAGATTATTCCTAATCTGACAGGCGATAAATCCACCAGCGCTTAACCATTTTACGGATTTCACCTGCTTTTTTTTCAACAGTACCTCAACCGTAGCCGCATATTTCCTTTACACTGCAACCTTTACCTCATTTGACATAAGCTGACAGGAGAAAGGATGCCTGGGTTATCCCGCACGTCGTCGGTCTGGTTGCCGGTAGCCGTCATACTCATTGCCATGTTGTCCATTCAAAGCGGCGCCTCGCTGGCAAAATCGCTTTTTCCGCTGGTTGGCGCGCCCGGGGTGACCGCCCTGCGTATTGTGCTGGGCACGGCGATACTGGTGGTCATTTTTAAACCGTGGCGTCTGCGCTTCAAAAAGGAGCAGCGTTTACCGCTGCTGTTTTATGGACTCTCCCTGGGAGCAATGAACTATCTGTTCTACCTCTCCATCCAGACGATACCGTTGGGTATTGCCGTCGCGCTGGAGTTTACCGGCCCGCTGGCAGTGGCGCTGTTCTCCTCCCGACGTCCGGTCGATTTTATCTGGGTCGTGTTAGCCGTACTGGGCTTATGGTTCCTGCTGCCGCTGGGCCAGAGCGTTTCTGAGATTGATCTGACGGGCGCAGCGCTGGCGCTGGGCGCAGGTGCCTGCTGGGCTGTCTATATCCTCACCGGCCAGCGCGCAGGGGAAGAGCACGGTCCGGCGACCGTCGCGTTGGGTTCCCTGATTGCGGCCATCGTGTTTGTGCCCATCGGTATGGCGCAGGCGACAGAGTCTATCTGGCAATGGTCCGTCATGCCCATCGGTCTGGCGGTCGCGATTCTCTCTACCGCACTCCCCTATTCTCTGGAGATGATTGCGCTGACGCGTCTGCCGACACGCATATTTGGCACCCTGATGAGTATGGAGCCTGCGCTTGCCGCGATTTCCGGGATGGTGTTTCTCGGCGAAACCCTGACATTGACCCAGACGCTGGCGCTCTGCTCGATTATCGCGGCATCAATGGGCTCGACGCTTACCATGCGCCCGGAGCCAAAAGTTGAGAAAGTGGATATCAACTAAGGCCATATATTCTGCATGGCTTCCACGCCATGCAGAATAAAGGCCAGAAACACAGGCGTTATAATTTCTTACACACTCACTCCTGCCAGCAAAATATTCCTCTGCGTTAACTTCCCCATTCAGCAATTAAGATTGATCTGTATCAATTTATAAATTATCTAATACTTTCAATAAATTAAATTCTCAACCTCCTTCTCGCTATTAAACCGATAGGCACAGCCAAACCGCAGAGAAAAAATCCGGTGCTATACTTAGTTCCGTAATTACCTGGGACATAAACATCAAGAGGATATGAGATTATGAGTACCGCTAAACTGGTGAAAACGAAAGCGTCTAATCTGCTTTATACCCGTAACGATGTATCGGACAGCGACAAAAAAGCGACCATTGAGTTGCTGAATCGCCAGGTGATCCAGTTCATCGATCTTTCGCTGATCACCAAACAGGCCCACTGGAATATGCGCGGTGCAAACTTTATTGCCGTTCATGAAATGCTGGATGGCTTCCGCACAGCACTGGTTACCCACCTCGATACGATGGCTGAACGTGCCGTTCAGTTAGGCGGCGTGGCGCTGGGCACCACGCAGGTGATCAACAGCAAAACCCCGCTGAAAAGCTATCCGCTGGATATCCATACCGTTCAGGATCACCTGAAAGAGCTGGCGGACCGCTATGCGATTGTGGCGAACGATGTGCGCAAAGCGATTAGCGAAGCGAAAGACGAAGATACCGCAGACATCTTCACCGCCGCGTCCCGCGATCTGGATCAGTTCCTGTGGTTCATCGAATCTAACATCGAATAATTCATACGAATTTACTATCAAACCCTCGCCCTTCGGTGAGGGTTTTGCACATCTATGGTGCACGTTTTTTGCCTGAGAACGTGCAAAAGTGAAGAAATTGTAATAATCACCTCACACAACCGTTAACGGAAGATTGTTTTTTCGTCAGAATTTACGCTAAATATCTCCCCGTCAGTTGAGCCAAACGAAGTGCACCAAAACAGTGCTCCACTTTGGTGCAATAAGACCTCATTGCCCCATTTATTGTGCAATGCATGACATCATCCCCTTTGCAAAACAATAACTTGTAAAGTTGGCACGATTTTTTCATTGTGCCAGCTGTTCTCGCAGGGGATCGCCCCGTGGATATAAAAGGAAATGCTATGAAGTCTGTATTAAAAGTTTCACTGGCTGCACTTACCCTGGCTTTTGCGGTGTCCTCTCAGGCTGCCGACAAACTGGTTGTGGCGACCGACACGGCGTTCGTTCCGTTTGAATTCAAACAGGGTGATAAATACGTTGGTTTCGATGTGGATCTGTGGGCAGCCGTCGCAAAAGAACTCAAACTGGATTACACCCTGAAGCCGATGGACTTCAGCGGCATCATCCCGGCACTGCAAACCAAGAACGTTGATCTGGCTCTGGCGGGTATCACCATCACCGACGAACGTAAAAAAGCGATCGACTTCTCTGATGGCTACTACAAAAGCGGCCTGCTGGTGATGGTCAAAGCCGATAATAACGACGTAAAAAGCGTGAAAGATCTCGACGGCAAAGTGGTGGCAGTGAAGAGCGGCACCGGTTCGGTTGATTACGCGAAAGCCAATATCAAAACCAAAGACCTGCGTCAGTTCCCGAACATCGACAACGCGTACATGGAACTCGGCACCAACCGTGCTGACGCTGTTCTGCACGACACGCCGAACATCCTGTACTTCATCAAAACAGCCGGTAACGGCAAGTTCAAAGCCGTTGGCGAGTCTCTGGAAGCCCAGCAGTACGGTATCGCGTTCCCGAAAGGCAGCGACGACCTGCGCACGAAAGTTAACGGCGCGCTGAAAACGCTGAAAGAGAACGGCACCTATAACGAAATCTACAAAAAATGGTTCGGTACCGAGCCTAAATAATTTCACCTGAATTCAGGTTTGTAACGCCCGGTGGCGCTGCCGCTTACCGGGCCTACGTTTTTCGTTTTTCACCACGGTATACAGGAATACATCATGCAGTTTGACTGGAGCGCCATCTGGCCTGCCATTCCACTCTTGCTTGAAGGCGCTAAAATGACCCTGTGGATTTCGGTCCTGGGTCTGGTTGGCGGGTTGATTATCGGTCTTGTCGCCGGTTTCGCCCGTACCTACGGTGGCTGGATTGCAAACCACATCGCACTGGTTTTCATCGAAGTGATCCGCGGCACCCCTATTGTCGTGCAGGTCATGTTCATTTACTTCGCCCTGCCTATGGCGTTCACTGACCTGCGCATCGACCCGTTCAGCGCAGCCGTCGTCACCATTATGATCAACTCAGGCGCCTACATTGCGGAAATTACCCGCGGTGCGGTGCTGTCGATTCATAAAGGTTTCAGTGAAGCCGGTCTGGCATTAGGCCTTTCACGTCGCGAAACGATCCGCCACGTTATTCTGCCGCTGGCGCTGCGTCGCATGCTGCCACCGCTGGGTAACCAGTGGATCATCAGCATTAAAGATACGTCGCTGTTCATTGTTATCGGCGTGGCCGAACTGACCCGTCAGGGGCAGGAGATCATTGCTGGCAACTTCCGCGCGCTGGAAATCTGGAGTGCGGTGGCCGTGGTCTACCTGATCATTACTCTGGTTCTGAGCTTCGTTCTGCGTCGTCTTGAAAGAAGGATGAAAATCCTGTGATTGAATTTAAAAACGTTTCCAAGCACTTTGGCCCAACCCAGGTGCTGCACAATATCGATCTGAACATCCAGCAGGGTGAAGTGGTGGTCATTATCGGGCCATCCGGCTCCGGTAAGTCGACCCTGCTGCGCTGCATCAACAAGCTGGAAGAGATCACCAGCGGCGATCTGATCGTCGATGGTCTGAAGGTGAATGACCCGAAAGTGGATGACCGTCTGATTCGTCAGGAAGCGGGCATGGTGTTCCAGCAGTTCTACCTGTTCCCGCACCTGACGGCGCTGGAGAACGTGATGTTTGGCCCCCTGCGCGTGCGCGGCGCCAACAAAGCGGCGGCAGAAGCGCTGGCCAAAGATCTGCTGGCGAAAGTCGGCCTGGCTGAACGCGCGCACCACTACCCTTCTGAGCTGTCCGGTGGTCAACAGCAGCGCGTGGCAATTGCCCGCGCGCTGGCGGTCAAACCGAAACTGATGCTGTTTGATGAGCCTACGTCCGCACTCGACCCGGAGCTGCGCCACGAGGTGCTGAAGGTCATGCAGGATCTGGCGGAAGAAGGGATGACGATGGTTATCGTGACCCACGAAATCGGCTTCGCTGAGAAAGTGGCGTCCCGCCTGATCTTTATTGATAAAGGCCGTATCGCGGAAGACGGTAACCCGCAGGAATTGATTGCGAACCCGCCGAGCCCGCGTCTGCAGGAGTTCCTGCAGCACGTCTCCTGATCCCTCGCTTGACGCTAAAGCCGGGCTTGCCCGGCTTTTTTACGCCAGATTGTTCCCAAAAATCCCCCTCCGCGTCCCGACTTCTATACTTATCATTTTGTTCGACATTTTCACCGGAGGACGCCGTGCCGTGGATCCTGTTGCTGTTGATTAGCCTGTTTAGTGCGCCATCGTTCGCCGTCGCGATCCCCGGCGTGACCACCGGAACAACCGCCAGTCAGCAAAGTACGCCCCCTCCTGAACCCGATGTCGAACAGAAAAAAGCCGCCTACAGCGCCCTCGCCGACGTCCTTGAGAACGACACCTCCCGGCAGGAACTCATCAGCCAGCTGCGGAAAGTGGCCGCCACGCCGCCGCAGGAGCCGGTGCCTGTCATCACCCCTCCTCAGGTGGAGGAACAAAAAACGGTGCTGGAAAACGTCACCGACGTGAGCCGACACTATGGGGAAGCGCTCTCCTCGCGCTTTGCTCAGCTCTACCGCAACCTGATTGGCTCACCGCATAAGCCGTTTAACCCACAAACGTTTACCGCCGCCGCCACGCAGTTCCTGATGCTGGCCGGTGCAGTCTTCCTTTTTTACTGGCTGGTGCGCCTGTGCGCGTGGCCGCTGTACCGCAAAATGGGGCAATGGGGACGCAGAAAGAATCAGCAGAAAAGCAGCTGGCTGCACCTGCCGTTGATGATAGCCTCAGCGTTTATCATTGATTTACTGCTGCTGGCGCTGACGCTGTTCTTAGGCCAGATGCTGGCCGACAGGCTGAACGCGGGCAACAAAACCATCGCCTTCCAGCAGTCGCTTTTCCTGAATGCCTTTGCCCTGATTGAGTTCTTCAAGGCGCTGCTGCGATTACTCTTTTGTCCCCACGTACCGGCGCTGCGTCCTTTCGCCATCCGGGATGAAACGGCGAAGTACTGGGCGCTGCGCCTGAGCGTGCTCAGCGGGCTGATTGGCTACGGCCTGCTGGTTGCCGTGCCGATCATCTCCAACCAGGTGAACGTCCAGTTTGGCGCACTGGCAAACGTCATTATCATGATCTGCATTACCGTCTGGTCGCTGTATCTGATCTTCCACAATAAAAAAACCATTACCCAAAGCCTGCTGAATCTGGCCGATCGCTCCCTTTCGTTCTTTAGCCTGTTTATCCGCGCTTTCGCCCTGGTGTGGCACTGGCTGGCAAGCGCCTACTTCATCGTATTGTGCTTCTTCTCGCTGTTCGACCCGGGCAATAGCCTGAAATTCATGATGGGGGCGACGTTCAAAAGCCTGGCCATTATCGGCATCGCGGCGTTTGTGTCGGGGCTGCTGTCGCGCTGGATTTCGAAAACCATCACCCTGTCGCCGCAGGTACAGCGTAATTACCCGGAACTGCAAAAACGGGTAAACGGCTGGATGTCGGTATCGCTGAAGGTGGCGCGCATCCTCACCGTCTGCGTGGCGATTATGCTGCTCCTGAATGCGTGGAGCCTGTTTGATTTCTGGAACTGGCTGCACAACGGTGCGGGTGAGAAAACGGTCGACATCCTGATTCGCATCGCGTTGATTTTGTTCTTCTCTGCCGTCGGCTGGACGCTGCTGGCGAGCCTTATCGAGAACCGTCTGGTGTCGGATATTCATGGCCGTCCCCTGCCCAGCGCGCGGGCAAGAACGCTGTTAACCCTGTTCCGCAACGCGCTGGCGGTCATTATCAGTACCATCACCATTATGATTGTGCTGTCGGAAATCGGGGTGAATATCGCCCCGCTGCTGGCCGGTGCCGGTGCTCTGGGGCTGGCGATCTCCTTCGGGTCGCAAACGCTGGTGAAGGATATTATTACCGGCATCTTTATCCAGTTTGAGAACGGGATGAACACGGGCGATCTGGTGACTATTGGGCCGTTAACCGGCACCGTTGAGAGGATGTCGATTCGCTCGGTGGGCGTGCGCCAGGACACCGGGGCGTACCACATCATTCCCTGGTCCTCGATAACCACCTTCGCCAACTTTGTACGCGGCATTGGCTCCGTGGTAGCGAACTACGATGTGGATCGTCATGAGGATGCCGATAAAGCGAAGCAGGCGCTGCGCGATGCGGTAGAAGAGCTGATGCAGATGGAGGACATTCGCGGACTGGTGATTGGCGAGCCGTCATTTGCCGGCATTGTCGGGCTGACGAACACGGCCTTTACCCTGCGCGTGTCGTTCACCACCCAGCCGCTGAAGCAGTGGACGGTGCGCTTTGCGCTCGACAGCATGGTGAAAAAACACTTCGATCTGGCGAACGTGCGGATGCCGGTCCAGACCTATCAGGTACTGTCGCCGCCCGCAGCGCCGCTCCCACCGCAGGAGCCGACGCTGTAGCCTCGTGGCCGGGTGGCGGCTTCGCCTTACCCGGCCTACGACGGCGTGCTATTTGCGACGTTTGTTATTGTCCATAAACGTCCAGGCAATAAAGCGGCTTTGCTTCTGGCCCTGCGCCATCTCTTTTTTCACCACTTTTACAGCACCCGCTTCGGTGAGCGCGCGGTAGAGTGGCGGCAGGTTATCTCCGCGGGAAACCAGCGTCGTGAACCACTTCACCTGACGACCAAACTGTTTGCTTTCCGCAATCATGCGCAGGATAAACGCCACTTCGCCGCCTTCACACCATAATTCCTGCTGCTGCCCGCCGAAGTTCAGCGCGGCATCTTCCGCCTGACCCAGGTTGCGGCGCTTGCGCTCGCTGCCCGCACGCGCCGCGGCCGCCGAATCATGGAACGGCGGGTTGCACATCGTGGCGTCATAGCTTTCATTTTTGTGAATGATACCGTTGAAGATCGACGCCGCCTCTTTCTGACGACGCAGACGAATGGCGCGGCTTAACCCAGGATTCGCGCTGATAATCGCCTGGGCGCTGGCAAAGGCCTCGGCACCGATTTCGCTTCCGGTAAAGCGCCAGTGGTATTCATGTGCGCCGATCAGCGGGTAAATCAGATTCGCCCCGGTGCCAATATCCAGAATGGTGGCCTGCTCTGGAACAACGCCCTCATTACCTTCGGCAAGAAGGTCGGCAAGGTGATGCACGTAATCCGCGCGGCCCGGCACAGGTGGACAGAGAAAGCCTTCGGGAATATCCCAGTTCGCCACACCGTAATAGTGTGCAAGCAGCGCTTTGTTCAACATTTTAACCGCCTGGGGGTCAGCAAAGTTGACCGAAGGTTCACCCGCGGGGGTCTGGACAATGTAGTCCTGCAGCGGCGGGCAGCTCAGGCATAACGCATTCATGTCGTAGCGGCTGCGGTGGCGATTTCGTGGGTGCAATCCCGGCTTTTGGGAAGTCATGGCGTTCTCCTTTAAACAGCGGCGTAAGATACCCTTTGCTGGCCCAACGGTAAATCTTTCTCTGCATCGATTAAAAATTCGACATAAATCAAACACCTTTATGTCTATGATCTGTCAGCGAAATGTCAACAGATGTTGTTCAAAAAATAAGCAGATCATCATCAAATATTTGCGCTAAGTCACACTCCTCCGGCTTCTAAACTTAAGGGGAATCACCTGTTGTTTCCTCATGAGGATGTGATTATGAAAAAGTATCTGACCCTTGCTGTTATCGCTGCCGCCCTGGCGACCGCGTCATTCTCTGCGATGGCCGTTCAGTCGCTGACCCCGAGTACCGACACCAGCCAGCTCCGGCCTGCGGGCACCGTCTCGGTAAGCCGTGCCAGCAACCTTGACGATCTCCAGTCTAAACTTGCCGAAAAAGCCCGTCAGGAAGGTGCAAAAGGCTTCGTGGTGAATTCCGCTGGCGGCGATAACCATATGTACGGCACAGCGACCATTTATAAATAATCTGCTTTTTTTCCCCAAACTGCATCTGTCCACCGGATGCAGTTCTCTTCCCCATCGCCTTGACTGTTCGTTTTTTAACCCCATATTAAAAGCAGGGCTGAACCAATATCAGGAGGACATAATGGCTTCCGGCTGGGCAAATGATGATGCCGTTAACGACCAGATCAACAGTACAATTGAAGATGCGGTAGCGCGTGCTCGCGGTGAAATTCCGCGCGGCGAAAGCTTAACTGAATGCGAAGAGTGTGGAGACCCTATTCCCGAGGCGCGCCGAAAAGCCATCCCCGGTGTAAGGCTTTGCATCACCTGCCAGCAGCATAAAGATTCGAAAAATTCATCACATTCGGGATATAATCGCAGAGGTTCGAAAGACAGCCAGTTACGTTGACTTTCCTTTACCTAAGTTAACCGCACAGGCCCTTACCTTTACGCTCACGATTTTTAGCGAACCGCGTAGCAAAATGTGCCCTTCATCTTTCTTCTGTAAAGCGCATCAACAAGAAGTGTAAATCGCCAGTTTGAATTTATTAATATTCAATAAGTTATTTGTCATTCAATTTTTTTGAGCAACCACGTCAATTCTCTTCGATTTTATCCCTCGAAAAAAACCGTGATACTTATCACATCGACGGAACATCGTCCCCTTAACAGAAACACCTGCGAGAGATTAATTATGAAAACCATCAAATATGCTGTAGCTGCTGTTGCCCTGTCCGCCCTGTCCTTCGGCGCTTTCGCCGTAGAGCCAGTCTCTTCAACTCAGGCACAGAACATGAATAAAGTCGGTGTGGTAAGTGCTGATGGCGCGACCACGCTGGACGGTCTGGAAGCCAAACTGGCTGAGAAAGCGGCTGCTGCCGGTGCAAGCGGATACACCATTACCTCCGCTAACGGCAATAACAAGCTGAGCGGTACCGCGGTTATCTACAAATAATCGCCTGAACGAATGCTGTCCCCTCGCCAAACCCTCTGGTGAGCTGCTCCAACCCTCATTGACCCTGTTGTTTGTTACCCTTGCTTGCCCGTCCGCCACTGGACGGGCTTTTTTTAGTTAAAAAGACTGCGCCACGCGCGCCAGACCATCCTCTATCGAGTCCACCTCGCCCGTCGCCAGCAGACAGCAGGCCATCTGCTGCGTAATGGCGTGCGGAACAGGGACCTGGCCCGCCAGACACTGGGTGATCCAGTGGGCGGTGGTGTGCGGATCTTTGGCTTCGGGCAACGCCACATCACGATTATCCGTCCCGCGCTCCAGAATGACGCGCGCGCCGGCAGAATCAATGTGCACAATCTGCGGGCAGCGCTGCGGGTTGGCATACACCTCCCCTTCGGTGCCGTGCATCAGTAAAGCGCGCCCGCCAACCTCTTCAAAGAACTTGCCGACTCGCGTCACGTACTCCGGATGAGAGACGCTGGAAAGCCGCAGCGCGGCATCTTCGCCAAACGGCGTTGCCAGTTTTGCCAGCGTGTGGGCGCTGTTACGCACCCCCATACGCCAGCGCATATCCAGTTGCTTTTCCAGCGGCGGGCAGAACGCACCAACCGGAATATAGACCGGCTGATGCCCGTCAAGCTTCGCCTGCGCCTGACCCGCATGAAGGGTCGGCTTGATGTCCAGCAGCTCAAAGATGGTTTGCGTCAATACGCGCGTGGGATCTTCACTTACGCCGTGTACGACAACCGGGAATCCAAGCTTGTGCAGTAAAATCGCCAGCAGCGGCGTCAGGTTTGCCTGTTTACGCGCCCCGTTATAGCTGGGGATGACAATCGGCATCGGCTTTGCGACTGGCGGCGTTAAGCGCATCGTTTGCGCCTGCATCGCCTCGTAAAAACCGCGCATCTCCGCTTCACCTTCCCCTTTAATACGCAGCGCGATCAGGATGCCGCCCATCTCCAGATCTGGCACATCGCCATTCAGCATGTGCGTATACAGTGCCTTAGCCGTTTCGTAATCCAGGTCGCGCGCATGATTTTTGCCCCGCCCTACCTCTTTGATAATTTTGCGATAATCCACGTCTTTTCTCCTGACTACGTCATCTTGTGAACACTATAGTCCTGAAGAAGCGCTGGCCGATAGTTTTTTATGAAGACAATCAACCCGCTGATTTTTTAGCAGTTAACGAAAGACAAGCTTTATTTCAATTATTTGTGATTTCTATAGAAGATTCTAAAGCATATCTTTTTTGATTAAATAGTCGCCGAACACTATTGAGGGTCACGGTGAAAACGTCCAGGCAACGTTTTTACCCGAAACACACCAGGATTGACTATGAACAAGGTTGCTTTAGGTTTATTTATCGCTGCAACGATAGGGTGTTCTGCATCCGCCTTTGCGGCAACAAACGGTGAAGGGCAGATTAACTTTACCGGCGAAATTATTGATTCTGCCTGTCAGGTAGTAAATGGATTAAGCGATCCACTCAACGTCCAGTTAGGCAAAGTTTCTAAAACGGTATTCACCGGTGCAGGCTCCACCAGCACACCAACAAAATTTGATATTCAGTTAAAAGATTGTCCGGAGACGGTCACCTCTGCAGCAATTAATTTTGGCGGTACGCCAGATGCGAATAACAGCACCACGCTGGCGTTAACGGCAGATGCGAATGCCGCAACCGGCGTCGCCATTCAATTGCTTGACTCATCTGAACAACCCGTCAGCTTATATACGCCTTCCCGCGCGTATCCACTCAACGCAGGAAGTACGGTTAACGATCTGGAATTTGCAGCGCGATATATTCAGACGCAGGCTGCCGTTACGGCTGGCCCTGCTAACTCCGTATCGACCTTCACCGTTATTTATAACTGATATTTTCAATCTGAAGATATTAGCTTTGTGTCAAAGCTAATATCTTTTCTTTATGTTGAGAAATATTTATGCGCCATGGTTATTTACTGAGCACTCTGTTACTGGTAGCCGCGACCGCTCATGCGGGAGTCATTATTAATGGCACCCGCCTGGTCTACCGGGGAGATAAAAAGGAGTCATCTCTTGGTATTTCAAATCCAGATACAACGGATTATCTGGTGCAGTCCTGGGTTGATACCGACAGTAAAAATCATGCCGCTGCGCCATTCCTGATTACACCGCCCCTGTTTCGTCTTGATGCGAAAGAGGATAACGTACTGCGCGTCGTTCGCACCGGCGGAAATTTACCGGAAGATCGCGAATCGCTGTACTGGTTAAATATTAAAGCGATTCCCTCATCGAAGCACGTGGAGGGGGTGAATACGCTGCAAATTGCGATTAATACGCGCATCAAATTACTCTACCGTCCATCGTCCGTTAAGGGCAAGCCGGAAGAGATGGCGGATAAGCTGGAATGGCATCGTGAAGGCAACGATCTGGTCGTTAATAATCCGACCCCCTTCTATATGAATTTCCAGAGCGTGACGTTGAATGGTCATAAAATCACGAAAGCCACCTGGGCCGTGCCTGAAACCGGAACGCACATTACCCTGCCAGCCAATACGGGTGGCGATACTGTGACGTATTCCATTATTACGGATTACGGCAGCATCAGCAAAACCTGGACAAAATCCGTTCATTAATTTCATGTCTGATAACGCATTAAAATAATCATGTACAGCCATAAAAAGCCGTTCACCTGCCAATTATTCACGCTGCTGACCCTGCTATGTGGTCTGGCAGCCGTGTGTTTTGCGCAGTTCGCGTGGGCTGATGATTATTTTAACCCGGCACTGCTGGATATTGACAACCCTCAGCAGACCAAAACGGATCTCTCCGTATATGAAAAAGGGCCTGGACAGGCGCCGGGGAAATACCAGGTCGCGATCTATATTGATAATAATAAAATCGACACCCGTGACGTGACGTTTACATTGCAGCAGGATAGCCGGGGCAACAGTTCACTTCAGCCTTGTTTTAGCCTCGAAGAGTTAAAAAGTCTGGGCATCAAAACCCAAAAATACCCGCAGTTAATGGCAAAGGGCTCGTGTGCCGACTTAAGCGCCATCCCTTCGGCATCGGCCTCGTTCCACGTTCGGAATCAACAGCTGCTCCTGAGCATACCGCAAACGGCACTGGGCCAGGTGCCACGCGGCTATATCGATCCCAAAGAGTTTGATGAAGGGATCACCGCAGGCTTATTAAACTACAGCGCCAACGCCAGCCAGAGCCACGCTCGCCAGCAGGGCGAAGAGGATAACAGCAGCCAGTACGTCAATTTGCGCCCGGGCTTTAATGTCGGGGCCTGGCGCGTACGCAACTATTCCACCTGGAATCGCAGCACGACGGGCAAGGAAGAACAGCAGAAGTTCTCCTCCGTCTATACCTATGCCCAGCGCGATATCGTGTCGATGAAAAGCGATCTCACCGTCGGTCAGAGCTCTTCGCCTGCCGATGTGTTCGACAGCGTGCCTTATACCGGGGTGCAGATTAACTCCGACAGCGACATGCTGCCGGACAGTGAAAAAGGCTATGCGCCGATTATTCGCGGAACGGCCCACAGTAACGCGCTGGTGATGGTTCGCCAGAACGGCTATGTCATTTACCAGAACACCGTCGCCCCCGGCGCGTTTGAAATTAACGATCTCTACCCTACCGGCAGCAGCGGCGATCTGCAGGTGACCGTAAAAGAGACCGACGGAAGCGAAAGCCACTTTGTGGTGCCCTACGCGTCGGTGCCGGTATTGCAGCGTGAAAAAAACCTGCGCTACAGCGTAACCGCAGGCCGCTACCGCTCATATGACAGCGACGTCGAGAAAACGCCGTTTGCCCAGGGGAGTGTAATTTACGGCTTACCTTACGGATTCACCGCCTACGGCGGCGTGCAGCAGAGCAGCCATTATCAGTCTCAGGCGGTGGGCGTCGGTAAAAACATGGGAGATTTAGGCGCCTTCTCGCTCGACGTCACCCGCGCAAAAGCGCTGCTGAAAAAACAGCAGTCCAGCAAAGGGCAGTCTGCGCGCCTCCGCTACAGCAAAGATTTTGCGGGATCGGGGACGAATTTTTCCGTGGCGGGCTATCGCTACAACAGCAAAGGGTTCTACACGCTGGAAGACACCATGGAATCCTATACCCGCTCGGATGACTGGTCGGCACCGCAGCAGCGCCGCGAGCGTGAAGAAGCCACCATCGACCAAACCCTGCCCGAAGGCTGGGGCTCAATGACGCTGAGCCTGGTCAAAGAGACCTACTGGAGCCAGAGCCAGGACATGACCTCAATGAGCGTCAGCTACAACAACAGCTGGCACGGCGTGAGCTACAGCCTGAGCTACAGCATGAACAAGAATACCGACGATAGCGATGAAAATGGCAATTCCGTCTCCAACGACAACCAGTTTTCACTGAGCGTCTCCGTGCCGCTCGATCGCTGGATGCATAACACCTGGGCAACCTACAACCTGAACAATACCAAAGACGGCACGACGCAGAACATTGGCCTTAACGGCACGGCGCTGGCCGAAGATAACCTGAACTGGAACATCCAGGAGGGGCTTAGCCGCACCGGTAGCGGAAACTCGACCAGCATGAACGCTGACTACAAAGGCACCTACGGCGAGCTCAGCGGCGGCGTGAGTCAGGACAACTATCAGCAGAGCGTAAACGTCGGCGTGCAGGGCGGCGTTATCGCCCACGCCAACGGCATAACGCTGAGCCAGCCGCTCGGCGAAACGATTGCACTGGTCAAAGCGCCGGGCACCCACGGTACGCACATTGCCAACCAGACCGGCGTTGAAACCGACTTCCGCGGCTATACCGTGGTGCCGTTCGTCACGGCCTACCGCCATAACACGATTGCCCTGGACACCGAAACGCTGCCGGACGACGCCGACGTTACCCACGCCGCGCAGATTGTTACCCCGACCCGCGGCGCGGTGGTGCGCGCCAGCTTTAACACCCGCGTGGGGAACCGGGTATTGATGGTGCTCACGCAAAACGGGAAACCGCTGCCCTTTGGCGCAACGGTGACCACCGACGATAAGGACAGCGAATTTATCGTGGGCAGCGGCGGCCAGACCTACCTCTCCGGCATGCCACAGCGCGGCACGCTCTCCGTTTCGTGGGGTGAAGGTGCCGGCGAACATTGCGTCGCTGAATACGCCCTCACGGATGAGAAAGACAAAAACAGCATCATTAACGCTGCCGCGCAGTGTCATTGATTCATCGTGAAGGCTTGACTATGCAGATAATTAAACAGTGTTTTTTCTTACTGGTTCTTGGAACGGCGGCATTGTTTATGCCGCATGCAAAGGCATCATGCGATACGCCCGATCTGCCAAAACTGATTGACGTCGCCTCTATATCTGTCCCTTCCTCGCTGCCCGTTGGCGCAACCATTGAGGGGACGGAACAGAGCGTCCATATTTCAGGAGCCTGCTACGGCACAAATAACTTTGGGCTACCCATTATCGCTTGCTATTACGGCACGGGCTCGGAAATTCCGGGACTTGCAGGTGTATATGATTCTGGCGTGCAGGGTATTGGCGTCGCGCTGATGAATGATAAAGGTCAGCGCATTACCGGCGCTGGCGGTATTTATTGTAACTCGACCAGCACGCCGCTGGGGTATATCACTGACGATGCAAGCCAGGCCTTTGATTTTAACGTGACGCTTGAGTTGGTTAAAACCAGCGATAACATCCAGTCAGGCGCGCTGTCTATGGCGCAAACGAAATTTGGCATCGGCGTTTACCAACACGAAGGGATTGGTGATCCGAATACCCTCTCCTATGCCGGAAACGTGAATGTTCAGACTGTCACCTGCTCCGTTTCCCCTAAAAACCTCACCGTCAATTTAGGCGATTTTCCGGTCAGCGATTTTATCGGCATCGGCACGCTCTCCATGCCTGCACAGGAGTTTAACGTAACGGTCAACTGTAACGCCACGGTGCAGCCTGAAGTGAAAATCACCAGCGCTAACGGCTATGAGACCGGCTACGCTGGGGTGATCAAACTCACTCAGCAGCCCGGAATGGCCACCGGGGTCGGGGTGCGAATGTTGTTCGACAACGATATCGCCACCTTCGATCAATACGTCACGACCTCCAGCAAGGCCGTTGCCAACCAGACGCTGGATATTCCTTTCCAGGTGCGCTACCAGCAAATCAGCGACGAGGTTACGCCCGGCCCGGCCAACACCGTTGCCACCATAACTCTGGCCTATAAGTGACGATGATGAAAAAAATAGTGCTTTTCATTGGGATGGCCCTGATGACGCAGGCGTGGGCGGATGATATCCAGGTTCAGATGGTCGGGAACATCTATGCCAATACCTGCGTAATCGACAGCGCCAGCAAAAACTTAACCGTCGACCTCGGTCAGACAGCGTCCGGCAACTTTAAAGACGTGGGGGACACGGGCGAATGGAAAGAATTTTCGCTGAACGTCTCGCATTGTCCCAAAACGCTGACGCTGGCAACGGCCTTTTTCTATGGCCAGGCAGACAGCCTGCACCCGACAAAATTTGCCAACATCGGCAGCGCAAAAGGGCTGGCGCTTGAGCTGGCGGACCGGCAGGACAATATCCTCATCGCCCCGCAGGCGAGCTTTAACGCGCTGATTAATCAAAACGATCACACGGCCACCTTCCCTCTCGCCGCACGCTACTACGCCACCTCCATGCCGGTGAGCGCGGGGACGTTCAGCAGCGTGGTGCAGGTGACCTTCACTTACCAGTAGGACCGCGCCCCTTAGCACGGATGCTTTTCCTGCGCCCGGCGGTCAGTGTTGCCGGGCGTTTTTTTACCTCGGGCACCTCTGGCTGTTCAATCGGAAAGATCGGCAGCGCGTTTAACAAACGTTGGCCGTAATTTTTGGTGAGCAGACGTTTGTCATAAATCACCACCTCCCCCCAGCAGCCGTGGCTACGGATCAGACGCCCGACCTGCTGAATGAGGTTAAACGACGCCGCAGGTAAGCTTTGCACCTCAAAGGGATAGCGATTGAGGCTTTTCAACCACTCGCCTTCGGTGATGACGACCGGGCTGTCGATGGGCGGGAAGGCAATTTTATGAATATGCACCTGCGTCAGGTAATCGCCCTTCAAATCCAGACCTTCCGCGAAGGACTGTAATCCCACCAGCACACTGCGCTCGCCGTTATCGATACGTTTGCGGTGCGTTTCCACCAGCCGGTATCGCGGCTGATCGCCCTGGACCAGCAGGAGTAAACGCAGATCGGTGACGTGCTCCAGGAAGCGCTGCATCGCGCGCCCGCTGGCAAACAGCACCAGCATGCCGGGGTATTTTCTGCTCTCAACCTGTTCACGGAAGTAGGCCGCCATTTCCGCAATGTGCTGCTCTTCGTTGTCAATCAGCGGCTCGAATTTCATGCGCGGGATCACCAGCTTCCCCTGCTCGCAGTGGTTAAACGGCGAGTCCAGCGCGACAAAACGATCGCCCGCTTTCTCTTTAAGCCCGCTCATTTCCTGCAAACGCGAAAAACTGTTCAGGGAGCGCAACGTGGCAGAGGTGACCACCACGTGCGGCACGCTCCGCCAGATGAGCTTTTCCAGCTGATCGGCCACGCGGATGCCCACGCAGTGGAAAAACAGATGAACCTGCCCGTCGCGCACTTCACGGGTGGCCCATTTGGTGACCGGCGCGCCCGACGCCTGCGCCATCGAGGCCAGCCGCCAGAGCTTGCTCTGCGCTTCAAACATGCCGAGCGCACGGTTCATTTGCAAAAGAATACGGTGCAGGCGAACCACGTCGTGCGAGCCGGTTTTCTCGCTGAGATCGTTTAAGAACATCTCCGCCAGCCCGCGCAGCTTTTCGAGATGCTTCGCCAGCTGCTGGCAAATCTCCATCACCTCGTCCGGCAGTTCGCCCATCGCAAAGCGGTGTTCCGCTTCCTGGGTTGCGGGAAGATAAAGATTCAGGATGTTGTTCAGCGACGAGATAAGGCTGTAAACCTCTTCGCAGTGGTCGCTCAGACGCTCCGGCACCGCCAGCGGCGGCGTGGTTTTCGGCCGGAACTGCTCCATGCAGGTGGCGACAAGCTTGCAGAAGAGATCCAGCTGCAGGCGGAACCAGGGGGCGGTAATTTCCGCGCTCATCTCCAGCGCGTCGCGCGCCACGTCGGGCAGATGGTGGCCTTCGTCGAGCACCAGCAGCAGGTTTTTCGGCTCCGGCAGCACCGCTTCGCTCTCCAGCGCCGCCATCACCAGGGCGTGGTTAGCCACAACCACCTCCGCTTCCTGAATTTCACGCCGGGCGACAAAAAACGGGCATTCGCGATAGTAGTGACAGTTGCGGTTCAGACAGCTGGCTTTGTCCGTGCTGAGCCTGCGCCACAAATCGTCGCTGATGGCTTTATCGGTGTGATCGCGCAGGCCGTCCCATTTATAGCCATCAAGATCGCCTTTCAGCGTTGCGCAGAGCTCCTGCTCGGCTTTGTTGTTTGGCGTGAGATCGTCGTCGAGGAACGCCAGCAGATCCTGCTGCGACGCCTCGCTGCTGGCAAGCCCTGCCAGGTTACGCGGACAGACGTAGCGACCGCGACCAAAGGCGGCCGTAAACCGCAGGTCGGGGATGATTTTGCGCAGCAGCGGTAAATCTTTGCTGAAGATCTGATCCTGCAGCGCCACGTTGGCGGTGCTGACCACCAGCGTTTTGTCCTCTTCCCGCGCGATGGCAATGCCGGGAATGAGATACGACAAGGTTTTCCCGACGCCGGTCGGGGCTTCAATCGCCAGATGGCGCCCGTCGTCCCCGGCGAGCGTTTTTGCCACGTCAGCAATCATCTGCCGCTGCGGCGCTCGGGGGATAAAATCGGGGATCTGCTGTTGTAGCGCCTTATACCATGCGCCAATTTGCGCCTTGAGCGCAGCGGTTAAAGCCATCGGAAAACCTGAAATACTGTATAAACAGCCACTATTGTGGCACTTTCTCTTCGCAGCCGCAAAAAGAAAAGCCCGGCTTTACGACCGGGCTTCCAGATTACTGCGGGTTAGCAGGCTTGCGCGGGCGGCGTCGGCGCTGCCCTTCTCCTGCCGGCTTGCCTTCGCCGCTGCGCCACGGATTGTCACCGGCCGGTTTGCTGTCGTTGCTACGACGCGGCGGTTTGCCCGCTGACTTCGGCGCGCCGCCTTCGGCACGGCGCGGCTGCTGACCGCGACCACCGCCGCCCTGACCGCGACCGCCCTGGCGACCGTTCTGAATCGGCTCGGCTTTGATCGACGGATCCACTTCATACCCCGGGGTTTCGATACGCGGGATCTCTTTCTTCAGCAGACGTTCGATATCACGCAGCAGCTTGTGCTCGTCCACGCAAACCAGAGAGAGCGCTTCGCCGGTTGCCGCCGCACGACCGGTACGGCCGATACGGTGCACGTAGTCTTCCGGCACGTTTGGCAGCTCGTAGTTCACCACGTGCGGCAGCTCTTCAATGTCGAGGCCACGGGCAGCAATGTCGGTTGCCACCAGCACGCGGATGTCCCCAGACTTGAAGTCCGCCAGCGCACGGGTACGCGCACCCTGGCTCTTGTTGCCGTGGATCGCCGCGCTGCGGATGCCGTCTTTATTCAGCTGTTCCGCCAGGTGGTTCGCGCCGTGCTTGGTGCGGGTAAAGACCAGCACCTGCTGCCAGTTACCCTGACCGATCATTTGGGAGAGCAGTTCGCGCTTGCGCTTTTTATCCACAAAGTGAACGTGCTGCGTCACCTGCTCAGAAGCGGTGTTGCGGCGCGCCACTTCGACTTCCAGCGGGTTATGCAGCAGCTTTTCCGCCAGCGCCTTGATCTCGTCGGAGAAGGTCGCGGAGAAGAGCAGATTCTGACGACGCGGTGGCAGCTTGGCCAGCACGCGGCGAATATCGTGAATAAAGCCCATGTCGAGCATGCGGTCGGCTTCGTCCAGCACCAGAATTTCGATGTTATCCAGCTTCACCGCGTTCTGGTGTTCCAGATCCAGCAGACGGCCCGGCGTTGCCACCAGCACGTCTACGCCGCCGCGCAGCTTCATCATCTGCGGGTTGATGCTGACACCGCCGAACACCACCAGCGAGCGAATGTTGAGATAGCGGCTATAGTCACGCACGTTCTCGCCAATCTGCGCGGCCAGTTCGCGGGTTGGGGTGAGGATCAGCGCACGAACCGGACGACGGCCTTTGGCGTGCGGCTGGTTTTTTACCAGCAGCTCTAACAGCGGCAGCGTAAAGCCCGCGGTTTTACCGGTGCCGGTCTGGGCGCTGGCCATCAGGTCACGGCCCTGAAGAACGGCAGGAATTGCCTGCTGCTGGATTGGGGTTGGCTCAACGTAGCCCTGCTCTGCGATCGCGCGCAGAATTTCCGGGTTCAGGCCAAGGGAATCAAAAGACATAAAAACTCCGAACCGCCCCGACCATCACAGGTGTAGTTTTCAGGGAGATATAACAATTAGGAGGACAAAAACCACAATGTCGCGAAGGGGCGGAGTGTAGCAGCTTTTGTGACGTGGCGCATAAAATATCCCTCTGCGTTCCCTCGACGTAAGCGTGAATCAGGCATAATCTTAATCAATCGATTGATTAATTTTTAATGCCGCCATGAATACAACACCCACAACAACCAAAGGTGAACAGGCCAAAAACCAGCTTATTGCCGCCGCGCTGGCGCAGTTTGGTGAGTATGGGCTGCATGCGACCACGCGCGATATCGCCGCGCTGGCCGGGCAAAACATTGCGGCGATTACCTACTATTTTGGCTCAAAAGAGGATTTATATCTCGCCTGCGCCGAGTGGATTGCCGATTTTATCGGCACGCAATTTCACCCGCACGTCGAGGAGGCCACCGCGCTGCTCAGCCAGCCGTCGCCCGATCGCGAGGCCATCCGCCAGTTGATCCTCAATGCCTGCCACAACATGATCCGCGTGCTGACCCACGACGATACGCTCAACCTGAGCAAGTTTATCTCCCGCGAGCAGCTCTCCCCCACTGCCGCCTATCAGCGGGTACACGATCGGGTCATTGCCCCGATGCATACCCACCTGACCCGGCTGATCGCCGCCTATACCGGGCGGGATGCCAACGATACCGCGACAATTTTGCATACCCACGCCCTGCTGGGTGAAATCCTTGCCTTCCGTCTGGGCCGGGAAACCATCCTGTTACGCACCGGCTGGACACAATTTGATGAGGATAAAGCCGCGCAGATCGGTGAGGTGATCGCCTGTCATCTCGATCTGATCCTGCAAGGCTTAACGCAAAGGAGCCTGAAGTCATGAAAAAACCTGTCGCCATCATTCTGGTGGTTGTTGTTTTGCTTGCCGCGGGCGTCGGTGGATGGCTGTGGTACCAGAGCCATCAGGATAAAAGCCTGACGCTGTACGGTAACGTGGATATTCGCACGGTGAACATGAGCTTCCGCGTCGGCGGCCGTCTCGCCGCGCTGAGCGTTGACGAAGGCGATGCCATTAAAACCGGGCAGACGCTGGGAATGCTGGACAAAGCGCCCTATGAAAATGCGTTGCTGCAGGCCAAAGCGGGCGTCTCCGTTGCGCAGGCACAGTATGACCTGATGCTGGCCGGCTATCGCGACGAAGAGATCGCTCAGGCCGCGGCGGCCGTCAAACAGGCGCAGGCGGCCTATGACTACGCGCAGAACTTCTACGCTCGCCAGCAGGGGCTGTGGAAAAGCCGAACCATTTCCGCAAATGACCTGGAAAATGCGCGCTCCTCCCGCGACCAGGCGCAGGCAACGCTGAAATCCGCGCAGGATAAGTTAAGCCAGTACCACACCGGTAACCGCCCGCAGGATATCGCTCAGGCGAAAGCCAGCCTTGAACAGGCGCAGGCGCAACTGGCCCAGGCGGAGCTGGATCTGCACGACACCACGCTCATCGCACCGTCTGACGGCACGCTGATGACCCGCGCCGTGGAGCCGGGCAGCATGCTCAGCGCGGGCAGCACCGTGTTAACCCTCTCCCTGACCCGCCCGGTCTGGGTACGTGCCTACATTGATGAGCCTAATCTCGGCCAGATGCAGCCGGGCCGCGAGCTGCTGCTCTATACCGACGGTCGCCCGGACAAGCCGTATCACGGCAAGGTGGGCTTTGTCTCCCCTACCGCCGAATTCACGCCGAAAACAGTAGAAACGCCGGACCTGCGTACCGACCTGGTGTATCGCCTGCGCATCATCGTGACTGATGCGGATGACGCCCTGCGCCAGGGCATGCCCGTCACCGTAAAAGTGAACAGCGGGGAACGACATGAATGATGCGGTTATCCAGCTCAACAATCTGGTCAAACGCTTCGCAGGGATGGACAAACCGGCGGTCGCGCCGCTGAACTGCACCATCCAGAAAGGCTATGTCACCGGCCTGGTCGGCCCGGACGGTGCGGGAAAGACCACGCTGATGCGCATGCTGGCGGGGCTGCTGAAGCCGGATGAAGGATCGGCCAGCGTGCTGGGCCTTGACCCGATAAAAGATGACGGCGCGCTCCACGCCATGCTCGGCTATATGCCGCAGAAGTTTGGCCTGTATGAAGATCTGACGGTGATGGAAAACCTGAACCTGTACGCCGACCTGCGCAGCGTCACCGGTGAAGCCCGACAGAAGACCTTCGCCCGCCTGCTGGAATTTACCTCCCTCGGCCCGTTCACCGACCGGCTGGCGGGCAAGCTTTCCGGTGGGATGAAGCAGAAGCTGGGGCTGGCCTGCACGCTGGTGGGCGAGCCAAAAGTGCTGCTGCTGGACGAGCCCGGCGTGGGCGTCGACCCGATATCGCGCCGCGAGCTGTGGCAGATGGTGCACGAGCTGGCGGGCGACGGGATGCTGATCCTCTGGAGCACCTCCTACCTCGATGAAGCGGAACAGTGCCGGGACGTGCTGCTGATGAACGAAGGCGAACTGCTCTATCAGGGCGAGCCGACGACACTGACGCAGAGCATGGCCGGGCGCAGCTTCCTGCTGCACAGCCCGCAGGCGTCCAACCGCTCGCTGCTGCAACGGGTGCTCAAGCTGCCGCAGGTCAGCGATGGGATGATTCAGGGCCGCTCAGTGCGGGTGATCCTCAAAAAAGAGGCCACCGTCGACGATATTCGCCATGCCCCCGGCATGCCTGAGATCGACATGGAAGAGACGGCGCCGCGTTTCGAAGATGCGTTTATCGACCTGCTGGGCGGCGCGGGGACGTCCGAGTCTCCGCTTGGCGCAATCCTGCACACGGTGGACGGCACGCCGGGCGAAACGGTGATCGAAGCCAAATCCCTCACCAAAAAGTTCGGGGATTTCGCCGCCACCGATAACGTCAATTTCGCGGTAAAACGCGGCGAGATTTTTGGCCTGCTTGGACCGAACGGCGCGGGAAAATCGACCACCTTTAAGATGATGTGTGGCCTGCTGGTGCCGACGTCCGGCAAAGCGCTGGTGCTGGATATGGATCTGAAGGTCAGCTCCGGCAAGGCGCGCCAGCATCTGGGCTATATGGCGCAGAAGTTCTCGCTGTATGGCAACCTGACGGTCGAGCAGAATCTGCGCTTTTTCTCTGGCGTGTACGGCCTGCGCGGACGGGCGCAGAACGAGAAGATCCGCCGCATGAGCGACGCCTTCGGGTTAACGACGATTGCTTCCCACGCCACCGACGAACTGCCGCTCGGCTTTAAGCAGCGGCTGGCGCTGGCCTGCTCGCTGATGCACGAGCCGGATATTCTGTTTCTGGATGAGCCGACCTCCGGCGTTGATCCCCTCACCCGCCGCGAGTTCTGGCTGCATATCAACAGCATGGTGGAAAAAGGGGTGACCGTGATGGTGACCACCCACTTCATGGACGAGGCGGAGTACTGCGACCGCATCGGGCTGGTGTATCGCGGCAAGCTGATTGCTCACGGTACACCGGACGACCTGAAAAACCAGGCCGCCGACGATGAGGTCCCGGACCCGACCATGGAGCAGGCGTTTATCACCCTCATCCACGACTGGGATAAGGAGAATGCCCATGCGCAGTAACGCCATTTCCTGGCGCCGGGTGCGCGCGTTGTGCATAAAAGAGACGCGGCAGATCGTGCGTGACCCCAGCAGTTGGCTGATTGCGGTGGTGATCCCCCTGCTGCTGCTGTTTATCTTTGGCTACGGCATTAACCTGGACTCCAGCAAGCTGCGGGTCGGGATTTTGCTGGAGCAGCAGAGCGAGGAGGCGCTGGACTTCACCCACGCCATGACCGGCTCGCCCTACATTGACGCCACCATCAGCGACAATCGTCAGGAACTGATCCAGAAGATGCAGGCCGGGAAGATTCGCGGTCTGATCGTCATTCCGGTGGATTTTGCCGCCAATATGGCGCGGGCGAATACCGATGCGCCGATCCAGGTGATCACCGACGGCAGCGAGCCGAACACCGCGAACTTCGTGCAGGGCTACGCGGAGGGGATCTGGCAGCTCTGGCAGATGCAGCGGGCGGAAGATCGGGGTGAAGAATTTAAACCGCTGATCGACGTGCAGACGCGCTACTGGTTTAACCCCGCCGCCATCAGCCAGCACTTTATTATTCCGGGCGCGGTGACGATTATCATGACGGTCATTGGCGCGATTCTGACCTCGCTGGTGATCGCCCGCGAGTGGGAGCGCGGCACCATGGAAGCGCTGCTTTCAACTGAAGTGACGCGCGTCGAGCTGCTGCTGTGCAAGCTTATTCCCTACTACTTCCTAGGCATGCTGGCGATGCTGCTCTGCATGCTGGTGTCCGTCTTTATCCTCGGCGTGCCGTATCGCGGCTCGCTGGTGGTGCTGTTCTTTATCACCAGCCTGTTTTTACTCAGCACGCTGGGGATGGGGCTGCTCATCTCCACCATCACCCGCAACCAGTTTAACGCGGCCCAGGTGGCCCTCAACGCCGCCTTTTTGCCGTCGATTATGCTGTCCGGCTTTATCTTCCAGATAGACAGCATGCCTGCCGTGATCCGCGCCGTGACTTACGTGATTCCGGCACGCTACTTTGTGAGCACGCTGCAGAGCCTGTTCCTGGCAGGGAATATTCCGGTGGTGCTGATCGTCAACACGCTGTTTTTACTGGCGTCTGCGGCGATGTTTATCGGGTTAACGTGGATGAAAACCAAACGGCGGTTAGATTAAGGAGCGCCCATGTTTCACCGTTTATGGACATTAATATGCAAAGAGCTGCAATCCCTGCTGCGCGAGCCGCAAACCCGCGCCATTCTGGTGTTGCCGGTGCTGATCCAGGTTTTACTGTTCCCGTTTGCCGCCACGCTGGAGGTGACCAACGCCACCATCGCCATTTACAACGAAGACAACGGCAAACACGCCGTTGAGCTGACGCAGCGTTTTGCCCGCGCGAAAGCCTTTACCCACATCCTGCTGCTGAAAAGCCCGCAGGAGATCCAGCCTACCATCGACACGCAAAAAGCGCTGCTGCTGGTGCGGTTCCCGGCAGATTTTTCCCGCAATCTGGATACCTTCCAGACCGCGCCGCTGCAGCTGATCCTCGACGGACGCAACTCCAACAGCGCCCAGATCGCGGCCAACTATCTGCAGCAGGTCGTGAAGGATTACCAGCAGGAGCTGATGGACGGCAAACCGAAGCCCAACAACAGCGAACTGGTGGTGCGCAACTGGTATAACCCGAATCTGGACTACAAGTGGTTTGTGGTGCCGTCGCTGATCGCCATGATCACCACCATCGGGGTGATGATCGTCACCTCCCTCTCCGTCGCCCGCGAGCGCGAACAGGGCACGCTGGATCAGCTGCTGGTCTCCCCGCTCGCCACCTGGCAAATTTTCGTCGGCAAAGCGGTACCGGCGCTGATTGTCGCGACCTTCCAGGCCACCATCGTGCTGGGGGTGGGAATTTGGGCCTACCAGATCCCGTTCGCCGGATCGCTGGCGCTGTTTTACTTCACGATGGTGATTTACGGGCTGTCGCTGGTGGGGTTTGGGCTGCTGATTTCCGCACTCTGCTCGACGCAGCAGCAGGCGTTTATTGGGGTATTCGTCTTTATGATGCCCGCGATCCTGCTCTCGGGGTACGTCTCACCCGTCGAGAATATGCCGGTGTGGCTCCAGGATCTGACGTGGATAAACCCGATACGACACTTTACGGATATCACCAAGCAGATCTATCTGAAGGATGCGAGTCTGGATATTGTCTGGGGAAGTTTGTGGCCGCTACTGGTCATCGCGGCCACGACGGGCTCAGTGGCGTACGCGATGTTTAGACGCAACATCGCGTAGCTTTTTCTCTTTGGTCAGCAACGAGACCACCGCAGGCCCTGCGAGGATAGCCAGACCCGCCAGGGCCAGCAGCAGGTTGTTTTGCAGGACGCGTGACAGCAGCCACAGGACAATCATCGCTGCACCAAAGTACCAGGTGGTGGTGAGCTCTTCGAGCACATCACCCACCTCACGCCAGCGCGCTTCATGGTGGCGCTGTAAGAACAGCATCGACAGCACGGTGACGCCGTAAAGGACGCATAGCCCCAGTCCAACACGCACCAGCGTGCCGCTCATCCAGCCCATCACCAGTACGGCCACGACCAGTAAATGCAACATTATCTGCCAGCAACTCAGGCCAGTTGCGACACGAACACGTTGTTGCCACTTCATGGCTTCTCTCCTGAAGGATTTTTCTCTGCTTAATCAGACTACCGCACTTTACGGAAAATTCCGTAACGCCGCATCTTTTTGTGACGCCGACTACACTTTATTTTCATTGGGATAGTCACTCAGGAAGGAGCTTATGACGAAAAAAATGCAGCATTTCTCGCTTAAAGTGCTGACGATAAACATTCATAAAGGCTTCACAGCATTTAACCGCCGCTTCATTTTACCGGAGCTGCGCGACGCGGTGCGCACCGTCAGCGCGGATATTGTCTGCCTGCAGGAAGTGATGGGCGCACACGAAGTGCATCCGCTTCACTTTGAGAACTGGCCCGACACGCCGCACTATGAATTTCTGGCCGACACCATGTGGAGTGATTATGCCTACGGCCGCAACGCGGTCTATCCGGAAGGGCATCACGGCAACGCGGTGCTGTCCCGCTATCCCATTGAACATTACGAAAACCGCGACGTTTCCGTCGGGGAGAGCGAAAAACGCGGCCTGCTCTACTGCCGCATTACCCCGCCAGACCTTGAGCTGCCCATCCACGTCGGCTGCGTTCACCTGGGCCTGCGCGAAGCCCATCGTCAGGCGCAGCTGAAAATGCTGGCCGAATGGGCCAACGCGCTGCCTGACGGTGAACCTGTTGTCGTGGCAGGCGATTTCAACGACTGGCGCCAGCGGGCAAACCACCCCCTGAAGGTGGAGGCCGGACTGGAGGAAATTTTCACCCGGGCGAACGGCAGGCCTGCGCGCACGTTTCCAGTCCGTTTCCCGCTGCTGCGGCTTGACCGCATCTACGTAAAAAATGCCCATGCCAGCAGCCCGACCGCCCTGGCGCTCCTTAACTGGCGGCATCTTTCCGACCATGCCCCGCTCAGCGCGGAGATCCACCTATGAAATGTTCCTGGCAGGAAGGCAACCGGATCACGCTGCTGGTCAACGGGGACGAGTATTACCCGGCCGTGTTTAAGGCGATTGATCACGCCCAGCAGAAGGTGATCCTCGAAACCTTTATCTGGTTCGAAGACAACGTCGGCAAGCAGCTGCACAGCGTGCTGCTGCGCGCCGCACAGCGCGGCGTCAAAATTGAAGTGCTGCTGGATGGCTACGGCTCGCCGGATCTCAGCGATGCGTTCGTCAATGGACTTACCGCCGCGGGGGTGGTGTTCCGCTACTACGATCCCGGCCCTCGCCTGTTCGGCATGCGTACCAACCTTTTCCGCCGGATGCACCGCAAAATTGTGGTGGTGGATGAGACGGTGGCGTTTGTCGGCGGCATTAACTACTCCGCTGAGCATATGTCCGACTACGGCCCGGAAGCGAAGCAGGATTACGCCATTCGCATTGAAGGCCCGGTGGTGCAGGACATCTTGCTGTTTGAGCTGGAGAACCTGCCGGGGAAAGAGGCCGTTCGCCGCTGGTGGCGACGCCGTCATCGCCCGGAAGAGAACCGGAAGCCTGGTGAAGCGCAGGCGCTTTTCGTCTGGCGCGACAACGGCGAGCACCGGGACGACATTGAACGCCACTACCTTAAGATGCTCGCCAACGCCAAGCGCGAAGTGATTATTGCTAACGCCTACTTTTTCCCGGGCTATCGCCTGCTGCATGCCATGCGCAATGCTGCAAGACGCGGCGTGCGCGTGAAGCTGATCGTGCAGGGTGAGCCGGATATGCCGATCGTCAAAGTCGGGGCGCGGCTGCTGTATAACTACCTGGTGAAGGGCGGCGTCCAGATCTACGAATACCGCCGTCGACCGCTGCATGGCAAAGTCGCGCTGATGGACGATCACTGGGCCACCGTGGGCTCCAGCAACCTCGATCCGCTGAGCCTGTCGCTGAATCTTGAAGCCAACCTGATCATTCACGATCGCCAGTTTAATCAGACCCTGCGGGATAACCTGCAGGCGTTGATCGTTAACGACTGCGTGCGCGTGGATGAGTCCATGGTTCCCAAACGCACCTGGTGGAACCTGGGCATCAGCGTGGTGGTGTTCCACTTTCTGCGGCATTTCCCGGCGATGGTCGGCTGGCTGCCAGCGCATACGCCGAAGCTGGCGCAGGTGGACCCGCCGGTACAACCCGAAATGGAAACCCAGGACCGCATAGAAGCGGAAGACGGAGGCAAACCCTGATGTCGAAATCGCATCCACGCTGGCGTCTGGCAAAAAAGATCCTCACCTGGGTATTCTTTATTGCCGTCGCGGTGCTGCTGGTGGTCTACGCGCAGAAAGTGGACTGGGAAGAGGTGTGGAAGGTTATCCGCAACTATAACCGGATGGTGCTGCTGGGCGCGACGGGGCTGGTTATCGTGAGCTACCTGATGTACGGCTGCTATGATCTGCTGGGTCGGGCCTACTGCGGCCACAAGCTGGCCAAACGTCAGGTAATGCTGGTGTCGTTTATCTGCTACGCCTTTAACCTGACGCTGAGCACCTGGGTCGGGGGGATTGGCATGCGCTATCGCCTCTACTCGCGGCTCGGCCTGCCGGGCGGGACCATCACGCGCATTTTTTCCCTGAGCATTACCACCAACTGGCTGGGCTATATTCTGCTCGGCGGGGTGATCTTCACCATCGGCGTGGTGCAGTTGCCCGCGCACTGGTATATCGATGAGGCCACGCTGCGGATTCTGGGCATCGTACTGCTGCTGATTATCGCCGTTTATCTATGGGCCTGCGCCTTTGCCAGACGCCGTCATATGACCATTAAAGGGCAAAAGCTGGTCCTGCCCTCGTGGAAGTTTGCGGTGCTGCAGATGGCGGTTTCCAGCGCCAACTGGATGGCGATGGGAGCCATCATCTGGCTGCTGATCGGCGAGGACGTAAACTACTTCTTCGTGCTGGGCGTGCTGCTGGTGAGCAGTATTGCCGGGGTGATTGTGCATATTCCGGCGGGGATCGGCGTGCTGGAGGCGGTGTTTATTGCCCTGCTGGCCGGGGAGCATGTTTCTCAGGGAACGATTATCGCCGCTCTGCTGGCGTACCGCATGCTGTATTACTTCCTGCCGCTGGCGCTGGCCACGATCTGCTATCTGGTGCTGGAAAGTCGGGCGAAAAAGCTGCGGGCGAAGAATGAGAGGATGCTAGCGAAGTGAATAAGTCGGGTGGCGGCTTCGCCTTACCCGGCCTACGGTTCGCGCTTCGTAGGCCGGGTATGGCGAAACCGCCGCCCGGCAAAGCAATCTTAACGACGGTTGCCAAGAATTCGCAGCAGCATCAGGAACAGGTTGATGAAGTCCAGATAGAGCGTCAGCGCGCCCAGAATCGAGTATTTGCGGAGGTTTGAACTGTCGCGCACGTCGATCTGCTCGCCGATGTTTTTCAGCTTCTGCGTGTCATAAGCCGTCAACCCGACGAAGAGCACCACCCCAATATAGGTCACGGCCCACATCAGCGCTTCGCTCTTCAGCCACAGGTTCACCAGTGACGCCAGCACGATCCCAATCAGCCCCATAAACAGCATGCTGCCGAAACCGCTCAGATCGCGCTTCGTGGTGTAACCGTACAGGCTCATCGCACCAAACATCCCGCCGGTGACCACGAAGGTGCTGGCGATGGATGAGTAGGTGTAAACGATAAAGATGCTGGAAAGCGTCAGCCCCGTTAGCGCCGAATAGAGCATAAACAGGGTCGTTGCCATGCCGGCACTCAGCTTGTGCACCAGACCCGAAAGCACAAACACCAGCGCCAGCTGCGCGATAATCAGCCCAAAGAAGGTGATTTTGCTGGAGAAGATAAACATCATCAGCTCCGGCGTGTTCGCTGCATACCACGCAATAAACGCGGTAAGCAGCAGGCCAACCGTCATCCAGCCGTACACCTGAGCCATATACGTCTGCAGGCCGCTACGGGTCTGCTGTACTATTGAATCGGAACGCGGAAATCGGTCCATGATTCACTCCTGATTAAGATTAAGTAGACACACTCGTTAAGAGTAACACATCCACGTAAACCGACTACCAACGGCTGGCGGCCTGTTTATCGCTATCGCGAGATTCTACCCAGCGGTCGCCTTCCGGCGTGGCTTCGCGCTTCCAGAACGGCGCTTTGGTTTTGAGGAAATCCATAATGAACTCCCCGGCGGCAAACGCGCTGCCGCGGTGTGCGCTGGTCACCCCGACAAAGACAATCTCCTCGCCAGGCCACATCTCGCCGATGCGGTGAATCACCGTGACGCGCCCGAGCGGCCAGCGGTCTCGCGCCTCGTCCACAATCTCCGCCAGCGATTTTTCCGTCATGCCGGGATAATGCTCCAGCGTCAGCGCCTTCACGCTGTCACCAAGGTTGTGGTTGCGCACCTTGCCGGTAAAGGTCACGACCGCGCCGTCTTCATCGCGCTCCGCCAGCCAGCTGTATTCTGTACCGACACTGAAGCGCTCGGGACCAACCTGAATGCGGGTTTCAACCATCTTAGCCCCCTGTCACCGGCGGGAAGAAGGCCACTTCATCCCCGGCCTTCAGCGGATGGGTAAGCTCCACCAGCGTCTGGTTAACCGCGGCCAGCAGCTTGCCTTCGTCCAGCGCCAGCGCCCAGCGGTCGCTCTGTGCCGCCAGATGCGCGCGCAGAGCCGCAACGTTTTCAAAAGAGGCATCCAGCGTCAGGCTGTCGGTATTGACCAGCTCGCGCACCTGCGCAAAAAAGAGCACTTTAATCATGGCTGTCCACCTTAAAATCACCGGATTTGCCGCCGCTTTTTGCCAGCAGGCGAACCGGGCCAATCACCATATCTTTCTGCACCGCTTTGCACATGTCGTAGATGGTCAGCGCGGCAACGGAGGCCGCCGTCAGCGCCTCCATCTCCACGCCGGTTTTACCGGTTAAGCGGCACAGCGATTCAATCCGCACGCGATTGTGCTCCGGCTGGGCCTGCAGGTTCACCTCCACCTTGCTCAGCATCAGCGGATGGCAAAGCGGAATGAGATCCCAGGTGCGCTTGGCGGCCTGAATACCCGCGATGCGCGCGGTCGCAAAGACATCACCCTTGTGATGGCTGCCATCGATAATCATCGCCAGCGTTTCCGGCAGCATGGTGACGAACGCTTCGGCGCGCGCCTCGCGCACCGTTTCCGCTTTGGCGGAGACGTCAACCATATGCGCTTCGCCAGCGGCGTTAATGTGGGTCAGTTGTGACATAGCTTATTTCTTTAAATGGGGATGGAAATTACACGGACGGGTACGGGCATCCAGCTGCGGGGCGATGATGTTTTCCCACGCGGTGCGGCAGGCTTTCGTCGAGCCCGGCATGGCGAAAATCAGGGTTTTGTTCGCCACCCCGGCAACGGCGCGCGACTGCAGCGTGGAAGTGCCAATCTCTTCAAAGGAGAGCATGCGGAACACCTCGCCGAAGCCTTCCACCTCGCGGTCGAACAGCGGGAGCAGCGCTTCAGGTGCCTGATCGCCTGCGGTAAAGCCGGTGCCGCCGGTGATCAGCACCACCTGCACCTCATCACTGGCGATCCACTGCGAGACCTGCGCGCGAATGGCGTAGCGGTTCTCCTTCACGATCGCTTTATCAACAATGTTATGCCCCGCGTCATGGGCCGCCTCGCGCAGCCAGTGGCCGGAGGTATCATCCTCTTCGCCACGGCGGTCGGAAACGGTAAGGATCGCAATGCGTGTCGGGATAAATTCTGCGCTGACCTGACTCATCTTCTGATTCCTTCTTAAGACTGGTTACCCGCCGATGTAAGACAGGTTCTGAGTAATGCCGGTATTGCCCTGATGCAGGAAGTGGGTCTGTTTTTTATGCGTCAGCGCTTCAGAAATACGCGCTTCAAGCGCGTCCTGCTGCGCATCGTCTTCCAGCAGATCGCGAAGGTCCACGCCGCCGTCGCCGAACAGGCAGAGATGGAGTTTGCCCACGGAAGAGACGCGCAGGCGGTTGCAGCTGGCGCAGAAGTCTTTCTCGTAAGGCATGATAAGCCCGATCTCGCCTTCATAATCAGGATGGCAGAAGACCTGTGCCGGACCGTCGCTGCGCTGGCGGATCTGGTGGATCCAGCCGCGCCTGAGCAGCTCGTCACGCAGCACCATGCCGGAGATGTGATGGCGGCGAAACAGCTCACTGCCCTCGCCGGTTTCCATCAGCTCAATAAAACGCAGCTGAATGGGGCGGGATTTGATCCACGCCAGGAAGGTATCAAGCTGGTGATGGTTTACATCACGCATCAGCACCGTGTTGACTTTGACTTTTTCGAAGCCGGCCGCAAATGCCGCATCGATACCGTCCATGACCTGCTGGAATTTATCCTGGCCGGTAATGGCGTGAAACTGGCGGGCGTCCAGACTGTCCACGCTGACGTTAATAGCGGTTAAGCCCGCATCGCGCCAGGTGGCTACGTCGCGCGCCATACGGTAACCGTTGGTGGTCACCGCAATCTGGCGGATACGTTCGTTTTCACGCACGGCGGCAATGATGTCGGGGAAATCGCGGCGCAGCGAGGGTTCACCGCCGGTAAGGCGCACTTTTTCGGTGCCGAGCTCAGAGAAGGCGCGCGTGACGCGGCGCACTTCATCCACGGAGAGAAAGCCGTTATTGGTGACGCTGCCCGGTTTGTAGCCGTCGGGCAGGCAGTAGGTGCAACGGAAATTGCACACATCGGTAATCGACAGACGTAAGTAATAAAACTTACGCGCGAAAGCATCAGTAAGTTGTGAAGCCATGTACACCTTTCCAGATACGGGAGGCACAGTCATTTCTTTCTGTACCCTGGTGGCAAATTCGCCACGGCCAGAGCGCCATATCTTTCGACACAGGCACAAGGGCTAGAGTGTATGTTTTCAATGTTGAAAACGTGGTTAGGGCGATAGTAGCGCGGAAATTCGGACAGCGCCATTGTCGCTTTTCGCTATATAATTACGTATATAGCGAATCATTCGTCCATTTTCGCTACAGAATACCTAAAAATCGCACTTTCACATTGATATACGTCATTTTGCATCGGGTGAGGCATCGTCTTTTAGGGGTAGTTAGGGTACTGTTACGCGATCGAACGTGATAAGGAATACGTATGCGCAATCGCACTTTTGCGGATCTTGACCGAGTGGTCGCTCTTGGCGGAGGCCACGGCCTGGGCCGCGTCATGTCCTCGTTGTCGTCACTCGGCTCAAGGCTGACAGGGATAGTGACCACCACCGACAACGGCGGCTCAACCGGGCGGATCAGACGTGCCGAAGGCGGCATTGCCTGGGGCGATATGCGCAACTGCCTGAACCAGTTAATTACCGAGCCGAGCGTCGCGTCGGCGATGTTTGAGTACCGTTTTGGCGGCAATGGCGAACTTTCCGGACATAACCTCGGAAATCTGATGTTAAAGGCGCTGGATCACCTGAGCGTAAGGCCTCTCGAAGCCATCAATCTGATCCGTAATCTGCTCAAAGTGGACGCATTTCTGATCCCCATGTCTGAACAACCGGTTGACTTGATGGCCATCGACGCCGAAGGGCATGAAGTTTACGGAGAGGTGAATATTGACCAGCTTCTGCTGCCGCCCAAAGAGCTGATGACTTACCCGAGCGTGCCGGCGACGCGTGAAGCCGTAGAAGCAATTGGCGACGCGGATTTAATTCTGATCGGCCCGGGCAGCTTTTACACCAGCCTGATGCCGATCCTGCTGGTGAAAGAGCTGGCGCAGGCGCTGCGTCGCACCCCTGCGCCAATGGTTTACATCGGTAACCTCGGGCGTGAACTGAGCCCGGCAGCCGCAAGCCTGTCGCTGTCGGATAAACTCAATTTGATGGAGCATTACGTCGGTAAGAAGATCATTGACGGCGTGGTGGTGGGGCCGAAGGTGGATGTATCCGGTATCGGCGATCGTCTGGTGGTGCAGGAGCCGCTGGAGGCCTCAGATATCAAGTATCGCCACGACCGCCATCTGCTGCGCGAGGCGCTGGAGAAGGCGATTCAGGCGCTGGGTTAGATTCGTTTTATGCGGCCTGATGCCCTCACGCCGGCCCTCTCCCACGGAGCTGAGGAACCCCCTGTAATTTCTCTACACGAAGCGATGAATGTTGCTTCAGAAAAATGAACGGCTTGCAGCGACGCCCTGGTCCGGCTGTAAATCGCTGAGGCGTTTCCTGCAGGCCGGGGCGAGGCGCAGGGATGCGCCGAGAGGGCGGGCTTTACATGGACGTTGCATCCGCCCGTCCCCGAAAAGCCGTAAGGAATAAGATGAGGGCACCGCGAAGCGGCGATTTACCGCCGGGAGCCCGGGTCGCCAGGGTGGTGGCGACTGAGCCACCCTGGCACGTTCACAGGTTATGGGGTTACAGAGTAGCAAGGAACATAAAGTGAACGGAATGACCACAACAGCTGTATGTTCCCCTCACCCTAACCCTCTCCCCGGAGGGGCGAGGGGACTGTTCCGTGCTGGCATTACTTTGTGGGGCCCCCTCAGCTCCATAGGGGAGAGGGGATTAACCTCCCCCTTCAAAAATTTATTTTTATTTTCCTGCATCCAGTTTCCACCCGCCCCTCGTATATCAGTCTGTGAGCAACCCCTTTGCTCCCCAATCCGAGGAAAGATGATGAAAAAGCTAACCCGTGTTGCATTCGTAACCAGCGCTTTACTCTTCTGTGCAGGCGCATCAGCCGCCATGACGTCAGGCTCCGTGATGGTGGGCGGAGCGGAAATGTTCCCGAGCAAAAATATTGTTGAAAACGCCATAAACTCAAAAGATCACACCACGCTGGTAGCCGCCGTCAAAGCGGCAGGACTGGTGGATACGCTTCAGAGCAAAGGGCCGTTCACCGTGTTTGCGCCGACCAATGCGGCGTTTGCGAAATTGCCTGCCGGCACGGTCGAGAACCTGATCAAACCCGAAAACAAAGCCGCGCTCACCAGCATCCTGACCTATCACGTGGTCGCCGGTAATTACGATATGAAAGCGCTGGAGCAGAAAATTAAACAGGGCGGCGGCCACGCGGAGCTGAAGACCGTTAACGGTCAGCCGCTGTGGATCATGAGCAACGGCCCGCACAATATTCAGCTTAAGGACGGTAAAGGCAATGTGGCGAACATTAGCACCTATGACGTTCATCAAAAAAACGGCGTGATCGATGTGATTGATACCGTCCTGATGCCTAAGTAGTTGTCTATACTTCGGAAGTGTGATGTTGCCTTCCGGGAAAAACATGGATAACGCGCTGGCTGAACAGCAACTAAAATTAATGCAGGCGGTCGCAAACGGCGATCGCCGTGCATTTGAACAACTTTATCGACTCACGTCGCCACACTTGTTTGCTGTCGCGCTGCGCATGCTGCGTGACCGCGCGTGGGCAGAAGAGATCCTTCACGACTGTTTTATCACCGTCTGGAGTAAAGCCGAAACCTACAACGCGGCACTGAGCTCCCCGATGACCTGGCTTACGCACATTGTGCGCAACCGCTGTATTGACTGGCTGCGCAGCGGGCAAACCCGCGCTGCTGACCGCGAGACGGCGTATAACGACGCGCTTTTGCCTTGCGAGAACGATGAGCAGAATAACTGGCACGACGATGTGCAGGCAGAGCGGCTCAGACAGTGTCTCGAACATTTGAGCAGCGAGCAGCGCCAGAGCATTACGCTCGCCTACTATCAGGGAATGTCTCACAGCGACATTGCCGACTGGCTCCAGCAGCCTCTGGGCTCGGTGAAAAGCTGGATACGTCGGGCAATGGACCATCTTCGGGAGTGTGTCGGGCTATGAATGACGCAGAAAAACGCGACGACATGCTGGCAGCAGAGTATGCCCTCGGCACGCTGCGGGGAGGAGCGCGGCTTCAGTTCCAGAAAAGGGTCCTCCATGAACCCGCTCTGGCCGCCCGCGTGGCGTACTGGCAGGAAATGTTCAGCACGCTGGATAGTCATCTTGTGCCCGTCCCGCCACCCGAGACGGTGTGGAAGAGAATCGCCCTCGATCTGCCGCCCAAAAAGCCTTTACGCAAAAGTCGGCCTTATGTCGGCTGGATGGCTGCGGCCTCCCTCGCCGCCCTGTCGGTCGTTGCCTGGTATGCCATCCGTACCCCGGAACTCGCTCCGCTGATGGTACTCAACGATACCCAACAGCACGGACAGTGGGTCGTCAGCGCGGACGCCAGCCGTCAGCACCTGAGCATTGCCCCTCTTCGACCAACGGCTGTCGAGGCGCAACACAGCCTGCAGCTTTGGCTGATCCCAGGCGGGCAGGCGCCGGTATCCATGGGGCTGCTGCATAACGACATCCCCACACGCGTCACTCTCAGGAACACAACGCTCCCTCCTGACGCCACGATAGCCATAAGCCTTGAACCAGAGGGCGGCTCGCCCACTGGACTCCCCACAGGCCCGGTGCTTTACAGTGGCAAATTATAATCCTCAGGCCCTGTTCGCAGGGCCGCTATCGTGACCCGATTTCATTTATATACTATTCTCGGTTACCTATAAGAATTAAATATTAGGTCTGCAATTAATTTAATTATTAAAAAACGACATTGACAGACTCTTCCGTACTCCATTAAGTTTTAAACGAACATCATTTTATTCCCGATACACAATATATCCAAAACCGCGTTAATGAATTTGTCATTATTCATTAACGCTTCTCTGCCTTTTATTTTTTGCATCACTCAATAGCGAGATAAGATCATGAATAATAGTGCAAACAAGGTTGTTGTCATTACCGGTGCCAGCAGCGGTATTGGTCAGGCGATTGCCCTCCATTTAGCGAATAACGCGTTTTCGCTGGTGCTGGTGGCGCGCCGTCTGGACAGAATTAATGCCCTGGTGGATCAGATTATTCAGCAAGGCGGCAAGGCTATTGCCGTCAAGGCCGATGTCACCCGTCAGGAAGAGGTTCAGCGCGCCATTGACGCTGCCGTTGACGCCTACCAGCGCGTGGATGTGCTGATCAACAACGCGGGCTTTATGGCTATCGCTCCCCTCAGCGAGCTGAAAACCGACGAATGGGACAAGATGATTGATACCAATCTGAAAGGGGTACTGTACGGCATCGCTGCCGCTTTCCCGGTGTTCCAGCGTCAGGGCAGCGGGCATTTTATTAACGTTGCCTCCGTCGCGGGCATCAAGGTGCTGGCGCCTGGCGGCGTGGTGTACAGCGCCACGAAATTCGCCGTCCGCGCGCTGAGTGAAGGCTTACGTCAGGAGGCGGGTAAAACCCTCCGCACGACGCTTATTTCGCCCGGTGCCGTCGAGAGCGAACTGCAATTCGGTAGCTCTGACGAAGAGAGCAAAAAATTTCTCCATGAGTTTTATAAGCAGGCTATTCCGGCTGACGCGATTGCCCGCGCGGTTTTATTTGCTATTGAACAGCCTGGCGACGTTGATATTAATGAAATTGTTGTTCGTCCAACGCAGGAAGAATTTTAGCCTGGGTTAAATAATACTGAATGAGGTGTCAGTATGATTAAATCATTAACGTCCTTATCAGATCTCAATATGCGAACGGGTGCCGATATTCTCCTTGAAGTGCTGGAGAGTGAAGGCGTGGAATATATTTTTGGCAACCCCGGTACCACCGAGCTTCCGCTCATTGATGCCCTGCTTCGCCATGAAAATATTCATTATATTCTGGCGCTACAGGAGAGCACCGTGGTGGCAATTGCTGACGGCTATGCGAAAGCCTCCGGCAAGACCGGTTTTATCAATTTGCATACCGCCAGCGGTCTGGGGCACGGGATGGGGAATCTCATTAATTCGCGGATCATGAAAACCCCGCTGGTTGTCACCGTCGGACAGCAGGATACGCGGCACTACGTCCGCGACCCGCTGCTGTATGACGATATTGTGTCCATCGGCTCTCCGGTCATGAAATGGGCGCAGGAGGTCACCAGCGCCGACCAGCTCCCGGTGCTGGTGCGCCGGGCGTTTCATGCTGCCAGCTATCCTCCGGCTGGTCCGGTGCTGCTCTCTCTGCCAATGAACGTGATGGAAGAGCTGAGCGACGCCGGGATACAAACGGCCTCTAAAGTGAACTACCACACCGTGGCGGGCTCGCTGGACGAGCTGGCCGAAGAACTGAGCCAGGTTACGCCCGGCAGGATCATGATTGTGGCAGGCGATGAGGTGCACTCCAGCGGCTCGACGCAGGAGATTGTCCAGCTGGCGGAAGCGCTCAGCGCCCACGTCTACGGCTCCTCCTGGCCGCTGAATTTACCTTTTCCCACTCAGCACGCGCTCTGGCGGGGCAATATGCCCACCACCGCCAGCGAAATCGCCAGCATCATCAATGCCTACGATGCCGTATTCATCATCGGCGGCAGAAGCCTGATCACCATTTTGTACAGCGAGGGCGAGGCCATTCCGGCGACCTGCGCGGTGTATCAGCTCTCGGCGGATATGCACGAACTTGGCCGCACCTATGCCACTCGCCTTTCGGTGATGGGGGATATCAAATTGTCCCTGCACGAACTGTTGCCGAAGCTTGAGCAGCGCCTGATCGCCAACAGGCTGGTCCACCAGCGGCTGCTGGTTGCGGCCCGCGACGAACGGGAGAAGGAGTGGCAGCAGCAGGAGGAACGTCTGGCCGCCGAGCGGCTACGCCCGGCGATCTCCCCGATGGTCGCAGCCTGGGAAGTCATCCGATCCATTCCGGCGGGTACCACCATCGTTGATGAGGCGATAGCGACCGCCAGGCATGTCCGCCGGTTCATCTCTGACCAGCAGCACCAGCGCTACTACTTTATGCGCGGCGGCGGACTGGGCTGGGGGATGCCTGCCTCAGTAGGGCACTCGCTGGGACGCGGACGGGAGCCGGTGGTCTGCCTGATAGGTGACGGAGCCTCCCTGTACTCGCCGCAGGCGCTCTGGACGGCGGCACACGAAAATCTGCCGGTCACCTTCATCGTCATGAATAACAGGGAGTACAACATCCTGAAAAACTTTATGAAGAGCCAGGCTGACTACAGCTCAACGCGGCTGGGGCGTTTTATCGGGATGGACCTGGTGAACCCGCATATCGATTTTCAGTCGCTGGCCACCGCCATGGGCGTCCACTGCTGCCGGGTAACCGAGGCTGCCGATATCGCCGAAGCGGTAGCGCGCGGGCTACAGTCAGGAAAAACCAACCTGATAGAAATCGCGATTTCCGCGGATTAGCCGCGCGTTTACGCTGTACCCTACATAAAAAACTTATAACCGAAACGCCTCAAGGCGCCTTATCTGACGCCCGTCGTTATCAAAATTCTCCGCCGCCAGCCAGGCGCGCAGCTCCGCGTCTCTTTGCGGCCATTCGCCGTCAATAATAGAAAGCATATCGCTGTCGCGGTTGCGCCCTTTGCGCACCAGCTTCTGGCGCAGGCGCCCTTCCCAGACAAACCCCAGCCGCTCCGCCGCCCTGCGTGAGGCAACGTTCATCGAATCGCACTTCCACTCCAGCCGCCGATAGCCGTGCTCAAACGCATTTTTCAGCAGCAGCCACACCGTTTCAGTGCCGATGCGGGAACCTTTCATCTTACGCGACCAGGTGACATGTCCTATCTCAACCGACCCCAGCAGCCGCTCGTTAGCCATATAGCTCACCAGCCCCACCGCCCGTTCGGTGCGTAAGTCAATGACGGCAAACGGCACCAGCTCATCATCCATGACCTTCGCCATGATCCAGTGCGCGGTGGCTTCCACGCTCGTGGGCTGCGTGCTGGCAAGCCACGTCCAGTCACTGTCGTCGCCCAGCGCGTAGGCCTCATAGAGATCGGCCGCGTGGCGATCGGCGTCCAGCGGCTCCAGGCGACAATACTGGCCGAACAGCGGTGTGCGGGTTAACGCGCGCGCGCCTTTCCAGTCGGGAACGATATCGTTAACGGTTTGACCATGTTGATTGATTTCGGGCACGGCGATGACTCCCTGAAAGGTAAGGCATTTGTTATAGCAGGTTAAAAAGCAGGCGAAAAGCAGCGTGTTTTAATAGCCCGAGCGCATGCGATATTCCCGGAAGGCATAAGTAAAGCTGAATTTCGACTTTGTGGAATGTCACAGTCGCCCTAACGTAGCGGAGCATAAAACAATCACAATATATTCTTCTCAGGGATCGCTATGACAAAAAAACTGTTGCCGTTACTGGTGCTGGCTGCGCGCTCAGGCGCAGCCCACGCCGCTACGCCGCCCAACACGCTGGTGGTTGCCCAGGGGCTTGATGATATCGTGAGCCTCGACCCGGCCGAAGCCAACGAGCTCTCCAGCATCCAGACCGTGCCGAGCCTTTACCAGCGTCTGGTACAGCCGGACCGCGATAATCCGGAAAAAATCACGCCGATTCTGGCAGAAAGCTGGGAAGCGGACGCGGCAGCAAAAACCCTGACCATCAAGCTTAAACCCGATGCGAAATTCGCTTCCGGCAACCCGCTGCGCCCGGAAGACGTGATCTTCTCTTATACCCGCGCCGTGACGCTGAACAAATCCCCGGCCTTTATCCTCAACGTGCTGGGCTGGGAGGCGAGCAACATCGCCAGCCAGCTGAAAAAGGTGGACGATCATACCCTCCAGCTTCACTGGACGGCGGACGTCAGCCCGTCGGTGGCGCTGAATATTCTCTCCACGCCGATTGCCTCTATCGTCGATGAAAAAGAGGTCGCCGCGAACGTGAAGGATAATGACTTCGGTAACGCGTGGCTGAAAATGCACTCGGCTGGCAGCGGCGCATTCAAAATGCGCGTCTATCAGCCGCATCAGGCCATCGTGCTGGAAGCTAACGACGCCGCGCCCGGCGGCGCGCCGAAGCTCAAAAGCATCATCATTAAAAACGTCCCCGATCCGGCTTCACGCCGCCTGCTGATCCAGCAGGGGGATGCGGACGTGGCGCGCGATCTGGGTGCAGACCAGATTAGCGCCCTGGACGGCAAGCCGGGCGTGAAGGTGCTGAGCATCCCGTCCGCCGAGCAGAATTACCTGGTGTTTAACACCGGCAACAGCGCCAATCCGCTGCTGAATAACCCGGCCTTCTGGGAAGCGTCGCGCTGGCTGGTCGATTATGACGGCATCACGAAGAACCTGCTGAAAGGCCAGTATTTTGTTCATCAGAGCTTCCTGCCGGTCGGCCTGCCGGGCGCGCTGGAAGATAATCCGTTTAAATTTGACCCGGCAAAAGCGAAAGCCATTCTCGCCAAAGCGGGCATTAAGGACGCGCACTTCACGCTGGACGTGGAGAACAAGCCGCCGTTTATCACCATCGCCCAGTCGATGCAGGCGAGCTTCGCTCAGGGTGGCGTGAAGGTGGATCTGCTGCCTGCCGCCGGGAGCCAGGTCTATGCCCGCGTGCGCGCTAAGCAGCATCAGGCGGCGATTCGTCTGTGGATCCCGGACTACTTCGATGCGCACTCTAACGCCAGCGCCTTCGCGTGGAACGACGGGAAGTCCAGCACCGTGGCTGGCCTGAACGGCTGGAAAATTCCGGAGCTGAACAAGGCCACGCTGGCGGCTGTTGCCGAACCGGATCCGGCGAAGCGTCTGGATCTGTACAAGAAAATGCAGGAACAGCTGCAGCAGAGCTCGCCGTACGTGTTCGTCGATCAGGGCAAAACCCAGATCGTGGTGCGCGATAACGTGAAGGGGTATCAGCAGGGGCTGAACGCGGATATGGTCTGGTACGATCGCGTCACGAAGTAGCCCTTGTTGCCGGGTGGCGCTGCGCTGACCCGGCCTGTGTTCTCGGTTTTTGTAGGCCGGGTAAGGCGAAGCCGCACCCGGCATGAAGAGATTTCCCATGCCACATCTTTCCACCCGCGTGCTTCAGGGTCTGCTGACCCTGCTGCTCACGCTCTTCGGGCTGCTGCTCGTCACGTTTGCGCTCTCGGCGTTTTCACCGGTCGATCGCGTGCTGCAGATCGTCGGGGATCACGCCAGCCAGTCAACCTACGATCAGGTTCGCCACCAGCTTGGGCTGGATCGTCCCCTGCCCGTGCAGTTCTGGCACTACCTGCAAAACCTCGCCCACGGTGATTTGGGCACCGCCAGCGCCACCGGGCAGCCGGTGCTGCAGGATCTGCTGCACGCCTTCCCCGCCACGCTGGAGCTGGCAACGCTGGCGCTAATTATCGGCACGGTACTCGGCGTGATTGCGGGTGTGCGGTGCGCCCGCTACGCCGGTTCGCCACTGGACTTAGCGATCAGAACGCTCACCCTGCTCGGCAACTCGGTGCCGATTTTCTGGCTTGGCCTGCTGATGCTGGCCCTGTTCTACGCCAGGCTGCAGTGGAGCGCGGGCCCCGGCAGGCTGGACGATATCTGGCAGTTCACCGTCGAACCACGCACCGGCTTTGCGCTGATAGATACCTGGCTTTCCGGCGATCGCGAAGCATTCCGCAACGCCCTCAGCCACCTGGTGCTACCGGTGGTGTTGCTGGCCTATTACTCGCTGGCAAGCATTACCCGCCTGACCCGCTCCGCCTGCCTCGGCGAAATGAACAAGGAGTACATCCTCCTTGCCCGCGCCAAGGGCGCAGGGGAGATGACCATTCTGCTGCGCCACGTGCTGCCAAACATTCGCAGTACCCTGCTGACGGTGATTGCCCTGGCCTACACCAGCATGCTGGAAGGTGCGGTATTAACAGAGACCGTGTTCTCGTGGCCGGGCATCGGACGCTATCTCACCACCGCCCTGTTCGCCGGAGACACCACCGCGGTCATGGGCGGCACGCTGCTGATTGGCGTCTGCTTTGTGCTGATCAATAACCTTACCGACCTGCTTGTGCGGGCGACCGATCCCAGGGTGCGCTGATGCCGTTTTATCTCTTCTTACGCCGCCTGCGCCGCTCCCCTGCCGCCGTTTGCGGACTGATTGCCATCGTGCTGCTGGTGTTTATTGCCCTGTTCGCCCCGTGGCTGGCACCGGTTGATCCGAACTGGCAGGACGCCGCCGCGCGCCTGCAGGCACCGACCGGCCAGCACTGGCTGGGCACCGACGGCTACGGGCGGGATCTGCTCTCGCGCCTGATTTACGGCACGCGTCCGGCGCTCGGGCTGGTGGCCCTGGTGACGGTTATTACCCTGCCCGCCGGGCTGCTGGTGGGCATTTTGTCCGGCTACTACGGCGGCTGGATGGAGCGTATCCTGATGCGCTTCACCGACGTGGTGATGTCAATGCCGCGCCTGATCCTCGCCTTCGCATTTGTCGCGATGCTCGGTCCGGGGCTGGTCAACGGCGCGCTGGCGCTGGCCTTAACCACCTGGCCTGCCTACGCGCGGCAGGCGCGGAGCGAGATCCAGCGTCTGCGCCACAGCGATTATCTGGCCGCCGCCGAGATGATGGGGATCCGCGGCCTGCGCCTGCTGGTCGGCCATATTCTGCCCCTGTGCCTGCCCTCCGCGATTGTGCGGCTGACGCTGGATCTGGCGGGGATTATTCTGGCCGCCGCCGGTCTCGGCTTCCTCGGCCTTGGCGCACGGCCGCCCATGGCCGAATGGGGGGCGATGATTGCGGACGGCATGCAGGTCATTTTCGACCAGTGGTGGATTGCCGCCATTCCGGGCGGAGCCATCCTGTTTGCCAGCCTGGCGTTTAACCTGTTAGGCGATGGCCTGCGCGACGTACTGGAGCCACAGCATGACTGAACATCGCGTCATCGTCGATGCGCTGAATATCGACTACCCCGCCGCACGCGTGGTCAACAACCTGAGCTTTACGCTTGGCAACGAGCGGCTGGCGCTGGTGGGGGAATCCGGCTCCGGCAAGTCCATGTCCGCCCGCGCCCTGATGGGTCTGGTGCGCAAACCCGGCATCGTGAGCGCCAACCGGCTTAACGTGCTGGGCAACGACCTGCTGACCCTGAACGCCCGCCGCTGGCAGGCGCTGCGCGGCAACGGCATTGCGATGGTCTTGCAGGATCCGCGCTACGCCCTAAACCCCGTGAAAAGCGTCGCCGCCCAGCTTGATGAGGCGCTCACGCTGCATCAGCGCCTGCCGCGCCCGGAGCGTGCGGCGCGTATTCACGACATCCTTCGCGCCGTCGGGCTGAGCGAGAACGTACTGTCACGCTACCCCGGCGAACTTTCCGGGGGCATGGGCCAGCGGGTGATGATTGCGATTGCGCTGATCAACAACCCGCAGGTGCTGATTGCCGACGAACCGACCTCCGCGCTGGACGCGCGCCTGCGCAATCAGATCCTCGAGCTGCTGGTGCAGCAGTGCGAAGAACGCCAGATGGCGATGCTGTTAATCAGCCACGATCTGCCGCTGGTGGCGGAGCACTGCGACCGCGTGCTGGTGATGTATCAGGGCGAAAAGGTGGATGAGATGACAGCGAGCCAGCTCCCGCAGGCGACGCATCCGTACACGCGAACCCTGTGGACCTGTCGTCCAGACGCCCATACTTATGGACAGATGCTGCCGACGCTCGACCGTTCACAGCCGTGGAAGGAGGCCAACGATGGCGCTCGTTGAGGTTAACCAGGTGCAGGTCACCTTCGGGGAAAAAACGGCGGTCTCTGCCGCCAGCTTTAGCATTGAGAGAGGCGAGACGTTCAGCCTGATTGGTGAATCCGGCTGCGGCAAATCGACCCTTCTGCGCGTGCTGGCTGGGCTGCAGCGCGAGTGGCGCGGCAGTATTGCACTGCTGGGAGAAGCGTTAACGCCAGGGCGACGTTTTGAAGGCGAGCTTCGCCGCAACGTGCAGATGGTGTTTCAGGATCCGTGGGCGTCGCTGCACCCGAACCACACCATTGCGCGCACACTGTCGGAGCCGTTAAGCATCCACGGCGAGACGCAGATCGCGGAAAAGGTGGCCAATGCGCTGCACGAGGTGGGGCTCTCCGCCGACGCGGGCAGGCGCTACCCGCACCAGCTTTCCGGCGGCCAGCGTCAGCGCGTTGCCATTGCCCGCGCGCTGCTGCTGCGCCCGCAGCTTCTGCTGCTGGATGAACCGACTTCGGCGCTGGATATGTCGGTACAGGCGGAAATCCTGAACCTGCTTAACCGCCTGAAGGCCGAGCATGAGATGACCTATCTGCTGGTCAGTCACGACGCGGACGTGATTGCCCATATGTCCGACCGGGCGGCATTGATGGCGCACGGGAAGATCCAGAAGGTGTTTGACCGTGAGGCGATGTTACGGGGCGAGCACAGGATGGGTTAAGTGCGTGCGGCGGTGCCCGGTGGCGCGTTGAGGTTTTTCGTAGGCCGGGTAAGGCATCGCCGCCACCCGGCAAAAGGTTACTTCAGCAGCTTCACCGTGGCATCAATGTCGATCTCATCTTCGGTGAAGATCAGCGTCGTGTTCTGGAAGGTGGTGATCGCCAGCTTCTTCACCGTGCGCATTTCGCCCGGTTTTTTATCAGATTTCGGCTTGATGCTGTTCATCAGCAGACCCACCGACAGCACCGCATTTTCTTTGTCGATTTTGGTATCCGCGGGCTCTTCTTCGTTGAACACCACGAAGGATTTGATCGAGGTGAGCTTCACGCGCTCGCCTGCGATATAGAGATGTTTGCTTTCGGGGATCACCTTCACCGCGTAGGCGGAAAGGCCTTTGTTGTTGGTGGTTGGCTCGAAGGTCACCGCGGCATCTTTCTTAATCAGATCGGGGTTCGCGACCTTAATCACATGAAAATAGCGGTTGTCGCCGTTTTCATCTTTGATAAATCCAAAGCCTTTATCTTTAAACCACGTTGTGATTGTACCGTTCATCGCTGTTACCGCCTGTCAGATCGTAATGACTAAAGTTTTGCAGCGCGCAGTGTAATGCACAATGGCGGAGGAGACAAAAAAAAGCCCCTGCACGGGTGCAGGGGAAAACTCATGTCAGAGCTTATTAGAATTTAGTTGAACACCATCCCACCATCGATGAGCAGAGACTGGCCGGTCATGTAGTCGGAATCCGGTCCCGCCAGGTATGAAACGCAGGCAGCGACATCTTCCGGTTCGGACAGGCGGCCAAGCGTGATGCGTTTGGCAAAGGTTTCGGTCCCGTAGCCCAGCGGTTTACCCGCCGCCTCGGAGACCTGACGGTCGATCTCTGCCCACATCGGCGTTTTCACGATGCCCGGGCAGTAGGCATTAACGGTGATCCCCAGCGGAGCAAGATCTCGCGCGGCGGTCTGGGTTAAGCCGCGCACCGCGAACTTGCTGGAACTGTAGACGGCCAGCTCCGGGTTGCCGGTGTGGCCCGCCTGGGAGCAGGCGTTGATGATTTTGCCGCCGTGCCCCTCTTTGCGGAACGCGTCAATCGCGGCCTGGATCCCCCAGATCACCCCTTTCACGTTAATGTTGTAGACCTTGTCGACAATCTCCGGCGTGATGGACTCGATCGGCGTGGACGGCGCAACCCCGGCGTTGTTAACGATCACGTCGAAGCCACCCAGCACAGTGCGGGCTTTCTCCACCGCCGCAAATACCTGCTCGCGGTCAGAGACGTCCACCTTCACGGCGACGGCGTTACCGCCGTTACGGATAATTTCATCGGCCACGGCTCTGGCCGTCTCCGCGTTATAGTCGGCAATGGCGACGGCAAACCCATCCTTCACCAGGCGAAGCGCAATTGCTTTACCAATCCCCTGGCCTGAGCCTGTTACGAGAGCAACTTTTTGCATTTCTCTGTCCTTATGTTGAGTCACAAAATCTGGCTGAGATGGAGCTGGCCCATCAGCAGCGGGTTATCGCTGTAGTCGACGGGAATGGCCACCACGGCCGGGCCATCCACATCCATTGCCGCACGCAGCGTGGGTTCGAGCGCGTCGGCGCTCTCCACGGCAAAGCCTTTCGCGCCAAAGGCGTCGGCATAGACTTTGAAATCGACCGGGCCGAACTCGACGCCGGAAAGACGCTGGTATTTTTTCTCTTCCTGAATGGCAACCATGTTGTAGCCGTTATCCACCCAGATGATGTGCAGCACGTTAGCGTTGAGGCGCACCGCGGTTTCCAGCTCCATGCTCGACTGCAGGAAGCCGCCGTCACCGGAGACCGACACCACCTTGCGGCTCGGGTTGACCAGCCACGCGCCAATGGCCCACGGCAGCGCGACGCCCATGGTCTGCTGGCCGTTGGAGATCATCACCTGACGCGCCCGGAAGCTGTAGAGGTAGCGGGCGATCCAGATGTGGAAGCTGCCCATATCCACGGTGAGCGTCACGTCGTTATTGACGATGTCCTGCATGGCGCGCACGATGCGCAGCGGATGCAGGGCAAACTGATTAAGCGAGGCGCCGCGACGATCGAGCAGATCGCGCTGATGCTGGCGATCGACCAGAATTTCGGAGGCCCGCTGGCTTAGCTCAAGCTTATGGTCGATACGGTTAGCGAGCTGATTCAGGGTTTCGGCGATGTCCCCCACCAGCTCCAGATCCGGCACGTAGTTACGTTCTTCATAGGCTGGCAGCACATCAATGTGCACCAGCGTGGCGTCGCCGCTGTTCCACATGGACGGCTCGTACTCCACCGGGCTGTAGCCGATGCAGATAATCAGATCCGCCAGATGGAGCAGCCGGTCACCCGCCTGGTTATTGAACAGACCGACGCGTCCGGCGAAGCGGGTGAAGTGCTCCTGATTCACCGCCCCGGCGGCCTGATAGGTGCTGGTGACCGGAATACGGCTTTTCTCCAGCAGCTTGCGCAGCGCCGCGCTGTTGGCGGGCTGGCTCGCCATCAGCCCCAGCAGGATGACCGGGTTTTTGGCCTTTTCGATAAGCTTCGCCACGTCGTTGATGGCGGATTCCGGTGCCGGCCCCATCAGCGCGGGACCACTGGCGGGTAAAATCGCCCCCGTGGCGGGCTGATCGACAATATCCTGCGGCAGGCTGACGAAGGCGCCCCCCGGCCTGCCGTGCTCGGCGGCGCGAAACGCGTTGGAAACCACCTCCGCAATCGCATCCGGCGCACTCACCTCCACGGCGTATTTGGTGACCGGGCTGAACATGGCGACGGTGTCCATGCTCTGGTGCACCAGCTTGGCTTTATCCGCCCGCTTCACCGCCCCGCCCAGCGCCACCACCGGGTCGCCTTCGCTGTTGGCGGTGGCAATGCCGGTGATCAGGTTGGAACAGCCGGGCCCGGAGGTCACCAGCGCCACCCCGGCCTTGCCGGTCAGACGCCCTACCGCCGCCGCCATAAACGCCGCGTTGGCTTCGTGACGCACCGGAATAATCTCGATGGAGGAGTCCAGCAGGGAATCAAAGACCTTGTCGATTTTCGCCCCCGGGATCCCGAACACCTGCTTCACGCCCTGCGCTTCCAGCTGGCCGACAACCAAATCGGCGCCGTGCGCCCACTGACGTGACTGTTTCTCACTGTTCACGGTAGTTCTCCTGTTAGTTTTCGACGGCACGGATCGCCGCATCCAGATTGCTGGGGTGAAGGTTGGCCTGTAAAAACGCGCTGTCGGCGGGCAGGTCGATCATCAGCTTGTGAATTTCACCGAAGGTGAGCACGCCGCTCTCCAGCTGGTAGTCGAGCAGATGCCCCCCGCCCTGACGGTCGTCGGTAATGAAATGTTCGTGGTAGCCCGCCACGTTGATGCCCTGCATATGCTGCGGGGTGCGGAACCCGACCAACACCCCTTCGCGCTGGTTAAAGCGGAACACCGGCTGGTCGTCCAGCACGTCGGTCATCGCGCGATACGGCGGCTTCTGGCGCGGTACTGTGCGGGTGTGGGCATGGCGGAAGTTGCCGTCAATGCGCAACGCGCAGAACAGGTTATCGGAGGGGATCTGCTGGTCGATCGCATCGTGGATCTGCTGACGGCTGACCGGCGCATTGAAGGTGATACGATACTGCGGCTGGAACCAGGTCATCACCGCAAACGGCGTTTTTTGCTCCGGCTTCGCGGCCCGGGCGCTGCCGTCGGCGCGCAGCTGGTACACCTGGCTGCTGAAGGCGATCATTTCGCCGTCCAGCTCGTTGAAGGTGCCCAGACCAAAATCACCATGTGCCAGCAGATCGGCGATAGTGGTCTCTCCTTCATACACGCCGCTTAGCAGGGCGCTCATTAGCGATGTCTGATAGATCACGCTGTCAGGATGCTGGGCAGAGAACCCGCGCAGGGTCTCGCACAGACTGGCTTCACAGTCGCAGGCAGATGAATGCACCATCATGCTCGTCCTCTTCAACTTTATTTAGAAAGGTTAAATAAATGTTGACCCGATTCAGCAGAGAGTTCCAATATAGAAACCATGCTGGTTTGAGACGTTTTAGATATGGAACTTCGTTATCTGCGGTATTTTGTCGCGGTAGCACGCGAGCGACACTTCACCAGGGCGGCCGAAGCGCTGGGTATTTCGCAGCCTCCTCTGAGTCAGCAGATCAAACGGCTCGAAGAGGAAGTGGGCACGCCGCTGTTCAGGCGCCTGACGCGGGGCGTGGAGCTGACCGAAGCGGGAGAAGCCTTCTACGAGGACGCCTGCAAGATCCTGGCGCTGAGCGATGCCGCGCTGGAGAAAGCCCGAGGCATCGCGCGCGGGCTGAACGGCAACCTGTCGATTGGCATCACCAGTTCCGACGCTTTTCATCCCAAAATCTTTACCCTGATTCGCCAGTTTCAGGTGCAGAACATGGCGGTGCAGGTTCACCAGGTGGAAGCCAATATGTCGTCGCTGACGACGATGCTGGCAGAGGGCGAACTGGATATCGCCTTCGTGCGCCTGCCGTGCGAGAGCAGCAAGGCGTTCGAGTTAAAAATCCTCGACCGGGAGCCGATGGTGGTGGCGCTGCATCGCGATCATCCGCTGGCGACGTGCGATTCGCTGGCGTTAGAGCAGCTTCGGGATACGCCGGTGGTGCTGTTCCCGCAGGAGGTCGCGCCGGGCCTGTACGACCGGGTTCACGGCTGCTGCGAGCGGGCCGGGATTGACGTGCAGCACGCGCTGCAGTCGTCGCAGCTTTCCTCCTCCCTGAGCATGGTTTCCGCAGGCGGCGGGTTTGCGCTGGTGCCGAAATCCATGGCGGCCATATCTCCGCCGAATGTCACCTATCACACGCTGAGTTCACCGGAGCTGTATACCGACATCGCGCTCTGCTGGCGGCGCTTTGAACGCTCGCGGACGGTGAAGCGGTTTTTGACGATGCTGAGCGAAGGGTGACGGCTGCGCGGCTGTGCCCGGCGGCGCTTCGCTTGCGCGGGCCTACGTTCGTGTCGCTTTTCTTTTGTAGGCCGGGTAAGGCGTAGCCGCCACCCGGCAATGCCAGTCTCCGGCGTTAACTCCAGACATCGTTCTCTGCTATGGCTTAAGAGAACAATTCTGGCGTTCAGGATGGTTTCGCACGTCTGATACCCCTGTTCAGTTCCCCGTTGACTTATTTGCGCTGTGTTTTCATCATCCGTTTCCAGGACAACGCGAGTCCGTTCAGTCTGCGAAGATCGAACGTCACTTGACAACAGCAGCGCTAACCTTAAACAGCGGGACTATTTGCTATGAATCCAAGGGAAAATATTGTCAGTACATTCAGTGAGTTGTCTGCGGAATTACAGCGTGCTGCCGAGTTCTCGCTACAGAATACCAATCAACTGGTCGTGCTATCGATGCGTGCCTTCGCCAGTGAGGCCGGTGTAAAACCCGCTACGCTGCTGCGGCTAGCGCAACGATTAGGCTACAACGGCTGGGGTGAACTCAAGGACGCATTCATCGATGAGCTCGGGCTGCGCAATGATACATATGTATCCAAAGCCGAGAAGCTGATCGCCAAAGGCACTCAGCCGCAGCTGTATGAAGAGGTGTTTCAGGCGCATCAGGCCAATTTGGCTTTCACGCAGCATGAGAACCATCAGGCCATGGAGCAGGCCGTATCGCTGCTGGACGCGGCTGAGAATGTCTATATTTGCGGCTTCCGGGCCAGCTTTCCTATCGCCTGGTCGCTGTTTTATGTCTATCGACTGTTCAATCGGCAGGCGTCGTTAATTGATGGTCTGGCGAGCAATATCGAGGTGTTCACCCGCGAATTAACAGCACAAGATTGCCTGTTACTCACCAGTTTTGCCCCCTATTCCCGTGAGTCGCTCGATGTGCTGCGCGCGGCACAGCAGGCAGGCGCGACGATCGTTGCCATCACGGATTCTCCCGTCTCGCCATTAGCCCAGGCTGCCGATTGCACGCTGCTGTTCTCTATCGACAGCCCGTCGTTTTTCCCCTCCGTGGTGTCCGGCATGGGGCTGGCCGAGTGTTTACTGGCGATGCTGGTCGCGCGCCATGGTCGAGATGCAGTGAATAAAATCGAAAATGCTGAACGCTACCTTATTAACTCTGGTGCCTATGTGGTGCCCGGGAAACCCTGAAAAATAATTCATTTGCATCCGGCATAAGAAAACCGAATACATTTGAATCAAAATGAAATTGACGTGATACAAATGAATCCTGCATGATGCGCTTCATTAGCACAGCGCATTCAGGAGCAGGACCAGCATGACCCATATCATTCACCGCAGTCTACGCAGCACGCCCGCCGTGGCGGTACGCGCCCAGGGGGCGTACATTTTTGATGCACAGGGAAAACAGTATCTGGATGCCTGCGGTGGCGCCGCCGTTTCCTGTTTAGGCCACGCGCATCCTGACGTGCTGGCTGCGATGCATCGCCAGATCGATCAACTGGCCTATGCCCACACCAGTTTTTTTACCAGCGACACCGTTGAGCAGCTTGCTGAACAGCTGACGCGCACGGCGCCTGGCGATCTTAACTATGCCTATTTCGTTTCGGGCGGTTCGGAAGCGGTTGAAACCGCGCTCAAGCTGGCGCGCCAGTATTTTGTTGAGATCGGCCAGCCGTCGCGGACCAAATTTATCGCCCGTAAGCAGAGCTACCATGGCAATACCCTTGGGGCGCTCGCGGTGGGAGGCAACGAATGGCGCCGCCGCCAGTTTGCTCCCTTGCTGATCGACGTGATACGCGTTTCGGCCTGCAATGAGTATCGCGACCGCCGCGCTGACGAAACCCAGCAGCAATACACCACGCGTCTGCTCAACGAGCTGGAGCACGCCATTATTGAGGCCGGTCCCGACACCATTATTGGTTTCTGCGCAGAAACCGTGGTGGGGGCCACCACCGGCGCCACCCCGCCTACCCCGGGCTATCTAAAAGGTGTACGCAACCTGTGTGATAAATACGGCATCCTCTACATCGCGGATGAAGTCATGTGCGGCATGGGACGCACCGGCACATTACATGCGTTCGAACAGGATGATGTAGTGCCGGATTTGGTGACCATCGCGAAGGGGCTGGGGGGCGGCTATCAGCCGATTGGCGCAGTATTGGCGAGCGAGAAGATTGTCTCAGCGCTACAGGCCGGTAGTGGTCTGTTCCAGCACGGGCACACCTACATTTGCCACGCGACCGCCGCGTCCGCAGCCCTGGCCGTGCAGCAGGTGATTGCGCGCGATAATTTGCTGCAGGCGGTGAGGCAACAGGGGGATTACCTGCACAGCGCATTGCGTGAAGTGCTGGGGGAATTACCGCACGTCGGTGATACGCGTGGACGCGGCTTGTTTGCGGGCGTTGAGCTGGTACGCGATAAAGAGAGCAAAACCCCCTTCGATCCTGCCCTGAAGCTGCATGCAGCCATCAAAGCAAACTGTATGTCACGGGGGCTGATGGTCTATCCAATGGGTGGAACTATTGACGGGCAGTATGGCGACCATATCCTGATCGCACCCCCGTTTATTGTCACGCCTGGTCAGCTCGACTTTGTGGTAGACACGCTGAACACCGTGATTCGCGAAGAGACCAGCAAATTATGATCAATCGTTTACCGCCGCTGGCGGAGCATGAGTGGGACGACCAGCAGCGCGCGTTGGCCGAAGAGATAATCAACGGGCCCCGCGGTGCGCTGCTGCCACCTTTCGAGCCGCTGCTGCGCAGCCCAGAGCTTATGGCGCATGCACAACGCATGGGGGAATACCTGCGTTATCGCAGCGCGCTGGGGCAGCGCCTGTCTGAACTGGCGATTTTGATGACCGCGCGGCACTGGTCGCAGCCTGTGGAGTGGGCGATTCATGCGCCGATAGCGCGCGAGAAAGGTATATCTGCCGCGGCGGTGCAGGCGATTAATGAAAAGCGTCTTCCAGAGGATCTGCTGCCGGATGAGTGGGCGGTCTATCACTTTTGCAAGGAGTTGCAGGAGCAGCAGAAGGTCAGCGATGCCACCTGGCAGCACGCTATCGCGCTGTGGGGCGAGAAAGGCGTGGTGGACCTGATCGGCATCAATGGCTATTACAGTTTTCTCTCAATGGTAATGAACGGCGCACAGACGCCGGTACCCGACACCCGGGATGAGATTATTCCCGCATAAGCTTTCGCTTTAAATTTGGCGCATGAAAGTGCGCCCTGCATATCAACATTTTATTCCCCCACCCCGCAGATGTATTTCGCCGGGTGACATTCATGCACGCTACTTCACTGACGCCGAGGGTTATCATGTCTGGATTATTAACTAAATTAAAAGTTACGTTAGCGCTGGTCGCTTGCTCCGCCAGTTTTGTGGCACAAGCGCAGGATAAATTAACGGTTGGCGTTGATACCGCCTTTGTCCCCTTTGAATTTAAACAAGGCGATAAATACGTCGGCTTTGATATTGATTTGTGGGATGCCATCGCCAAAAAAATGGATGTCAGCTACGAATTACGCCCGATGGACTTCGGGGGACTGATTCCGGGTTTGCAATCACGTAATCTGGATGTCGCCATGGCGGGCATTACGATAACCGACGCGCGTAAACAGGTCGTCGATTTCAGCGACGGTTATTATGATGCTGATTTATTAATGGCGGTGAAAAGCAGCGATAATACCATTACTAAATTCAGCGATTTAGCAGGAAAGAAAGTGGGATTAAAGCAGGGAACGGCGGCGGCGAGCTTTATGAAAAGCAAATATAAGGCGAACTATGTTGAATTCCCGAATATCGACAACGCCTATCTTGATTTGCAGGCAGGTAACCTTGATGCCGTGGTACATGATTCCCCCAATGTGCTCTATTACGTAAAAACGGCGGGTGATGGCAAAGTGAAATCGACCGGCGAGACTGACAGCATTCTGCCGCAGCACTACGGTTTTGCGATGCAGAAGAACAGCAGCCTGACGCCGAAGATCAACGCCGCACTGCAGGCGTTACGTGCGGATGGGACTTACAACAAGATTTACGTGAAGTGGTTTGCTAAACAGCCAAAATAATCCCGCCAGGTCGGAGCGATCCGACCTCGTTGCATCTTAACGGGTAACATGATGAATTTCGACAGTAAATATATTTGGGAGTCCCTGCCGCTGTTGTTGCAAGGACTACAGCTGACGCTGGTTATTTCATTATCAGGTTTATTGGGTGGTTTTGTTATTGGCCTGCTGGCGGGAACCTGTCGGGCGCTCGGAGGGAAAATATCAAAAACAGTCTCGTTAGTTTTTGTCGAGTTAATTCGCGGAACGCCTATTATGGTGCAAGTGATGTTTATTTACTTCGCACTCCCCATGGTGTTACCGATTCATATCGACCCGGTAACGGCGGCCATTACGACCATTGTGATTAACTCGGGTGCTTATATTGCAGAAATCACCCGTGGAGCGATCCTCTCGATTAATAAAGGTTTTAGAGAGGCCAGCCTGGCAATGGGATTATCCCAGCGCAGCACGCTATGGCATGTCATTATGCCGCTGGCATTACGCCGTATGATCCCTGCGTTGGGTAATCAGTGGATTATCAGTATTAAAGACACCTCGCTGTTTATTGTGATTGGTGTGGCGGAATTGACTCGTCAGGGGCAAGAAATTATTGCCGGTAATTTCCGCGCGCTGGAAGTCTGGACCGCAGTGGCAATGATTTACCTGCTGGTGACGCTGTGCCTGAGTTTCCTGCTGAAGCAACTGGAGAAGAGGATCCATATTTTATGAGCATGGTTGAATTTAGCGCAGTGTCGAAAAATTTCGGCGCCACTCAGGTGCTGCACGACATCAATTTAAAAATTGACGCTGGCGAAGTCGTGGTGATCATCGGCCCTTCCGGTTCGGGCAAATCGACGCTGCTGCGCTGCATTAACAAGCTGGAGGAAATTTCCTCCGGCACGCTGCTGGTAGCGGGAATGCATATTACCGATCCTCACGCTAACGAATGTGATATCCGCCGTGAAGCCGGGATGGTGTTTCAGCAGTTTCATCTGTTCCCCCATCTGACGGCGCTGGAGAATGTGATGTTTGGTCCGGTTCGCGTACGCAAACAGAGCAAAGCCGCCGCGCGGGAACAGGCGCTGGCGCTGCTGGACCGCGTTGGCTTACGCGAACGCGCCAGTCACTACCCATCAGAGCTCTCTGGCGGTCAGCAGCAACGCGTGGCCATCGCCAGAGCCCTGGCGGTGAAACCGAAAATGATGCTGTTCGATGAGCCGACCTCAGCGCTGGACCCCGAATTACGGCATGAGGTGCTGAAAGTCATGCGCTCGCTGGCCGAAGAGGGCATGACCATGGTGATTGTGACCCATGAAATCGGCTTCGCCCGCGATGTGGCATCCCGGCTCATCTTTATTGATGGCGGTACCATTGCCGAAGATGGTCCACCTGATATGCTGCTGAATAACAGTCGCAATCCCCGCCTGAAAGAATTTTTGCAACACGTATCCTGAACAGAAGTGAATGATAACACTATGAAAAAAATCGACATTCGTGGTTCCGCTTTTGCAGTAGGTCAAGCGCTTGGCGCGTTCGGACGCGAAGCCTGGCATGCAAAACTGACGCAAACGGCGTTGTGGCAAACCGTTACCGCCATGAAAGACGCAGAACAGACCCGGAGCATGCGTTCGCGGGTCCAGTCTCAGTATCCCCTCATCTGGCAGGAGCTGGAGGGATTGGCCGCGGGTCTGGATGCACCGTTTGATGAGGTGTTTGCCTGGAATTGCCGCGGCGATCTGGTGCGCTCAACCTCTGATGGCTGCACAACTGTAGCGGGAAGCACCGCGGAGGGAGAGCTGATTATTGCGCACAATGAAGACGGCTTCCCGCAGCTTCGCAATGACTGCGCCATCGTCAGCATCACCCCGGATGAGGGCCTGGCATTCACCAGTTTCGCTTATCCGGGATCGATTTGCGGACATACCTTCGCCGTAAACGAAAAAGGCGTGGTGAATACGGTGAATAACATTCGCGCTTTGCATCGTCCGGACGGCATGCCGCGCCAGATACTTGCCCGCGCTGCGCTGAATGCCACCACGTTAGATGAAGCCATCTCCATACTGACCACCGGGCCACGCGCCGGTGCATTTCATCATACGCTGGGGCAACGGGGAGATGGCCGGCTGTTCAGCGTGGAGGCGACGGGAACAGGCTGTTCCGTCACGCCGCTGCGGGACGTTTTCGCCCATGCTAATCACCTTATCCACCCTCAGCTTGATGCGGTTGAGCAGGTGATCACTGACAGCTCCCGGTCACGCCAGCAGCGGCTAAACGCCTGGCTTGAGACGCAATCTCTCCTTGATGGTGAAGCGGCGCTGGCTATTCTCTCAGACCAGCATGATCCCGCGCTCCCGATTTATCGTCTCTCGCCACACGACCCGGATGAAGAGAACACGCTGGCCACGGCCATTTTTATCCTGAGTAAGTCGGATATTGAATGGCAGATATTCACTCACGATCGGCAAAAACCTGTTTTACAGCAGGAATGCCCGGCGGCGCTGCGCTAGCGCGGGCCTACAGGGCTGTGATTTTTGTAGGCCGGGTCAGGCGTAGCCGCCACCCGGCAATGCCCTTCTGGAAGCCGCCTCGCAAACCTGCAAGCAACCTTATGTAATTCAGGGGCATCCCCTTTCCTTCCTTTTTTCACCGCCGTAAAGTGCCTGCGTTGCGGCACATCCGTAACCGGGCGTAGGAACCCGTTAGCATAACATGACATTTTTTGGACAAAGAGGATGCTAAATGGCGACTACCCCTGAATTTTCCTACGCGCTTTCTGAGGAAAGCGCTGTTCATCAGCTCATCACCCACCCCATTTCCGATTCTGCGGATCTCTTCGAACTGGCCGATGCCTGCGCCGCTTACGTAAGCGTACTAGTGGAAACTGACGATGCGGTGACGTTTGCCGCGCTTTGCAAGCAATTACTGGCTGCGCTCAAACGGCTGCGCGAGTGCTGTGACTCGGAACTTCCGCCGTATCTGGTTGAACAGCTGATTGCGGGGGAAAAGATTGCTTCCTGCGTGCCGGACTGCTGGCAAGAGACGACGTTGCAGGTGGATTATGCCGTAGCGTTAACGCTGGCGGTGATGGGCGGGACGCTCCCTATAAACGTGGCGAAAGAACTGACCGGACTGCTGCATGATATGGTCTGGCTGCTGGCGGAGTTTGTGAAGGAGCCATATATCACGGCACACTGAGGCGGGTGATGGAAGGCCGGAGTTCTGCAGGATAAAAAGCAGGGCTTTGGCCTTACTAAAAGAATAGCGTTGTTTGTTGAATGTCCGTTAGGAACGAGGAGCGGAAGTTCGCAATTTTTCTCGTCGTCGATGAAGTTTTAACGAGCCAGTATATCGGCCAAATGATAGCTAGTCGGGATGCATAATGAGTGGCTATTGAATATCTTCTGGTTAGGCCTGACAAAATCCTAAGGGGAAAGTATCAACCTTTCGTCTTTCTGATTACTTAATGAAAGAGGGTTTTAGGCATCTTTTTATGATAATTTCTGGCAAACTCTTTTTTTGTTTATATAAAAACTATAATATTGCATTCAACTCACCCAAAGGGAGTATTTAACATGGCAATAAATCAAAAAGACATCAAATTGTTGTGGGGGCGTTCCGGAAATCGATGTGCAATTTGTAAGACAGAGTTAACACAGGATAAGAACTCCGTTAATTCCGCATTTACATTGGGGGAACAGGCACATATTGTTGGAGAGAAGGAAGATGCGGCCCGAGGAAAATCGCATTTAACTCTGGATGAAAGAAATAGTTATCACAACCTTATTCTCCTTTGCCCAAATCATCATACGGAAATTGATAGAAATGTAGAAGATTGGCCAGTCGAAAAACTCTATAACGTTAAGTCGACACATGAGTTATGGGTTTCAGAGACTCTTAGTAGAGTTGAAGATAAATTTTTTCTAGCTAAGCAACTTTCAGTAACTTCAATAATTGACTCCGCAGTAAAATATTGTCGTTTAGAAAACTGGCAGAATTGGACTAGCTTTGCATTAGCACCAGAACCGACATGGCCTAAAAATTTACCCGATGATATATTTGAATTTCGGCAAAAAGTCATTTCTGCTATATGGCCCGAAGAATTTGATGAACTACGGAGAGCCACTGAAACATTTTCCATAACACTTAACATAGCCGCTCAAATTTTTATGAGACATTCTTATCTTTATGAAGACACTTACTATCCAGAAAAATTTTATAAAACTGGTGGCTGGAATGATAATTATGAAGAAGACGTTGAAATATATAAGCAATGGATTCAAGAATGTCATGATTGGTTAGTGGAAGCTACAAAATCAGCTAATTGGTTTGCTGATGTTGTTCGTAGAGATATTAATCCCATGTTCTTTGCAGAAAAAGGTCGATTCTTAACAATGGAGGGAGATTTCCTAGGTTTTAAGAGTAAATTACATGTTTATACCAAAGAACAAAGAGATTCACTGCCTGACTCACTTGATCTCTAGTTTTAATTTATTATCAGTTTCATACGAAGTGATGATGCCTACTACTGGCTCAGAGCGGAAAGGCTGGGATATGTCAGGTCTGCTTTGAGCGAGGTGCGGAACTTGGCAATTATTTTCATAGCTGATAAAGGTATTACTACAATTACATATGTGTTAATCAACGGGGAGCAGGCAAGAGGTGAAGAACAGTAAAAATATGTAAAACCCTTATTTTTCTTAGTGGAAAGATGAAAGCATAGGGTCCAAAATACGGAGAGATATATGAACGTATCAATGCCTTGGAGTTTAGCTGGACGCCTTTTAAAGTGGATATGGGGCAAAATTACTCGGTTATGGTTACTAAAGACCTATCAAAAATCTCATGAGTACAAAGCTAGTCGCCTTCGGTTAGGAGCGCGTTGGGAACCACTTGGTGAGCACCTAGAGTACTCGTTGCGGCTTTCTAGTCCTGCCGATCATGAAACGGTAAAATCCTGTATAGCGTTTCGGGCAAAAGAAATTCTAGTAGAGAATGTTAAGCTTTACTTTGAAGCGTCTGGACACGGTATTCGTTACCAGCAAAGAATTGAGTTGGTAAATTTGGACCAATCTGTCCTGATTGTTTACTTAGATCAAATTCCTCGGCAGGAGCTTGTGGAGGCTTCTGAGCGCGGTATATTCTTTTCAATTACCGAAACGCAGTTCCTTCAATGCATCATTACGTTAGCCGGGGGTCAACAACAGCAACCCTTTGATTCAATAAGGTCCCACCTAACATATAACTGGTTGCTTAATGACAAATGGGTACGACGTTGGGGAGAGTTATGGAACTGTAATGCTATTGAGCATGCGAAAACCGAAATGAAGTCTTACTGGCGTTGGCGATTGGGAGAATTTAAACATTTTTCCCTATACTGTGCTGGGCTCGGGCCTTATCCCTGGAATGGAATATTACGCAAAATCCTGTGCAAGCTTTTGATCAACAACCATATTATTACAGTACAGTTCTGGCTGGCGGTACATTCTGGGCGGTATGTTCTTGGAGATGGAAAACTGAAGCTTAATCAGCGACGAATTAGAAAAGTAAAGCCCAGCAAAGCTTCGAACCTTTGAACTGAGTTGCGTTGTTCATTCCAAATCCTAGGCGCTGGGGGACTGACAAAGATATTACCGTTGATCTGCTCCCCTTAAACGAATGCAGCATGATGTTAGGAACTTCCGCTTCTGGCACAATGCGGACTCATCTTTCACACACTTCCATAAGATATTGTTAGTAAAACTAGCCTCCACCAGACTCCTTTTCAGCAAACAATTTCTGAATACGCTACGCAAATCAATCAAATTTCCCTGGTCGAGCGATACCTCCCCCTTTAATCTCAAGCCACCCCAACTTAACGTGCTCGAGCGCTCTACATGAGCATAATTATCAAGAACATGTAGGAGCTTCATTTCCCCCGCAGTTTCCACATTGTCAACTCACCAATCACCACCTATAATGTTTCCATCCTGGAAACAATGGGCATGGATGCACGTAGTCTCAAGAACGCCTTTCGATACGGCGGCCAGACATTTTCCCACTCAATCACTCGCCCCGGACGACCTTTACCAGGTACTAAAAAAGGAACACTACCCCTAACCAGGCGACATGCGAAAGCGCTTTCCCAGCCTGGACCGGATGAAATACCGGGAAAAATGGTGGGTCATTGATGTAGGTGGCGGGCACTTAAGAGTGATGTTTTTGCTAATTTTGAACGGGGAAAGATCTTCATCAAACACATCAGCACGCACGCAGAGTATGACAAGCTCACGGACCTCTACCGGAGAACGAAAGAATGAATTATGCAGCAGCCATCAAAGCGGCAAACGAGCTGACTAACGAGCTCCCCTTCCTGGGCTCAAGCCCGTCGCGACAAGATTACGAGGATGCTCTGGCGATGGTGGAACATCTTATTGAGCACGACCCCGATAGCTCGCTGATAGAGATGCTTACCGCGAAAATCGATAAATACGAAAACGAGTCTCCGGAGTTTGCAGAATTTAACGCGCGTATTGCCCGCATTCCGTCAGGCGTTGCGTTATTGCGAACGCTAATGGATCAGTACCAACTCACTCAGAGCGATTTCGAGAATGAGATTGGTAAGAAGTCTCTGGTGAGTCGGATCCTTAATGGACAGCGCACATTGACCCTGGATCATATGCGGGCGCTGGCGAAGCGTTTCGGTTTGCCTGTGAGTGCGTTTGTGGGGAAGTGATCGCGAGCAGACTCTGTGCACCCATTCTGCGATAATGAGTGGTTCACATAAAAGAACAAAGGAATGCTGATGAAAACGATAGAAGAACTACGAAACGAGCTTCTAAAAATAGGTGAGCAACTTGGGGGAGGCACAAGACCAAATCATTACTTCTTTATCCCTGACCAACCTGATGGGGTTGCAACTCCCTATCTGGAAATTCATGGGAAAGAATATCATTTTATCATCAGTGAAAGGGGGCTTGAAATACAGCGAAAAGTAACGCTCAGTGACGATGAAATTCTTTATTGGTTTGTGGAGAGTGCCTTGGCGGGGCTGGCCTCAACCTATGCAGCAAAACATTCATCTGAACGGGAATTCAGAGAGGTTTATTTCAGAAAGGAATACAGTTTAATGCTCTCAGTCAAGCCCGAATGGGCAACAAGAAAGCGCAAAGAAATCACTCAGCTTCTCCATTCGCAAAGAAGCGAACATCGTTAACCCAACCGGCTCGTTACATTTACTACCCTATCCCCCTCTCTTTTCCTGGTGATTGCCTGCAGCACGCCATCTGATACTCTGGCTGTACTCAAGGGATGACAAGGAAGAGAAATGCTGAATCCTGGATTCGTAACCCGTGAAGCGCTTGCTCAGTGGCAGGATGTCCCCGCTTTTTTACCTCAGTTCCAGTTTCATGAAAAACACCGAACGGTCATTCATACTGCGCACCCTGAACATATTCTGCCGTTGATTGCCAACTTTGACCTCCGGCAAGATGCTGTGATTCGTCGGTTGATGGCTTTGCGGCAATTACCGCAAAAACTTCTTCGCGATCAGCAGGCTGACTCAATCAGCAACTTTGGTTTGCACAGTTTTACCCTTTTGAAAGATTCAGCATCGGAGCTTTGCTATGGCTTAAGAGGGCAATTCTGGCGTGCAGATTTCGGTCTGGAAAGCGTGTCGGATGCCAGCGCGTTTCAGACGCCTGCCGTGCCGGGCAGCGCGATACTGTTGCTGCGCTACCAGGTAAAGGAACTGGCACCAGACCAGCATGAACTCAGTACGGAAACGTTCGTCTTTTGCCCGGACAGAAGCACCCGGCTCAGGATGGCGGCTTACTGGCTGGTAATACGGGCGGGCAGCGGCTGGATCCGCAGGAGAACGCTGAAAGCGGTTAGGATGAATATCGAGAAGCTGGACTGAAGTGCAACAGAGAACCTTATGGTGTTCAGTGTTAGCACTTTACTTTAAATATTCGTTTCCGGTCGGGAACTGTCGGGAAGAAATGTTTGAGGAACCGTTATTAGCAAAGCGCGGTCCCTGGTAGGGACTTAGAATGAATATCTGTGCTGCGGGAATCGCCCCTTAACACAAATTTACTCGAAAAAGTTACCTGCACAGCATACTTATTTATCAGTCAGTTGCGTTTGCAATAGACTTCATTTAATCTATTGTAAATTATAAAATACTTCAAAGGTCCATATATGGAATGGGGATGCATAAAGTGTGGGGTTGAAATACCTCAGGACAGAGAGTTTTGCGACAGTTGCGAAGATAAAAACTTCAGAAAAATTGGAGGCTTTCTTTTTCTCCCTCTTATAGGATTAGTGGTTACTGCTGCTTCCTATATTTTTGCAATGACAGATGCATTTAAATTTACGATAGAAAACCATTCGCACCTGAATGCAAATGCAAAAATTTTCTTCATAGCTTCCCTGGTTATTTATATTGGCGAATTTCTTTTTACTGTCACCGTTATTTCATTTTTCCTAAGAAAGAAGAAATCGCTACCAAAGCTTTATATTTTGTTTTTAATATCAATCGTGACGACAATGTCATTTAATACCTACTTGCTTTACAGATTAATTCCTGGCGCTGAGATTGGCTATAATGAACTTGTACCTGTTTTTAGAAACGTGATTACGGCTTTAATTTGGATTCCCTATTTCATAACCTCTGTTCGTGTAAAAAGAACGTTTATCCGATAAAAAACACGAGTGGCTTCATCATTTTGATGACAGACGATGCATGGCTATACTAATGCACATACAGTCATCAACACTGAGCGGACGCTATCATCGTCCGCTCATGATACGGAAAGGGCAGAAAAGTGGGTAAGGTCCGCACTGAGTTAAGAACGGACACTCTTGTATAAAGCATGGCGTCGGATTACAGTGAGAGCATTGATTGATAAGTGAGTACAATCAGAACAGTAGCCAATGAAACAAAAACTTCGCAAACGTAACCAGGACTGGATATCAAGGCAATTACAACGTGCGCGCAAAGAGAAAATGCCGTTAAGTTTCTTTATTAATTTTCCTTCAATACGAGCAACTGCGTGTAATGGTCAGCGCCTTAAACGGCGTGGTCGTCTCAAGCCTGACTGGAGTCGCGCATTGTTTTATCCGGGGTGGGGAGAAGTGCCGATTATTGGACCGCAAGGCTCTGTGTATTGGTTTGAGGGGTTTGATAAGGAACAATTACCTGGAGAATTGATGCCGCTATGGGAAGATGTCTGATTGTATTGACTTTGAATTAATAAACTTTCAGTGTAACGCTTAGACAGTGAGGAGTAGAGGCCAATTCTACGCAAAGACTAACGTATTCCTGTTAGCCATTAAACGATTTTATCTGGTTAAAGATAATCTACATAGCTGACCGAATCTGCGTATCCCCAAATTCTATAACCGGTTGATACCTCGATTCCAGGGAGATGAATAGCGCGAAGAATAGTACCTACCATGGTATGTTGTTCAACTGAGTTTGTCATAATATCAAGATACTTGATATCCAAATAGCCACCTTCACAGAAATGGTAAAACCACTCGCCATCAACTGCAGATTCATAGCCATTGAGAAAAGTGATTTTCCATAAGGGGGGAGATTCCATGCTAACCATTGCCATGCGGATCTCATTCCATTTTGTATTATTCATGCAGCTATAAAGCATTTGAACCTCCCGGGATCTGCTCCCGACAGATCAACACGCTACCAGGATAACCACGTAAAATTATGGCACAAAGCTGATATTCATATTCACTTATCTTCCCGCCTTTCTATCGCCCCCCCCCACTCTCGGGTACGAATCCGTGAACGCGTTTATCACCATGTTCAGAAAAGTGATGGGCAGCACGCCCGCCCATTACTTTGCCGAACGGAAAAACAACGGCCGTTAACCCGGCCCCTCGCTCCCCGCCGCCAGCAGCGGTACCACCACATCGCTGATGGGCACTGCAATGCCGTGTTTGCGGCCGTAGCGCTGGATCACGCCGTTGCGGATATCCCACTCCATCGGGCGATTCGCCTGACGGTCAGCGAGAATCGACGTGCCGAGGTCCTCAGGCGCACGCTGAAAGTTCGCCAGAATCTCCTGCGCCACGTCATCGGCCAGCTTCGCCCCTTCGGCGCGGGCGACAGTAAGCCCCTCGCGTAGGTAGGCCAGCGCAAGCTCGCTGATATCCTCGCGCCTGAACATCCCGGCACGACGGTTAGCGAGCACCATCAGTCCGGCGACCGCGTTTTGCAGCAGCTTGCGCCAGGCGACGGTGGGGAAATCAGCCGAGAGTTCAACTTCACAGCGCGTACCGCGAAGCGCCTCGACCACCCGCTGCGCTTGAGGCACGTCCGGCAGCGTCAGGCGCGGCTTCGCCCGTAGCCAGACGGAGGCATCCGGCTCGCGCTGCGCCGGGAACCAGACCACCGACGGCAGCACAGTCGCGCCACTGACCAAAGGCTCAAGCTGAGCCTTCTGCTCTACGCCATTTTGCAGGGCACACACCACCGTATTTTCATCGCACAGCGCGCGCAGCCACCCGGCGCTGTCGGCATTTTGCGTCGTTTTCACCGCGATAAACACGAGGTCAACGGGACGCGTGATAGCCACCGGATCGGTTAATACCGGACCGGGCACCACCGTTTCACCCTCATCGTGACGCAGGCGTAATTCCGGATGCGCGGTGCGTCCGCAGAGTAGCGGCGTGCGGCCAGCGTCATGCAGTACCGCGGCAACGGTGGTGCCAATCGCACCGGGACCAATCAGCGCAATGGTTGGATAGTCAGACATGAGTCACTCCCCTTTTGCTAAGCCTGCTATCAGTTATACCACCCTGAGACGAGCGCGCCACACCTGTTGTCTATACTCAACATTCACAGACAACGGAGTGCGCCATGCCTTTACCCGATTTTAAATCCTCTGAACCGTTCACTCTTGGCATCGAGCTCGAACTGCAGGTGGTTAACCCGCCGGGGTACGATCTCAGCCAGGACTCCTCCGCGCTCATCGCCGCCGTCAAAGACGATATCAAAGGCGGTGAAGTCAAACACGACATCACCGAAAGCATGCTCGAAATCGCCACCGGCGTGTGTCAGACCATCGATCAGGCGGCGGCGCAGTTCTCGGTGATGCAGCAGAGCATCCTGCGCGCGGCGGCGGAGCAGCACATTCAGATCTGCGGCGGCGGGACTCATCCGTTCCAGAAATGGCAGCGCCAGGAGGTGTGCGACGACGAGCGCTATAACGTCACGCTGGAGCGCTTTGGCTATCTGATTTTGCAGGCGACGGTGTTCGGTCAGCACGTTCACGTCGGCTGCCGGACCGGGGATGACGCCATTTACCTCCTGCACGGCCTGTCGCGCTTTGTGCCGCACTTTATTGCCCTGGCGGCCGCCTCGCCGTACATGCAGGGCACCGACACAAAGTTCTCCTCGTCGCGGCTCAATATCTTCTCCGGGTTCCCGGATAACGGCCAGATGCCGTGGGTCAACAGCTGGCAGGAGTTTGAAGGGCTGTTCCGCCGCCTGAGTTCCACCAGCATGATCGACAGCATCAAAGATCTGCACTGGGATATTCGCCCCAGCCCGCATTTTGGCACCGTGGAGGTGCGGGTGATGGATACGCCGCTGACGCTCGGCCACGCGATTAACATCGCCGGGCTGATTCAGGCCACGTCACACTGGCTGCTGACCACGCGACCGTATAAGCATCAGGAACGGGATTTTCTGCTCTACCGTTTTAACCGTTTTCAGGCGTGTCGCTACGGGCTGGAGGGGATCCTGACGGATGTGCACACCGGCGAGCAACGAACCGTGGCGGAGGACATCGCCTGGCTGCTGGAGCAGGTGGCGCCGTCGGCCGATAAGCTCGGTGCCACAAGCGCAATCAATGAAATTGCCCTGCTGTTAAAGCAGGGCAAGAGCGAGGCGCAGCGCATGCGGGACTTTATCGCCGACGGCGGCTCGCTGATTTCTCTGGTCCAGAAGCACTGCGAGCTGTGGGCGACGAGTCCGTAAGGCCGTGGCCCCACTCCCGCAGGCGCTGGAACAGCACGAACAGCGCGGGGATGAACAGAATCCCCACCACGGTCGCTACCAGCATGCCGCTGAAGACCGTGGTGCCGATGATGCGGCGGCTCTGGGCGCCTGCGCCGGTCGCCAGCATCATCGGCAAAACGCCGATAATGAACGACACGGCGGTCATCATCACCGCCCGGAAGCGGCGCGAGGCCCCTTCCCGCGCGGCATCGACAATCGCCATTCCGTCCATACGCCGCGCGCGGGCGAACTCGACGATAAGAATCGCGTTCTTGGCCGCTAACGCGATCAGCAATACCAGACCAATCTGCACGTACACGTCGTTGGCGTATCCCGCCAACCACAGCCAGACCAGCGCCCCGCCAATGGCAAACAGCACCGAGAGCATCACGCTTGCCGGGAGCGTCCAGCTCTCGTACTGGGCGACGAGGAACAGCCACGCCATCACCACCGCCGCCAGCACGATCCAGATCGCCTGATTACCTGTCTGCTGCTCCTGGTACGACATGCCGCTCCAGGCGTAGTCGTATCCGGCCGGCAGGCTTTCCGCGAGGATCTCGCCCATCGCCGCCATCGCGGTGCTGCTGCTCACCCCAGCCGCTGCCGAGCCGCTCACCGACACGGACGGGAACTGGTTGTACTGCTGCAGGAACGGCGCGCCGACGGTCGGCGTGATGGTGACGAGGTTGCTCAGGCGCACCCGCTCGCCGCTGTTGCTGCGCACGAACAGCTCGCTGATCTGCTCTGCACGCTCGCGCCACTGCATCTCGTTCTGCATCACCACGTGGTAGACGCGGTTGTTGATGCTGAAATCCCCGGCGCGCGTGCCGCCAAAGGCGGTTTGCAGGCTGCTGAAGATGCGCGACACCGGCACGTCAAGACGGGCGGCGCGCTCGCGGTCAACGGTCAGCGTCAGCTGCGGCACATTGCTGCTCCAGGTGGTGAACACGCGGCTCAGTTGCGGGTGCTGGTTGGCTTTCGCCAGCACCTCGCGGGTGACGCGCTCCAGCTCCGCCGGGCTCTGCCCCGCCTGAGCCTGGATGCGCAGGTCAAAACCGGAGGCGTTGCCCAGCCCCGGCAGCGTCGGCGGCGCGAAGGTCATGATGGTCGCTTCCGGCAGGGCCAGCAGCTGGCGCTGCAGGGTGCCCATCACCTCCTCCAGCGGCGGACGCGCGCTCCAGTCCTTCAGCATGATGGAGATAAACCCACCGTTGGAGGCGCTGGTGCCGTTGAGGATGTTAAATCCGGAGACCTGAATGACGTCCTCCACCGCCGGATTTTGGGCGATCAGCTCCCGCGCGGTGGTCATCACCGCTTCGGTGCGCTCCAGCGAAGCCGCTTCCGGCAGCTGAACGCTGGCGAAGAAGTAGCCCTGGTCCTCCTGCGGCAGGAAGCCTTTTGGCATCGACATAAAGCTGAACAGCACGACTGCCGCCGCGCCTGCGGTGGCAAGCAGCGCCAGCCACGGACGCAGGTTTAAGACATGCACGAGGCGGGTGTAGAAACCGCGCGTGGCATCCAGCCCGCGGTTGAAGGCGCGATAAATGGCCGCAGGTTTCTCCGGGCGCGGACGCAGCAGCATCGCGCACAGCGCGGGCGTCAGGGTCAGCGCCACCAGGCTTGAGAGCGTCACGGCGGTGGAGAGCGTCACCGCGAACTGGCGGTAGAGTTCGCCGACAATGCACGGCAGCAGCGCCACCGGCACAAATACCGCCAGCAGCACCAGCGTCGTCGCGATCACCGGCCCGGCAATCTGGCGCAGCGCCAGCGCGGTCGCCGCCGTGCGGCTTTGCCCTTCCGCCATCAGCGTTTCAACGCTCTCCACCACCACGATGGCGTCATCCACCACCATGGTCAGCGCCAGAATAATGGCAAACAGGCTGAGCGTGTTGGCGGAGTAGCCGAGCGTGTAGAGCACCGCAAAGGTGCCCACCAGCGACACCGGAATGGCGAGGGCGACAATCAGCGTCGCGCGCCAGCTCTGCAGGAACAGGGAAACGACCACCACCACCGCCAGCATCGTCAGCGCCAGCGAGACGCCGATCTCTTTAATGGTCGCGGCGACAAAAGAGGTGGTGTCGAATTTCACCTCATAAACCAGGTCGTCCGGGAAGCGCGTTGAGAGGCGTTCCAGCTCCGCGCGTACCGCATCGGCCACGCGCAGGGCGTTGGCGGACGGCGTCGGATAGATACCCAAATAGGCGGAGTCGTGCCCGTTCAGCTGCGCGCCGGAGCTGTAGCTGCGCGAGCCGAGCTCGATGGTGGCGATGTCCTTCAGGCGCACCAGTTGGCCCATATCCCCGGCGCGGATGATGATGTCGGCAAACTCTTCGGCCTGGCTTAAGCGCCCCAGCCCGTTGATGGTCAGGGTCTGCTGCTGGCCGTTAAACACCGGCGGCGTGCCCACCTGACCCGCCGCGCCCTGTACGTTCTGCTCGCGCAGCGCCTGCGCCACGTCATCGGTGGTGACGTTCAGGGCGTTCATGCGGTCCGGGCGCAGCCAGATGCGCATGCTGTAGTCGCGCGCGCCGAACATCTGCACCTGCCCCACGCCGGGCAGACGCGACAGCGCCTCGCGCACCTGGGTGCTGGCGTAGTTGCTGACGAACAGCGGCGTGTGGGTGTTATTCGGTGAGTAAAGACTTACCCCCATCATCAGGTTGGTGGCCCGCTTGCGCACCTGCACGCCGTTTTGCTGCGCCTCGGTCGGCAGCTGCGCCACGGCCTGCGCCACGCGGTTTTGCACGTCGATGGCCGCGAGATCCGGATCGGTGCCCGCCGCAAAGGTAATGTTCAGGCTGTAAGTGCCTTCGTCCGAACTGGTGGACTCCATGTAGAGCATATGGTCCACGCCGTTCAGCTGCGTCTCCAGCGGCGTGGCGATGGCCTCCGCCACGTCAGCAGAGCTGGCACCGGGCCAGCTGGCAGAGACGTTCACCACCGGCGGCGTGATCTGCGGGTACTGCTCCACCGGGATAATCCTCAGCGCAATGGCCCCCAGCAGGGTGATGACCAGCGCAATCACCATCGCGAAACGCGGGCGTTTGATGAAAAACGTCAGCATGATGGCTCCTTAATTCAGTATCTGGACAGCAGCGCCGGGCTGCACGCGCTGCGCGCCGTCAGTAATCGCTCGCTCACCGGGCTTCACGCCAGAGGTGATCTGGAACTGCTGGCTAATCTGACCAGCCACGTTCAGCGGGCGCATTTCGGCGTTGCCGTCGGCATTAACGACCCAGGCAAAGTAGCCGTCGCCGTTCTGCTGGACCGCGGCGGCGGGCAGGGTCAGCACCGGCTGCTCGCTTGCCGGGCGCAAAAACACGTTCACATTACCGCCGGGCAGCAGCTGATGGCGCGGATTGGCAAACTCGGCGCGCAGCATCACGCTGGCGGTACGCGGGTCAACGCGGTTATCCACTGACGTCAGCTCGCCGCTGACGCGCTGGCCGTTGCTGTCGATCAGCGCCTGCCAGGCACGCTTCATGGCGTTGATATCCGCATGCTGTCCGGCTTTGGCGGCAAACGCCCCCTCTTCCAGCGCAAAGGCGATGCGGATCGGGTCAAGCTGCACCACCTCCACCAAAACGCCGCTCGCCGGGTTGACCAGGCTACCCACATGGAAGCTGCTGTGCCCCACGCGGCCGTCAATCGGCGAGGTGATACGGGTGTAGCTCAGGGTGACGTTGCGGGCTTCGAGCCGGGCCTTCGCCTGCTCGAGAGCGGCGCTGGCGACGTCGCGCTGCATGCGGGCGTTGTCCACGTCGTGACGGCTGATGGCGTTGCTGCTGCCGAGACTTTCAAAGCGGGAAAGGTGCTGCTGCGCCTGGCGCAGCGTGGCTTCGGCGCTTTTCACTTCGGCCTGAGCCAGGCGCAGGGCAGCGCGCGGCTCTGCGTCGTCCAGCTCAAACAGCACGTCGCCTTTTTTCACGTACTGCCCGTCGCGGAAGTGGATTTTGGCAATCGCGCCTTCCGTTCGCGCCCGTAGCTCAACGGTGTGAATAGCTTCGATGCGGCCCGGGATCTGGCGCTCGGCGGCGTGGGCAGTTTGCTCCACGGTGGCGACGCGAACGGGGATGGCGGCGAATGCGGGTTGCAGGGTACTGACAAGAAGTGCTAACAGGACCGGGAATTTCATGGGAGTACCTCAGCGTTGTTTCTCCCCTCACCCCGGCCCTCTCCCCAAAGGGGCGAGGGAGAAAACCGGGCGGTCCCCTCTCCCCTATGGGGAGAGGGTTAGGGTGAGGGGTAAGGTTTTCGTTATGCAGCCTTACGGAACCTGCGGGTCAGTCGCTTCTCGATTTCGACGACGAAGAACATCACGCCTGCAACGGCCAGGGTCACAAACCAGTAGCGCAGCGGCAGGGCTTCGGTACCGAACAGCATCTGCATAAACGGCAGGTAGATAATCGCCGCCTGGAGCAGGAACAGCACGCCCGTCACCAGCCAGATCCCTTTGTTCGCCAGCAGACCGCGGTTGAGGGAGAACCCTTCGGTGTTGCGGCAGTTAATCATGTATACCCACTGGGCGCAGACCAGCATCTGCAGCAGCACGGTGCGGATGAACTCCGCGCTGTGGCCGCGCGGAGCCAGCCAGGCTTCCAGCGCAAAGGCGGCGATGGCAATCATGGTGCCGACGAAGGCCACGCGCCAGACGGCGTAGGCGTCCATCACGTGCTGCCCGGTCTGACGCGGCGGACGGCGCATGATGTTGCGCTCGGCGGCCTCAAAGGCCAGGCCGAAGGAGAGCGTGGCGGAGGTGGCCATGTTCATCCACAGAATCAGCACCGGCGTCAGCGGAATGATGTTCCCCGCCAGCAGCGCAATCACAATCAGCAGCCCCTGCGCCAGGTTGGTCGGCATGATGAACAGGATGGTCTTCTTCAGGTTGTCGTAAACGCGACGCCCCTCTTTCACCGCGCTGGCGATGGTGGCGAAGTTATCGTCCGTCAGGACCATGTCCGCCGCCTCTTTGGTCACTTCCGTGCCCTTAATGCCCATCGCAATACCCACGTCCGCCTGACGCAGCGCCGGGGCATCGTTCACGCCGTCGCCGGTCATGCCGACGATTTCGCCTTTGTCCTGCAGCGCTTTCACCAGGCGCAGCTTATGCTCCGGGCTGGTACGGGCGAAGATGTCATACTTCACCGCCGCGTCCGCCAGGGCGGCATCGTCCATCTTCTCCAGCTCGTAGCCGGTAACCGCCTGCTCGCTGTTGCTGATCCCCAGCATCTGCCCGATGCTCATTGCCGTCTGCGGGTGATCGCCGGTGATCATCTTCACGCGGATCCCCGCCTGCTGGCAGGCGTTAATCGCGTCAATGGCTTCCGGGCGCGGCGGATCCATCATCCCGGCGATGCCGAGGAAGATCAGACCGTGGCTCAGGTCATCGTGCGTCAGTTCCTGCTCGCCGTTCGCTGGTTTGAACGCCGCGGCGACCATGCGCAGCCCCTGACGCGCATAGCGCTCCATCTCACTTTCCCAGTACGTGCGGTTGAAGGCTTCTGCACCGTGACGGGTCTGCTGCTGTGCACAGAGGGCGAAAATGACGTCCGGCGCGCCGGTGATCAGGATCTGCTCCTCACCGCCAATCTGGTAGTGGGTGCTCATGTACTTGTACTGCGAGTCGAACGGGATCTTGTTAACCAGCGCGGTCATCACCGGCTCAAGGCTGGCTTTCGCCGCCAGCACCTTCAGCGCGCCCTCGGTTGGGCCGCCGGTGATGCCCCACAGCCCGCGATCGTCCTGAATCAGTTGGCTGTCGTTACACAGGTCGATGGTGCGCAGGTACTGCTCCAGCACGGTGCCCGGCTGGATCTGCACCGGCTCGTCGCTGCCTTCCAGGTAGATGTTACCCACCGGTTCGTAGCTGTTGCCGTCCACGCGGTAGCAGGCGTCGGCGGTGATGATGGCTTTGACCGTCATCTCGTTCATGGTCAGGGTACCGGTTTTATCCGAGCAGACCACGGTCATCGCGCCGAGCGTTTCAACCGTCGGCAGCTTGCGGATAATCGCCCGCTTGCGCGCCATCGCCTGCACGCCCAGGGAGAGGATGATGGAGATAATGGCCGGCAGACCTTCCGGTACGGAAGCCACCGCCAGGCTAATCAGGGAGAGCAGGAGCTCCCCCATCGGGATCTCGCGGAACGCCAGGCTGAAGACAAACAGCGCGGCCATCATTGCCAGAATAATCGCGAAGATCGCTTTACCCAGCTTGTCCATCTGCACCAGCAGCGGCGTACGGTGCTTTTCGATACCCGCCATCATCTGGTTGATGTGGCCGAGTTCCGTATCCTGACCGGTCGCGGTGACCACACCGATGCCGCCGCCCGCGCTGACGGTCGTCCCGGAGAAGACCATATTGGTGCGATCGCCCAGCGGTAATTCGCCGCTCAGCGGATTAACGTGTTTATCCACCACGGTGGATTCACCGGTCAGAATCGCCTCTTCCACACGTAAATTATGCGCTTCAATTAAACGCATATCCGCCGGAATACGATCCCCCGCGCGTAATACGATAATATCGCCCGGGACTATTTCAGTTGTGGGGATTGTTTCATGGTTGCCGTTACGAATAACGCGCGCCTCGCTGGCGAGCATATTACGAATACTCTTCAGGGATTTTTCCGCGTTGCTTTCCTGAATATGACCAATTAAGGCATTGATTACCGCCACGCCCAAAATAACCAGCGTATCAACCCAGTGGCCCATTACTGCCGTTAATACGGCGGCGGCCAGCAGGACATAAATCAGCACATCATTAAAATGGGCCAGGAAACGCAGCCAGGCGGGTTTGCCTTTTTTCTCCGGCAGCGCGTTCGGCCCTGTTTTTTGCAGACGCGCCTGCGCCTCTGCACGGTCCAGACCGCTGGCCTGGCTCTGCGCGTGTGCAAGCACCTGCTCTACGGTCTGCTGGTATGCCAGCCCGCCGGAAGGCGGCACGTTCGGAATCACTTTTTTTTCAGTCATCGTATTTTTCCTTCAATTTCCGGTGAACAGAAGCCTGAATTCCTTTCGGGCTTAAATAAATTCATTTTAAAGTCTTGCTGGTAAAATTGATCTACCGCAATATAATGACTTCTCGGTTATTCAAAACTGATTAAAACTATTTCGATGACCTGATTTTTACAAAATATTTCTAAACCAAAACTAAACAAGGGGGAACCATGTGGGGTATTTATCGCGGGCGCAGACTGGTGTTATACGTTATCGCGGCCATTGTTATTGCCACGTTAATTGGTTATAGCACCTATACATTTGTAAAATTATTTTCCTGATGCGGACGTTTATTTACATAACGCGTTATTAATATAAACGCCGGGTCGTATGTTGTTATTTGTGCGCAGTAATAATGTCTTTGTTTTATTCAAAAAGGTCAGCGGGGCTGATATTGCTTTACGTTACAGAATGCCGGACAATGACATTTTTAACTGACGATTAACATTACGATGAAACACCCGCTAGAATCGCTGCTCACCGCAGGCGGCATTTTATTACTGGCCCTGCTTTCGTGCCTGCTGCTCCCGGCGCCTTCGCTTGGGCTGGTGCTGGCGCAGAAGCTGGTTCAGACCTTTCACATGGTCGATCTTAACCAGCTCTATACCATTCTGTTCTGCGTGTGGTTTTTACTGCTCGGGGCGATTGAATTCTTCGTGCTGCGTTTCGTCTGGCGACGCTGGTTTTCACTCGCGTCCTGAGCCCATAAAAAAGCCGGGTGGCGGCTACGCCTTACCCGGCCTACACGCGACAGGTTAATGTGTCTGGCTATGGTTCTCTTTACGGTACGCACCCGGCGGCTGGTTGAACGTACGGGTGAAGATACGGGTAAACGTCTGCTGCGAGTCAAACCCGTAACGCAGGCAGATGTCGTACACCCGGGCGTCGGATTCTCGCAGATCGCGCGCCGCCAGCAGCAGCTTACGTTCACGAATATAACGCCCCAGACTCTCCCCTTTGTACTGCATAAACAGCCGCTGCAGGTGCCATTTCGAGTAACCCGCGTGACGGGCAATCTCTTCTATTCGTAATGGCTGGTGCAGATTGTCGTCGATCCATTCGACGATAGTGTCGATGACTTGAGCGGAAATGGTCATACTGCTGTCCCCCTCTGCTTCTCGCTTAAACATTATTCCCACCACGCACGAAAGGTTTGTGCGCTGTCGCTTACCCGGACGGGCTCGCCCAGTTCCGGCGTCAGCAACCGATAATTTTTATCCTTGCTGGCTTTTGCCAGCTGGATCAGCGGATCGTTCCAGGCGTGTTTCGCCAGCACGAAGCGTCCGTTATGCCCGGGCACCACGGCTTTCGCGTTCAGATCCGCCGAGGCCTGCGCCGTTTCCTCCGGCAGCATGTGGATGTACTTCCAGTCCTGGTCGTACTGGCCGTTTTCCATGATGGCGACGTCCACTTCGCCAAACTGTTCACCGATGGCCCTGAAGTGCGGGCCGTAACCGGAATCCCCGCTGTAGTAAACCTTCTGCTCTGGCGTGACGAACATGAAGCTGCCCCACAGGGTGCGATCGCGTTTGATGCCGCGACCGGAGAAGTGACGCGCAGGCAGAACGTGCACCGTCAGCGCATCGCTGATGCGTACCGACTGGTTCCAGTCGCGCTCGTCAATAATCTCGGGCTTCATCCCCCAGTAACGCAGGTGGGATCCCACGCCCAGCGGCGTCACCACGCGTTTCACCTTCGGCAGTAGCGCCTTGATAGTGGCGTAATCCAGATGATCGTAGTGATCGTGCGAGATAATCAGCAGGTCGATCGCCGGCATGCGTTCAGCACGCCACGGATACTCGCCGGCAAAGGCCTTATTGAGGAACGAAAACGGCGCGGCATAGTTGCCAAGCACCGGGTCAATCAGGATGCGTTTGCCCGCGAGCTGCAGATACCACGAAGAGTGACCGAGCCACACCAGGGTGTCCTGCTCCAGCGGCAGGCTCGCAAGATCGGTTTTCACCAGCGGCAGCGGCTGGGCCGGGCGGGCGTTTTCAGTTTTTTTAGTCAGAAACTCCCACATCGCGACCAGCATATTTTTGTCACCGTTATATCCCGGCGTCGGCAGCGTATTGTGGAATTTCCCCTCGCGATACTGTGGGGAGGCCTCCACTTCGGTGAGCCGTTCACCCTGCGGCGGCTGGCCGAATCCGGCATTCAGAACAAACGGTAAACTCGCGGCTGAAGCAATAATCATGATTAACACCACGCAGATGAAGAGAGGTTTTTTCATATCCTGACCCGAAAACGCGCCCCATCCGATAGCGTGCGCAGGGTAAACTTGATTATGAGTGAGTAAGCACTCATTATAGATATGATGATAAAGTCGTCAAGACGTTTTCGATCTTTGACATTCCGCGTTGCAGCGTGTCAAAGCACGTGTTTCAATCAGGGTTTTTATAATTGACAGGAGGAAAAATTTAGTGGCACGTCCGAAGAGTGAAGATAAAAAACAGGCCTTACTGGAAGCCGCAACGGCGGCGTTTGCACAGTCAGGTATTGCCGCCTCAACGGCGCTCATTGCCCGTAAGGCTGGCGTCGCCGAAGGCACCCTGTTCCGCTACTTTGCTACGAAAGACGATCTGCTGAATGCCCTCTATCTGCATCTGAAGCAGGATCTCTGCCAGACCATGCTGGCAAACCTCGATCGCACCATCACGCTGCCTAAAGAACATACCCGCAATATCTGGAACAGCTATGTGGACTGGGGTATTCGTAACCCCGTTGCACATGCGGCGATCCGCCAGATTGGCGTCAGTGAAAAGCTGAGCGTCGAAACGGAACAGGCGGTGAAAGAGATGTTTCCGGAGCTGCATGAACTCTGCCGCCGCTCGGTGCGTCAGGTGTTTATGTCTGATGAATTTAAAACGTTTGGCGATGCGCTTTTCTTATCGCTGGCCGAAAGTACGATGGAATTTGCCACCCGCGATCCGTCCCGCGCCGTTGAGTTTAAAGCGCTCGGCTTTGAGGTGATGTGGCGCGGGCTTGCCCAGGAAGAGAGCGATGGACAGTAAAACGTTGCAGGAGCACGCAAAACGCGTGGCGCTGGAACTGCCATTCACCGAACACTGCTGGCCGTTTGGGCCGGAGTTTGACGTGTTTAAAGTGGGTGGAAAAATTTTCATGATTATGGCCGTCGCACACGGGCGGCCGCACGTCAGCCTGAAGTCAGACCCGGAGAAATCGCTGTTAAACCAGCAGATCTACCGCGGGATAGAACCCGGCTACCATCTGAGTAAAAAGCACTGGATCTCCCTTTACGGTACGGACGACGTGACGCCGGAACTGGTTACCGATCTTATCAATGATTCCTGGCATCTGGTGGTGGATAAACTGCCGAAAAAAGACCAGAAGTGGATCCGGCCGGTCTGATTGTTCGTCTGAGACGAACAGATTAAACGCTCGAATTGCCCTTATCTTTTTCCCCGTCCCGCTGTAATCTGCTCATCTTTCGCGCCCGCACGCGGGCGAATTTCATCATCAGGAGTTGTTATGGATATCATTTCTGTTGCGCTGAAACGCCACTCCACCAAGGCGTTCGACGCAAGCAAAAAACTGACCGCTGAAGAAGCGGAAAAAATCAAAACCCTGCTGCAGTACAGCCCGTCCAGCACCAACTCCCAACCGTGGCACTTCATTGTGGCCAGCACCGAGGAAGGAAAAGCGCGCGTGGCGAAATCCGCGGCAGGCACCTATGTGTTCAATGAACGCAAAATGCTGGATGCCTCTCACGTGGTGGTGTTCTGCGCGAAAACCGCGATGGACGATGCCTGGCTGGAGCGCGTTGTCGATCAGGAAGAAGCCGACGGTCGCTTCAACACCCCGGAAGCGAAAGCGGCAAACCATAAGGGCCGCACCTATTTCGCCGACATGCACCGCGTGGATCTGAAAGATGACGACCAGTGGATGGCGAAGCAGGTTTACCTGAACGTCGGCAACTTCCTGCTGGGCGTGGGCGCTATGGGTCTGGACGCGGTACCGATCGAAGGTTTCGACGCCGCGATCCTCGACGAAGAGTTTGGCCTGAAAGAGAAGGGCTTCACCAGCCTGGTGGTGGTGCCGGTTGGGCATCACAGCGTGGAAGATTTCAACGCCACGCTGCCGAAATCTCGCCTGCCGCTGAGCACGATTGTGACCGAGTGCTAATCCCTCCTGGCACGCTGGGTTCCGGCGTGCCTGTTTCAATAAAGCGTAATCTGCGGGTGTTTAATCCCACACACCAGCGCATAACGCGTTAACGTATCAAGGCTTGCCCGGGTAATATTCGCTTCCATTCTGGATACCGTGGGTGCGCTGACGCCCATCCGCTCAGCCACCTGCGCGCGCGTCAGGCCAGCATGGTCTCGCCATTGCGCCAGCATCTCTCGCAGGCGTTCCTTGCGCTCTTCTGCATCAAAAGAAGCCTGCACTTCTGAATTGCTTAACAGTTCCGCTCTGAGCTCATCCCAGTCAATAATCTTTTTGCTCATCCAACATCTCCTGTTGTCGTTTCAATGCCAGACGGAGTTCAGCAGAGGGTGTTTTTTGCGTTTTCTTGATAAATACCCGCAGCAGAAAAATTGTCTTTTCCCGCTGATAAACGTAGATCCCACGAGTGTGGATCAGCCCGACGGTTCTGATTTCAAACAAACCATAGGGTAAGGGTTTGCTGTCAGGTTCTCTCAGTACTGTCGGATTGGTGCGCAATTTATCAAGCTGTCGAATCAGCTTCGCCTGCACCCCAGCAGGCAGTGAGAGAATCTCTTCCCTTACCGCCTCATGAACGATAAGTCTGAACACGATATTTCATCCCTGAGAATATTAGCATATAAGGCAATTTGCATTAAAGGCTAATTTAGCTTTTCGTGTCCCACCTTACCCGTTTTTAACAGACAGAACCGGATCCGCTTTGATTACATGAAAGCCCCTCGCAAAAAACTTACTTTCCCTGCGCCGCCAGCCACTCCATCGCCCGCTCTCCCGCCTCATCCACCGGCAGATACACCAGCAGCCGCGATCCGTTTCGCGGCGCGGAATACCAGTACATCTGCTGCAGCGTAAAATCCCCCAGCTCGGGATGGGTAAACAGCTTGAGCTGGTTCTCCACGCCGCGCACGTCGTTGCGCTGGTGCCACAGGGTTTTGAACTCTTCGGACACCGCGAAGAAACGCGCCAGTTTGGCCTCCCACAGTGGGTCACCCCGGTGTTCGGCCATCGCCGCCCGGAAATAGGAGACAAAAATGGGCAGCACGTCGTCGCGTCTGCCGAGGCGCGCGCGCCACGCCGGATGCGTGAGGAACAGATAAATACAGTTGCGATCTTCGGGAGGGATGTCATTGAAATCGACGCCCATCAGATGCCCGAAGCTGTCGTTCCAGGCCACAATATCGAAGTTCGGTTTTTGAATGCTCGCGGGTTTCGGCATCAGCGTATCCAGCAGGCGTCGGGTGCCTTCGCTGATGCCTTCACAGCAGACCGCCTGCGGTGCTTCACCCGGCGGCAAACCCGCTAACACAAACAGGTGCCGGGCCTCGGTCGGGGTGCATTGCAGCGCTTTTGCCACGGCCGCCATCACCGCGCTGGACGGATTGACGTCCCTGCCCTGCTCAAGCCAGGTGTACCAGGTCACGCCCACGTCAGCAAGCATCGCCACCTCTTCGCGGCGCAGACCCGGCGTGCGGCGACGACCGCTGCGCGGCAAGCCGAGACGCTGCGGATCGAGGCTTTCACGCCGGGCACGTAAAAATGCCCCGAGCTGTTTTCGGGTGTCATCCTGAAGTGAGACGACAGGTTCAGACATCAGCGCCATAAATCCCCCTGCATGGTAGTGCCAGTACCAGTATAAGCAAGAACTGGTACCCGTTTATCTGATGGTAGATGCTACGACCATCTGTTGAATGACGCAATGGAGTTACCATGAATACGTCAGTTGTTTCACCGGGTCGCGCTGGCCTGATATTGCTGTTAACCGGCCAGATGCTGCCGATGATTGATACCTCAATCACCAACGTGGCGCTGGACGCCATTACCCATTCACTGCACGCTACCGCCACCGAACTGGAGCTCATCGTCGCGCTCTACGGCGTGGCCTTTGCCGTCTGCCTCGCGCTCGGCAGCAAGCTGGGGGATAATTTTGGCCGTCGCCGTCTGTTCATGTGGGGTGTGGCGAGCTTTGGCCTGGCCTCGCTGCTGTGCGGAATAGCGGGGAACATTGAACAGCTGCTCGCCGCGCGCATCGTTCAGGGCGCAGGTGCCGCACTGATCATGCCGCAAATTCTTGCCACGCTGCACGTGACGCTCAAAGGTACGGCGCATGCAAAAGCCATCAGCCTGTTCGGCGGCATCGGCGGGATTGCGTTTATCGTCGGGCAAATGGGCGGCGGCTGGCTGGTATCGGCGGATATCGCCGGGCTGGGCTGGCGTAACGCCTTCTTTATCAACGTGCCGATTTGTCTGGTGGTGCTGGCGCTGAGCCGCCGCTTCGTACCGGAAACCCGTCGCGAGACGCCGTCACGCATCGACTGGCCGGGTACCGTGTTGCTGGCCATCATGCTTTGCTGCCTGCTGTTCCCGATGGCGCTCGGCCCACAGTGGCACTGGTCCTGGCCGCTGAAGACGATGCTGCTCGCCCTTGTCCCGCTGGCCTGGCTGATGGCGCTGAATGCGCGCAAAAAAGAGCGTGAGAATGCCCACCCGCTGATCCCGCCGCGCCTGCTTGCGCTTCGCAGCGTGCGCTTTGGCATTCTGATTGCGATGCTCTTTTTCAGCGTCTGGTCCGGGTTTATGTTCTGTATGGCCCTGACCATGCAAACCGGTCTGGGGATGGCGCCGTGGCAGTCCGGGAACAGTTTTATCGCCCTGGGCGTGACCTACTTTGTTTCGGCGTGGTTCGCACCTCGGCTGATTGCCCGCTACAGCACCAGCACCATCCTGCTGACGGGTCTGGCGATCCAGATTACCGGCCTGCTGGCGCTGATCGCCACGTTCCGCGTTTGGGGCATGGAGAATACCACCCTGACGCTGGCACCTGCGACCGGACTGGTGGGCTACGGGCAGGCGCTGATCGTGAACAGTTTCTACCGTATCGGGATGCGCGACATTCAGCCTGACGACGCGGGAGCCGCGAGCGCTATTTTAAGCACCCTGCAGCAGGCCGCGCTGGGTCTTGGCCCGGCTATTTTTGGCGCCATTTTGCTGCACGCGCTTCAAAACCATCACGGGGATTACACCCAGGCGGTTAACGTCTTCCTCATGGTGGAAACAGCCATGATGGTGGTGCTGGCTCTGGCGACGCTGCGCATCCGCCATCGCCTGTGCCTGCCGGTGGTAAAGGTCTGCCAGACCGCCAAATAAGTTCGTGAATTTGCATAATAGATCCGCAGCCGCCATTATGGGGCTGCAAAAATACAGGAGACGTTATGCAGGAATTGATTGCTCAGGTTGAAGAGTTAGGCATTGAAATTAATCACACCACCTCTTTAGTGATTATCTTTGGTATTATTTTTCTTACCGCCATCATCGTTCATTTTATTCTGCACAAAGGGGTACTTCGCGCATTCGAAAAGCGCGCGCAGGCCAGCAGCCATTTATGGCTGCAGATCATCACCCAGAATAAATTATTTCACCGTCTGGCCTTTACCCTGCAGGGGATAATTGTCAACGTCCAGGCGGTACTGTGGCTGCAAAAGGGCAGCGAAGCAGCGGAAATACTCACCACCTGCGCGAAGCTGTGGGTGATGGTGTATGCCCTGCTCTCCTTCTTCTCACTGCTGGATGTGATTTTCAATCTGTCGCAGAAAATGGCTACCGCGTCACAGTTGCCGCTGAAAGGGATCTTCCAGGGCATCAAGCTGGTGAGCGCCATCCTGGTGGGGATACTGATTATCTCCCTGCTGATTGGCCAGTCCCCGGCGATTCTGATCAGCGGTCTGGGTGCCATGGCCGCCGTCCTGATGCTGGTGTTTAAAGACCCGATACTCGGACTTGTAGCGGGTATTCAGCTTTCTGCCAACGACATGCTCAAGCTTGGCGACTGGCTGGAGATGCCGAAATACGGTGCCAACGGTACGGTGACGGACATCGGCCTGACCACCGTGAAAGTGCGCAATTTCGATAATACGATTACGACCATTCCGACGTGGGCGCTGGTCTCCGATGCCTTTATCAACTGGAGCGGCATGTCGGCCTCCGGCGGGCGACGCATTAAGCGCAGCCTGAACATTGATACCACCAGTATTCATTTCCTCGACGAGCAGGAACAGCAGAAGCTCATTCAGGCGAAACTGCTGAAGCCTTATCTGGCCGCACGTCATGAGGAAATTAACCTGTGGAATCAGCAGAACGGTGAAGGGGAATCGGTATTAAACCTGCGCAAGATGACCAATATCGGCACCTTCCGCGCCTACCTGAACGAATATCTGCGCAACCACCCGCGTATTCGTAAAGATATGACGCTGATGGTGCGCCAGCTAGCGCCTGACGCGAATGGCTTGCCGATTGAAATATATGCCTTCACCAATACCGTGGTCTGGGCAGAATATGAGGAGATTCAGGCCGACATCTTCGACCATATTTTCGCGGTGGTGGATGAATTTGGTCTGCGTATTCACCAGTCACCCACCGGGAATGATATTCGCGCCCTATCGGGTGTTGTCGCCAGATAATCTTTTTGTAGGCCCGGTAAGCGCAGCGCCACCGGGCGAAAAGGCAGGTGCGGTCTGGTGCCCTCACCCCGGCCCTCTCCCACAGGGAGAGGGAGAAAACCGCGCTACTTTTTGCGCGAGAGCTTAAAAGCAATAAACAGGAACACCACCCACACCGGCAGCAGCATCGCCGAGAGGCGCATCTCATCCATGGTGCACATCAGTACCAGAATCAGCCCCAGGAAAGCGATACAGAGGTAGTTCCCCGCCGGGTAAAGCAGCGCTTTGAACTGCGTTTCGCGCCCCTTGCGGCGCATCGCGGCGCGGAATCGCAGGTGCGCCAGGCAGATCATGATCCAGTTCAGCAACAGCGTAGCGACTACCAGCGCCATCAGCAGGCCAAAGGCCTCTTTCGGCAGCAGGTAGTTGATCAGCACCACCAGCGACGTGATGGCACCTGACAGTAACAAGGAGTTCACCGGCACGCCGCGACGGCTGACGCGGGTTAAGAAGCGCGGTGCGTTGCCCTGAACGGAGAGGCCAAACAGCATACGGCTGTTGGAGTAAACGCCGCTGTTATAGACCGACAGCGACGCCACCAGAATGACGAAGTTCAGCGCAGAGGCGACCACGTTGCTGTTCAGATCGTGGAAAATCATCACGAACGGGCTGCTGTCGGATTTCACTTCCACCCACGGATAGAGCGCCAACAAGACCACCAGCGAGCCGATATAGAACAGCAGGATACGGTACACCACCTGGTTAACCGCTTTTGGAATGCTTTTATGCGGGTCGCGCGCTTCGGCGGCGGTAATGCCAATCAGCTCCAGTCCGCCGAAGGAGAACATGATCACCGCCAGGGAGAGGATCAGCCCTTTCCAGCCGGTGGCGAGGAAGCCGCCGTGCTGCCACAGGTTGTCGATCGTGGCGCGCTCGCCGCCGTGGCCTGAGAACAGCAGCCACAGGCCAAAGCCGATCATGCCGATAATCGCCAGCACCTTGATCAGCGCAAACCAGAACTCGGTTTCACCATACAGGCGGACGTTGACGAGGTTAACGGCGTTAATAATGATGAAGAAGGCAGCCGCCCAGATCCACGTCGGGACATCCGGCAGCCAGTACTGCATATAGATGCCTGCGGCGGTCAGCTCCGCCATCCCCACCAGCACGAACATCACCCAGTAGTTCCAGCCGGACAGGAAGCCGGCAAACGGGCCCCAGTATTTATAAGCAAAGTGCGCGAAGGAGCCTGAAACTGGCTCTTCGACAACCATCTCGCCAAGCTGGCGCATGATCAGGAAGGCAATAATCCCGGCGATACCGTAACCCAGCAGCACCGCCGGGCCCGCCATCTGAATAGCGGGGCCGATGCCGAGAAAGAGCCCGGTACCGATTGCGCCGCCAAGGGCAATTAACTGAATATGTCGATTTTGCAAACCACGTTGCAGCGTCGGATTCTGATCCGACGAAGCTTCGGCGCTACCATGGCCTGAAGCGGATGACGCGTCTTTCACGTCCTACCCCTGTCTCTTTTTTAGAAGGGGCACGTTTTAACACTTCATGCTGGAGGTAGCAAGGGATTGGGGCATCCCTGCCCCGGATAACGAGATGGAACGCTTAGAATTCGTAGCCAACCGCGATCTTAAAGGTACGCGGTTCGCCCTGCGTGATGTAGGTACCGGAATCGTCCACGCTGGCCCAGTAGTTTTCATTGGTCACGTTGTCGATGCCCGCGCGCACCGTCATCTGGTTTGCATTGTGGTTCACCGCGAAGCGATAGCGCATCCCCAGATCCAGCGTGGTGTAGCTGTCCAGCTTTTTGGTGTTTGCCAGGTCAGCGTACTGTGCACCGGAGTGGTTGACGCGGGCGGTCGCCGTCAGGCCATCAATCGGCTTGATGTCATACTCTGCACCCAATACGGCGTAAAAGTTCGGAATACCGATCGCATCGTTACCCTGATTGACACCATTTTTGGTTTTGGTCAGCTCGGCCTGCAGCCAGGTGGCGCTGGCGTTGAGGCGCATCCCGAGCATGGGTTCGCCGAAAATGTTCAGTTCCACGCCGCGGTTACGCTGTTCAGCGTCCAGGCCATAGTGGCCGCTGTCATCTAGGATCGCCGACGGCATCTTGATTTCAAACAGCGCAAGCGATCCGCCTACGCGGCCAAAGTCCGCCTTTACGCCCACTTCGTTCTGCTTAGAGTGAACGATACCGGTGCTCTGGCCGTAGTTGGTGGCGGTATTAGGCGCGGTTTTGCCCGGCTGCAGCGCTTCGGTATGGTTAGCATAGAGGGAGATTTCCTCCCACGGCTTGTAGACCACGCCGTAGGTTGGCATCCAGCGGCTGCCGTCGAAGCCGTCTGCCGCGTTTTCCGCACCGGTAATTTTGTTATACCCGCGAATGACCACTTTCTGGTGGCGTGCGCCAGCGGTGAACAGCAGTTTGTCGTCCAGCACGCCCAGGGTATCGCTCAACAGCCAGCCCTGGGTACGGGTGCGTCCGCTGGTCAGCGGGTCGCTGTACTTTCCGCCAGATCCGTTGAAGTTGCTGCTGTCCGGCATATCGACCCCGGTGTTGTGGTAGATGTTGGTCGTCGGGTTATCCTTCGTCGCCGACATTTTCCACGCGATTTTTTCGTTTTTGGTCATCGCCGAATAGCCAACGTTGACCTTGTGCGAGATAAAACCGGTATCAAAGTTACCGCGAATGCCCGCCATGCCGCTGACGGAATCGCTGATGCGGTTGGTATCAAGGCGGCTGACCGTTGCCTTACCGCTTTTATCCACCAGCTTCGGCGCGCTGTAGATCCCTTCCTCGTGCGCGTGCTGCGCGCCAAGCCCGGTATAGGCGGTCCAGCCGTCGGTGATGTCGTACTCGCTGCGCCACATCCCGAACTCGTTTTCGATATTGCTGTAGGCCCACTTCTGCGAGAAGTTGCGATCGTTTTTCGGCGGCTCGGGCACGAAATCCACCGCCGATATGTTGACGCTGGTTGGGCTGCCGTGGAAGGTTTTCTTCTGATAGCCCAGATCAAGCGAGGTGCGGAAGCGGTCACCGTTGTAATCCAGGCCGGTAGAGAGCAGCGTGGTGCGGCGGCGATCGTTCGGTATGCCGGTTTCCCCTTCGCGGTGCACCAGGTTCACCCGCGCGCCAAACTGGTCGTTGTCGCCGTAGCGACGGCCCGCATCCAGCGTGGTGCCAATTTGAGAATCTGAGGTGTAGTCGACGCCCACTTTCGCCTGCGGGAGTTCACCCGCGTGTTTTGGCTCAAGGTTGATCATCCCGCCCACGCCGGAGCTCGCCGCGCCGTTCATCAGGGCGTTTGCCCCTTTGAAGATCTCAATGCGCTCAACCATCTGCGTATCCACCACCTGCCGCGGCAGCACGCCGGACAGACCGCCAAAGGTCATGTCGTCACCGTCGAACTTCAGACCACGGATACGGTAGGTTTCCGCGCTGTTGCCGAAACCCTGGACGAACTGCACGCCCGCATCGTTGGCGACTACGTCAGCAATGGTTTTCGCCTGCTGATCTTCCACCAGCTTTGAGGTGTAGCTGATGATGTTGAACGGTACGTCCATGGCGTTCTGCTGGCCCAGCATCCCCATCCGTCCGCCGTTTGCCACCTGTCCGTCGAGGAAGGCCGGTACCAGCCGATCGCCACCGGGTTTGAACTCGCTGGCAGGCTTAGCCTGCACGACGAGAGTATCTTCTTTTTGATAGTCCGCTGCGAAGGCGGAATGTGTTACCGCGCCAACGGCGAGCGCCAGCAGCGTTTTGTGTATGTTGGTGTTGTTCATCGTTAACTCATTTGAAAGTGCGCGCAAAAATGACCCGTTGTCGGGCCTTAGAATGTATTGATAGCAATGCAAATGAGAACTATACGCATTATCTTTGATGATTCAAGTATTAGCATGCGTAAACTTCAAGCGAGAAAAAGGATCAAGAAGAAGGAGGCATTCTCTTTCAGCTTTTCGAACAGTAAAACGCAGGGGAATTTCCGAAGCTAAACAGATAGCCGGAGGCGTTCACCTGAACAATGCCAAGGCTGATACCGCGGTCGCGATAATAGAAAAAATCGGGAATATAATGGCGAAAGGGTTCGTCTTTTTTGGGCAAGGCATTCGTTTCGTCGGAAACCAATATGACCCTTCCTTCTTCATACCAATATTTGAAGTTAATCTTGTTGCTGATGGTAACGGTGGGCTGTCCTGGCGGACTATATTCACCGGTTGAGTCGTAGACGCCTGAACCATGTTGAAATGAAAAAGACATGAGAGAATCGACCGTCGAATCGCCCTCGACTATCGTTAAATGACTCTCGCAGGTAAAATTATTTCGCTGATAATGAAGCCGGGCGGCATAAAGTATAGGCGCAGCAATAGCCAGGATAACGATCCCCCAGCGCACAGTCTGGCTATCTATTTTCATGATATTGCTCCAGATACATAATCGAATCACAGCGCGCACCGGCGACGTCGGGTAGCCTGTCGCACACGAGCACTGAAATACCATTCTGAAAATGATTTAGCGTCATCAGAGCCGTCCCCCCAGGAGGACAGTGAATGGGATAACGTTTTTCCAGGGCAGCAAAAATACGCTCACTTTTCGTTTTATCATGCCAGGACGAATAGACTTCACAGCCGTTAACGTTGCCAATGGAAAGATAGTCTTCAAGTCCGGTGCCCTGAGCGTTAATTTCATGGATAAGAGCCAGGCAAGAAGCAATAAATAATAATCCGGCCAGGCCCCACACCATTTTACCACGGAAAAAATGAAGCCCGTGATTAACCGAAGGTGGAGATGTGCGCTGTGCCTCGGGCAACGTCGAGACAGTCTCTAAGACTGCGGGCGTAATAAAATCGTCGAGTGACCCCGTCTGAATATGCGCAACCGACTTAAACCCCTCTTTTGGAATAGTCTGCACGATATTTTCTGTCAGCCCCGCCGTCTTTAGCGCTTTACGGATAGACGCGATAGTCTGATAAAGGGCATTAGTCGTGACGACCGCACCTTGCTTTTCCCAGACAGCAGCAAAGAGATAACGCTGCGACAGCACCTCACCGTTGTGTTCAAGCAGCTGTTGCAGACACTCACTAACGGGACCATGCAAAACAACAGCGCGTTCGGGGTAACTACCCCGTTGACAAAGCTGACGCTTGTCCGGCTCGAAAAGCACCACGTGATTGATCAGGAAAACGGGCTTCATGGCGCGCCTGCGACCAGAAGACAAAAGTAAAATGCATTCATCATTGTTATGTTTTCGCGTCCGTTGACTTTGTCTGATTAAGATTTTAATTAATATTTATCAATCGCTTATAAACAAATCTCGCTTTCACATCCTTTTTTCCCCCTGCTGCGACCTCCGCTTAATCAGTATAAATCATTTAACTTCACTCCTCTTTTTTATTGAAAAATCCTAACCTGACCTTCACCAGATGCCCCTTCATGAGGCTTCAGGTCGTGCGGAACATTCAGAGTGAAAAACTGAAATTTTCTTGAAATTCACGGTTTAATGTTGAGTCACCGTTCAATCACAGAAATTTAGAACAACAACAAAGATAAATAAGAAATACTGGAGTTTTATCCTTTATGTATGACTTAAATCGACTAATAAACCATGAGCGAGTGATGTTGAACCGGTTTCTTATAGCGCACAGGGATGTGTATTGGAAAGTATCGATAGCAGCCATATAATCCACCCTACAAACGGTATGGATTATCTCAGCGCTTATATGTAGTGATGCGTGTTCGTCTTCATTTATATGGGTTTTAGTTATGGGTTATCGTCTATACGGATTTATGATCGGTGATGACATTCATTTCGATATTGCCAATCGAAGGCTGTACCGACTCACTGGTAGCCTTACTGATAACAGCATCGCTTTCTCGTCAATCTATTTCAATGAAACGATGCTGCGACTTTTTCTTTATTTGATGATAAATGGCCGAAAAGAGCCTATTTCAAAAGAAGAACTGTTTGAAGAAATCTGGGAGGCACACAACCTGAGTCCTTCCACACAGCGATTATGGCAGGTTCTGCACAATCTCAAGAATAAATTGAAGCTTTTAGGCCTTAACGACGACTTTATTCACAACATTAAAGGGCGCGGTTACATCATTAATAACCCGGATGTAATCCCCGTTTATTACAGAATGAGTGAACTCCCGACTCATTCCGTTAAAAAAGAGGAGAAGACAGATACCCTGAGTGAGTGATGTCAATTCAGGTGTTTGCCCTGAGCACTGGCGTGCGAGGGGCTTTTTTTTCTCTTATTTTCAAAACAATTTTTACGTTAATGATTTTAAAGCACTGTAAGTTAGCTTTCGCTGACGCTGGAATTCAATATGAGCATAATTAACCGCTTTACCGATTTAAAAGTGAGTAAGAAGTTATTCTTTGGCTTTTTTACCGTCCTGCTCGTGACGATTATTATTCTGGGTTCCGGGCTGTTTGGCCTGAATAGTATTCAGGATAAAGTTGAAAAGAACGGACATACAACCGACCTGTTTAACGCGCTGTCACAGGTCCGCCTGGGGCGAACCAATTTTCAATATACGCTTGATCAAAAGTATCTCGACCAGACCAATGCGGGTACCCAGCGCATGCAGAGTATTGTGTCTGAAATGAAAACGCTCAGCTGGTCGCCGGAGGGGAAAAAAGCGCTCGACGATACGGCGAATGCGGTAACGAGCTACGTAGCCACGCTGGTCCCGTTTACCCAATCGCTTTCTGAAAAGAAACTCAGCGAACAAAAACTGGACACCCAGGGGCTGTGCGATAACTCGGAACGGGCGTCACAACTAAGCCAAAGCGGTACCCTTGATCTCCAGCATTCGCTTATCGCCGCTCAGATCGCGTTTATTATGAGCGACATTGATTCGCAGGTCACCCTGTATAAGCAGCACCCTACGGATGCGCTAAGCAAGGGGCTCCTGACGCGTCTGGAGACAGCGAGGTCTTACACAGGGCAGTTGCTCACCGTTGCGTCTGAAGACCAAAAAAAGTGGCTGCAGTCTGGCCTCGACACGATGAATAACGTAGCCGAAGCGCTACCGAATTATAAGCTCGTCTGGACGCTGCAGACCACCCTGTCCGATACCCTTACCGGAAAGGCGATGATGCTGACGCAGGCCATCCAGACGCTGTTTAATTTACAGCAGAAAAAAGTTGCCGATACGGTTGATAGCGTACAGATACAAATGGCCGTCGTTGCTGCCATTGGGATCGCGCTCGGTATCCTTATGGCAATGGGTATTACTCTTTCTATCACCCGGCCGCTGAATGAGACCCTGCGCGTAGCAGAACAGATCGCCAGCGGCGACCTGACCAGTACGCTGACCAGTACGCGCCGCGATGAGCCCGGACTGTTGATGCAGGCTGTCGCCACCATGAACGTCAATCTTAAGAACATCATTAATGATGTCCGCGATGGCGTGGAGAGCGTTGCTCGTTCCTCAACTGAAATTGCGGCTGGCAATATGGATCTGTCGGCGCGAACCGAGCAGCAGTCTGCAGCCGTTGTCGAAACCGCTGCCAGCATGGAAGAGTTGACCTCTACCGTTGCGTTGAACGCGGAGAACGCCTCTCACGCCAGACAGTTAGCCGACGAAGCCGCGCAAAACGCCACCGAAGGCAGCCAGATTTCACTGCAGGTGATCGATACCATGAAAAACGTGCGCAGCAGCTCGCACCGTATTTCAGAGATTACCACCGTGATTAACAGCATTGCCTTCCAGACCAACATTCTGGCACTGAACGCCGCCGTTGAAGCTGCCCGCGCGGGCGATCAGGGCAAAGGTTTCGCCGTGGTCGCCGCGGAAGTCCGTACGCTTGCCCAACGTAGCGCGCAGTCGGCGAAGGAGATTGAAAACCTGATTAACGAGTCCGTGTTGCACGTTGACACCGGATTTAGTCTGGTTGAAAGCGCCGGCGATGCGATGACGAAAATCGAAACATCTGTCGCGCAGGTACGCGACATCATGAATGAAATTGCTGCCGCTACCGAAGAACAGAGCCGCGGTATTTCCCAGATTGCACAGGCGATGGCTGAAATGGATACCACTACCCAGCAGAACGCCGCCCTGGTGGAAGAGTCTTCGGCTGCGGCCAGCTCGCTGGAGGATCAGGCCGTACAGCTGGAAAAAGTGGTATCGATTTTCCGCGTATCAAAGGAAAGTGCCGCCCGCACTGAAAAACGCCGACCAAACAACGCGAGCAGCACCACCGTTGTTGCGATAAAACGTCCCACGAGCCACGACCAGGATGACTGGGTCAAATTCTGATGACCGCCGTACGGTAGCCTCCGGGGCTACCGTACGTTAAAGAACACACGAGAATGACAACGATAAAACGCCACCCGACATTGCTCTCAGGCATCCGATCCCTGCTGACGCCGTATTTTTATCACGTAACGGCAAGAACGCTAATTGACGCCATTGCTCAGCACCAAATCGTGCCGGTTTATCAGCCCTTCTACGACAGCCAGACGGGGCTGATGGCAGGTATTGAAGTGCTCGCCAGATGGAAGCACCCGCTTTACGGTAACGTCGCGCCGGACACCTTCATTCCCCTTGCGGAGAAGCACAACCTCATTGCTATGCTGACACATCATCTAATCCTGCAGGTTATTAACGATCTCCAGCACCGGATCCATCTTTTTCCTGAGGGACTTTACATCAGTCTCAACCTGAGTCCCTCGAACTGTCTCGATCCTCGTTTTGAATCGGATACCGTGGCGCTTTTACAAAAGCTTGCTACCCGCCACGTGCAGCTGATAATTGAGATTACCGAAAAGCACCCGCTGCATGTCACGCCGCAATTAAGCGAGTGGTTTGCAGCATTACGGCGCTCCCCTATTTCTATTGCGCTGGACGATTTTGGAACGGGGTATTCAAATCTTGCCTACATCCACGCCCTGGATCCTGAGTACATCAAAATTGACAGGCTGTTTGTCAGCCAGATCGGAGTGCATGGCGATCTCCGGCTCATGGAGAGTCTGATTGAACTTGCAAAAAAGATGCATCTGCGGATCATCGCTGAAGGTGTCGAAACCCAACATCAGGCGGATTATTTACGGCTTAATGAGTGTGATTTCTTACAGGGCTACTATTTCTGTCGTCCAGTTCAGGCCGATGAACTCGTCAGGATAGTTAACCAGGGGGAGCGAACAACCACCCCGAACACGGGGTGGCTGCAATGACGTTATTTTTTCTTGTAGATATTGGCCGTACCGTGAATTTTATTGTTGGTGTTCCCTGAGGTGAGCACCAGAACATCCGCGCCTTTCTTATCGGCTTTCTCAATCAGTTCTTTTTTTGCATCATCAACCGATACTTCATTTGAAGTGCTTACCGTACCGATTTTTTTATACTGAGACTCGACTTTCTTGAACTCATTTTTAGTCAGCAGTTGGGCAGCAAAAGCATTGGTCGTAAACAGTAACGCCGTTCCCAACAAAATAGCAGTCGTCTTTTTCATAACCTTTTTCCTTGAGATTAATCAGCAACCACGAAAAACCTCACGCATTATGGTGAGGTTTTATGAGCATGGTAGAGAATCTCAGGAAATGCCATTCTTTCGGGAAAATTGTTTTATAACAACCCGTTGCATGAAATTACTAACGAATATTAAGAATAGTCGAATACACGCGCGGCGCCAGCAATATCAATGCGTACCGCCGTGCCCGGGTTCCATCCTGGCTGGCTGACGGTCTTCAGGGTCACGGGCTCGTGCTGCCCGGCGAGCTCGAGGGTGAGCGTCGACAGGTGGCCGGTAAAATCCACATCAAGAATGGAGATTGGGCTTTCATGTGAGGCGCATGCCGTCACGCTCAGCTGCTCCGGGCGCAGCATCACTCTGCCCTGCCCTGTCGCCTGCGCGTTGTCCGTGGGCACCTCACCCAGGGCGCACAGGGCGTAGCCCGCGGTGAGCTGCGCAGGCAAGATTAGCGCATCACCAAGAAACAGTGCCGTCTCTTCGTCAACGGGACGGGTATAAACCTCATAAGGCGTCCCGACCTGCGTGAAACGTCCGGAACGCATGACGGCAACCTGCGTGGCAAAAGACAACGCTTCGTTCTGGTCGTGGGTGACCAGAATCGAGGCCACGCCCGCTTCGGCCAGCAGATCGGCCGTTGCCTTACGCGTCATCGCGCGCAGGCCGGTATCCAGCGCCGAGAACGGCTCATCCAGCAGCATCAGTGAAGGACGCTGGGCCAGCGCACGAGCAAGCGCCACACGCTGCTGCTGTCCGCCGGAAATCTCGTGGGGCCAGTGTGTTGCGAGCTGCCTGTCCAGCGAGACCATCTCCATCAGCGCCTCAACGCGCTGGCGCTTCTCGTGGCGGGTCCCGTCCAGCCCCCAGGCAATGTTGTCTGCCACGTTGAGGTGGGGGAACAGTGCGCCCTCCTGCGGCACAAAACCGATCCCGCGCTGGTGGGCTGGGACAAAACGGTTTTCATCAAACAGCGTTCTTCCCTGCATGACAATACGTCCGGTGTCGGGCGTCTCAAACCCGGCAAGAATACGCAGCAGCGTGGTTTTACCCGACCCCGACGGCCCGACAATGGCCGTTCTGCTCCCCGGCGCAACGCTCAGGTTTAAGCTGTCGAGCACCTGCACATCAGCAAACGATTTAGAAATGGCGGTTAATTCAAGCATGTCATAGCCCTGCAATTTTCTTCGACTGCATATAGAGAATGGCGGTCAGCGGGAGGGAAATCAGGATCATCAGCATCGCGTAAGGTGCCGCTGCCACATAATCAATCTCGCTGGTCAGCGCCCAGAATCCGGTGGAGAGCGTGCGCGTGCCCAGGGGAGAGAGCAACAGCGTGGCGGTCAACTCGTTGCTGACGCCGAGGAAAACCAGCGCGGCTCCCGCCGCCGCACCCGGCGCGGCCAGCCGCATCGTGACGCTCCAGAGCGCCTTCGCGGGCGTGCTGCCAAGGCTGCGCGCCACGTTTTCCAGCTCAACCGGTGCCTGCGCAATTCCCGCCCGCAGATTGATGAGCGCACGGGGCATAAACATCAGCAGATAGGCAAGGAACAGGGTTATTTCCGTCTGGTAAATGGGACGGGCGTAGTGAATGGTGACGGTGACCAGGGCCAGCGCCGTGACAATGCCCGGCAGCGAACTGGTGATATAGATGCACCCTTCCAGCATCCGGAAGATACGGTGCGGATAGCGGATACCGAGCCACGCGATGGGGATCACGCACGTCGTCGTCAGCAGCGCGCCGCCCACGCCGAGCATCAGCGTCTGGCGCAGCGAGTGCCAGAGATCGGCGCTCATCCAGTTTTCCACACCGCCGAGCCAAATCCAGCGACACAGGACAACCAACGGCACGCCCAGCGCCAGCACGATCAGCACGATGAAAAACAGCTGCCCCAGCACGGCAGCCGCAGGCCTCAGCGGCCAGCGTTTCTGTTCGCGCGCGGCACCGGCGCCAATGCGCGCGTAGCGTGCCTTTCCACGCGTCACGCCTTCCAGCACTAAGATAGCCAGGCAGCATAACGCCAGCACGCCCGCCAGCATGTTTGCCGCCGGGCCGCTGAAGGTAGACTGAAACTGGTCATAAATTGCCGTGGTGAAGGTATCAAAGCGGATCATCACGTACAGGCCATATTCCGCCAGCAGATGCAGCGCCACCAGCAGCGCGCCGCCGCAGATAGCCAGCTTGAGCTGGGGCAGAACCACGCGGAAAAAGACCCGCCACGGCGGGGTGCCGAGCGATGCGGCCACATCTTCGAGCGTCGGGTCAAGGCGGCGCAGCACCGCCGCAACCGGCATGTAGATAAAGGGATAGTAGGCCAGAACGGAGAGAAACACGCCCGCGGAGAGCCCGTGCATGGACGGAACAACGCTCACCCAGGCATAGCTTTGCACAAACGCGGGGATCGCCAGCGGGGCGACCGCCAGTGCAGACCAAATTCCCCGTCCGGCAAGCTGCGTGCGCTCGGTGAGCCAGGCTATCGCCACGCCCGTCACGATACACAGCGGAACCGCCAGGGCCGTCAGCCACAGCGTGTTGCTGAGCAGCTCAGCCACACGCGGGCGAAACACCAGCGCCTTTATCGTTTCCCAGCCCGTCTCAATGCCAATGGCAATGATAAAACCCAAAGGCAGAAGCGCCAGTAATGAAAACAAGACAGCTAACGCAACCATCGGCAGTGCAGGACGCCTGCGGGCAGGCTCCTGCACTCTGTTTTTTCCGATGTCGAGACTCAGACCAGACATAAGACGTTCACTTCACTCTCAGGATCACAGCAGACCGGCTTGCGTCATCAGCTCGATAACTTTCTTACTGTTGAGCGTTGAAGGTTCAACTTTCGGCGCATCAAGATCTTTCAGCGGAACCAGTTTCGGGTTGGAGGCTGCGTTCACACCCACGGCGTATTCAAAGGCGTTGTTGGTACGCAGACTTTCCTGACCTTCTTTGCCGGTAATGTATTTGATGAAGGCCTGCGCCTGCGCTTTGTGTTTGCTGGACGCCAGCACGCCACCGCCGGAAAGGCTTACGAACGCGCCCGGATCCTGGTGTTTGAAGTAGTAGAGCTGGGTGTTTTTGCTGTTTTCACCGGTTTTGGACTGATCGACAAAGCGGTAGTAGTGATAAATCACCCCGCCATCAATCTGACCAGCATTGACCGCTTTCATCACAGTGCTGTTACCTTTATAGGCAACGAAGTTGGCTTTCATCGCCTTGAGCCATTCCAGGGTGGCTTTTTCGCCTTTCAGGGCCAGCATCGCGCTCACGATGGCCTGGAAATCCGCGCCTGAAGGAGATGCCGCCCAGCGGCCTTTCCACTCGGGTTTCGCCAGATCCATCAGTGACTTAGGCAACTGCTGTTCGCTCAGCTTCGCCGGGTTATAGACGAATACGGTGCTGCGGGCGGCAATGCCGATCCAGCGGCCGTGCGCCGGACGATACTCTGCCGGTACCTGCTTCAGAGTGTCGGCATCCAGCGGTGCAAACAGGTTGGCGTTATCCACCAGCACCATGGATGGCGAGTTTTCCGTCAGGAATACGTCTGCCGGCGATGCGCTGCCTTCCTGAACCAGCTGGTTACCCAGCTCGCTGTCATCACCATTACGCAAAGTCACTTTAATCCCGGTTTCTTTGGTAAAACCGTCAACCCACGACTTCACCAGGTTTTCATGCTGCGCGTTATAAACAACGATACCGTCGTTGTTATCGGCGGCAACCGATTGTGTGGAAAGGAAAAGAGATGAAGACAACAAGGCAAGCGAGAAGCAGGACAGCAGGCGAGAATTCATGAACATATCCTTAATAGACCAACGGGAGTAACCACTCATAGCTTTGTGGGACAGGATTAAAGCATACAACAACGCTAATGATAATTAGTATCAATCCAGTTTACGCGTAAAAGTGTAAAATTTCTTTTTAGCAGATTTTGTAATGATAAAAATCCAAATTTTAATACGAGATAATTTCTAGATTAAGAAAACCTTAAGCCTGCCCACAACGAAATTCATTAGCCTTCTATTCATTATGGCGCGAAGGTAAATCTGTTATTCGCGCTCCCGGCAGATATAAAAAAGCCCCGTCATTGCGGGGGCTTTTTATGGTTATCCGGAGGTAGCTAAATTTATTAGGCTACTCATTTAAAAAGCATTACATAGCCGCATGAGGGGCATACACAGGATAGGTGAAAAACAATAAATGCACGCAATTCAGCCCAAAATGGAATAACGTTGCAACCCAGAGCCTGCCGCTCCACATCCACGCCAGGCCGTAAATAATGCCGGCGAGGCTGGCAAAAATAATCAGTAGTAAACCGCCGCTATAATGCATCAGCCCAAAGATGACTGAGGCAATCAACAACGCCACGACAGGGTGAACGATCCGGGACAAGCGCTGCTGCAGATAGCCTCTGAACAGGGCTTCCTCGGCCAAAGAGACGAAGAAAATATTCGCAAGGGCAAATTGCGCGAACCATTCTGGCGCATGTGGCTCAATTCTCAGTCCGCCCAACGCCACAGCCAGAAGTAACAGCGCGGGTACCGCAAGTACCAATATTCCCCAGCCGACCTTGCCAATTTTATAGAGGGGTTTTGCTACGAATAGCGTTGGCATGCACGTAATTAAAAAGAACGGCACCACCGCCTTGTCCATATTAAAGTACATACTGAACGGTATGCTTTGCGGACCAACGACGACAGCATCCAGCACTTTGGGATTATGGAAGCCCGGGAGCACATGCATAACCAGGGCAACGGCGATGACCACGCACAGGCCTTCAATCAGATAAGTATATTTATCATCTTTATTACGTAGCCATTCAACAACAGACCAGCCAATAACGATTGATGCAATAACCAGCAGCGCCGGGGCGTCAAGAATGCTCTGTTTCCAGCCGAGAAATGCCGTTAATCCCAGCAGCAGGTAAGCCAGGCTTTTATTAAGGGAAAGTGCGGCAAGCGAAATCGCGAGTAGATACCACATAAATGTCCTTCATGACCGATAAATTTTAGGGTCGATGTCCCAAATATGGCCCACAACGGAAATCAGGAGGATGTGAGTGAGGCGTAACTCTATGAAATGAAATGGCACGCCCTGTAGGATTCGAACCTACGACCTACGGCTTAGAAGGCCGTTGCTCTATCCAACTGAGCTAAGGGCGCACTGAGAAGCGTGTACTTCGCGGCGGTGAAACGCGAAGAATTATACGGTCAATGGCAGGTGAGTCAATGCCTTTTCCGTTTTAAGGAGCAATTACCGCTAGCCGATTGTAAATACGGCTATTTTCTCAACATTTATCCCCGTTTTACCGTAAAATTTAGCGCTGCGAAAAGGCTTAGTTGCATTTAAGTAACGCCTGCTGTTTTCCTGTACGTCAGCTCGTCACACTAGAGTCAGGTATCCCGGCCGCCTGGAGGCTGACAGACAACAGGACAATGGAGTGACAGCGCAAAACCTGATCGATACGCCCCCCCGGTTACAGTACATATCTCAGGACATCGTCGGCATTAAGCTTGAGCCCATCGTCGCCCTTACCTCCTTGCGCCAGGTTGGCGTCGAGGTCCTTAGCGTTCTGGCCGACACGCGGCACAGTGAGGACTTTTTTTGCGATCGGTCCGCTGAGTGGTCGATAACGCTGCTTGAAGCGCAGCTTGCCACGTTAAAAAATACGCCGCACGGTCATAACCTTTTTATTAATCTGCCGATAACCGTCCTGACAGAGCCTGCGTCCTTTCAGCGTCTTATCAGACTCCCCTGCGTGCCGCTCAATATTGAGTTTGTCGACCCTGCGGCTTTTTTGGCGCTGTCTGTCGCGCGCAAGCAGCTTGTGGTTCAGAATCTGCAGCAGCTGAGCAGACAGGGGCACGCAATCTGGCTGGATGACATCGATGACGTCTTAGTGCAGTTGTTTTTATCCTGTCGACTCCCGTTAAGCGGCATCAAAATAGATAAGGAAGCATTCTGGCGTTTACGCGATACCCCTGCGCTGAGGCAACTGGTTTCCCTTTGCTTTCAGCTTGCCGGGAAAGTGCTTATCGAAGGTATTGAGACTGAACGCGATCGTACCTGGGCACTGCAGGCAGGCGCAGACTTTGGCCAGGGATATTACTGGCCGTCCTGGACATGGCCGGAGGATTAAAACGCCATTTCCAGGAGGGAGACCATGCGAATGACAGTGCGCCGTTACCGGCGGCGGCGTACAGGAAGTGATGCACTGGGATTTACGCGCTCACCTTTTGCTCCCCCCTTTTTCGACCGGCTCGAATTCTTGAGCCAGTCCATCAGCCAGCCCCGCAAAACAGACGCCCCGTTTATCCTTCTGGTGACGGAGGATCACTATCTGCGCACCGGTTTTCTCAACGGGCAGTTCCCGCTGAGCAGCTGCTGTGACTACGCCACGCTGGATGACGCCCTTGTCGCGCAGATGCAGTGGCCTTCTGCCCGTCTGGTCGTGGATATTGAAAGCCGGTCCACGGGGCTTCTGGAGAAACTGGATCAGTTGAGACGCCACAGCCTGTTTCCGCCTTTCCTTACGCCCTGGCTGTTAGTCCGGGCCGATAATTACGACACCCGCCTCTTCTGCAAAGCGGCAGGTCCTTTTCATGTACTCGAACGCCAGCTGAACGCCGCGGCACTCCAGCACAGCCTGCTGGATACCCGCCCCCCACAGGGCTCCGACAAAGACTGGTTCTCCCGCAACGAATGGCCGATCCTGCAGGAACTTTCCCGGGGCAAGACGTTACGTCAGATTGCCCTTATGCAGAATCGTCCCTATAGCCGCATTATCTATCGTCTCAGCTGCATCCTGGTGAAACTGGGGCTGAGTCATCGGCAGGAATTACTTCACCTTCTTAATAACCTCTCAGACTGCACGTTTACACTCACCTCCTAACCCCTTATTTCCTAAAGCGCTTTAGGAATTTACTTACCATTCGTGTTTCAAAAATGTTAATTTTTAACAATAAAGTCGAAATTATAACTATTCCTAATTTATGGCCGCGAACCTTGCGAAATGCCACAAATTGAACGAACGGCAGCACTTTCCTCCATCCGTTAAGTGAATGCAGACAGCGTTAACAAGATGATAATGATGTAAAAACAAGCAGGTTAGCGGGAACGCTCAGGAGGAAAAAGCGAAGCGGATAGCATGTTCTCCTGTGCATGAGATGTGGGCCTTCGGGTCAACCTGCGCGCTTTCAGATGAAGGTCTGACGGCCTGCGAGGGCAATTGTTGTCCTCATCAGCGTGGGTTTGTCCCCCTGAATGATGCGTATTTTTGTTAACAATTGATCAACATAAAGAGATATGTGTTATTTTTTGTTATTACTTAAAGATGAAAATATGCGGTAAATGAGATAACAGGATATTTCCGCTAAATTTAAAAAAATAGCGATTCAGATCCAGAAGATAATACAAACCCATAAGCGGATATTAATTTACAGGGTTTTCGGAAAAAACTTACCCTGTATAATAAGATGCGTACCAAATCTGAATAAGAAAAACCTTTTTGCCAACACCAGCCAAATGAGATGACCGCGCTGAGGCATAGTTCTTTTCATTACGTAAACAAGGATGCTTTCGCTCTTTCCAGGGAAATACTACGGTATAGGGATCTGCACATTATATCCTTCCGGCATTTCGAGAGTTTTACCAAACTCTGCATAACGCTTTTAACAATCTGAGGCATTAAAAATGAAACCGGCATCCGTTATCATTATGGACGAACATCCTATCGTCAGAATGTCGATAGAAGTCCTGCTACAGAAAAATAAGAATATCACAGTCAAGCTCAAGTCTGGCGATAGCCATGAAGTTCTTGACTGTATCCGTAATCACCCTATCGATCTGGTGATCCTTGACATTGAACTCACGGGCACGGATGCTTTCACTTTACTTAAGAGAATCAGAAACTTAAACAAAGACATTAAGGTTCTGTTCCTCTCGTCTAAATCAGAGTTATTTTACGCGGGTCGCGCTATTCGCGCCGGGGCAAATGGCTTCGTCAGTAAACGTAAAGATTTGGGTGAGATCTACAACGCCGTAGAAATGATCCTGATGGGCTATTCCTTTTTCCCGTCAGAAACGCTGAACTTTATAAACCATTTGGGTTCAGGGAAAGGGATGGCTGTCGATATGCCATTATCGAATCGCGAGGTCACGGTATTACGGTATCTGGCGAATGGATTATCCAATAAGGAAATTGCTGAACAGCTACTATTAAGCAACAAAACCATTAGCGCGCATAAATCCAATATTTATTCCAAGCTGGGTGTGCAAAGCATCGTGGAATTAATTGATTACGCCAAAGCGCACGAGCTGCTTTAACCTGAATTCACTCCCTGCAGCTTATCTGAGCTGCAGGGAGTGCGGTCAGTGCTAATTATAGTTAATCATAAAGGTGGCATCCGCATCGGCTCGTCCGGGCTGAGGGTTATCTGCAGTGGCAATATAATTGGCATAAAACGACAATATTGCATTCCCCTGCGCATCAACCGAGACCGGCTGGCTGGCCTGCTGGAGAGCCAGACGCGTTTTATCCGCATCCCTGATCTCTACCGCGACACGGCTCGCTGTACTGGCGTCGTTCAGCGCCAGCAAACCGTTATTGCTCCCGTCGGCTTTGCCCGAAAACGTAATGGACGCCGCACCCGGCGGACAGCCGGTCAGCTTCAGCGTAAACGGCATGGGCTGCGTGCGGCTCCCGGTAGTGCTGAGCTGTTTCGTGGGCCAGGTGCCCAGCGTAACGGTCTTGTCGCTGTCGCTCCCCTCGGCAACGCAGGTAAAATCGACAATATTGCCGTAGAGCCGAATGTTAATTTCGCCCAGCGCGGTGTCCGCCTGAGCCTGTGTGCAAAGCGCAAAAAGCGCCACGGTGATAAAACGGATCCCGTTTCGCATATCGGCTCCTTAGTCGTAATCCACACGCAGATACCCGCGCGAGGTAAAACGCCCTTCCGCTGGCTTATTGCCCGTCACGCTCACCGGCCAGACCCGGATCCCCACCTGTGCCTGCGCGCTATCGTCGAGGCGGAACGGAATTTTGCTTGTCAGGTTGTTAGGCGTCAGCGGCGCTCCGCTCTCGTTGGCAATGATGAACCCGACGTCCGGGTTATCCGACACCAGCACATTATCAGAGACTTTTTCCGCCTCAACGCGCATCGTCAGCATGGCGTTCGCCTCCACGTTGGTGCATTTGATCGCAATGGTTTTGCTTTGCGATGAGACGCCCTCCGGTTTGTTACCTACACCCGCCTTGCTGAACAGGGAGGCGCCAATGTCACCGAAATCAAACTCCACCACGTTACCGGCATTGATGGCGCAGCTTTGCGGCACCTGGATGGTACCGCTGTAGCTGATGGTATAGACCGGCGTGGTGAGCGGATCGGAGGAGGTGGTGGTGACGTAAACGCGGAACATGGTGGCGCGCGGGATCACGACCATGTTAATAAAACGCCGGGTCACCTTAAGGCGGAAGACAAGGCTGGAGTCCTGAACGCCAAACGGTTTGTTTTTCGAGACGTTAGGGTGGCTCCCCATCTGGATATAGTTTTTAGGCGGATAAAACACGCCAGCATAGCTGTCCGTGATTTTCATGGCCCCGTCCAGATAGTCGTTAAGCTTCAGATACTGATAGCCATCGCTCGTTCCCGTGACCGGGTAGTCGGTCACATAGCTACGCTTGGTGGTATTCCCGACGGTGCCCTTCGGGCAGACGGCATTCACCCCTACCCACTGCGACTTCTCGCTAAGCGTCACGACCTGTCCAATCTGGTTATTCGAGCTATTGAATTTATCCGTGAGGTCGTAATGCACCTCCGTCGGCACGCCCTTTTCATTGACGCACACGGTAGCGAATGCGTTTGTCGCAGGCAGTAACGCCAGAAGCGACAAGGCAAAGATGTGGGTTTTATTCACAGCGAATCCCCTTCAGTGTGATTGCCTGTTGCAGGCTCTTTTCAGGCAAGCTGTATGGCGCGCGACACTGGGACTGCGCCCCGTCGCCCCACTGGATCAGCAGTTCGCCTTCCAGCGGCAGCCCGCTCAGGTAAATTTGCCCGTCATCCCCCACCATGCTGGTGACACCGCTCCGGGTCTCACGGACCACCGCGCCGAACGGCACGGGCTGGTTACCGCGCATCACCGTCAGCAGGGCGCGCACGCCAATGCGGGTATCAAAGCTGGCGCGCACCAGCGCGCCTTTGGTCGGCACCACGCTGCTCACGTTGTTTTCGATGTCCGTGTTGTTGCTCATGGTGTTGGTATCCAGCGCCACGCGGTTATAGCGGTAGACGGTGGCATACGGCATTACCGCGTAGCCTCGCCAGTCGGTTCTCACGCCGGTCTGGTTTTCGACGCTGACGCCGGATGCCCCCGGAGCTTTGATCAGCACGTTGGTGTCGCCCAGCGGCTGGCTGAAGGTCACGCCGTCGGCATGGCCGACGACCCCACCGGAGAGCTGCCAGTTGAGATCGTGCTGATCGTCGCTGTAGTTGTAGCCCACGCCCAACGTACCGTAGGTCGCCTGCCAGTTGGCGCTGGCGCTTCCGCTTGCGCCGTTGGTGCTGGTGTGTCCCTGGGTCACGCTGTAGTTCAGGTTGCGGTCCTCCAGCAGCGTGCCGCTGACGCCGGTTTGCCAGCTCGTGTCGCCATCGCTGTTCCGGCTGGCGGAAGCCGTGGCATAGGCGCGGTCAATCGCGCTGTCCCGGCGATAGCCCTGGCGGGTAAAGATACTGAACGGCACGGAGACGTTAAACGACGCGATCCGGTCGGTGCCGTCGATCCCGACGGATTTGTTCCACGACCACGAAACGGAGTAGTTGATCCCCTTCACACCCCCCGCGTAGCCCAGCTGGTACCAGAGGTTCGACTCGTCGGTTCCCCAGTAGGTCTGCTCGCTGCCGGAGATATAGATCGAGCCGTAGTCCCCCAGAGACTGAGATACGTTGAGCTGGAAGCGGCCTTTTTTATTCCACGTCAGGTTGTGATAACTCTGCACGTCCGGCACGCCGTCATTATCCTGGCTGTCGGCATACTGATAGCCTTCCATTGAGCGCCAGGCCACATCATCGAGGGTGTAAAATCCTTTTGTGGAGTAGCGGTAGCCCAGCAGCTGGAAGTTGGTGCCGAAGCCGTTAAGGGATTTCGCATAGAGGAAGCGCAGGGACTGCCCTTCATGCTTGCTGTCGTCCGCGAGCTGGCTGCGGGCGTGGGTGATATCGAGCGAAACCGCGCCCCAGTCGCCCAGGTTTTTTCCGGCCCCGACGGCGACCGCGGTATAGCGTGAGGCCAGCTGCGTTCCGCCGTAGAGCGTAAAACCGTTGACAAGTCCGGTAATCAGGGTGCCCTGGGTGAAGAACGGCGTGTCCTGATCGCGGTTACCGCTGCGGTAATCCCCCGCGACGAGGTCATACTTCCAGCGCCCTTCGCGCTGCAGAAGCGGCACGGTAGAGTACGGCACGGTATAGCGCTGCTGGGTGCCGTCTTTCTCTTCTACCGTCACTTCCAGGTCACCGCTTGAAGAGGTGGGGTTGAGATCGGTAATCGCAAAGGCGCCCGGCTGCACATAGCTTTGATAGATCACGTAGCCATTCTGACGGACCACCACTTTGGCGGGCGTACGGGCGATCCCGCGCACGGTGGGCGCGTAGCCCTGCAGGCTGTCCGGATACATGCTGTCAGACGAGAAGAGCCGTCCACCGCGGAACCCCATGCTGTCGAAGACGTCATTGCCGGTATTGCTGTCGCCCAGGACCAGTTCGCTTTTCAGCGGGATCACGGTGCGCTGCGCCCAGGTGCCAATATTCTGCCACTCGCTGTGTCGCTGCCCGTTGGTCTGCGTGTATCGCCATGCGCCGTTGTTACGCAAGCGCCAGGCGCCATAGTTCAGCCCGCTCTGCAGGTTGAGATAATAGCTGTCGTCTTCGCTTCCCCGGTTGCCGGAGAAGCTGTAGTTCAGCAGCGCGGCGGGAATGCCCTCATCCCACTGTTCAGGCGGAATGTAGCCCCGGGCGCTGTTCTGTAATGCCACCTGCGGCAGGCTGACGTTCAAACGCTGTGAGGCAAAGTTGAATACCGTTTCGCTGCCGGGAATGGCCGTGGTCAACGGGACGCAGGTCTCGCCCTGGACCTGAGCCAGCTCGGGAAACGCCGCGACGTTGACGCCAAAGCGGTCGAGCATCGCCCGCGTAATACACGGCGATAACCCGCCCGCCACCGGCGGCGTGTTCTCAGCCTGCTCAAAACGCACGTCCTGAGTTCCGATAAATTCATCGTTACGCCAGATATCCACGCGATAAACGCCGGGTGCCTGCTGGTGCCCTTGTTCAAAACGCGACAAATCCGCCACGCTGGCGGTGTCGTCGGACAAAAAGGCCGGGTTGAAATAGCTTTCGCTCCAGCCAGCCTGTGGCCAGAGCGCAGCCATCAGCGCCAGCGCAACCGGGCAGTAACGTCTCTGGTGGTTTTTCATCGCCCTGACTCTGCTCACAGGTTGACGCTACGCGCCGGCGTGATGGCACCGTAGTCATTCACGCTCTGCCAGGAGAGCGTGCCGCTGGCACCAGCTGGCAGCACCTGCTGAGCCGCGCTTTTCGGCGCAACCATCAGGTTATCCAGCGTCTGACCGCCCAGCTTAAGATTGACGAGGGTGATGTAATACGGGGACGCGTTGCTGACTTTGAGATGGTTGCCGGCGCGCTCAAACCGCAGCTGGGAAAGCGCCTCTTCCGGCTGCATCGCCAGGTTGTTCGGGCGCACAAACAGCTTGATGCGCGAGAGGATAGCCAGCTGCAGCACGTTATTGTTTTCCGTTTTGGCTTTGTTCACTGACGGGATCGCTTTCACGTTCATGTAAAACAGCGATTCACGGTCGGCAGGCAGCGCAGGACCGGCGTAAATAATGCGCAGCGTGTTTTCACTGTCCGGCTCGCTAACAAACAGGGGCGGCGTGACGGCAAACGTTTTTTCTTTTTGCCCGTTTGCATTTTCGATCCACGCGTTAATTAAATAGCGTTCCTGTTTATTGCTGTTGGTGATTGCCAGCGACGTTTGCTTCGCCTCTGCGGGATAAATAACGCGGGTGGCTCCCAGCGCAATACCGCCGGATGCATTCGCGCATGCAGAAACCATCATTAAAATAAACGATAAAAAAAGTCCTGGTTTAATTAGGGTATTCATCACAACCGTACCTTTAATAATGTGTTCGCAGGTGTTATGGATAAATCAACGTAAACCAGACATCCGACTGAATTTTGCCTGGCTCGAGGTGTTCGGAAATAGCCCGATAGCGGGCGCTAAAATGGAACGCCAGCTCGCGGGTATCGATCGGCAGCCAGCTGACGGCCGTGGCATTCGGGATAATCTGACGTTGCTGTTCGTCAAAGAGCGCCAGCCCGACGCCGCTGCTGACAGGCGTTTCACCTGGCCGCGATGTCGCCAGAAAGACCTGCGGATCCTCTGCGGGTGTGACGCCCTGAAACTGGATCCCCACGGTGCGCGAAACATCAACGCTGCAGTCCAGCAGCCGCACGGTGAACGGCACATTTACCGTGGAAAAACTGCCCACGCCGGAAAATGAGTTGGTTCGGTACTGCCCCATATCGATGCGCATATTCTGGCTGTCGGGCGCCACGGCGCAGCCGCCGTTCACCAGTTCACCCCGGAGATGAACCTTGCCGCCTTCAATCACCACGGTATGCGCCGATGCCGGGCAAGCCATCGCAAGGGTTAACAGCAGTAGTGTTCCTGTCCTTGTCATCCTTCGTTCCTGGCAATAGCGTATGACGGGCCTCGTCCCTGAGGCCTGAACATCCCTGTGCGGAGGAATTATTCGTATTTCATTACGAAGGTGGCGTCAGCGTTCGCCTGGCCTGGCTCGGTAGTCGCAGCCGTTGATTTATAACGCGCGGTGAACTTCAGGGTGTTTGTCCCTTCGATCAGCGTCTGCGCAGCAGAGAAGGTCGCACCGTCTGGGGTCAGAACGCTGGATTTGCTGTCGAGGATCTCGATACCCACGCCTTTCGCGGTGTTGTCGTTGCTGCCGGAGGTGACGGCCAGCAGGGTTTTGTCGGTTGGGTCGATCTGACCGGTGAACGCAACGGCTGCGGTTTTGGCGACCAGCGGATCGCAATCGTTCAGTTCAATGTTGAACGGAATATTAGAGGTGGTGTCGCCCACTTTGGTGAATTTCGCGGTGCGATACTGACCCAGATTAACGGTCTGCTCGGAAGAATCCGTATTTACTGAACAAGCCGCATTAACCAGCTCACCTTTAAAATGTACGGTACCGCCATTTACGGAAACCGGGGCAGCAGGATCTGCTGCATTTGCGGCACCCGCAACCAGGGCCAAAGTTGCAATAACAGTAGAAGCAATGTTGCTGAGTTTCATGTCTATTCCTTTAAAATGTAAATAACCCTTCCCGCGAATAATCGGGAATAAGAAATACGTTCAATTGATGAATTGAAAGCTTATTTCGGAGGAGACAAAGTAGCTCAGGAGGCGATTTTTAAATATGTCAAAACGCTGCCATTTCGCCAGGTCACATCCTAATCCCGCCTAAGAAATTGACCATCCCTTAAGAAGGGTTTTTGCGGCTTGCTGATAAAAACGCGCAAAGGGTGACTGACAGCGAGGCTCGCTTCTGACAAAATACACGCATCCCCCCTTTTCGAACGTTACAGACGGAATCTTCTCTCTGATGGCAGCAAAGATTATTGACGGTAAAACGATTGCGCAGCAGGTGCGCTCTGAGGTCGCGGAAAAAGTGAAGGCGCGTAAAGCCGCCGGAAAACGCGCCCCCGGGCTGGCCGTTGTGCTGGTTGGCAGTAACCCGGCATCGCAAATTTATGTCGGCAGCAAGCGCAAAGCGTGTGAAGAGGTCGGCTTCGTCTCCCGCTCTTACGATTTGCCGGAAACCACCAGCGAAGCAGAACTGCTGGAACTTATTGACACTCTGAATGCCGATAAAGAGATCGACGGTATTCTGGTTCAGCTGCCGCTGCCCGCCGGTATCGACAACGTGAAGGTGCTGGAGCGTATCGCACCAGATAAAGACGTGGACGGTTTCCATCCGTACAACGTGGGCCGCCTGTGCCAGCGTGCGCCGCGTCTGCGTCCGTGCACGCCGCGCGGTATTGTGACGCTGCTGGAGCGTTATAACATCGATACTTACGGCCTGAACGCCGTGGTCATTGGCGCGTCCAACATCGTGGGCCGTCCGATGAGCATGGAGCTGCTGCTGGCCGGCTGCACCACCACCGTCACCCACCGCTTCACCAAAAACCTGCGCCACCACGTTGAGAACGCCGATCTGCTGATCGTCGCGGTCGGTAAGCCGGGCTTTATTCCGGGCGAGTGGATTAAAGAAGGTGCGATTGTCGTAGACGTCGGGATTAACCGTCTGGAAAACGGCAAAGTGGTCGGCGACGTGGTGTATGAAGATGCCGCCGCGCGTGCCTCTTACATTACCCCAGTACCGGGCGGCGTAGGCCCGATGACCGTCGCAACGCTGATTCAGAATACCCTGCAGGCATGCGAAGAATATCACGACGTAGAGGACGCGTAAGATGGCCACATTTTCATTAGGCAAACACCCGCACGTTGAGTTGTGCGATCTGCTCAAGCTGGAAGGCTGGAGCGAAAGCGGTGCGCAGGCGAAAATCGTCATCGCCGACGGGCAGGTAAAAGTCGACGGCGTGGTGGAAACCCGCAAGCGCTGCAAGATTGTCGCGGGGCAGACCGTGAGCTTTGAAGGCCAGAGCGTAACCGTTACGGCCTGAGTCCCCTCATCCTAACCCTCTCCCCAACGGGGAGAGGGAACAGTCCGAACGCCGTTTCCAGGCCGGGTAAGGCGAAGCCGCCACCCGGCAATGTCTCTCACCATCCCCTCACACCCATCACGGTTATTTATCGATCCACTTCAAATAATCACTATTTCATCTGTTGAAAAGTGAAAATTCAGTTGCGCGTTTTTCACTCTTTGCCCACGATAAGTAGAACGTTCTACTAAAACGTTCTACTTACAATAACAGCGCCAAAAAAAGCGCTACTCGGGGGAAATCAGCATGAGTCTGATATCAGGGTTTGTTAAATCGCTGTCTAAGTTATCGATGATTGGTCGCGCCTTAATGCTGCCAATTTCACTGCTTCCCGCTGCGGGCCTGCTGCTGGCCTTTGGCGATAAGTTCCATCTGCCGCTGATGATGAACGCGGGCGGGGTTATTTTTGATAACCTGCCGATGCTGTTTGCCATTGGTTCTGCCGTGGGCCTGGCGTCAGAATCCGGTATTGCGGCGCTGTCCGCGGCGGTCTCGGTGTTTGTCACCAATATCACCATCAGCACCGTGCTGAGCATCACGCCGGAAATGGCCTCCCAGGGCGGGAAATACGCCATGGTAGTGGGCATTCCGACGCTGCAGATGGGCGTCTTTGGCGGCCTGATCTGCGGTATTCTCGCGGCCTGGTGCTATAACCGCTTCCACACCATGCAGCTTCCGGAATTCCTGGGCTTCTTCTCCGGCAAGCGCTTCGTGGCGATTGCAACGGCGTTCCTCTCGTTCCTGATGGGGCTGCTGCTGCCGTACGTCTGGCAGCATATCCAGGCCGGTATCGACGCCCTCTCCGTGGTCGTTAACGGCGATAATCAGGCGGCCTCGACCTTTATCTTCGGTCTGGTGGAACGCGCGCTGATCCCGCTCGGTCTGCACCATATCTGGTATCCGTCGTTCTGGTATTCGTTTGGGGATTACACCACCCAGGCAGGCCAGGTGATCCACGGCGACCAGACCATCTGGTTCAAGATGCTGGAAGGAGGGGTGAAATCCTTCAGCAGCGACACCTACCAGAACGCCGGCAAGTTCATGCAGGGTGAATTCCCGCTGATGCTGTTCGCGCTGCCTGCGGCGTGCCTGGCGATGTATCACGAAGCCCATACGAAGAATAAAAAAATCGCGGCCGGTATTCTGTTCTCTGCGGCGCTCACCTGCTTCCTGACGGGGATCACCGAACCGGTTGAGTTTACCTTTATCTTCGTGGCACCGATTCTGTACGTCTTTAACGCCATCATGGCGGGCCTGGCCTACATGACCATGTACCTGCTGCATGCGCATATCGCCAAGTCGTTCTCTGCGGGCTTTATCGACTATCTGTCATTCGGGATCCTGCCGTCGTTTAACGGCTACCAGACCCACTTCCTGAGCGCCATTATCATCGGCATTCCAATGGGCCTGATTTATTACTTCACGTTCCGCTTTGTGATCCGTCGTTTCGACGTGAAAACGCCGGGCCGCACTGAAGTAACCGCCAACGCAGATGAGAAATCGGATTCTGAACTCGCGACCGAGATCATCACCCTGCTGGGTGGCGCGCATAACATTGACTCCGTCGGCGCCTGTATCACTCGTCTTCGCCTGGAGGTAACAAAAAGCGAGGCGGTGGATAAAGACGGCCTGAACGGACTCGGCGCGCGCGGCGTGGTGTTTGTCGGCGACAACGGTATTCAGGTGATTTTCGGTGCCAGAGCACAGTTTATCGCCCAGACCATGTCCACCATGATCGGCAAATAATAAGATGCCTGAACGACACGTCTCCTGTACGCTGGGAGACGTGTTTTATCTGGCTGATAATCGGTAAATTTCAGGGAGCGGTTTTGAAGAAAGTCAGCATTATTGATGTCGCGAAGCACGCGGGCGTGTCGGTTTCCACCGTCTCGCTGGTGCTGCGCCAGAAAGGGAAAATCTCAGAGGCAACGATCGAGAAGGTCAACGCTGCCATCAATACCCTGGGCTATGTTCATAACGTTGCCGCTGCCAACCTTCGCGCCAATACCTCCAACCTGATTGGCCTGATCCTCCGTGACTTTAGCGACAGTTTCTCCATCAAGGTGATGGCGAGCATCGTTCAGGATCTTGAAAAACAGGGGTATATGGTTTTTCTCGGTCAGCCCCAGAACGACCATGACCATCTTGAGCGCTGCCTGCTGTCGTTTAAGCAGCAGGGCGTCGCAGGGGTGATTTATCTGGCCTCGGATACCCGCACCGCCACCCTCCCGGAAAAGATTCGCCACTGCCCGCTGCCGCTGGTGGTGGTCTCGCAGTCGCTGCTGGATGAAAAATGCAATCTGGTGATGCGCGATAACCGACAGGCGGCCAGTCTGGCGGTGCGTTATCTTATCGAACGCGGTCATCGTAATATCGCCTACATTGGCGGACGCGAAGGCTGCCTTATCCGCGAACAGCGCCTGCTCGGTTTTCGCAGCGCGATGGCGCAAAACGGGCTGGTCTGGCGCGATGAATACTCTCCGGCCTGCAGCGATGACACGCTGGCAGCGGGTTTCGCGACCCGCCAGCTGCTGGAAAAAAACAATACCATCACCGCCCTGCTCTGCCACTCGCCGGATGCCATGATCGGCTCCATCTCCGGTATTCATCAGGTCGGGCGTACGGTGGGTAAAGATGTGTTTCTGACGCAGCAGGTCGCCCTGGTCGGTTTCGAAGATATGCTCCACGTTAACCTCACCTCACCCTCGTTTACCTACGTCTCGTCCGCCAGCGAAGAGACGGGGCGTCAGGCGGCCGGGCTGATTATTCGCACGCTGAAGGAGCCGACGCTGCAAACCCAGCGCATTACGCTTTCCGGACAGCTTATCGCACGCGAGTCGGCGTAAAATCAGAATTTCGCACAGGTTTTTTAGCGCGGAATGACTGCTATATTTCCATGATTTGCCATGGATAATCACAATGCCTACCGTCATTACACACGCTGCTGTTCCGCTTTGCCTGGGCTTAGGCCTGGGGACAAAAGTTATCCCACCCCGTCTGCTGTTTGCCGGCATTGTTCTCGCCATGCTGCCGGACGCCGACGTGTTGGCGTTTAAGTTCGGCGTCGCGTATGGCAACGTTTTCGGCCATCGCGGCTTTACCCACTCCCTGCTGTTTGCCTTCGTGGTGCCGATACTTTGCATACTGACTGGACGACGGTGGTTCAGGGCCAGCCTGACGCGATGCTGGCTGTTTTTAACCGTGTCACTGCTGTCGCACAGCCTGCTGGATTCGATTACCACAGGCGGGAAAGGCGTCGGCTGGCTGTGGCCGTGGTCGGATGAACGCTTCTTTGCGCCGTGGCAGGTGATTAAGGTCGCGCCGTTTGCGCTCTCACGCTATACCACGCCGTACGGGCATCAGGTGATTATTTCAGAACTGCTGTGGGTGTGGCTGCCGGGGGTCGTGCTGATGGGAATGTTGTGGTGGAAAAGAAGGTAAAAAAAAGCCGGGTGGCGGCTGCGCCTTACCCGGCCTACTTTTGCCTGTAGGCCCGGCAAGCGTGAGCGCCACCGGGCGTTACAGACTTACTTACGGCGCCAGGTGGTGCCCTGTGGGCCGTCTTCCAGGATGATGCCCATCTCGGTCAGACGGTTACGCGCCGCATCTGCCGCCGCCCAGTCTTTCGCCTGACGCGCTTCCAGACGCGCCTTGATCAACGCTTCAATTTCCGCCACTTCACCGTCATCCGCCTGCGCACCGCTCTGCAGGAACGCGTCCGGCTCCTGCTCCAGCAGGCCAAGCACGGCAGAGAGCTTACGCAGATGGGACGCCAGCGCATTCGCCGCGGCCATATCTTCTGACTTCAGGCGGTTCACTTCGCGCGCCATGTCGAACAGCACGGAGTAGGCTTCCGGGGTGTTGAAGTCGTCGTTCATCACCTCAATAAAGCGCGCTTCGAACGCTTCGCCGCCTGCCGCCGGAACAGACCTGTCGGTACCGCGCAGCGCGGTGTAGAGACGCTCCAGCGCCGATCGCGCCTGTTTCAGGTTCTCTTCGCTGTAGTTCAGCTGGCTGCGATAGTGGCCGGACATCAGGAAGTAGCGCACGGTTTCCGCGTCGTAGTATTTCAGCACGTCGCGCACGGTAAAGAAGTTACCCAGCGATTTCGACATCTTCTCGCGGTCAACCATTACCATCCCGGAGTGCATCCAGTAATTTACGTACTCGCCGCCGTGGGCGCAGGTGGACTGCGCGATTTCGTTTTCGTGGTGCGGGAACATCAGGTCTGAGCCGCCGCCGTGAATGTCGAAGTGTTTGCCCAGCTGCTTGCAGTTCATCGCAGAACATTCAATGTGCCAGCCCGGACGGCCTTCGCCCCACGGGGATGGCCAGCTTGGCTCACCCTCTTTGGACATCTTCCACAGCACGAAGTCCATCGGGTTACGCTTCACGTCAACCACGTCGACACGGGCACCGGCCTGGAGCTGATCCAGATCCTGACGGGAAAGCGCACCGTAGGTTGGGTCCGTCGGCACGGAGAACATCACATCGCCGTTGTCGGCAACATACGCATGACCGCGGGCGATCAGCTTTTCGGTGATCTCGATGATTTCGTGAATATGGTGGGTCGCGCGCGGCTCGCTGTCCGGACGCAGAATATTGAGGGCGTCGAAGTCTTTGTGCATCTCAGCGATCATGCGATCCACCAGCGCGACAAAGCTTTCGCCATTTTCATTCGCGCGCTTGATGATCTTATCGTCGATGTCGGTAATGTTGCGCACGTATTTCAGGTTGTACCCCAGAAAACGCAGGTAGCGTGACACCACGTCGAAGGCGACAAAGGTACGGCCATGGCCAATGTGACAGAGATCGTAAACCGTAATACCACACACGTACATGCCGACTTCCCCGGCATGGATAGGTTTAAATTCCTCTTTTTGGCGCGTCATTGTATTAAAGATTTTTAACATCGAAGATTCCATGTAAACACGTGTGTGGTTGAAAACCGGCTATTCTACCCGTAATTCAAACCCGAAGCAGCACACAATGCAAGGTGATCGCATCCTGTGGTTATGCTATAACAAGCCCCTATAGATGACCCGAAGGCGGGTCGACGTACCACAATAACGGAACAGGATGCAAAAATGGTTACTTTCCACACTAATCATGGCGATATCGTAATCAAAACCTTTGATGACAAAGCGCCTGAAACAGTTAAAAACTTCCTGGACTACTGCCGCGAAGGTTTCTACAACAACACCATTTTCCACCGCGTGATCAACGGTTTTATGATCCAGGGCGGCGGTTTCGAACCTGGCATGAACCAGAAAGCCACTAAAGAGCCGATCAAGAACGAAGCGAACAACGGCCTGAAAAACACCCGCGGCACGCTGGCGATGGCACGTACTCAGGCGCCTCACTCTGCTACTGCACAGTTCTTCATTAACGTGGCGGACAACGACTTCCTGAACTTCTCCGGCGAAAGCCTGCAGGGTTGGGGCTACTGCGTATTCGCAGAAGTGGTTGAAGGTATGGACGTGGTTGACAAGATCAAAGCCGTCTCTACTGGCCGCAGCGGTATGCACCAGGACGTTCCAAAAGAAGACGTTGTGATTACAAGCGTGACCGTCAGCGAGTAATTGGTGGCGACACTCTTTATTGCGGATCTTCATCTGCAAACAGAAGAACCGGCGATAACCGCCGGTTTTCTGCGTTTTTTACGCGGTGAAGCGAAAAGCGCCGATGCGCTGTACATCCTGGGCGACCTCTTTGAAGCCTGGATTGGCGACGATGATCCTAACCCGCTGCACCGTGAAATGGCCGCCGCCATTCACGCGCTGGTGGATTCCGGCGTCCCCTGCTACTTCATTCACGGCAACCGTGATTTCCTGATCGGCAAGCGCTACGCCCGTGAAAGCGGCATGACGCTGCTGCCGGAAGAACAGGTGCTCGACCTCTACGGCCGCAAGGTGCTGATTATGCACGGCGACACGCTCTGCACCGACGATACCGGCTACCTGGCGTTTCGCGCCAAAGTCCACACCCCGTGGATCCAGAAAGTGTTCCTTGCCCTGCCGCTGTTTATCCGCAACCGCATCGCCGCCAGAATGCGCGCAGGCAGTAAAGCCGCCAACAGCAGCAAATCCATGACCATCATGGACGTCAATCCACAGGCGGTCGTGCGGGTGATGGAAAAGCATGACGTTCAGTGGCTCATCCACGGTCATACCCATCGTCCTGACGTGCATTCCCTCCTCGCCAACGGCCAGCCCGCACACCGCGTGGTGTTGGGTGCCTGGCACACCGAAGGCTCCATGGTCAAAGTCACGCCTGAGGGCGTGGAGCTGATCGCGTTTTCGTTTTAACCCCCTTCATATCATTCTATTTTTTTGAACAATAACGGCAAATTGTTTCGATTTTAATCAGCCCGTGGTCGGCCTATTATTTATCACATCAGGGCAACATGCCCTATCCCAGACAAAACACTTAAGGAATACGACCATGAAATCCATCAAAACTTTCGTTGCAGTTGCAGCTCTCTCCCTGGTTTCTTTCGGTTCTTTCGCGCAGAGCGTGAGTGCAACCGCCTCTACCCTTGACCGCGCAGAAGCGAAAATCGCTGCACAGGCTGCTGAACAGGGCGCGTCTTACAAAATCACCAGCGCGAAGGTCGACAACCGCGTGTATATGACCGCAGAACTGACGAAATAATGATTGCCCTTCGACAAAAACAGACCGCCAGAATGCGGTCTGTTTTGTTATGAATTGATGGCAACAACGGCTCAAGATTTAACCGCGCAACCGTTTTCCTTGCCCGTATAACATGCTATTCTCTGTGCCCTCGAAAGCAGTGTGTTTCGCACCACAGGAGTTTTAAGACGCATGTCTTCCCGCAATAATCCGGCGCGTGTCGCCATCGTGATGGGGTCCAAAAGCGACTGGGCTACCATGCAGTTCGCCGCCGAAATCTTTGACATCCTGAATGTTCCGCACCACGTTGAAGTGGTCTCCGCGCACCGTACGCCGGACAAACTGTTCAGCTTCGCCGAAAGCGCCGAAGAGAACGGTTATGAGGTGATCATTGCCGGTGCGGGCGGCGCAGCACATCTGCCGGGCATGATTGCCGCCAAAACCCTGGTGCCGGTGCTGGGCGTCCCGGTACAAAGCGCCGCGTTAAGCGGTGTGGACAGCCTCTACTCCATCGTTCAGATGCCGCGTGGCATTCCCGTCGGCACGCTGGCGATTGGTAAAGCGGGTGCCGCCAATGCCGCCCTGCTGGCCGCGCAGATCCTGGCGACGCACGATAAAGACTTACATCAGCGTCTGGAGGCGTGGCGTAAAGCCCAGACCGACGAGGTGCTGGACAATCCAGACCCGCGGGGTGCCGCATGAAGCAGGTTTGCGTTCTCGGTAACGGCCAGCTAGGCCGCATGCTGCGTCAGGCTGGCGAACCGCTGGCGATTTCCGTCTGGCCCGTCGGCCTGGACGCCGAGCCGGAAGCGGTACCGTTCCACCAGAGCGTCATTACCGCTGAGATCGAACGCTGGCCGGAGACCGCCCTGACCCGCGAGCTGGCGCGTCACAACGCCTTCGTTAACCGCGACGTGTTCCCGATCATTGCCGACCGTCTGACGCAAAAGCAGCTTTTCGACAAGCTGGGCCTCGCAACCGCACCGTGGCAACTCCTGTCTGATAAAAGCGAGTGGAACGACGTCTTCGCCATGCTGGGCGAACTGGCGATCGTGAAGCGCCGCGTGGGTGGCTACGACGGCCGCGGCCAGTGGCGGCTGCGCGCAGGCGCCACCGCCGAGCTGCCGGATGATTGCTACGGCGAGTGCATTGTTGAGCAGGGCATCAACTTTAGCGGTGAAGTGTCGCTGGTTGGCGCGCGTGGACATGACGGGCACACCGTGTTTTATCCGCTGACGCATAACCTGCATCAGGACGGCATTCTGCGCACCAGCGTGGCCTTCCCGCAGGCCAATGCTGACCACCAGGCGCAGGCGGAAGAGATGCTCTCTGCCATCATGCACGAGCTCGGATACGTGGGCGTGATGGCGATGGAATGCTTTATCACCCCGTCTGGTCTGCTGATCAACGAGCTGGCACCGCGCGTGCACAACAGCGGCCACTGGACGCAAAACGGCGCCTCCATCAGCCAGTTCGAGCTGCACCTGCGCGCAATTACCGACCTGCCGCTGCCGCAGCCGGTGGTGAACAGCCCGTCGGTGATGATCAACCTGATCGGAACCGATCTGAACTACGACTGGCTGAAGCTGCCGCTGGTGCATCTGCACTGGTATGACAAAGAGGTTCGTCCGGGTCGTAAGGTTGGCCACCTGAACCTCAACGACAGCGACACGGGCCGCCTGAGCGCCACGCTGGAAGCCATGATCCCGCTCCTGCCGCCGGAATACGCGAGCGGTATTGTCTGGGCACAGTCAAAGCTTAAATAGTTATCCCTCCGCCGGGGAGTTGACCTCCTCTTTCCCCGGCGTACAATTCCCGCCCATTGCTGCTTAGCTTTCTTCTGGAATAACCATGAACGATGGAACGGACTATCGCGCGATCCTCGCGTCCGATACCCCTTTAATCGACGTTCGCGCGCCGATCGAATTTGCCCAGGGCGCGATGCCAGCGGCAGTCAACCTGCCTTTAATGAATGATGACGAGCGCGCCGCCGTCGGCACCTGTTATAAACGCCAGGGACCGGACGCCGCGCTGGCGCTCGGCCATCGCCTGGTGAGCGGCGACACGCGTGAGGCCCGCATCACCGCCTGGCGCGAAGCCAGCCTTGCCCATCCTGAGGGCTTTCTCTGCTGCGCGCGCGGCGGCCAGCGCTCGCATATCTCGCAGGCCTGGCTGAAAGAGGCGGGCATCGACTACCCGCTGATCCGCGGTGGCTATAAGGCCCTGCGCCAGACGGCAATTCAGGTGACCATTGAGCAGTCGCAAAAGCCGATGGTGCTTATTGGCGGCTGTACCGGGAACGGTAAAACCCTGCTGGTGAAGCAGCATGCACAGGGTATCGATCTGGAAGGACTGGCGCACCATCGCGGTTCATCGTTTGGTCGCACGCTGACGCCGCAGCTTTCCCAGGCCAGCTTTGAAAATCACCTTGCGGTTGAGCTATTGAAAAAAGACGCCGCGCGCTGGGTGCTGGAAGATGAAGGCCGGATGATTGGCTCTAACCACCTGCCAGCCTGCCTGCGCGACCGCATGGTTGAAGCCCCTATCGTGGTGGTAGAGGATCCGTTTGAGATCCGTCTTGAACGCCTGCGCGAAGAGTATTTCGACCATATGTGGGAGGATTTTTCTGCTGCCTACGGCGAGGAAGCAGGCTGGAAAGAATACAGCGAGTATCTGCATCACGGCCTGTTCGCCATTCGTCGCCGCCTGGGGCTGCAGCGCTTTGCGGAATTTACCGCGCTGTTAGATTCCGCGCTGTTGGAACAGCAACGATCTGGCCGCACGGACGCGCACTTCAGCTGGCTTGCGCCGCTGCTGAAGGACTATTACGACCCAATGTACGGCTATCAGCTGGAGAAAAAGGCGGAGAAGATTGTCTATCGCGGGACGTACGGCGAGGTTGCTGACTGGCTTAATCGCTGAAAAAAGCCGGGTGGCGGCTACGCCTTACCCGGCCTACGCGTGCATGTGTAGCCCCGGTAAGCGCAGCGCCACCGGGGAACAGACGGCTTAGAAGTCGTAACGCAGACGCACCAGGTTCATGTCGCCCAGGTTGTCGGTGCTGGAAGTGAACACGTGTTCGTAATCCACGCGGAAACCGTAATCCAGCTGGAAGCTGATACCCACGCCGTTGTCGATGCGCTGGTAGTTACGGCCGTTCACGTACTCAATGCGGTCACCCATGAAGTAAGGCTGGATGGATTTAACCGCGTACTGACCGATTGGGAATTTATAACCTGCGAAGTACTCAATACCCCACGCGTCTCCCGCAAAGTAATCGTTAACAGACACTTTTTTGGTGGTCAGGAAGTTCTGATACCAGCCGCCGCCTGCGGAGAAGGTCCAGTTGTCCGGGGTCCAGCTCAGCGCGGTACCGAGAATGTTCTGGTCGTAGGTTTTGCTGTCGCCGTTGTCCGGGTTACGCATGTCGGCGCGGGTGTAGTTCCACGCGGCGCCCCAGGTCAGGTCGGTAGTCAGGTGGTAATCCAGGCCCAGTGAACCGCCGCCTTTACGCTTGTAGCGCAGGCCGTTGCCCGGCAGGTATTCGCTGTCTTCAAACAGGTAGGATGCATAAATATCAGCATCGCCCACGGTTTTCTTATATTTCAGCATCTTACGTGAACGGTAAGAACCGTCGTAATCGCCTTTGATCCCGTTACCTGGCGCCTGACCAATCATGTCATAGTCCCAGATATCGGTTTTCGCGCCCACCACATCATAGTAAACGCTGTTCTGTTGACCGAAGGTCAGCGTACCCCAGGTGTCGCTCTTCAGACCGGTGTAGAGCATACGACGCGTTGTGTCGTGATCGCTCTCGCTGTAGTGGTTGTCCCAGTTGAACATTGCAGGGAAGTTCACACCCAGCTCGTAGTAGCTTACCCAGCTGATGTCATCAAACAGGTAGTAATCTGCAGCGAAACGGAAGCGGGTGCCGCCGTCAAAGCCGTTACGCTTGTAGCTGTTTTTACCGTCGTCGCCGGTCATGTTCTGGAACTGAGGACGAATACTGCCGCCAACGGTGAAGTTCAGGCGGCTCAGCGGGTTACCCGCCTGAGGATCCTGGTTAAGAACGGTGATTTCCGCCTGAGAAGCGAAGGTCGTTAATGCCACTGCCGCGCCGATCGTTGCCGCCAGCGCTGATTTTTTTATAGTCATTATTTTTCCTTAATAGACACGCTGCTAAATATTTAGCGGGTGAATATTAACTGGAAATAATCGGGCTGTGTGGTTGGGTTTTTAATGTTTTGTGCTACTAAATGAGTGGGTATTATCACTTTGTGCTATTTAAACACTACGCACCGGCATAAAAATCCGGCGCGTAATTATCACCATACTAAATCAACTCGCAAACTGACGGAACAGGGCTTTGCCCTTTAACAGCCGCGTGCCGAGCCAGCCTCCGCAGAGAGAAAGCAGCGCAGCGCCGCACAGAGGCAGAGTCAACCAAAGACGCCAGTCAGGCTCCCATGGGAAGTCGAAGACCTTTGTCTGCAGCACCGCCAGCGCCGTCTCTGCGCCAATGGCGGCCACCAGACCGGCCACCAGCCCCAACAGCGCAAACTCGCTCCAGAGCGTCATTCGCAGCAGCCGCTTACCGGCCCCCAGCGTGCGGTATACCACCAGCTCCTGATGGCGCTGGCGCATGCCCACCTGCACCTGGGCCAGCAGCAACAGCACGCCGCAGATCGTCACCAGCACCACCATCACCTCCAGCGCGCGGCTCACCTGCTCCAGCACCTGCCCCACCTGCTTCAGGATCGCCCCAATATCCAGCAGGCTGACCGTCGGAAACTCCCGGTTAAGCTGGGTCAGCATGCCGTTGCCATTTTCCCAGCGGAAGCTGGTCAGCCAGCTCTGGGGCTGCCCGTCCAGCGCCCCCGGCGGGAAGATAAAGAAGAAGTTGGGCCGCAGGCTTTCCCAGTCCACTTTACGCAGGCTGGTCACTTTCGCGGTGAAATCCTGGGTATCCCCTGTGAAGGTGACGCTGTCTCCCAGCTTCACGTTCAGGCGCGTCGCCAGCCCCTCCTCCATCGATACTTCTCCCGCTTTCGGCGGCCAGGTGCCGGCGGTTATCGGGTTGTGGTCAGGGCGTTTCTCCTGCCAGGTGAGGTTCAGCTCGCGGTTAAGCGACTCGTCCTTGTTCCCCTCCGTTGGCTGCCCGTTGATCTGCGTCAGACGCGCGCGAACGATGGGATAGAACGACTCAGGGATGATGTGATGCTCCGCCAGGAAGCCCTTCAGCGGCGTAACCTGCTCAGGGGCGATATTGATCAGGAAATAGTTCGGGCTTTCCGGCGGAAGCTGCTGCTGCCAGCGATCGAGCAGATCGCCGCGCAGCACCAGCAGCAGTGCCAGCAGCATAAACGACAGCGAGAACGCCGACAGCTGGCTGAGCGTAGACCAGGGCTGGTGCAGCAGACGGTTGACCGCCAGGCGCACGGGCAGGGATTTTACCGTCACCCTTTTCAGGAGGTTAAGCAGTATCCAGCCCAACACGCCGCACAGCAGCGCCAGCACAACCGCCCCGGCCAGCACCGCCCACAGCAGCGTGCTGCCGCCCATCAGCCACGCCAGCAGCCCCACCGCCACCGCAATAATCACCGGAAGGTAGAACTTCAGCGGCCAGACGTTCGCCACGACATCGTTGCGAAGCACGCGCAGCGGCTGCGTGGCGAGCAGCAGGCGGTAAGGCCGGAGCCCCACCAGCACCGAGATCACCGTCATCGCGCCCATCGCCCACAGCCACGGCCAGAGGCTGGCCGGCGGCAATGCGGCCGGGAGCACCGGTTTTAGCATCACCATCAGCAGTTTTTCAAACAGCAGCCCCATTATTCCGCCAGTCAGCGCCGACAGGACCAGCAGCATCAGCCACTGGCCGACGATCAGCTTGCGCAGCTGCGCCCGGCCCGCCCCGAGGGTTTTGAGGATCGCCACCAGGTCGTAGCGGCTGCGGCAGTAGTGCCCCATCGCCACGGCCACCGCCGCCACCGCCAGCAGCAGGGTCAACAGGGCCGACAGCAGCAGGAACTGCTGAGAGCGCTCCAGAGATTTACCGAGCGCCCCCTCGTCCTGCTCCAGCCCGTACCAGCGGTGTTCCGGTTTGAGCTGCGGCAGAAGCCATTTTTCATACGCGTCAAGCTGGGCGGGCGTGCCGCCAAATTTATAGCGCCAGGTGACGCGGCTGCCCGGCTGTACCGCATGGGTGGCCGCGACATCCGCGGTGTTCATCAGCAGGCGCGGCGCAAGCTGGAACGGGTTAAATCCGCCGTCGGGCTCCTGCACCACTTCCCCGGCAATCCTGAGGGTAGCGTCACCGACGTCGATACTGTCGCCGGGTTTCAGGTTCAGCAGCGCCATCAGACGCGATGCCAGCAGCACCGTACCGGGCATCGGCTTTAATCCCGGCGGAAGGGTCTGTAAGTCACCGTACATCGGGTAGATATCATCGACGGCCTTGACGCTCGCCAGCTGCGGCGTGTCGCCCGCGAAGGTCATGGTCTGGAAGGTGAGCTGCTCCCCCACCTTCAGCCCTTCTTTGCGCGCTGCGTCAATCCAGCCCGGCGGCACGGGACGGGAGCTTTCCAGCGCCCTGTCTCCCGCCATAAACTCCCGGCTCTGCTGGCTGAGCCCTTTTTCCATGCGGTCACTGACGCTGCCGAGCGCCAGCACGCAGGCCACCGCCAGGCTGAGCGCCAGCCAGACAATCAGCAGCGAGGGCGAGCGCCACTCGCGCCAGAACCAGCGGGTAATCATGCTTCCTCCTGCAGAACACCGTTGACCAGCCGCAGGCGACGGTCGCAGCGCGCCGCGAGCTGCGGATCGTGGGTCACGAGGATAAGCGTAGTGCCGTGCTCGCGGTTGAGCGAAAACAGCAGGTCGGCAATCCGGTCTCCGGTTTTACGGTCAAGGTTGCCGGTAGGCTCATCGGCAAACAGCACCTCAGGGCGGCCGTTAAACGCGCGGGCCAGCGCCACGCGCTGCTGCTCACCGCCGGAAAGCTGGGCGGGAAGATGGTCGAGACGTTTACCCAGACCGAGCTGTTCCAGCAGCGCCTTCGCGTGAGCGCGACTTTCACGGCTATTTTCACCGCGCAGCAGCGCAGGGAGCTCGACGTTTTCCAGGGCGTTCAGGGTCGGGATCAGCATAAAGGACTGAAAGACAAAACCAATGTGACGCGCGCGCAGCGCGGCGCGCGCCTCTTCATCAAGCTGATGCAGCGGCTGCCCGACAAGGTGTACCTCACCGCTGCTGCCGTCGTCCAGACCGGCTAAAATCGCCAGCAGCGTGGACTTACCGGAACCGGATTCGCCAATCAGCGCAATGGTTTCAGCGCGTTTGACAACGAGTTCAACTCCGGTAAGGATGGAAAGCTCGTGCTCCCCCTGACCGACGGACTTCTTAAGATGATGAACTTCAACACTGTTTTCCGCTGGCATTTGCCCTTCCTGTTTTTGATTCTGATGACTTTCCGCGCGGCGGCAGCGGACACGTTACTGGTTCTCGGCGACAGCCTGAGCGCAGGCTATCGCATGGCGGCCAGCGCGGCCTGGCCCGCTCTGCTCAATGACAAATGGCAGAGCAAAACGGCTGTAATCAACGCCAGCATTAGCGGCGACACCTCGCAGCAGGGGCTATCGCGCCTGCCTGCGCTGCTCAAACAGCATCAGCCACGGTGGGTGCTGGTTGAGCTTGGCGGTAATGATGGCCTGCGCGGTTTCCAGCCTCAGCAAACGGAGAATACGCTGCGCACCATTTTGCAGGACATCAGGGCGGCAAACGCCCAGCCGCTGCTGATGCAAATTCGCCTGCCCGCCAACTACGGTCGTCGGTATAATGAGGCCTTTAGCGCAATCTACCCCAAGCTTGCCAAAGAGTTTGATATTCCGCTGCTGCCATTTTTCATGGAAGAGGTCTATCTCAAACCCCAGTGGATGCAAGACGACGGGATCCACCCCAATCGCGATGCGCAGCCGTTTATTGCCGACTGGATGGCAACGCGGCTGGCTCCTTTAGTTAAACATGACTCCTGATTAAGCGGAGATCCTGACAGGTAAAGTTATGCAAAAATCGGTCTTAATTACAGGATGTTCCAGCGGAATCGGCCTGGAAAGCGCGCTCGAATTAAAGCGCCAGGGGTTTCGGGTTCTGGCGGCCTGCCGCAAACCCGAAGATGTCGAACGCATGAACGGTCTGGGCTTTACCGGCGTGCTGCTGGATATGGACTCGCCGGAGAGCGTTGAGCGCGCCGCAGATGAGGTGATCGCACTGACCGGTAATCGTCTGTACGGGCTGTTTAATAATGCCGGCTACGGCGTGTATGGCCCGCTGGATACCCTCTCCCGCGAAACGCTGGAGAAGCAGTTTTCGACCAACTTCTTCGGCGTGCATCAGCTCACCATGCGTCTGCTCCCCGCGATGCTGCCGCACGGTGAAGGGCGCATCGTGATGACGTCGTCGGTGATGGGACTGATTTCCACCCCGGGCCGCGGCGCCTACGCCGCCAGCAAATATGCGCTGGAGGCTTGGTCCGACGCCCTGCGCATGGAGTTACGCCACAGCGGCATTAAGGTCAGCCTGATTGAACCCGGCCCGATCCGCACCCGCTTTACCGAAAACGTTAACCAGACGCAGGCGGATAAACCGGTCGAGAACCCCGGCATCGCCGCACGTTTTACCCTCGGGCCAGAGGCGGTGGTGGCCAAAGTGCGCCATGCTTTTGAGAGTGAACATCCCAAAATGCGCTATCCGGTGACGCTGGTCACCCATGCCGTCGGCTGGTTAAAACGCCTGCTGCCGGGCCGGATAATGGACAAAATTTTACACGGTTGAGTTGAAGCGCCGACGCGCATCCCCATGTAAAGAACAAACCGACAAAAGAGAAAGCCGCATGTCCGTACAGAATATCGTCAATATCACAGAAGCTAACCTGCAACAGACGCTTGAACAGTCGATGACCAAACCGGTCCTGTTCTACTTCTGGTCTGAACGTAGCCAACACTGTCTGCAGCTGACGCCGGTGCTGGAAAGCCTTGCCGCCCAGTACAACGGTCAGTTCATTCTCGCGAAGCTGGATTGTGACGCCGAGCCGATGGTCGCGTCTCAGTTTGGTCTGCGCGCCATTCCTACCGTCTATCTGTTCCAGAACGGCCAGCCTGTTGATGGCTTCCAGGGGCCACAGCCGGAAGACGCTATCCGCGCCCTGCTGGATAAGGTGCTGCCGCGCGAAGAAGAGCTGAAAGCGCAGGAAGGCATGGCGCTGATGCAGGAAGGCAAATACGACGAGGCGCTGCCGCTGCTCAAAGAGGCATGGCAGCTGTCAAAACAGAACAGTCAGATTGGCCTGCTGCTGGCGGAAACGCAGATCGCCCTGCACCGCTCAGAAGACGCGGAAGCCGTACTCAAGACGGTTCCGCTGCAGGATCAGGACACCCGCTATCAGGGGCTGGTTGCACAAATTGAGCTGCTGAAGCAGGCGGCGGATACCCCGGAAATTCAGCAGTTGCAGCAGCAGGTTGCCGACAACCCGGCGGATGCCGCGCTGGCAAGCCAGCTGGCGCTGCAGCTGCATCAGGTTGGGCGTAACGAAGAGGCGCTTGAGCTGCTCTTCAGCCATCTGCAAAAAGATTTAGCCGCCGCAGACGGTCAGGCGCGCAAGATGTTCCAGGAGATCCTGGCCGCGCTGGGCACCGGAGACGCGCTGGCGTCGAAGTATCGTCGTCAGCTTTACGCGTTGTTGTATTGATGCACTTTGCCCGGTGACGGCTTCGCCTTACCGGGCCTACAAAAGCACGAATCGTAGGCCGGGCAAACGCAGTGCCGCCCGGCACAATCACCGCACCTTTTTCAACTGCGTCACCACCAGCTGGTGACGCGCGTTGTAGAACTTCCGATAGGTCAGGTAGCAGGCAATGATGGTGGACAGGCTTGCCGTGGAAAGCAGCATAAACGTCACCATGATCTGATACTTAATCGCTTTTACCGGATCGATACCGGCAAAAATCAGCCCCGACATCATGCCCGGCAGGCTCACCAGCCCCACCGTTTTGGCAGAATCTACCGTAGGGATCAACGATGAGCGAATGCTCTCGCGAATCAGCCGCGCCGAGGCCACTTTTGGCGTTGCCCCCAGGCTTAGTTTCTCCTGCAACTGCTGCTGTTCGCTGCTGAAACGCTGGCCGAGGTTGTTATAACAGAGACCAACGGCCACCATCGCGTTCCCCGCAATCATCCCTGAAATAGGGATAACCTGCATCGGCGTAAACTCAATCGAGCCGGAAAGTACCAGCACCGCCAGCGTGAGCGCCGTTCCGGTGGTAATCGCGATAAACGATGAAACAAACGCCTTATCGATGTATTTACTGCGCTTTTGCGCATTCCACGCCGCGTTAAAGCAGATAAAGAGCACCATCAGCAGCGTCAGCACCGCGTGGTTAACGTTGAAGATATACTTCAGCACATAGCCGACGATGATGAGCTGAATCACCGCGCGACAGATACTCCATACGATATCTTTTTCCAGCCCCAACTTTTCGCGGTAACTGACCACAATCGCAATCAGCACCAGCACCATCGAAAAGGCCAGCGATTCGTTGGTAATGTTGTGTTCACCCACGGTTTGCCTCCTGCATTTTCTCGCCGTGCGGCTGGAGCGTAATAACGTCATCCGCATGGGTTATTTCGTTAGCGTCGTGCGTCACCCACAGCACGGCAATGTTCTGCTCACGGGCGTAACGATGAATAATCTCGTTAACGTTGCGCTTGTTGACGTCATCGAGCGCGCTGGTGATTTCATCCAGCAACAACACCTTCGGTAAAAACTGCAGGTTGCGGATCAGCGAGACCCGCTGCTTTTCGCCGCCCGACAGCGCGTTGATGGATTTGCTCAGCGTCTCCTGCGCCAGGCCAAAGCGGGCCAGATCCTGAATAAACTTTTCCGGCTCCGGCGTTTTATTGCGGATTTGCCACGGGAAAATCAGGTTGTCATAGACCGTATCGCCAAAAAGCACGGGCGTTTGCACGCAGTACGAGACCTGCTGGCGATAGCTTTCCGGGGAAAGCGAGGCGATATCCTCGCCTTCAAACAGAATGGCGCCCTCCGTCGGGCTGAGGAGTGACGCCACAATCTTCAGCAGCGTGCTTTTACCACAGCCTGAGGGACCCGTGATTAATTTAAACTCGCCCGGCGACAGGCTAAACCCGACGTGCTGCAGGATCGTGTTTTCCCCGACTCGAAATCCGACATCCCTGAGCAGTAATACGTTTCTTTTATCGTTCATCGCGCTTCCGTTGACCGCTTCGTGTAATAACCGCCTGTAGCATAATCCTTTCGCCCGCACAGCGCGAATAGCCTCACGCTGAAGCAAGTGTTAAACTTTTTGTTTGCAAATTGTCACCTCCATCACTACAGGAAGTATGCGACATGGCACATATCTTTTATGAGTTTCCCTCCCTGAAGCCTGGTGTTCCTGATGTCGAAACATTAATGGAAGTCATCAAATCGTCGGAGCTCACGCGTTTTGTGATAGGTGCAGAGGTGGTGGACTTTGTTAAGAAGGCGCTCATCGTGAACACCACGATCGGCAGCTTCAAAAATTGCTATTTCGCCTTCGACAACGGAACACACTTCCTTGAATTTGACGGTGAAGGCAAATCAAAACGCTTCAATGAGGTGCCAGACTGGTTCGTCTCTCCGGCGGAATTTTCACGCACCCAGTGGCTTATCAACCACAATCTTGCGGATGTGAAAGCCACACAGTTCATTGACGTCCTGATGTCCTACCCGCTGAAAGCGCGCCGCGCGCACTGCAATTTGCTGTTCGGACTGGAGCTGGAAAAGGTGAACGCGGTTCCGGCCGCGGCGTCAGCGGCAGGTAAAATCGGCAATAAAAACGGTAAAACCACCAAGCCCCGCGTCACCGATCTGGGCTCGTTCGAGCTGTTCAGCCAGTTCTTTGCGCGCATGAAAACCGCCGTGCTGGCCGATGAGTTCCCGACTCTGCAGATCCTGACGGGCATGGATAACCTGGCAAAAGCGCCGCATAATTTAAAGCAGGGCATCAGAACCTGGTTTAAAGCCATCGCGGGCGACCTTCCACCGAATAACAAACGCGTTGAAGCGGGGAATGCCGTTCTGTTCTGCGCCCCCATTCGCGAACAGATCCAGCGTATCGAAGCGCTGGGGCTGGAGAATTACTACCAGGGATTATCGAAAGCCATTGCTGAAGCGGGTGATGGATTCATCTCTGACTTTACCTATACTTACGAGCAATAAACACACACTTTCACTCGCCACAGCATGCAAAACAGGAGGTTTTTATGCTTATCGTTGTTCCCGTCCTTATTTTCGTTGCGCTGGTTATCGTAGGCGCCGGCGTCAAAATTGTCCCTCAGGGTTATCAGTGGACCGTCGAGCGTTTCGGCCGATACACCAACACACTCCAGCCAGGCTTAAGCCTGATTGTTCCGTTCATGGACAGAATTGGTCGCAAGATCAACATGATGGAGCAGGTTCTGGACATTCCGTCCCAGGAAGTGATCTCCAAGGATAACGCCAACGTCACCATCGACGCCGTCTGCTTTATTCAGGTGATTGACGCGCCGAAAGCGGCCTATGAGGTCAGCAACCTGGAGCTGGCGATCGTCAACCTGACGATGACCAACATCCGTACCGTACTCGGCTCGATGGAGCTGGACGAGATGCTTTCCCAGCGCGACAGCATCAACACCCGCCTGCTGCACATTGTCGACGAGGCAACGAACCCGTGGGGGATCAAAGTTACCCGCATCGAGATCCGCGACGTGCGCCCGCCGGCGGAGCTGATCGCCTCCATGAACGCCCAGATGAAAGCCGAGCGAACCAAGCGCGCCTATATTCTGGAAGCCGAAGGGGTACGCCAGGCGGAGATCCTCAAAGCGGAAGGGGAAAAACAGTCGCAGATCCTGAAAGCGGAAGGTGATCGTCAGTCCGCGTTCTTGCAGGCGGAAGCCCGCGAGCGTTCCGCCGAAGCGGAAGCCCGCGCGACCCAGATGGTGTCGGAGGCGATTGCCGCCGGTGATATTCAGGCCGTGAACTACTTTGTCGCGCAAAAATATACCGACGCGCTGAAAGAGATTGGATCGGCGAATAACAGCAAAGTGGTGATGATGCCGCTGGATGCCAGCAGCCTGATGGGCTCTATCGCGGGCATAGCCGAACTGATCAAGGACAGCGGAAACGAGCGTAAAAAATGATTGAGCTCATCGTTGCACATCCTCATGCCTTCTGGCTAAGCCTCGGCGGCTTATTGCTGGCGGCGGAGATGCTGGGCGGCAACGGCTACCTGCTCTGGAGCGGTGTTGCCGCCGTCATTACCGGTCTTCTGGTCTGGATCCTTCCCCTGGACTGGGCGTGGCAGGGCGCGCTGTTTGCCGTGCTGACGCTGGTGGCCGCCTGGCTGTGGTGGCGCTGGCTCAACCGGCGGGTTAACGAGCAGAAACCGGTGGACGCCCACCTTAACCAGCGCGGACAGCAGATTGTCGGCAAGCGTTTTACGCTCGACAGCACGCTGGTGAACGGACGTGGGCACATGCGGGTAGGCGACAGTTCGTGGCCGGTCGTGGCCGACGATGACCTCAGCGCCGGCACGCGGGTGGAGGTCATCGCGGTGGAGGGCATTACCCTGCGGGTAAAAGCCTGCTAAGCGTGGGTTTTGCGGTGGCAGCAGCCGGCAAGGTTATCGATAATCGGGCAGTCGGCGCTGTCATCCCCCGGACAGGACGCCGCAAGCTGCAGCAGCTGTTCGCGCATCGCCTGTAGCTCGACGATGTGGCGTTCAATTTCGGCCACCTTTTCCAGCGTGCGTTTTTTCACGTCGGCGCTGTGACGCTTTGGATCGTTGAACAGGTTAACCAGCTCGCCGCACTCTTCCAGATTAAAACCGACCTGTCTTGCCTGGCGCAGCAGCGTCAGTTCATCCAGATGCAGCTGCGTGTAGCTACGGTAGCCGTTTTCACTGCGCAGCGGCGGCGTCACCAGCCCCTTCTCTTCATAAAAGCGAATCGCTTTGCTGGTTAAGCCGGTTTTTTTTGCCACATCACTGATATTCACATTTCCCCCTTGACCTTCCCCTTGATGGAAGGTTTAACCTTCATAACAGTTAGTGAAAAGCGTTACTCCGGTCAACAACTGACCAAAATATTATACGGGAGTTTTGTTATGTCTCACACTATTGACCTGACGCTGGACGGCCTCTCCTGCGGCCACTGCGTCAAACGCGTTAAAGAAAGCCTGGAACAGCGCCCTGATGTGGAAAGCGCTGATGTGACTATCGATCATGCGGCCGTGACCGGCAGCGCCAGCGCGGATGCGCTGATTGATACCATCAAGCAGGCCGGTTACGGGGCGGAGTTAAGCCACCCAAAGGCTAAACCGCTGGCAGAGTCATCATCCCCGTCGGAAGCACTGACAGCGGCCACTCCTGAGCTTCCGGCAGCGGATGATATTGATGACAGCCAACAGCTGCTGATCAACGGCATGAGCTGCGCCAGTTGCGTCTCCCGGGTACAAAACGCCCTGCAGGCGGTACCGGGCGTCGCGCAGGCACGGGTGAATCTTGCGGAGCGCACTGCGCTGGTGATGGGCAGCGCCTCCGCCGCAGAATTAGTGCAGGCCGTTGAAAAAGCGGGCTACGGCGCGGAGGCCATCGAAGATGATGCCGAACGCCGCGAGCGCCAGCAGGAAACGGCTATCGCCACCATGAAGCGCTTCCGCTGGCAGGCGATTGTCGCCCTGCTGGTCGGTATTCCGGTGATGGTGTGGGGCATGCTCGGCGACAACATGATGGTCACCGACGACAACCGCACGCTGTGGCTGGTGATTGGTTTGATTACCCTTGCGGTGATGGTGTTCGCAGGCGGACATTTCTATACCAGCGCCTGGAAGAGCCTGAAAAACCGCACCGCGACGATGGATACCCTGGTCGCCCTCGGTACCGGCGCGGCATGGCTCTATTCGATGAGCGTGAACGTCTGGCCCCAGTGGTTCCCGATGGAAGCGCGGCATCTCTATTACGAAGCGAGCGCGATGATTATCGGCCTGATTAACTTAGGCCATATGCTGGAAGCCCGCGCCCGCCAGCGCTCCTCGAAAGCGCTGGAAAGATTGCTCGATTTAACCCCACCGACGGCCCGCGTGGTCACGGACGAAGGGGAGAAAAGCGTCCCGCTGGCGGAAGTTCAGCCCGGCATGACGCTGCGCCTGACGACGGGCGATCGCGTTCCCGTTGACGGTAAGATAACCCAGGGCGAAGCCTGGCTGGATGAAGCGATGCTGACCGGGGAGCCTATCCCTCAGCAGAAATCAGACGGCGACGCCGTGCATGCCGGTACGGTCGTGCAGGACGGCAGCGTGCTGTTCACCGCCAGCGCCGTCGGCAGCCACACGACGCTGTCGCGTATTATTCGCATGGTGCGCCAGGCGCAGAGCAGTAAACCAGAAATTGGCCAGCTTGCTGATAAAATCTCGGCCATTTTTGTGCCGGTGGTGGTCGGCATTGCCCTGCTGAGTGCGGCGATCTGGTACTTCTTCGGCCCGGCGCCGCAGATTGTGTATACCCTGGTGATCGCCACCACGGTGCTGATCATCGCCTGCCCTTGCGCCCTTGGTCTGGCGACGCCGATGTCGATCATCTCCGGCGTAGGCCGCGCGGCCGAATTTGGCGTGCTGGTGCGGGACGCGGACGCGCTGCAGCGGGCCAGCACCCTGGACACGCTGGTGTTTGATAAAACCGGCACGCTGACGGAAGGTAAACCGCAGGTGGTCGCCGTCCACACAGTGGGCATTTCGGAAGAGGATGCACTGCGTCTCGCCGCCGCGCTGGAGCAAGGCTCCAGCCATCCGCTGGCGCGCGCCATTCTTGATAAAGCCAATGCGTCTGCCCTGCCGCAGGTGAACCAGTTCCGCACCCTGCGCGGGCTCGGCGTGAGCGGTGAAGCAGAAGGCCACGCGCTGCTGCTGGGCAACCAGGCGTTGCTCAATGAAAACGGCATTGATACCGCCGCGCTGGACAGTGAGCTCAAGGCGCAGGCGTCACAGGGCGCCACCCCGGTTCTGCTGGCGGTGGATGGCAAAGCCGCCGCGCTGCTGGCCGTGCGCGATCCGCTTCGCCAGGACAGCGTGGATGCCTTACAGCGTCTGCACCGTGCGGGATATCGTCTGGTGATGTTGACCGGGGATAACCCGACCACCGCCAACGCCATCGCGAAAGAAGCCGGTATTGATGAGGTGATTGCGGGCGTACTGCCGGATGGCAAAGCGGACGCCATTAAAAACCTGCAACGCCAGGGCCGTCAGGTGGCAATGGTCGGCGACGGCATCAACGATGCCCCGGCGCTGGCCCAGGCGGATGTGGGGATCGCGATGGGCGGCGGGAGCGACGTGGCCATCGAAACCGCGGCCATCACGCTGATGCGCCACAGCCTGATGGGCGTGGCCGATGCGCTGGCCATTTCGAAAGCTACGCTGCGCAACATGAAGCAGAACCTGCTGGGGGCGTTTATCTACAACTCGCTCGGTATTCCGATTGCTGCCGGTATTTTGTGGCCGCTGACCGGCACGCTGCTTAATCCGGTGGTCGCGGGTGCGGCGATGGCGCTCTCCTCCATCACCGTGGTCAGCAACGCCAACCGGCTGTTGCGCTTTAAACCGAAGGATTGAACCTTGTACCCGTACGCGCTAGCATGAACCTTTCCGTTTATGGAGCGCGTATGGGTCTGTTTCATCGTATAAAAACATCGTTTCGCGCCCTTTTCCCTCGCCGTTACGCCTGGCCCGGTCTGGATATCTCGCTTCCCGGCGGGCAACACCTGCACCTGGTCGGCAGCATCCATATGGGCACGCAGGATATGTCTCCCCTGCCTTCCGGCCTGATTAAACTGCTGAAACACGCCGATGCGCTGGTCGTTGAGGCGGACATTTCGGGTCAGGAGTCACCGTTTGCCGGGCTCGAGAGCGATCTCACCCTGGCGGAGCGCCTGGATGAAGCTCAGCTTGCGGAACTGACGCGCGTCGCCGAGGAAACCGGCGTCTCGCTCTCCATGATTGACACCCTGCCGCTGTGGCAAATCGCGATGGTACTGCAGGCCACCCAGGCGCAGCGTCTGGGCCTGCGCGGTGACTACGGCATTGATTACCAGCTGCTTAACGTGGCAAGGGCGCGCAGCCTGCCCATCATCGAGCTGGAAGGAACAGACAGCCAGATTGCGCTCCTGCGACAGCTTCCCGACGACGGTCTGATGCTACTGGATGATACGCTGACCCACTGGCACACCAACGCGCGCCTGCTGCAGACCATGATTGGCTGGTGGCTGGATGCACCGCCCGCGGACGGCAGGCTGGCGTTACCGTCGACGTTCAGCGAATCGCTGTATGATGTGCTGATGAATGCGCGCAATAAAGCCTGGCGGCAGACGCTGCATGCCTTACCTGCGGGGCGTTACGTGGTGGCGGTCGGGGCATTACATTTGTACGGAGAAGGGAACTTGCCGTCGTTGCTGAAATAAAAAAATGGCCAATATTTCTATTGGCCCGTCAAAGAGGAATTTCATCGTTTTTATTATGCCGAAGGAGACCTTCGGTTGAGCCGATTGTCGCTCAAAGTGACCATCACTGCCAACACTATTGCGCAAGATGGTGCTATTTTTTAGACAAACGTCAGGCGTATGCTGTTGGCATGATTTGTCTGTCGTAAGAAGGATAGCTATGACTCCCGCCGTTAAATTACTCGAAAAAAACAACATTTCTTTCCGGATCCACACCTACGATCACGATCCGAATGAAACCAACTTTGGTGATGAAGTGGTGCGTAAGCTGGGGCTGAACGCGGACCAGGTTTATAAAACGCTGCTGGTGGCGGTGAACGGCGATATGAAGCACCTCGCCGTGGCGGTGACGCCCGTGGCAGGACAGCTGGACCTTAAGAAAGTCGCCAAAGCGCTGGGGGCGAAGAAGGTGGATATGGCAGATCCGATGGTGGCGCAGCGCACCACGGGCTACCTGGTGGGCGGCATCAGTCCACTCGGGCAGAAAAAACGCCTGCCGACGCTGATCGATGCCCCTTCACAGGAATTTGACACCATCTTTATCTCCGGCGGCAAGCGCGGGCTGGATATTGAGCTGGCCGCGGGCGATCTGGCGAAAATGCTGGACGCGAAGTTTGCGGATATTGCCCGCCGGGAGTAAAAAAAGCCGGGTGGCGGCTACGCCTTACCCGGCCTACATTTTGCACCCGTAGGCCCGGTAAGCGCAGCGCCACCGGGCAACACAACGGCACTACTGCCAGCTCACCTCGCCTTTCGGCTCATACGCATTCACGTCAATCGGTGAATTCTGTTCGATATACTGCTTCAGCACTTCCGCGTCGATAAAGCCGGTGTTCACGTATCCCGGTTTATTATCAATATGCGGATAGCCGTCGCCGCCGGTAGCGTTAAAGCTCAACGTCGCCAGACGGTAGGTTTTAGCCGGGTCAACCGGTTCGCCTTTGATCTTCAGGTCGTTAAGCTTGCCGTCTTTCGCTACGAAGCTCACGTTGGCAAACTGCGGATAGGCCCCGGAATCCGGCTTCATCTGCGCCACGGCGGTCAGGTAGTCAATGACCTCTTTCCCGCTCATGTCGGCATAAACCACCACGTTACCGAACGGCTGCACCTTCAGAACGTCTTTATAGGTGATGTTTCCACCTTCGATGGAATCACGAATGCCACCGCCGCTCATTACGCCAAAATCAGCCCCGGTGCGCGCCATTTGCGCCGCCAGCACCAGGTGGCCCATGTTGGTCTGCACGAAGCGAACTTTACTGCGGTCCCCCTCCAGACGACCGTTCAGCGTACCGATTTTCACATCCAGCTGCGCCTTGCCTTTGTTCTGGAACGGCGTCAGCAGGGAGAGCATCTGCTGGTTTTCTGGAATCTCTGGGGTGTAAAGTACGCGCTCGCTTTTCCCGTCAGGGTAAGTGACTTTCTTCTTCAGGTTGACCGGAATGAGTTGGTAGTGGACCAGCTTCATCTCGCCGTTACGGAACTCAAAGTCTGCCCGCCCCACGTATTTGCCCCACTCGTGCGCCTGCACAATCCAGATACCGTTTTGACGGTCTGGCGCACACGGTGTGCCCGGGACGTAGTCCACCTGCTTTTTGTTCTCGGATGCCATGCACACCGGATCCTGTGAGTGACCACCCACAATCATCGCCAGAGAGCCCGCAGGCAGGCTGCGCGCCATCTCAACGTCACCGGGCGCGTTAGAGCCGTGCTCACCGTTGTCGTAGTGCCCCATGTGCGTGGTGGCGATAATCACGTCCGGCTTTTCGTTTTGCTGCAGCTCCTGAATCACCAGCTTCGCTTCGTCCGCCGGTTTGCGGAATTCGATATCGGTGAAGAACTCAGGGTTGCCAATTTTCGCCGTATCGTCGGTGGTTAAGCCGATGACCGCGATCTTCAGATCCTGACGCTTAAACAGCGCCCACGGCTTAAACAGGCGCTCGCCGGTACTTTTCTGGTAAATATTGGCGGAGAGGAACGGGAATTTGGCCCATTTTTCCTGCTGACGGAGTACGGTCAGCGGATTATCAAATTCATGGTTACCGACGGCCATCGCGTCGTAGCCAATCAGATTCATGCCGCGAAAGTCGGGTTCGGCGTCCTGCAAATCGGATTCCGGCACGCCGGTGTTGATATCGCCGCCTGAGAGCAGCAGCACGCTGCCGCCCTGGGCTGCGACCTCTTTACGAATGCCGTCCACCAGCGTTTTTTGTGCCGAGAGGCCATATTCGCCGTATTCACTGCGCCAGAAATGACCGTGGTGGTCGTTGGTATGCAGAATGGTAATTTTATAGGTTTTGTCTTTTTCATACGCCTGCGCGGGCAGGCTTACCAGCCCCCACGCCGCGATGAGCGCCAGCGCGACGCCCCGCTTCATTAACTTCATCTTCTCTCTCCCTGACCAATAGACAAAGGCAGAAATTACAGTGACTAATAAGAATAGACAAATAAGTTTTCATAATTGCGACTTTCTTCAAATGTCGCAGGCGGGTATGTTAGTCGGATAATAATTACTCCCTGCACTTCTGCTAACAAAACGTGGTATTTATGGCAATCAGTGAATCAACCCAGCCCGTTCCGGGCGCGTCTGCGTCGCGCACCTCCTTTAAAATCTTAGGCGCAATCAGTCTTTCACACCTGCTCAACGACATGATCCAGTCGTTGATTCTGGCAATTTATCCGCTGCTGCAGTCCGAGTTTTCGTTAACCTTCGTGCAGATCGGGATGATCACCCTGACCTTCCAGCTGGCTTCCTCGCTGCTGCAGCCGGTGGTGGGCTACTGGACGGATAAATACCCGATGCCGTGGTCGCTGCCGATCGGCATGTGCTTTACCCTAAGCGGTCTGGTGCTGCTCGCCATGGCCGGGAGTTTTGAAGCCGTGCTGATCGCCGCCGCGCTGGTGGGTACCGGCTCGTCCGTGTTCCATCCGGAGTCCTCCCGCGTGGCGCGGATGGCGTCCGGTGGTCGTCACGGCCTGGCGCAGTCACTTTTCCAGGTGGGCGGTAACTTTGGTAGCTCTCTCGGCCCGCTGCTGGCCGCGGTGATTATTGCCCCTTACGGTAAAGGCAACGTGGCGTGGTTTGTGCTGGCCGCGCTGCTGGCGATTATTGTGCTGGCGCAGATCAGCCGCTGGTATGCCGCTCAGCATCGCGTCAATAAAGGAAAACCTAAAGCGAAGGTTATCAATCCCCTGCCGCGCAATAAGGTTATCCTGGCGGTGGCCGTCCTGTTGGTGCTGATTTTCTCGAAATACTTCTATATGGCGAGCATCAGCAGCTATTACACCTTTTATCTGATGCAAAAATTCGGATTATCAGTACAAAATGCGCAGATTCACCTGTTTGCCTTCCTGTTCGCCGTTGCGGCCGGTACGGTCATTGGCGGGCCTGTGGGGGATAAGATTGGGCGTAAATATGTCATTTGGGGCTCTATCCTCGGCGTAGCGCCCTTTACCCTCATTTTGCCGTACGCCAGCCTTGAATGGACGGGAATTTTAACCGTGATTATTGGTTTTATCCTCGCTTCCGCGTTTTCCGCCATTCTGGTTTATGCTCAGGAGCTGCTGCCTGGCCGTATCGGTATGGTTTCCGGACTCTTTTTCGGTTTTGCCTTCGGCATGGGCGGGCTGGGTGCAGCGGTGTTAGGGATGGTTGCGGATCACACCAGCATCTTCCTGGTTTATAAAATCTGCGCTTTCCTGCCACTTCTTGGGATGTTGACCATATTCCTGCCTGATAACCGCCACAAAGCGTGAATTACGGGCAGCCAAAGTGTGACGTTGGCTGCCTGACACCCTGATGCCATAAGGGTTTCTTCTTTCTCCTCTCGCTGAATTTATCAAAATGCGATTTTTTACGCGCATATTGCTGTTTTATTCAAACTTCAACAATTATTCATAAACATAAGAGTAAAAATTGTCATAAACTATTACTCGGTTTTTTGGTTTTTCACCAAAAAGGAACACCCACAACGAAAGGAGACGGAATGCACCACGCCACACCGCTTATCACCACCATTGTTGGTGGACTTGTGCTCGCTTTTATCCTCGGCATGATTGCCAATAAACTGCGTATTTCTCCTCTTGTCGGCTATCTGCTGGCAGGTGTGCTGGCGGGACCGTTTACGCCAGGCTTCGTTGCGGATACCAAACTGGCCCCTGAACTGGCGGAATTGGGCGTGATTCTGCTGATGTTTGGCGTCGGTCTGCACTTTTCCCTGAAGGATTTGATGGCGGTAAAGTCGATTGCCATACCGGGAGCGATCGCCCAGATAGGGGTGGCGACGCTGCTTGGGATGGCGCTTTCGTCCGTGCTGGGCTGGTCGTTAATGACCGGTATCGTATTTGGGCTGTGTCTCTCAACCGCCAGTACCGTGGTGCTGCTGCGCGCGCTTGAGGAGAGACAGCTGATTGACAGCCAGCGCGGGCAGATCGCGATTGGCTGGCTGATTGTTGAAGATCTGGTCATGGTCCTGACGCTGGTGCTGCTGCCCGCCGTCGCCGGAATGATGGAAAAAGACAACGTCGGCTTCGCCTCGCTGGCGCTGGATATGAGCATCACCATCGGTAAAGTGGTGGCGTTTATCGCCATCATGATGCTGGTGGGCCGCCGTCTGGTACCGTGGATCATGTCCCGCAGCGCGGCGACCGGCTCCCGCGAGCTGTTCACCCTCTCCGTGCTGGCGCTGGCGCTGGGCATCGCCTTTGGTGCCGTTGAGCTGTTTGATGTCTCCTTTGCCCTGGGCGCGTTCTTCGCCGGGATGGTGCTGAACGAATCCGAGCTGAGCCACCGTGCGGCGCACGATACGCTGCCGCTGCGCGATGCGTTTGCCGTGCTGTTCTTCGTCTCCGTCGGGATGCTGTTTGACCCGCTGGTGCTGATCCAGCAGCCGCTGGCCGTGCTGGGCACGCTGGCGATCATTATTTTTGGTAAGTCGCTCGCCGCCTTCTTCCTGGTGCGAATGTTCGGTCACTCACCGCGGACGGCGCTGACCATTGCCGCCAGCCTGGCGCAGATTGGCGAGTTCGCCTTTATTCTGGCCGGTCTGGGCATGGCCCTGAACCTGCTGCCGCAGGCCGGACAAAACCTGGTGCTGGCGGGGGCGATCCTGTCGATTATGCTGAACCCGGTCCTGTTTGCCCTGCTGGAAAAATACCTCGACAAAACCGAAACGCTGGAAGAGCAGACGCTCGAAGAGGCCATCGAAGAAGAGAAGCAGATCCCGGTGGATATCTGCAATCACGCCCTGCTGGTCGGCTTTGGCCGCGTGGGCAGCCTGCTCGGCGAGAAGCTGATGGCGCAGGGTATTCCGCTGGTGGTGATTGAAACCTCACGCACCCGGGTCGACGAGCTGCGCGAGCGCGGTATTCGCGCGGTGCTGGGCAATGCGGCAAACGAAGAGATCATGAATCTGGCGCATCTGGACTGCGCCCGCTGGCTGCTGCTCACCATACCCAACGGCTATGAAGCGGGTGAGATTGTGGCCTCCGCTCGCGCGAAGTGCCCAACGATTGAGATTATCGCCCGGGCGCACTATGACGACGAGGTGGAGTACATTACCGAGCGCGGTGCAGATAAGGTGGTGATGGGCGAGCGCGAGATTGCTAACACCATGCTGACGCTGCTGGAGAAACCGCCGGTTGAAGAGGCGGTGACGGGGTAGGTTTGGTGCGGCCTGATGCCCTCACCCTGGCCCTCTCCCACGGGGAGAGGGAACAAACATTAAAAAAGGCAACTTACGTTGCCTTTTTACATTTACCGATCCCAATACGCCTCTTCGAGGCTGTCTTCCCGTTCCGGCAGGCCACGCGTTAAGCGCGGTGAGTGCTGGTTCAGCACCTGATAGCTTACGCGGTTGGCGTACTTGCACACCTGCGCCAGCGACGAATAGGTCAGCCAGCTGAACTTATGCTTGCTGGAATTCGGCACGTTGGTTTTGTGGTAGGCATTGGCGGTAATGTCGTGCAGCAGCGCGGCCAGCGCGCCGTCGCCTGCGCCGTTGGTGTTCATGATCTTCTCCGGACCGCCCATGTAGGGGGCGATGTGAGAATAAATACGCAGCGGATTCACGCAATCCTTGTAACGCATGCCGCGGCTGAACTCGTACTGGTTAAACTCGGCAATCGCGCCGGGCAGCAGCGGATGCTGGGTTTTGCGTTTGCTCTCTTCCTCCGTGAAGCCGGCCATATACAGTCCGACAGGGCCCGCGGTGCAGAGCACCAGATCCACCCAGTCCAGCGCTTTATCGGACGCCAGCAGCGGATCGCTTTCACCAGTCAGCGCTTCGGCCTCCTCTTCGTTCATCGCCAGAATCGAGACGTGCTCTTTCAGGAACGCCTGCCACCACTCCGGGTTATCGGCAATCACGAATTTGGTGCCCAGCGTCAGAACGACCGGCACGTCGTACTTCTTCGCGTACTCAATCGCCTTCATGGTCGCTTCAGGCATCGGCTCGCCCGGCTTGCATCGCACCAGGTAGGAGGTCAGCACCAGCGCCGAGGCGCCCGCAATCACCTCTTCGGGAATGCTTTCCGCGCGCAGCTTGTTCATATGCCCAGGACTGATGGCAAAGGTCCGCTCGCCGGATTCGCCGATCAGCGTAAAGCAGCGGCCAATCGGGCCGTCGACGCCCTGAAGATAGTTCAGATCGGTACGGCTGGAGGTGTTGCACAGATAGCGGTAGGCATAGCCACCAATTTCGATATTGCTGCACATCACGCCGAGCAGCACCGAGCGGTCGTCGGCCAGCACGGAGTAGTTGTGCATGGTATTGCCGATGGTGCCACCGGCGAACTGATGGGTAATCAGGTTTTCGCGCACCAGCTCCTGGTACAGCGCTTCGGCAACGTTATCCTCAATCACCAGCGAGTGCCCGGCGCTCAGACCGTAACGGGCGACAAACGCATCATCCACTTTCGCCTCAATGTCCACCAGCGTCTGATCGATACCGACGACCCACGCCGCGCTGGTTTCATTTTCTGGCTGGATTTGCTGCAGGAGCGGATCGCGGGCATCGACGGGGAAGTAGTGTTTGGATTTACGTTTACCGGGAAATTTCATGGTCTGAACTGTACGAAGAATATGGGCCGGGAATGGTAGCACAAACCCGGCCCGGAGTGCGATCAGCGGCTGTTCGTCACCAGTGAGACCATCATGTCGATATGCTCAGGCGAGTCGTTAAGCGCCGGAATGTACTCGTACTTTTCGCCGCCAGCCTCCAGGAAAAATTCCCGGTTTTGCACCGCGATCTCCTCCAGCGTTTCCAGACAGTCTGCCGAGAAGCCCGGCGACATCACCTGAATATGCTTCACGCCCTTCTCGCCGAGCATTTTGAGGGTTTCATCAGTGTACGGCGTCAGCCACGGCTCGCGGCCGAAGCGCGACTGGAAGGTCATCATCACCTTCTCCGGCGGCAGGCCAAGGGCGGAGACCAGTTCGCGGGTGGTATCGCGGCAGCGCTGCGGGTAATCATCACCCTCGTTAGCGAAACGCTGCGGGATCCCGTGATAGGAGAGCAGCAGCAGATCCGGCTCACCGTGCTTTTCAAACGACGCGCGCGCGCTGTTAGCAAGCGCCTTGATGTAGAGCTCGTTATCCGCGTAGTCGCGAATAAAGGTCACGCCCGGAATGCGGCGGCGGGTTGCCAATATGCGCGCCAGCTCGTCCCAGACGGCGGCCACCGTCGAGCAGGAGTACTGCGGGTAGAGCGCCAGCACCACGATATGGTCCACGCCCTGCGCCAGCAGGGATTCTACCGCGCTTTCCAGAGAGGGTTTGCCGTAGCTCATGCCGAGCGCGACGGGCATCTCCGGCAGGCGGGCGGCCAGCGCTTTTTCCTGGCGACGGCTGTAGACCATTAGCGGCGAGCCCTCTTCCATCCATACGGACTGATAGAGTTTGGCGACGCGCGGAGAACGAATCGGCAGAATGACGCCACGCAGCAGCGGCCACCACAGCAGTCGCGGAAAATCCACGACGCGCGTGTCGCTTAAAAATTGTCGCAGGTAGCGTTTTACCGCGTCTGATGTAGGTGCTTCTGGAGTGCCCAGATTGGCAAGCAGGATGCCGGTTTTCGCCTGACTCATTCACGCCTCTTAACCATTTGAATGGTTGTCAATTGTAGCGGAAATGCGTTTAAACGGAACCCATTGCTGCAATAGGTAAGATGAGAATATTTCTCACCCGGAGGACCCGGGTGAGAGAAGTGCAATTAGCCGAGGATTTTTTCCAGCTCTGCACGTACGTCAGCCACGGCTTTGGTGCCGTCGACTTTGGCGTATTTGGTGTTACCCGCCTGCGCTTCTTTGGTGTAGTAGCCGATCAGCGGCGCGGTCATCTGATGGTATTCCACCAGGCGCTTGCGCACGGTCTCTTCCTGATCGTCTTTACGGGTGGTCAGCTCTTCGCCAGTCACGTCGTCTTTGCCTTCAACCTTAGGCGGGTTGAATTTGATGTGGTAAACGCGGCCAGAAGCAGCGTGTACGCGACGGCCAACGATGCGGTCAACGATCAGCTCGTCCGGTACGTCGAACTCCAGAACGTAGTCCACGTTGATGCCCGCTTCTTTCATGGCGTCAGCCTGAGGAATGGTGCGTGGGAAGCCGTCCAGCAGGAAACCGTTACGGCAGTCTTCCTGAGCAATGCGCTCTTTGACCAGAGCAATTACCAGCTCGTCGGTCACCAGCTTGCCTGCGTCCATGATGTCTTTCGCCTGTTTACCCAGCTCGGAGCCAGATTTAACAGCGGCGCGCAGCATATCACCGGTGGAGATTTGCGGAATACCGTATTTCTCCATGATGAACTGAGCCTGAGTTCCTTTACCCGCGCCCGGAGCGCCAAGCAGAATAATACGCATTGCGAAAATCCCCTCAAAAGTCGTTTCAATTTTTCAAAAGCGCTAAACAATACCACCAGAACGGGCATCGCTCAAGGAAGGCAGGAAGGCTGAAACGGTTAATGGGGGGAGATAATTTGGGATAGTGCGAGAATTCCCCCTCACCCTAACCCTCTCCCCAAAGGGGAGAGGGGACGATTATACCCTCTCCCCTTTGGGGAGAGGGCCAGGGTGAGGGGCAGGTGTTTAATTACGCCAGCAGCAGCGCATTCACACGTTTAATGAAGAGGTTAGGATCTTCCAGCGTGCCGCGTTCGGCCAGCAGGGACTGATCCAGCAGGAGTTCAACCCACTCGGCAAAGCGGGCGTCGTCTTGGGTATCCGCCGCGCGTTTCACCAGCGGATGATCCGGATTAAGCTCAAAGATATATTTCACTTCCGGTACCGCCTGGCCCGCCGCCGCGAACAGCTTCGCCATCTGGGTGCTCATTTCGTCGGCATCGGTCGTGACGATGGCCGGGGTGTCGGTCAGACGGTGAGTGAAACGCACCTCTTTCACGCGGTCGCCCAGCAGGGTTTTCACGCGCTCAACGAACGGCTCCAGCGCCTTCTCGGCTTCTTTCGCGTTCTCATCCACTTCATCCGCCAGCTTGTCGATAGATTCGTCGGCTTTGGCAACGGACTGGAACGCCTTACCGTCGAACTCGGTCAGGTAGTTCATCATCCACTCGTCGATGCGGTCAGAAAGCAGCAGCACTTCGATGCCTTTCTTACGCAGCAGCTCCAGGTGCGGGCTGCTCTTCGCCGCGGCGTAGCTGTCGGCGGTGATGTAGTAGATCTTCTCCTGCCCTTCTTTCATGCGGGAGACGTACTCTTCCAGCGACACGGTCTGCGCGGAGGAGTCGGTGTGCGTAGAAGCGAAGCGCAGCAGTTTGGCGATGGTTTCAACGTTCGCGGTGTCTTCTGCCGGGCCTTCTTTCAGCACCAGGCCGAACTGTTTCCAGAAGGTCTGATATTTTTCCGCATCGTCTTTCGCCAGTTTTTCCAGCATCTGCAGCGCACGTTTGGTCAGGGCGTTGCGCAGGTTACGGGTGACGGTGCTGTCCTGCAGAATTTCACGGGAGACGTTCAGCGGCAGATCGTTGGAATCGATCAGGCCGCGGACAAAGCGCAGGTAGTTCGGCATGAACTGCTCGGCGTCATCCATGATGAATACGCGCTGCACGTACAGCTTCAGGCCGTGCTTGTGATCGCGGTTCCACATGTCCCACGGCGCCTGTGCCGGGATGTACAGCAGGCTGGTGTACTCCTGCTTGCCTTCCACACGGTTGTGGCTCCAGGTCAGCGGGTCGGTAAAGTCGTGGGCGATGTGCTTGTAGAATTCGTTGTACTCGTCGTCTTTAATTTCAGACTTGTTGCGCGTCCACAGCGCCTGCGCCTTGTTGATTTTCTCCCAGGAAACCACGGTTTCACCGTCTTTCTCTTCCTGTTTTTCAATCTCAACCGGCAGGGCGATGTGGTCGGAATATTTGCTGATGATGGAGCGCACGCGCCAGTCGTTCAGGAAATCATCTTCCCCTTCACGCAGGTGCAGGGTGATTTCGGTGCCGCGGTCCGCTTTGGTGATGTCATCAACGGTGTATTCGCCTTCCCCTTTGGATTCCCACAGCACGCCGTTTTCAGCGCTGTCGCCCGCCGCACGGGTGCGCACGGTAACTTTGTCCGCCACAATGAACGCCGAGTAGAAACCGACGCCGAACTGGCCGATGAGCTGGCTGTCTTTCGCCTGGTCAGAGCCCATGGACTCCAGGAACGCCTTAGTGCCGGATTTCGCGATGGTCCCGAGGTGGTCGATCACCTCGTCGCGGTTCATCCCGATGCCGTTATCGGCGATAGTCAGGGTGCGGTTCTCTTTATTAAACGAGACGCGCACGCGCAGCTCGCCGTCGCCTTCGTACAGATCCGGGTTAGACAGCGCGCGGAAGCGCAGCTTGTCCGCCGCATCCGAAGCGTTGGAAATCAGCTCACGCAGGAAAATTTCTTTGTTGGAATACAGGGAATGGATCATCAGGTGCAGAAGCTGTTTTACTTCTGACTGGAAACCACGGGTTTCTTGTCCTTTCATCTATGTCGACCTCAACAATGCCATTTAATGGGGTTTTAAAACGTTGAGTGAGAGATGGGGATAGGGGGGGAAATTTTCAAGCGGAGGCCGCGCGCGCAGCCTCCGTTTGGTCAGAAAATAATCTTGTGACGTCCGGCCAGAGAGTGCGACAGCGTGGTGCCGTCCACCATCTCCAGCTCGCCGCCGACCGGCACGCCATGGGCGATGCGGCTGGCGTCAACGCCATACTGCGAGCACAGCTCGGCGATGTAGTTGGCGGTTGCCTCCCCTTCCACCGTGGGGTTGGTGGCGAGGATCACTTCTTTGATCGTTTCGGACTCAAGACGCTGTTCAAGGCGGTCAAGACCGATATCGTCCGGGCCAATACCGTCCAGCGGGGAGAGATGCCCCATCAGCACGAAATAGCGGCCGGAAAACTGCCCGGTTTGTTCGATGGCGTAGATGTCCGCCGGACTCTCCACCACGCAAATCTGGCCGTTTTCCTGACGACGCGGGTTCGTGCAGATGTTACACACGTCCTGCTCGGTAAAGGTACGGCAATCCGCACAGTGACCGATTTCTGACATGGCGCGGGTTAAAGCCTGCGCCAGGCGCATCCCGCCGCTGCGGTCGCGCTGCAATAGCGTAAACGCCATGCGCTGCGCCGACTTCGGGCCAACGCCCGGCAGGCAGCGCAGTGCTTCCATTAACTGCGTGAGCAGCGGACTGGTTTGCATCAGAACGGCATCTTGAAGCCAGGCGGCAGCTGCATGCCGCTGGACACGGAGGCCATTTTCTCTTTCTGGGTTTCGTCGATGCGGCGAGCGGCATCGTTAAACGCGGCTGCAACCAGATCTTCCAGCATATCTTTGTCGTCTTCGAGCAGGCTCGGGTCGATTTCCACGCGACGGCAGTTGTGCGCACCGTTGATGGTCACCTTGACCAGACCGGCACCGGATTCACCCGTGACTTCCAGCTGAGCGATCTCTTCCTGCATCTTCTGCATTTTTTCCTGCATCTGCTGAGCCTGCTTCATCAGGCCACCCAGACCGCCTTTTCCACCAAACATAGGCTTCTCTCTTCTTTCACGTTTAAGGATTACAACCGTAAGTCAGACTCACGATCAAATGGGGCGAATACTCTCTTCATCCAGATCGGCGTCGAAGAACCGGCGCAGGGTCTGAATGTTGTTATCCGCAATAATCGCCTCGCGCGCCTGCGCGAGCTTCTCTTCATAAATGGCCTGGCGCCACTCGAGCGGCGTTTTCACTGCCGGATTATCATCTTCAATGATAGTCAATTCAACCGGTGCCCCCTGTAAAGCGGCAAGCGCCTCGGCCAGCGCCTTTTGCGCGCCCGGGGAATTGAGGTGCCGCTGGCCCGGACGCAGGTGCAGACGCACCTGATTGCCGTCCTGCTCTTTCCAGGCGTTCAGCGCGACCTGCTCGACCAGCTTCGGCAGCTGGAGTTTGCTGACCTCGGCGGCCCAGGCATCGCGCGCAATGGACTCTTCGGCAAGCTTCGCGGAAAGCTCCGGCGTTTTTTCATGCTCCAGCGCCTTTTTCAGCGCTTTCGGCGTGGCCACCTCTTCCTTCACGGTTTCGGTGATGGTGGTTGCCTTCCAGCGGTAAGCCTCTTCTTTCACCGGGGCTTTCTGCTCGAGCGCGGACGGTGCCGGACGCGACTGAACGCGCTCCGTTACCGAGGCCAGTCGTTCAAGCGCGGCGTTGTTCACCGGCCGCGCTCTTCCTGGCGCTGCCGGTTCACTCTTTTTTGGTTTGGTTACTCCCTGGGCACGCTGCAGCTGGCTGCGCGCGGCAAGCACCGAACTGGTGGCATCCGACAGCGGTACGTTCTGCTGCGGTGGCGGCGTCGGCTGCGGCGGCACCTGCTGCGGTGACATCACCGCCGTGGGCGCGACCGGCGCGAAAGACTGTCGCGGCACTTCCGGCTCCGGCAGCGGCATGCGCGGGTGGAACGCCAGCGCGCGCAGCAGCGTCATTTCAACGCCCATACGCGGATCCGGCGCAAACGGTAACTCTTTGCGGCCAATCAGCAGCGTCTGGTAATAAAGCTGGACGTCGGCAGGCGGCACGGTGCGGGCAAGCTCACGCATCCGCTGTTCAATGGCCGCCATATCCGCACCAATCGCGGAGGGAGAAAGCTGCAGCATCGCCACGCGGTGCAGCAGGCTGAGCATCTCAACCAACAGCCCTTCCCACTCAATACCGCGGGCAGCGGCCGCGTTCACCTGCGACATCACGCGTTCGCCGTTAGCGGCAATCATCGCTTCGATAAGCGACAGCGCCTGATCGTCATCCAGCGTGCCAAGCATGGTGCTGACCGCCTCGGTGGAGAGCTTGCCGTCACCGCTGGCAATCGCCTGGTCGGTCAGGCTTAATGCATCACGCAGGCTGCCCTCCGCCGCGCGGGCCAGCAGCTGCAGGGCGCGCGGTTCGTGGACAATCTTCTCTTCATCAAGAATATGCTCAAGCTGCGCACGGATCTGCTCAACGTCCAGCGCCTTCAGGTGGAACTGCAGGCAGCGCGATAAAATCGTGACCGGCAGCTTTTGCGGATCGGTGGTCGCCAGCAGGAACTTCACGTGCGCGGGCGGCTCTTCCAGCGTCTTCAGCAGGGCGTTGAAGCTGTGGCGCGACAGCATGTGCACTTCATCGATCAGGTAGACCTTGAAGCGGCCGCGCGCCGGGGCGTACTGGACGTTGTCCAGCAGGTCGCGGGTATCTTCCACTTTGGTGCGCGAAGCGGCGTCTATCTCGATCAGATCGACAAAACGCCCCTGCTCGATCTCCCGACAGTTATCACACACGCCGCACGGCGTGGCGGTGATCCCGGTTTCGCAGTTGAGACCTTTTGCCAGCAAACGGGCAATAGAGGTCTTACCGACGCCGCGGGTGCCGGAAAAAAGATAGGCGTGATGGATGCGACCTAGCGACAAGCCGTTCGCCAGGGCCGTCAGCACATGTTCCTGACCGACAACGTCAGCAAAGGTTTGTGGTCGCCATTTACGGGCTAACACCTGATAACTCATGGGCAGGCTCTGCAACGCTGGAAGGTGAATTTATGAAGGGGAATGCTATCACAACCTCACCCATTGAGCGAGGTTGTGAAAACCGGGATTAGTGACCCGGGAAAGGCACCAGGCTGTAGCTGGTAATACCCTGTTTTTCCAGGCGCTGTTCACCGCCGAGATCGAACAGGTTGATGATGAAGGCCGCGTCGGTCACTTCCCCACCCAGACGGCGGATCAGCTTCACGGTCGCTTCAATGGTGCCGCCGGTCGCCAGCAGATCGTCAACCACCAGCACTTTGTCGCCAGGCTTGATCGCGTCAACGTGGATCTCCAGCTGATCGGTGCCGTACTCCAGCTCGTAGCTTTCTGCAATGGTTTCACGCGGCAGCTTGCGCGGCTTACGCACCGGCACAAAACCTACGCCCATCGCCAGCGCAACCGGTGCGCCAAACAGGAAGCCACGGGCTTCGGTACCTACTACTTTGGTGATCCCGGCGTTTTTATAACGCTCGACCAGCAGTTCAATGCTGAGCGCGTACGCTTTCGGGTCTTCCAGCAAGCTGGTGACATCACGGAAAAGAATGCCAGGCTTTGGGTAGTCCTGGATGCTTTTGATGCTGTTTTTCAGATATTCAAGCTGCTGTGCAGTTGCGGTCATCGGTTTGTGCCTAAATGAAACAGTGTTACTCACGGCGCGCAACGAGTCGGCAAAGGTAACAATTGTTTAACCTTTAACCAGGCGCGCCTGTGCTCGAAAACGGTCGAATTTACTGGCTGTACGCAATAATTGCAACAGCCATGATAAGGCTTCAGTGCTTTTGTTGCTTTTCATCAACCACGGGGATCCGCCACATGAAGATAAGCAGGCAGGTCAGGATGACCAGCAGCAGGATCCGCACCCACATCATTTTCACCAGCCATAATGAAATGGCGAAGGTGATGAGGATCACCGCGATCGCGCGCGGCTTGGCGCCGGGCGGCATGGCCCGGTGTTTTTGCCAGTGCCGCAGATAGCCGCCAAACCATGAGCGATAGAGCAGCCAGTGGTGAAAACGCGGTGACGAGCGGGCGAAGCACCAGGCCGCCAGCAGGATAAACGGCGTGGTCGGCAGCAAGGGTAAAACCACACCCAGCGTGCCAAGCACTACCGCGAGCCAGCCAATGATGATTAAAATAGTACGCTGCATAATGCGAATCGTTATCAAACTGAACGGCTACTTTACCACTGGAGAGCGCCTTGAAAACAGCACTGCTTCTTGAGAGGCTGCAAAATCAGCTGATTGCTCTGCGGGAGCAGGCCACGCCGCTGATGGGGCACGCCACGCTGAAACCGCGCTTTGACCGGCAGCTTTTTCGTACCCGCAGCACCGTTATTCAGGATTACCTGGCTGAAGCGCAGACGAACCTCGACGAGCTTCGCCATGCGGTTGAGCATGAACAGCAGGAACAGGTGGCGTGGCTTGCGGCGCATCTCACCGAGCAGATCACCGCGCTGCATCGCGAAATCGCCGCCTGGCCGCTGCGCGCCTGGGACAGCGCCTCGCCGGGGCTCGGCAAATGGCAGCGCAAGCGGCTGGAGAACCAGGAGTTTGAACGCCGACTGTTTGAGATGAAGCGCGAACGCGAGGTGCGCCTGAACAACAGCGAAACGCTGGAAGAGCAGCAGCTATTGATGCGCGAGATTAGCGCGCTGGAAGGACGCATCGTCCGCTGCCGTCAGGCGCTGGATGACATTGAACGCGTCATAGAACGTTTGACCCGTTAACAGGAGCCACACCCATGTCACTGGAAAATGCACCCGATGAGGTCAAGCTGGCCGTCGATTTAATTATGCTGCTGGAGAATCATGATATTCCCGCCGGGACGGTGCTTAAGGCTCTGGAGATTGTACGGCGGGATTTTGAGGGGAAACTTACCCCTCACCCTGCCCTCTCCCCTGAGGGGAGAGGGTAAAAGCAAAAGCAGACCGCACCAGATTATTCCCTCTCCCCTCTGGGGAGAGGGTTAGGGTGAGGGTCATCACCCTTAATCTCGCGCTTCACTTCCGTATGCTCATCACCTTTCTCGTTACGCAGGTGAACCTCAAGCTGGTTGAAGGCGATATTTATATCGTTTTCACGGCACAGACGATCGATAGAGCGGTTAAGCTCATCCACCGTGTAGCTGCGGTCACGCAGTTCACGCACGTATAAACGCAGCTCGTGATCCAGCGTACTCGGCCCAAAGGTGGTGAAGAAGACCGCCGGAGCCGGATCGTGCATCACTTTCGGATGTTCAGACGCCGCCTTCAGCAGCACCTCTTTCACCTTATCCAGATCCGATCCATAGGCCACGCCCAGGCGGATCACCACGCGTGTCACCGTATCCGAGAGCGACCAGTTGATCAGACGCTCGGTCACGAACGCTTTGTTCGGGATGATCACCTCTTTGCGATCGAAGTCGGTGATGGTGGTCGCACGAATGCGGATCTTGCTGACCGTTCCCGAGAACGTGCCGATGGTGACGGTATCGCCGATACGTACCGGACGTTCAAACAGAATGATCAGGCCGGAGACAAAGTTACCGAAGATCTCCTGCAGGCCAAAACCAAGACCGACCGAGAGGGCGGCCGCCAGCCACTGCAGTTTATCCCACGAGACGCCAAGCGAACCAAAGACCGTCATCGCTCCAACAATAATGATGACGTAGTTGAGGATCGTGGTGATGGCGTAGGACGCCCCCTGGCGAAGATTCAGACGTGACAGGAGCAGCACTTCGAGCAGGCCAGGCAGGTTGCGGATCAGCGCCCAGGCGACCACCGACGACACCAGCGCAAACAGCAGGCTGCCCATGGTCACGCTTTTCATGACCGCCGCGCCGGCTTCGGTTCCGTTGTATTGCCAGAGGGTAATACTGTCGAGATAGGCGAAAACGGTAATAAGATCGGACCAAATAGCCCAGAACATCACGGCAAACAGGGCGATCATCACCAGCATGGTGATGCGCAGCGTCTGCTGGTTAACCTGCTCCAGCGCGATGGTCGGCTCTTCCTGCGGCTCCGCGCCCTCGGCCCCCTCTTTCACCTGATGTTGACGACGCGCGATGGCACGGCGATAGGCGATGCGGCGGGCAGCCACGCTCAGGCCGCGCAGCACGGTCTGATAGAGCAGGTTCCAGACGATCACCAGATAGACCGTTTCAATCCAGCGCCCGGACAGGCGCAGCGTGGTATAGAAGTAGCCCGTTGCCGTCAGCACCATCAGCGCCAGCGGAATGATCGCCAGCACGGTCACAGTGGCCAGACGGATATTGTGGGACTCTTTATCACGCCAGCTGTCGCGGCACATCGGCCACATCAGGATAGCAATCAGCAGCAGGTTCAGCAGGATGACCAGCTGGCCCAGCACATCATCCATCAAATGCAGCGGGGAAAGTTCAGAGACAACCGACCAGAAGTGCAGCGGCAGCAGCGCCAGGCTGATGCGCACAATCTGACGACGCCAGTGGCTGGTCAGCTGCGCAGGCATGTTGAAATGACGCACCGCCACGCCGTCTTTTTCCAGCACCTTCCAGCACACGCCAAACACCAGCCAGAACAGCGCCAGTTTTTTACTGAACGCCCACAGCAGATCGCTGACGTTGAGCTGCATGGTGAGCAGGATCAGGCCCACGGCCAGAATAATCAGGCACACCGGCAGGGCGCGAATAAGGTCGATCAGAATCGCTTTTGGCGTATGGAGCTGGCTATCGTTACGCAGCTGCCCCACTTCGGACGCCAGCTTCGCCTGGTATTTTTTCAGCCAGCCCAGACGCCAGCGAATCAGACCTGCGATCAGCAGCAGCGGTAGCCCCGCCAGCAAGGCAATCATCACCGCAGGCCAGGCTTTCTCCCAGTTCACGGTGATCTTCATGCTCTTGATCTGCGTTTTCAGCGTCTCAGGGAAGGATTTAATCCAGTCCCAGTCCATCGGTTTGTTGCTGTTTACCCAGAAAATCTGCTGAGTCAGGATCTCCTGCAGACTTTTCGAAACGCTCACCAGCTGCTGCTGGTTGATTTGCAGGTTAATGGCCATCATCAGCTGGTTGCCCAGCTGCTTGTTGAGCTGATCCAGCAGCTCGCGACGCATATCCACGACCTGGAGCAGCGCGTCGTGCACTTCCGGGTTCACGTCGCTGGAGTGCCCTTCTTCAATTTTGGCGACAAAGGTATCGCTCTGGAAAAGCGCATCGCGCTGCTGGTTGACGTCAAACTGTTCCAGACGTAAATCCGCAATGCGGTTGGTCATGTCTTCCAGCTCATCGGCGGACGGAAGCGTCTGCTGCTGCTGGTAGAGAATACGCGACAGCAGGAGGCTGCCTTTCAGGACCGCGATCTGCTCTTTGATGTTGCGTTCCGCCTGCAGGGCACGATCCAGCCAGTTCTTCACCTTGATATTTTGCTGAACCAGCGAGTTGCCGTTTTCGGTCGCCAGTATCAGGCGCTGGCTAAGCTGGTGGTTGGCCTCGAGTTCCTGCTTCACCAGCGGGTTGGCCTGGATGCGGGCGGTTTCGTCAGGGGATACGGCCTCCTGGGCGGTTTTTTCCGTCAGCGTCAGGCGCTTGCTGTTAACCGCTTCCTGCAGCAGCTGTAGCTGGTGCTCCAGACGATTAATGTTTGCGGTGACGTAATCGCGCTGTTTCTGCAGGGTGTCCTGCAGCACCGTATTCCCTTCCAGACTTTTACGCTGCTGTTCAATCTGCGCATTGAGCAACGTCTGCTGCACCAGCAGCAGGGTTTGCTGCGTCGGGCGCAGCGTGCCCTCTCCTACCGTTGTGCCGTTGAGGCGGTTGCGGATCTGCTGCAGCTGCTGAGACGCGGCGTACATCGCATTTTGCACGCGCTCGGGCTGGGTCTGCAGGGAGACAAGCTGGCTGTTGTAGGTGGCGAGATCGGACTGCGCCGTTTGCAGGTCGTCGAGCAGTTGCGCCACGCGCGATTCGAGCTGGCGTAAGGAGAGCGCGGCGAGCGTTTTGCGTGTTTCGTCGTCGTTATCCACGTCGCTCAGGGCATTCAGCGATTCCGTCGCTCTGCGCATGTTTTCTGGGGCCTGCGCCACCTTCTGACGGAGCTGTGCGGTTTCTGCCTTAACGCGTTCAATTTTATCCAGCGTTTCCAGCGTTTCCGTCAGATCCTGCTGCGTCAGTTTTTCCTGAGGAGAGAGTTCTTTTTGTTTGTTCAGCGTGTCGAGCTGCGACTGAACATCCGCACGCGTGGGGATATCGTTGCTGTTGTCGGCGCGGGCCCAGGTCAGCGGCGCCGTGGCGAAGAAAAACAGCATCGCAAAGAGCAATGCAAAAACAGGATGTTGCGAGCGATTGATGGGCAGCATAGTTGTGAATGATGTCAGAAGATGACCGAAAATAGTCCGGCGTGAAGAATATCACGCTCGCCGGAAGCAGAATAGCGCGAACGTGAGCCTCTGAGATAAATCCTGGAAATGAGTCAGGCGGTTAGCGACGGCGCGTCACTGCGCAGCGTCGGGCAGAGCTGTAGCATTTCCAGTAAAATCGCGACGTAGCTGCGGGCCTCCGCTTTAAGATCAAACGACTGTGGCGCAAACAGCCAGTTTTCCATCAGACCGGAAATGTAGCTACGCATCAGAATCGCCGCCCGGCGGGTCAACAGGTTGGCCGGCAGCAGTTTTGCCTGCATGCACTGATTCAGGTTGTATTCAATACGGTCATAGCTCTCCAGGCTGAGGCTGCGTTGTGCCTGCTGAACAATCGCCATCTCGCCCACGAACTCGCATTTATGAAAGATTATTTCCATCATTAATCTGCGACGTTCTTCAACTACCGTAGCTTCAAGGATATATACTAATATTTCTCTCAATACTGAGAGTGGATCGTCAGGGAATTTTGCCCGATACTCACTCTCGAGATCGCTAATGCTGGACTCTGAAAGCTCCCAGATTTCACTGAACAGATCTGACTTGTCTTTAAAATGCCAGTAAATCGCTCCCCGCGTCACACCGGCAGCCTGAGCAATTTGTGCCAGCGAGGTAGATGAAACACCCTGCTGCGAGAACAAACGTATTGCCACATCCAGAATGTGTTGTCGGGTTTCCAGCGCTTGTTGTTTAGTTTTTCGTGCCATAGGTGGGTGAATTTACAGGAGTCAGATTTACATACATTTGTGAATGTATGTACCATAGCATGACGATAATATAAACGCAGCAATGGGTTTTAGACTCAGGACCCTTGATCAATTTGAAATCGGACACTCGAGGTTTACATATGAACAAAAACAGAGGGTTAACGCCTCTGGCGGTCGTTCTGATGCTCTCAGGCAGCTTAGCGCTAACAGGATGTGACGACAAACCGGCTCAACAAGGAGCTCAGCAGGCGCCAGAAGTAGGCGTTGTGACGCTCAAATCTGAACCTCTACAAATCACCACCGAATTACCCGGCCGTACAAATGCTTACCGCATTGCGGAAGTGCGTCCTCAGGTTAGCGGCATTATCCTGAAACGTAACTTCACCGAAGGCGGTGATGTGAAGGCCGGTGAGTCTCTGTATCAGATTGATCCCGCAACCTATCAGGCGTCTTATGAAAGCGCGAAAGGCGATCTGGCTAAAGCACAGGCCGCGGCTAAAATTGCTCAGCTGACGCTGAACCGCTATCAAAAACTGCTCGGTACCAAGTATATCAGTCAGCAGGATTACGATACCGCCCTGGCGGATGCCCAACAGGCTAACGCAGCCGTGGTGGCAGCCAAAGCGGCCGTCGAAACCGCGCGCATTAACCTGGCCTATACCAAAGTGACCTCGCCTATCAGCGGTCGTATTGGTAAATCTTCCGTGACGGAAGGGGCTCTGGTGCAGAACGGTCAGACCACTGCGCTGGCGACCGTGCAGCAGCTCGATCCGATCTACGTTGACGTCACGCAGTCCAGCAATGATTTCCTGCGCCTGAAACAGGAGCTGGCTAACGGCACCCTGAAACAGGAAAACGGCAAAGCCAAAGTGGAGCTGATCACCAACGACGGTATCAAGTTCCCGCAGGAAGGTACCCTGGAATTCTCTGATGTGACGGTCGACCAGACCACCGGTTCCATCACCTTACGTGCAATTTTCCCGAACCCTGACAAGAATCTGCTGCCAGGTATGTTCGTTCGCGCGCGTCTGGAAGAAGGAACGAATCCAACCGCACTTCTGGTTCCACAGCAGGGTGTGACCCGTACGCCACGCGGCGATGCGAGCGCGCTGGTTGTCGGAGCAGATGACAAAGTCGAAACGCGCAATATCACCGCCACGCAGGCGATTGGCGATAAATGGCTGGTGACGGAAGGTCTGAAAGATGGCGATCGCGTGATTGTTTCTGGTTTGCAAAAAGTTCGTCCTGGCGCGCAGGTTAAAGCACAGGAAGTGAAATCTGACGATAAACAACAAGCTTCGGCCGCTGGCCAGTCAGAACAAACCAAGTCTTAACTTAAACAGGAGCCGTTAAGACATGCCTAATTTCTTTATCGATCGCCCCATATTTGCGTGGGTGATCGCCATTATCATCATGCTGGCCGGGGGACTTGCGATCCTGAAGCTGCCTGTCGCGCAATATCCAACGATTGCGCCACCGGCGGTGACTATCTCCGCAACCTACCCGGGGGCTGATGCGAAAACGGTGCAGGACACCGTCACTCAGGTTATCGAACAGAACATGAACGGTATCGATAACCTGATGTACATGTCCTCAAACAGTGACTCTACCGGTACAGTTCAGATCACCCTGACCTTCCAGTCAGGTACGGATGCTGACATTGCGCAGGTTCAGGTGCAGAACAAACTGCAGCTGGCGATGCCTCTGCTGCCGCAGGAAGTACAACAGCAGGGTGTGAGCGTCGAGAAATCGTCTAGCAGCTTCCTGATGGTTGTCGGCGTTATCAACACCAACGGCACCATGACGCAGGAGGATATTTCCGACTACGTGGGTGCCAACATGAAGGACGCCATCAGCCGTACTTCCGGTGTAGGTGACGTTCAGCTGTTCGGTTCTCAGTACGCGATGCGTATCTGGATGGATCCGAACAAACTGAACAACTTCCAGCTGACCCCCGTTGACGTGATCAATGCGATTAAAGCGCAGAACGCCCAGGTGGCAGCCGGTCAGTTAGGCGGTACGCCGCCGGTGAAAGGCCAGCAGCTTAACGCCTCGATCATCGCACAGACCCGTCTGACCTCTGCCGATGAGTTCAGCAAAATTCTGCTGAAAGTGAATCAGGACGGTTCCCAGGTTCGCCTGCGCGACGTGGCTAAAGTCGAGCTGGGTGGCGAAAACTACGACATCATCGCGAAGTTCAACGGTAAACCGGCTTCCGGTCTGGGTATCAAACTGGCGACAGGGGCTAACGCCCTGGACACCGCCACGGCGATCCGCGCAGAGCTGAAGAAGATGGAACCGTTCTTCCCGTCAGGTCTGAAAATCGTTTACCCGTATGACACCACGCCGTTCGTCAAAATTTCGATTCACGAAGTGGTTAAAACGCTGGTAGAGGCCATCATCCTGGTGTTCCTGGTGATGTATCTGTTCCTGCAAAACTTCCGCGCGACGCTTATCCCAACGATTGCCGTGCCGGTTGTTCTGCTCGGGACCTTTGCGATCCTGTCGATATTTGGCTACTCGATAAACACCCTGACGATGTTCGGGATGGTGCTCGCCATCGGCCTGCTGGTGGATGACGCCATCGTCGTGGTCGAGAACGTCGAGCGCGTAATGGCGGAAGAAGGTCTGCCGCCGAAGGAAGCGACCCGTAAATCAATGGGTCAGATCCAGGGCGCGCTGGTCGGTATCGCGATGGTACTGTCTGCGGTATTTATCCCGATGGCTTTCTTCGGGGGCTCTACCGGTGCGATTTACCGTCAGTTCTCGATTACCATCGTTTCCGCGATGGCGCTGTCGGTGCTGGTCGCATTGATCTTGACCCCTGCCCTGTGTGCCACCATGCTGAAGCCGATTCAGAAAGGCGGTCACGGCGAGCATAAAGGGTTCTTCGGCTGGTTTAACCGCATGTTTGATAAGAGCACGCACCACTACACCGATAGCGTGGGCAACATCCTGCGCAGCACCGGTCGTTACCTGCTGCTCTATATCATCATCGTCGTGGGGATGGCGTTCCTGTTCGTTCGTCTGCCAAGCTCGTTCCTGCCGGATGAAGACCAGGGCGTGTTCCTGACGATGGCACAGCTTCCTGCGGGCGCGTCGCAAGAGCGTACCCAGAAAGTGCTGGACGAAGTGACGGACTACTACCTCACCAAAGAGAAAGACAACGTTGAATCCGTGTTTGCGGTTAACGGCTTTGGCTTTGCGGGTCGTGGTCAGAACACCGGTATTGCCTTCGTTTCTCTGAAAGACTGGTCTGAACGTCCGGGCAAAGAGAACAAGGTTGAAGCCATTACCGGCCGTGCGATGGGCACCTTCTCGCAGATTAAAGATGCGATGGTGTTCGCCTTCAACCTGCCAGCGATTGTTGAACTGGGTACCGCGACCGGCTTCGACTTCCAGCTGATTGACCAGGGCGGTCTGGGTCACGAAAAACTGACGCAGGCGCGTAACCAGCTGTTTGGCGAAGTGGCTAAGCACCCTGACCTGCTGGTCGGCGTGCGTCCGAACGGCCTGGAAGATACGCCGCAGTACAAAATCGACATCGACCAGGAGAAAGCCCAGGCGCTGGGCGTATCCATCAGTGACATTAATACCACGCTGGGCGCCGCCTGGGGCGGTAGCTACGTTAACGACTTCATCGACCGCGGTCGCGTGAAGAAAGTGTACGTGATGTCCGAGGCGCAATACCGTATGTTGCCAAACGATATCAACAGCTGGTTCGTGCGCGGCAGCAATGGTCAGATGGTACCGTTCTCGGCGTTCTCAACGTCTCGCTGGGAATACGGTTCGCCGCGTCTGGAACGCTATAACGGTCTGCCATCGATGGAGATCCTGGGTCAGGCCGCTCCGGGCCGAAGCACTGGTGAAGCCATGAACCTGATGGAAGAGCTGGCGAGCAAACTGCCTTCGGGTATCGGCTATGACTGGACCGGTATGTCCTATCAGGAACGCCTGTCCGGAAACCAGGCCCCTGCCCTGTACGCGATTTCACTGATCGTCGTCTTCCTGTGTCTGGCAGCGCTGTACGAGAGCTGGTCAATTCCGTTCTCCGTTATGCTGGTGGTACCGCTTGGGGTTATCGGTGCGCTGCTTGCGGCAACGTTCCGTGGACTGACCAACGACGTGTACTTCCAGGTAGGCCTGCTGACAACCATTGGCTTGTCGGCGAAGAACGCGATACTTATCGTTGAATTCGCCAAAGATCTGATGGAGAAAGAAGGTAAAGGTCTGATTGAGGCAACGCTTGAGGCTGTTCGTATGCGTCTGCGCCCAATCCTGATGACATCACTGGCGTTTATCCTCGGCGTACTGCCGCTGGTTATCAGCTCCGGTGCTGGCTCCGGTGCGCAGAACGCGGTTGGTACAGGCGTGATGGGTGGTATGGTTACCGCAACCGTACTCGCTATCTTCTTCGTACCGGTGTTCTTCGTGGTGGTTCGCCGCCGCTTCAGCCGGAAAAATGAGGATATTGAACACACGCATTCGGTAGAACCTCAGTGATACCGGTTTCACATGATAAAAAGGCCGCATTAGCGGCCTTTTTCATTTTCAGAAAAAATCATAAATTACGCTTATTGTGGTTCTATTTATTTTCTGCCATCTTAATTAGACATATCATAATTAACTGATAACTTAATCGGTGAATTCAGGATTTTTTTAATTTCATTTCCCCGCTTAAGCTATTAGGAATATTCCTAATAAGAAGTTCTGACAAAGAGAAGTTCGAATCTGAACTTTTCAGGCCGTTTTGCTAAGCCAATGAAACGTAAGGAAGCGATAAAAAATCGCGTTAATTTGGATAAAAAAAGGGTGTCCGGGACGGAACATTGCGTACATGCTCGCAGTCTACGGTTTTATTTGTAATTTTTCGTAATAGCGCGATGAAATCCAGGAAGGAGTGGCTTATAGTTAAGTTATCAGGAACACAGCACTCATGTAGCTAAGTCAGTTGTATCCATCCCGACTATGATGTTCGGTGAGTAAGAAATCACTCAGAAGGGGATGCGCTATGGACGAGTACTCGCCAAAAAGGCATGATATCGCGCAGTTGAAATTTCTCTGCGAATCCTTGTACCATGACTGCCTTGCCAACCTTGATGAAAGTAACCATGGCTGGGTAAACGACCCAACGTCTGCCATCAATTTACAGTTGAATGAGCTGATAGAGCATATCGCAACCTTCGCACTTAATTATAAAATTAAGTACAATGAAGATAATAAGCTCATTGAGCAAATTGATGAATACCTGGACGACACCTTTATGTTGTTCAGTAGTTACGGCATTAACGCCCAGGATTTGCAAAAATGGCGTAAATCGGGAAACCGGCTATTCCGCTGTTTCGTCAACGTGAGCAGAGCTAACCCGGTTAGTCTTTCCTGTTAAAATTATTACAATTACTAAGGTGAATTTATGTCTGATAAACCACTCACAAAAATCGATTATTTGATGCGCTTACGACGTTGTCAGTCAATTGACACGCTCGAACGCGTCATTGAAAAGAATAAATACGAGCTTTCTGATAATGAACTGGCCGTATTTTATTCAGCCGCGGACCATCGTCTTGCTGAACTGACCATGAATAAGCTGTATGACAAAATCCCTACTTCTGTATGGAAATTTGTCCGTTAATGTTTGAAGGGTGTCTGTAGAGTTCTACGCCACGTTCTAAGCTGTTTTTACCTATCCCGTTATGCTCCCTGTGCCCAGGCCAGGTCTCCGTGTAAAACGTGTTTATCAGCAACATTGTTGTGACGCCAGTCACATCGGCTTTTCGGGAACGTTCCCCTCCCGGCCTGTTCCTATTACTCTGCGGTAATCTTTTCCAGAGAGGTTTCCTATGAGCGTAGAAAAACAGAAGATGATTGCCGGTGAACACTACCGCCCCGGCGATGAGACGTTACGGGCCGACAGACTGCGGGCCCGCCATCTGGTGTACCGCTATAACCACACCGCGCCCGATGAAAAGACAGAACGCCAGAACATCCTGGCGGAACTGCTGGGGCAAAGCGAAGGCGCTTATATCGAACCGAGCTTCCGCTGCGACTATGGATATAACATCTCTCTGGGTAAAAACTTTTACGCGAACTTCGACTGCGTGATGCTGGATGTCTGCCCCGTTCGTATCGGCGATAACTGCATGCTCGCGCCGGGTGTGCATATTTATACGGCCACCCATCCGCTGGATGCAGAGGAACGGAACAGCGGCGTGGAGTTTGGCAAACCCGTCACCATTGGGAATAATGTCTGGATCGGTGGTCGGGCGGTTATTAACCCTGGCGTCACCATTGGTGATAATGTGGTGGTGGCCTCCGGTGCCGTGGTGACGAAAGACGTCCCGGCTAACGTTGTCGTGGGCGGCAATCCGGCAAAAATCATCAAAACGCTGTGAGGGAGTGGGGAGCCAACTGTTATGGTCTTTTAGCGCCAGACTGTTACTTTTTTCAGCCCAATGGCTCCCCTAAAATTGGCAGACACCCTGTATTGTCAACTCTCATAAAGGCAAAAAATGACCGAGATACAGCGCCTGCTCACCGCCACCATCGACGATCTTAACCTCCGCGAAAAGCGCGACAATCGCCCGCGCTTTAGCATTAGCTTTATTCGCAAACATCCTGGACTGTTTGTCGCCATGTATGCCGCCTGGCTGGCGACGCTTATTGTGATGCTGAAGTCTGAAACACTGGTGGACTCCGTCTGGCTGCTGGTTGTGCTGTTTGTGGTCTTTAACGCCTTTTTCTTTTTCGACGTGAATCCGCGCTACCGTTACGAAGATATCGACGTCCTCGATTTCCGGGTCTGCTATAACGGCGAATGGTACAACACGCGTTACGTGCCAGAGGAGCTGATCGACAGCATTCTGCACTCTCCGGCCGTTGAAACCGTGCAAAAAGAGAAGCTGCAGAAAATGGTCTCTACCAAAGGTCAGCTCTCTTTCTATGACGTCTTTACCCTTTCGCGCCCTGCTGCTGCGTAATTAACGCCTGCAGACGCCGGATCCCCGGCGCAAACTGAGAAGCAGAGGTATTGCCGTAACCTAAAACCAGACCGGTTTGCCCCTGCTTCGCCTCCAGGTAGTACCTGCTCAACGCAGCGGGTGCCAGCTGAAACGCCCTTGCCTGCTCCACCAGTTTCTGGTCATCAATATCGTCTATCGCCAGCGTCAGATGCATCCCGCCTTCACCGGCCAGAATACGGTGCGGCGCATGAAGCTCTGCGCCCAGCACCTCCCGCAGCTGGCGGTATCGTTTACGATAGAGTCGACGCATGGCGGCAAGATGACGGGCATAATGACCTTCTTCGATAAACAGCGCCAGCGTGCGCTGTTCGGCACGATGCCCACCGCGCAACAGCGAGCCGATGGCCGGACGAACCGCCTTCGCCAGCGCAGGCGGCAAGACCATGAACCCTATTCGGAGCGACGGAAACAGCGTTTTACTGAACGTCCCGAGATAAACCACAGGCGCATTGTTGACCATTCCCAGCATCGCCGGCACGGGCTCACCGGCATAACGGAATTCGCTGTCGTAATCGTCTTCGATGATCCACGCGTTGTGCTGCCGGGCGAGCTCCAGCAGCGCCAGACGCCGTCGGGCGCTGAGCACGCTTCCGTAGGGGAACTGGTGTGAAGGTGAGGTAAAAATTAACGAGGGAGAAGGGGCATTCAGTCCCTCCCAGCACATCCCCTCGTCATCAACCGGGATCCCCGTCATGGTCAGGCCGGTTTTAACAAACGCGCTTTTTGCCCCGCTATAGCCGGGGTTTTCTACCCAGGCGATATCCCCCGGCTCACTCAGCAGCATTGTGCACAGGTTGACACCCTCAAGCGCGCCTTCCGTGATCACAATCTGGCTCGCGTCGCAGTCGATACCGCGGGACAGGGCAAGATGCCGGGCAATCGCTGCCCGCAGCGACGGTTCACCGGCCGGGTCGCCATACCCCAGCAGGGCATTTCCCTCCTCCCGCATCACGCGATCGTACAATCGCCGCCACAACGGCAGAGGGAAATAGTTGATAGCGGGTGTCCCCGGCGTAAATGCCAGAACCGGAGTATCCCGTTGCACCGGCGCAGGCAGCAGGCCAACCCGTCGGGCGAGCCTGATGTCAGGGTCCGGCAATGTCCGGATGGCCGAGCGGTAAGCCAGCTGTGCCACCCGCGTTCCCTGGCGGTCACGCTGCAAATACCCTTCCAGCGTGAGCTGGTCCAGCGCCGCATTGACGGTATTGCGGGAAAGGGAGAGCTGCTGGGCCAGCGTTCGCGAACCGGGAAGCTGGCTGCCGGACAGGAGTCTTCCGCACAGAATCACCTCCCGTAAAGCAAGATAAAGCGCGCGCTGGAGCGTCTCTTCCCCGCGTTTTTTCAGGGCTGCGTTGAGCAAGGTATAAAAGTCATCACCCGGTATATTCATCTCGCCTCCTCGTGGCACCATCAAAACATAGCGCAGTGGTTCTTTTTAAGGAACCAGTAATTCACTAGTCTGAAACTCTTTTCAACGTCACGGAAATTAAGATGAAGACATTCAATCAGTTCGGACAGCCAGTGGGCGAAGCGCTTAGCGACTGGCAACCTCGTCAGCCCCCATCCCGGGTCGTGCTTCAGGGCCAGTATTGTCGCCTTGAACCGCTGCGCGTGGAGCATGCCAACGCGCTGTTCTCCGCCTATTCCCTGGCCAGAGATACGCGCAGCTGGACGTGGCTGCTGCGTGAGCCCGACGCTACCGCAGAGGAATTTGCCGAATGGGTGGCGAGCGTGAGTGAGTTATCCGACCCCATACACTTTACCGTTATGGATAACCGGACTCAGTCACCCGTTGGAACGCTGTCCCTGATGCGGATCGATCCTAAAAACGGGGTCGTGGAGGTGGGGCACGTTCACTTCTCGCCTCTTTTAAGCCGCACGCCCATGTCAACAGAGGCGCAATATCTGCTGATGCGGTATGTGTTCGATACCCTGGGCTACCGGCGTTATGAGTGGAAGTGCAATAGCCTGAACGAACCTTCCCGCAAGGCCGCCCTGCGCCTGGGTTTTCAGTTTGAGGGGCGTTTTCGCCAGGCGCTGGTGATAAAAGGCCATAACCGGGATACCGACTGGTTTTCGATTCTCGATAAAGAGTGGCCGACGCTGGCGAACGCCTTTGAGCGCTGGCTTGCCACCGACAATTTTACTGCCGATGGCAAACAGAAAAGATCCCTGGAAAGCTGGCGAGAAACGCGCGTTTAGCGTCTTTTTTTACGTCCCTGAACCGCCTTAAAGCGCGGATTGGATTTGCAAATCACGTACATGCGTCCCTTGCGTTTGACTATCTGGCAATCCGGGTGACGCTGTTTTGCACTGCGCAATGAGTTAAGTACCTGCATGGTTAGCCCCGCTTCGCATTGAGAAAACCACCAAAACGCTTGCGGAAGCGCGCTGCGCTACCGTCCGTGGAGAACGTTTTCTGCTTACCGGTATAAAACGGGTGCGATTTTGAAGAAACCTCGATGGTGATATACGGATACGTTTCACCGTCGAGTTCAATTTCGCGGTCGGTCTTAATGGTTGAGCCCACTTTGAAGTATTCATTCGCGCTGGTGTCATGGAAGACTACGGTGCGATAGGCGGGATGGATATTGGGTTTCATCGTCAATCCTTTATGTTTTGTTATAACATAACAAAATAATATCCAGGCCAGATTCAAAAAACAACCCCTCCCCTTTGATGATATTTTCTGGTTTACCTGAGATAAAATGAAAACCAGGCCACCCACGTGCTATAACTATATCATTTCGCGGTAAAATCTTTCTCTTCAGGCAGGGAACTCAGTGCTCAGGAACGGGTATACGAGGAAGGACACGACAGCATGAAAACCCGACATCTGGTCAGTCTGGTGACTGGCGTACTCATCTTTTCCGTGCTGGTCCCCATTTGCCTGAGCATCTGGCTTGCCCACCGCCAGGCGGAAGATGATTTTGTCGATGCGCTGGAAAACTATGCCTCGCGCGTGCAGATCAGAACCGACAGGGTCGTGGCGCAGGCAAAAGAAGCGCTCAATCATCTGCAGGCCTTTAAGGGCGTACCGTGCAGCCCTTTGCAGCTAAGAGAGATGCGCCGTGCGGCTTTCTCATGGCGCTATGTGCAGGAGGTGATCTATATCGACAACCTTCAACCGCTCTGCTCCTCCCTTGAACAAACCAGCCATGCCGCCGCTTTTCCTCCGCCAATGCGCATTACCGAAGACGGTTACAGTGCATGGCTAACCACGCAAAACGATCTTGGGTTTCATCGCTACATGGCCGTGCTGGGGCAAGGTCATTACCTTGTCATGGTCGATCCGGCCTCACTGGTGGATGTGATCCCATTCGGTGATATCGTGGTTGATGCCGCCCTGGTAGGAAGCACAACACACCTCGTCTTTGCCAGCAGTAATCGACTCGATCCGTACGTTCGCGACACGATCGGGGGCACGGAGATGACCAGCATTCAGTATAAGGGTTCAATGTACGTCATGAAGCCCATCCCTGAACTGGGATTTACCGTTGTCGCATGGGCTACGCTCAAACCGCTGGCGGAAACCTGGCACCAGCAGCTGCTTTTATGGCTCCCCTTCGGCGTCCTGATAAGCCTGCTTGCCGCGCTCTTTGTCCTGCGGATACTGCGTCGCATCCAGTCGCCGCGCAACCGCCTGCTTGACGCCATTAATAGCCGCGATTTTGTGGTTCACTATCAGCCCATCGTGGCGCTGTGTAGCGGAAAAATTGTCGGCGCAGAAGCGCTGACGCGCTGGCCGCAGCCGGACGGAAGCAGCCTCTCGCCTGATATTTTTATTCCCCTTGCTGAGCAAACCGGGCTTATCTCTCAGCTGACGCAGCTCGTTATCGAAAAAGTGTTCGAGGATATGGGTAACTGGCTGCATCTTCACCCCGATCAGCATATCTCCATCAACCTCGCGCCCGCCGATTTGACCTCCGGCACGCTGCCGCCGCTGCTGAGTCACTTGCTGAACAAATGGAAGGTCCATCCGGGCCAAATCGCCCTTGAGGTCACCGAGCGCGGCTTTGCCGATCCCAAAATCAGCGCGCCGGCAATCGCCGCATTCCGCCGTTCGGGGCACCCTGTCTATATAGATGATTTTGGTACGGGCTATTCCAGCCTGAGCTATCTGCAGGATCTGGATGTCGACACGCTAAAAATTGATAAATCGTTCGTGGATGCGCTGGAGTACAAAAACGTGACGCCACACATTATTGAAATGGCGAAGTCGCTGAAGCTGGCGATGGTTGCGGAAGGCGTCGAGACCGCCGGGCAGCTCGCCTGGCTGCACCAGCACGGCGTGCAGTACGGACAGGGCTGGTACTACAGCAAAGCGCTGCCAAAGACGGAGTTTATTCTTTGGGCAGAAAATAACCTCGCGAGGTATTCTCATTGATCTTGCGGCCACGCCCTGTGGCCGCATCTCAATGATCCGTTAAGGATTTTGCTGCCAGCTAAAGGTGTAGCGAAACTGGCGTGTCTGCAAAATGAATTCCGGTGAAACGCTGGGGCTCCAGGAATCGTCGCCGCCCACGCCCATATGGAACGCGTCGAGGTTGAGCCAGCACCCCGGCTCTTCCCGCAGCAGATGGTGATGGGTTGTCTCGCGCAGCTGCTGCTGGCTGTAGCGGCTCACCGAGAAATGGAACCGGCCATGTAGCTGATGCGTTCCCAGCACCAGCTCCCGCGTATCACAGCGCAAACCATTTTCCGTCGGGAAGATATACGGGGTGTGCATCTCCGCCAGGGGTAATGTCCAGCGTCCCTGCTGTGCCGCCAGCGTTCTGTCAGGGTAGTTTTCATGCGGCCCCAGCCCCAGCCAGGAGACGTTTTCCGGCGTTTCGGCGAGATGAACGCTCAGGCCAATACGTGCGGGTTCCGGGATATCGGACGCAATATCCACCTGAATATCGCCGTGCAGCCTCCCGTGGTCATCCACCCGCCAGACTTTACGGCTCAGGAACAGCGTTTTGCCATGATACTCCCCGACGTGAAGGGTGTTGACCACGACTTCGCCCGCATGCTGCTCTGCCTCACAGTACAGAACGCGCGAGGTGAAATTGTACATGCCCGCCGTTTTCCAGCGTTCAACCCAGGCATTCGGATCGATCCTCGTCGCTTCACTCACGCCAATATCATTGTCCAGCGGCGCACGGCTGACGTTATCCGTCAAAGGTGACATCAGCGATTCCACGCCATTTCGCCACCACTGGGTCAGGTTTCCGGATGCACGATCGAACTGCCAGCGCTGTTGACCATGCGCGATCGCCAGGATGCGGTCGTTTTGCGTCAAAACCGGCGGCTCGCCCGCAGAGGCTGGCGGTGCGACAAACAGCGGAGACGGAAGCGGCCACTGCTTCCACGCGCAGCGATGGTCAGCCGGTGACCACGGCGTTGCCCGCGGCTGGCGCACTTCAACATTCAGCCAGACTTCCCCCGGTTCGGCTTTCAATTCCGGCAGAGCGATCTCCAGACGCTGAGCGCCTTCAGGGGCTATCGCCAGCGTCACCTCGCCCGAAGCCAGCACCTCCCCATCCCGGGCGACCGTCCAGCTCAGCACTTCGTTATCGGTATGGCGGAACAGGTATCCGCTTTGCACCTCAATCACCAGCGGAGAGGTACTGACCCGCGTAAAGGTGAAGAACTGCTGCGCGCGCTGCGCCTCGTACAGCGCCGGGTGCGGCGTGCGATCGGGGAAGACCAGCCCATTCAGGCAGAACTGTCGGTCGTTTGGCTTATCGCCAAAGTCCCCGCCGTATGCCCAGAACGAATTGCCCTTTTCATCTTGCTTCGTCAGAGCCTGATCGACCCAGTCCCAGACAAATCCCCCCTGCAGGCGAGGGTGGCTACGAAACGCCTGCCAGTATTTCGCGAACCCGCCGAAGCTGTTTCCCATCGCGTGGGCGTATTCGCAGAGGATCAGCGGGCGTGTTTCATCCGGCATGCCGATCCATTTCTTGATTGACCATTTAGGCACCGCCGGGAAGGGTTGATCCTGATCGACCCGGGCATACATCGGACAGACAATATCGGTCGCCGCCGTGTTCGCGCCTCCGCCTTCATACTGCACCGGACGCGTCGGATCCGTGGATTTCACCCAGCGGTACAGCGCGTCGTGATTTGCACCGTGGCCGGACTCATTGCCCAGCGACCAGATGATAATTGAGGGATGATTACGATCGCGCTGCACCATACGGGTCACGCGCTCGCTCATGGCGGGCAGCCAGCGCGGATCGTCAGCAAGGCGGCTCATCGGCACCATGCCGTGGGTTTCGATATTGGCTTCGTCAACAACGTACAGCCCATAGCGGTCGCAAAGCCGGTACCACAGCGGATGGTTCGGGTAGTGCGAGCAGCGCACGGCGTTGAAGTTGTGCTGCTTCATGATCTCGATATCGCGACGCATCGTCGCTTCGTCCATCACCTGGCCGTTTTCCGGATGATGCTCGTGCCGGTTAACCCCGCGGATCAACAGCGGTTTACCGTTGAGCTTCAGCAGGCCGTTGCTGATGTCAACCCGGCGGAAGCCGACATCGCAGGCTTCCGTCTCCAGCACGGTGCCCTGCGCATCCAAAAGCGCGATCGTCAGGCGATAGAGTTCCGAGGTTTCCGCACTCCATAACGCGGGGGTTGTAACCGGGATCGCCGCCGTTAACCGCTCGGCCCAGTTGCCGCGTTCATCCACAATGGCAGAGCCTGGCCGTTGGGTAGTGCTGCCACAGCGTTCACCGTTGCGCCACAGCGTGATCGCCACGTCGCACTCCGCGTAGTCAGCGCCTGTCAACGCGACCTCGACTTTCAGCACCGCGCGGTCCAGCTCCGCATTCAGATCGGTGACCACGTGATAATCCGCGATGTGCGTCTCCGGCTTATGCAGCAGGGAGACATCACGGAAAATGCCGCTCATGCGCCACATGTCCTGATCTTCCAGATAGCTGCCGTCACACCAGCGCAAGACCATGACCGCCAGGCGGTTCTGCCCGGGGCGTAATGCCGCCGAGAGGTCAAACTCGGCGGGCAATCGACTGTCCTGGGAATAGCCTATCCACAGCCCGTTACACCACAGATGGAACGCCGAGTTCACGCCATCAAAAATAATTCGGGTTTGCCCGCTCTGAAGCCAGGCGTCATCCACGTCGAATGTGAGCGAGTAACAAGCTGTCGGGTTTTCCTGCGGTACAAAAGGCGGGTTAACGGGGATCGGATAGGTGACATTGGTATAGATGGGCGTATCGAACCCCTGCATCTGCCAGTTCGACGGCACGGGCATCGCGACGACATCAGCGCAATCTTCGGTGACCCATGCCTGAGGAACCCGCTCGGGAGCAGAAAAGTAGCTAAACCGCCAGATCCCGTTGAGGGAGCGCCTGCTGAGGGATCCAGCGTCATCCCTGGCGGAAGATTCATTACGCCAGCTGTGCAACGGCGCGTGTGCGGGCAGGCGGTTCCACTGGGTAACGCCGGGGTTTTCCCAGTCCCGACGGGCCAGGATGTCGCTGAGGGTCAGCGAAGGTGTATGAGACATATCAACCTCTTTGCGAAGCGCTCACAATTTTGGTTAACATGCCCTGGCACTCTGCGACGGTAAAGCGTTCGATCGCAGGGTAGCGAGTCCGATCACAAAGTTTTATTTGCGGGCAAGCTGCTCGGCCAGAAGTGCCAGACTTCTGAGCTGCTGCGCCAGATCCTCGCGTTCGGCCTGCTGCGGCGCGCGGCGCGCGCTGGAATGCCGGGTAACCAGCGCCACCGGCAGCTGAACCTGCCAGCACGTCTCGCCTTCGGTGGGGGCCAGCAGCCACTCCACGCTGCGCTCGCCAGCCTCGCGAAATGCCTGGCGAATGGTCGTCAGCGGCGGGGAAAACCAGGCGCTGTCAGCCGTATCGTCGAACCCGACCACCGACATCTGACCTGGAATCGCGATCCCCTTTTCAGCACAGGCGCGCATCACTCCGAGCGCCATTTGATCGTTCGCCACCAGAATGGCATCCGGCAATGCGCTACCCGACAGCAGCACATGCCCTTTCTCATAACCGCTGGCCGCGCTCCAGTCTCCATAAGCCACCGCAGCGGCGTCATGCCCCGCGCGGGCCAGAGCCGCTTTCCATCCTGCCAGACGCGCCCGAGCAGAGACCGAGCTTTCCGGCCCGCTCAGCAGGGCAATATGCTGATGCCCCAGCGAAAGCAGGTGCTCAACGCCCAGATGCGCACCCTGCCCGGCGTTAAACACGAGGCTGTTTACCTGTGCTGAAGGCGAGACATCAAGGAACAGCACCGGAACAGGTGATGCCAGCGCCCTGAGCGCTTCGGCGTCAGGATCGTCGAGCGGCACATTCACCAGCAACGCCTCCACCCGCTGCGCCAGCAGCGCCTGAAGCGCGGCCTGACACTGCTGCGGCTGCTCCACCATGGAAATGAGGACGCTCGCCCCTTTTTCGGCCGCACGTGATTTTACCGCCGACACAATTTGCGAGGGCGCATGCAGGGCCAGATCGGTGGTGATGAGTCCCAGCGTGCGGGTGCGTTTACCCGCCAGCTGCTGTGCCCGCAGGTTAGGCACGTAGTGCAGCTCTGCCATCGCCTGCTGCACCTTTTCCCGCGTGCGGGCAGAGACATGCTCCGCGTCGTTAATGACGCGAGAGACGGTCTGATAAGAAACCCCCGCAAGGAGGGCGACATCATAGAGAGTGATCGCTTTCATGCATTGTGGCATCGCGTGAGTCGTGGCCCATTATTGTGACACAGCGACGCCGTTAAAACATGTGAGCGCTTCGCAAAATTAGACAACCCGCTCCGGCTGCGCGATTTCAGCAACGCGCGGCTTCTGGCGGAACCACGGCAGACAGAGCTGGATAAGTGGGCCAATGGTCAGGGCATACACGACCGTTCCCACCCCAAACGTGCCGCCAAGCACGCACCCAATCAGCAGGACGGACACCTCAATGGAGGTACGCACGCTGCGAATGGACCACCCCAGGCGGGCATGAATGCCGGTCATCAGGCCGTCGCGCGGACCAGGCCCAAAACCGGCGCCAATGTACATGCTGGTCGCAATCGCGTTCATCACGATGCCCGACACCAGGAAAGCGATGCGAACAGGTAACGAATCCAGTTCCGGAATAAGCGCCATGCTGGCGTCCGCCGCCAGACCGATACAAATCACGTTGCTGATGGTGCCCAGGCCCGGCATCTGGCGCAGGGGGATCCACAGCAGCAGCACCGCAGCACCGGTTAAAATGATCACCGTCCCGATAGTCATCCCCAGCTGTATCCCCACCCCAAGGTGAAAAACATCCCAGGGATCGACACCCAAATCGGAACGAATAAACATCGCGGTAGACAGGCCATACAGTCCTAAACCGACATAGAGTTGTAGCAGACGACGTACCATTTTTATCTTCTCCAGTGAACCAGGCTTTCATCCTGACCCAAAATGGCACTATTATTAATGTCCAGTTTTGAAATAGTGGACTGCATATGTCGTCACGTCGCTTCGGAAGCCAGTCTCTGGTACGCCTTTTAGGCCACTGGCAGCAAACCTCATCCCGCACGCCGCTCTGGCGACAGCTGGCCGATGCGCTGCGCCTGTTAATTCTTGATGGACGTCTGGCACTGAATACACGGCTACCGGGAGAGCGCGAGCTGGCCACGGCGCTGGACGTAAGCCGGACCACCATCAGCAGCGCCCTCGCCCATCTGCGCGAGGAGGGATATCTTGAGAGCCGCCACGGCAGCGGGTCACGCGTGATCCTCCCGGATACGCGCGCCGTTCCCACGCTTTCCGCGGCGAGTGCCGCGCTGGATCTCTCCACTGCCGCCCTCAATGCCGGGCCGGAGATCCACCAGGCGTATACCCATGCGCTCACGGCCATTACGCAGCACCTCTCGCTGACGGGCTACGATCAGCTAGGACTGCCAACGCTGCGGGAGGCCATCGCTGCGCGTTATACCGCGCGGGGCCTTCCCACCCGCGCGGACGAAGTGATGGTGGTCAATGGCGCCGTCAGCGGCTTCGCGCTGGTCCTGCGGATGATGACCGGGCCCGGGGATCGCGTCGTGGTCGATCACCCCACCTATCCGCTGGCGATTGCCGCCATTCAGGGCGCACAGTGTCGGCCCGTGGGGGTGTCGCTGCCGGAAACGGGCTGGGATACGGATGGCTTCGCCGCCACGCTTGCCCAAACCGCGCCGCGCCTGGCGTACCTGATGCCTGATTTTCATAACCCCACCGGGCGCTGTATGGATATCGCGACGCGCAAGGCCATTACCGATATTGCTGCGCAAACCCGTACGGCGCTGGTGGTAGATGAAACGATGGTGGATCTCTGGTTTGACGCCCCTCCTCCGCCGCCGCTGGCCTCCTTTAACCCGAAGGCCACCGTCATCACCTTAGGCTCCGCCGGAAAAAGTTTCTGGGGCGGGCTGCGTCTCGGCTGGATCCGCGCCTCCTCGCGCACGATCGCCACGCTTGCCCAGACGCGGGATACCCTCGATTTAGGTTCGCCGCTGCTGGAACAGCTGGCGGCGCTGTGGCTCATCAACAACAGCGAGACGTTTCTACCCGCCCGCCGCAAAATGCTGGCGGAACGACGCAATCGATGCGGTGAACTGCTGCGTGAACATTTCCCGGACTGGACATTCCATGAAGCGGAAGGCGGGCTCTCTTACTGGATCGAGCTACCGGGCATGCTGGCGACACAGCTTGCCGCGCGGGCTGAGATTCTGGGGATTAATCTGGGAACCGGTACGCGGTTTGGCTTATCGGGCGCGTTTGACCGCTATTTGCGGATGCCCTTCTCGCTCGAACCAACAGAGCTTGAACAGACGCTGCTGAAGATTAAACCGTTATGGCTTGCCCTGAATAAAAACGTGCCAGCCGTTAAACGCAGCGTGATTTAATAGCAAAAGTTTGAAGCCGATCATAAAAAATAAAAACTGCTGACTGTCACGGATACAGTCAGCAGTTTTCACCCATCCGGAATTAATGCTGAGCAGGAATAGGAAAACCTTTCAGTGAAATAACGAAGTTTTCACCGTCTTTCTTTATTTTTGCGCCAGTATCACACCAGTCAGACGCAATACGAAAGAACTCATCACTTCCGACATTCCAGCCAAGACGTACATGCTTCACGTAGCCTGAACGCAGCAGATCGCAGGCCTCTTTGTAGTCACTGGCAGTTGACAGTTGTTGTTTCATTTTCTCTTCTTCAGAAGTTTACGTAGAGCCTTGATTTCTTTAGGAGTAAATGGAGAAACACTCTCTTCTTCCGTATGCTGATTATCAATATCCTCTTCCGATACTCCCGCCTCTTCTACTGCTTCGAACGCCAGCAGCAGCAGTTTCTCTGTCGTCACGCTTAAGTTCTCGTTATTCACTTCCGCATAGTGGCGAAGCCTTTCTTTTAGCGCGTCATCAATCTTAACGTTTAATACCGCTGTAGCCATGTTTGTCACTTCCCTTCGGAATAAGTACTTTATTTAATACACGAAGTTAACAATGTTATCCAGATATATATTTTTTTGAGTTATGCCAGAAAATAGACGGCCAATGATAAAATGCCCGACTATTATTACAGGTTTATGACAATAATATTTCAGCACGATGAAATATATATTACACGATATAGGCATAATATTATTGTGGGATAGCCGTCAAAAGTGAGAGGTGAAAGCAGGAAGATTTTATGAGGGCGGAAATGGGTGGGGGCCCTGCCAGCTACATCCCGGCACACACGTCGTCTGCCCTGGCTGCTTCCTTCCGGACCTGACCTGGTGAACAGAGTAGCGTTGCGGGAGAACCAACAGAGCCCCCATTGAGAGCGTTGATAACCAACGCGCTGGCGCATTATCCCTGTGCGAAGGCCCAATTGCAAGCCGCCAGGAACCGGATGCTGGTTTCTTGCGCAAACAGGCGCAGCAATCATGACGATCTTCGTTTACCATGGCTCTCCAGAAACTCCCCACAGGTGAAGGTATGGACGAGCACGACTCCTTTCCACAGCGCGTATGGCAAATCGTGGCTTCAATCCCGGAGGGCTATGTCACCACCTATGGTGATGTCGCGCGCCTGGCCGGTTCCCCGCGCGCGGCGCGACAGGTTGGAGGCGTCCTGAAACGGCTGCCGGAAGGCAGTACGCTGCCCTGGCATCGGGTGGTGAACCGTCATGGCGTCATCTCACTCACCGGGCCGGATCTCCAGCGTCAGCGTCAGGCGTTACTTTCAGAGGGGGTGCAGGTGTCAGGGTCGGGTCAGATCGATTTGCAGAAGTACCGGTGGGTGTATTAACCCCTCTCCCGAAGGAGAGGGGGATACCCATTACATCTGAGTGGGTGGGGTTGGCAGCGACGGCTGATTGGTCTGCGGGGCGATCGGCACTTCGGTCTGCTGCACAGGCACCAGATTCAGGTCGATTTTGGTCCCACCGTTATTAATCGCTTCCTGGACCGTATCGGTGATAAACACCAGCTTACCGTTGATGGTGACCGCTGCGCTCAGCAGAATACGGGCATTAGGCTGCACGTCCGACGGGTTATACGGCAACACGAAGCTAAACGGCGCCTGCTTGCCTTCAGTACGGACGGCACGCTGAGCCACGACTTTCGACGGCGCGTCGGCAAGGGAAGCATCAGACAGCGTCACCGTTAATACCGCATCCGGCGGCAACGCAACTTTCTGTTTAATCCAGATGGTACCGGAAACGTTAGGCTGCTGAATGGACTGCTGCGAAAGGGTATTAATCCCGTTCGGGTCAGCTGCTGGCACTGGCACCTGGGCGCTCTTACCGGCACAGGCGGACAACGCCACCGCAATCGCTACACCACTTAGCATAGGCACGAGTTTCATTGAAGTCTCCTTATCATCAATGCACCAGCGGGATCGATCCCATCCGATGTCGTTTCAATCACATAACGTAGTTAAGTGTGGCACAACTCACTGATTAATGCCTGAAATCATCCCGATATTCAGATTATTCTACCCATCGGACCACTTTCATTTCTGCGTTATACTCTGCCTATCTTTCGCTACGGCGTTTATTGAGGACAACTATGAGTCAGGCACTGAACAATCTGCTGACATTACTGAATCTGGAAAAAATTGAGGAAGGACTCTTTCGCGGACAGAGCGAAGATTTAGGCTTACGCCAGGTCTTCGGTGGGCAAGTCGTTGGACAAGCGCTGTACGCTGCAAAGGAGACTGTCCCGGCAGACCGTCTGGTGCATTCATTCCACAGCTACTTCTTACGCCCCGGCGATAGCGCGAAACCCATCGTGTATGACGTTGAAGTTCTGCGAGACGGCAACAGCTTCAGCGCGCGCCGCGTCGCGGCCATTCAGAACGGTAAGCCGATCTTTTACATGACCGCCTCTTTCCAGGCGCCGGAGCCGGGTTATGAGCATCAGAAAGTCATGCCCCCTGCCCCCTCGCCGGACGATCTCAAATCGGAGACGGATATCGCTCGCGCCCTGGCGCATCTGCTGCCGCCGCAGGTCAAAGAGAAGTTTCTCTGCGATAAGCCGCTTGAGATCCGCCCCGTCGAATTCCACAACCCAATGAAGGGCCACACCGCCGAGCCAAAACGCCAGGTGTGGATCCGTGCCAACGGCACCGTGCCGGAAGATTTCCGCGTCCATCAGTATCTGCTGGGCTATGCGTCTGACTTCAACTTCCTGCCGGTGGCGCTGCAGCCGCACGGCGTCGGCTTCCTCGAAAAAGGGATGCAGGTCGCGACGATCGATCACTCGATGTGGTTCCACCGTCCCTTCAACATGAATGAGTGGCTGCTCTACAGTGTGGAGAGTACGTCGGCATCCAGCGCCCGCGGGTTTGTGCGTGGGGAGTTTTATACTCAGGACGGCGTGCTGGTGGCTTCAACGGTGCAGGAAGGGGTGATGCGTAACAGAGGTTGATGTAAAAAGCCCGGTGGCGCGACGCTTACCGGGCCTACGTTTTGTGCTGTTGTAGGCCGGGTAAGGCGAAGCCGCCACCCGGCAAGACACTCAGATCATGCGTTATACGCATTCTCGCCGTGGCTGTTCACATCCAGACCTTCGCGTTCCTGCTCTTCCGGTACGCGCAGACCCACCGTCATGTCCGCCAGCTTGTAGCCGATGAACGCGACAACTGCAGACCACACCACGGTGATAGCAATACTTTCCAGCTGCACCAGCACCTGATGAACCATGGTGACGCCTTCTGCATAGCCCACACCACCGAGCGATTTCGCCGCGAAGATACCGGTCATGATACAGCCGACAATCCCGCACACGCCGTGAACGCCAAATACATCGCAAGGGTCATCCACGCGCAGCAGACGTTTCAGTGCGGTCACGCCCCACAGACCCGCCAGACCGGACACCAGGCCAACCAGCAGCGCGCCGCCTACGCCGACATAACCACACGCAGGCGTAATACCGACCAGACCCGCAATCGCCCCCGAGCAGGCACCCAGCAGGGAAGGTTTACCGCGCACCGCCCACTCGCCAAATACCCAGGAGAGGATTGCGCCCGCCGTGGCCACCACGGTGTTCACGAAGGCCAGTGCGGCAATTTCGTTTGCGGCACTGGCTGAGCCGGCGTTGAAGCCAAACCAGCCAAAGTAGAGGATCGCGGTACCGGTAAAGACCATCGGAAGGTTGTGCGGTTTGAACGCTTCTTTACCGAAGCCCACGCGTTTGCCAATGAGGTATGCGCCCACCAGACCCGCGACCGCGGCGTTAATGTGAACAACGGTACCGCCCGCGAAGTCCAGTGCACCGTGCGTCGCCAGCAGACCGCCACCCCAGACCATGTGCGCAATCGGCACATAGGAGAGCGTCAACCAGACCACCACGAAGATCAGGACCGCAGAGAAACGAATACGCTCGGCGAGCGCGCCCACAATCAGCCCGACGGTAATGCAGGCGAAGGAGCCCTGGAACGCCACGTGAATATACTGATAGAAGCTGCCCATCAGCGCGGTCAGTTCAATGTTTTTCAGCATCACCCAGTCGAAGTTACCAAAGAACGCGTTGCCCGTGCCGAACGCCAGCGAGTAACCGTAAACCACCCACAGCACGCAGACCAGTGCGAACGTCACGGCAACCTGCGTCAGCATGGAGAGAACGTTTTTGCCACGGATCAGGCCGCCGTAGAACAGCGCAATGCCCGGAATGGACATGAACAGCACCAGCGCGGTGCTGATCATCATAAAGGCGTTATCGGCTTTGTCGGCCACCGCAGGGGCAGCAGCCAGCGCCAGGCCCGGCAGCAGCGCCAGCGAACCCAGACCCGTTTTAAGTGTTGCTATCTTCATTTTCTCGATCCCTATCACTGTGTGCCAGGCGTTAATTACAGAGCCGCTTCGTCAGATTCGCCGGTACGGATGCGAATGACGCGCTGCAGTTCGGCAACGAAAATTTTGCCGTCGCCAATTTTGCCGGTGTAGGCCGCTTTGCTAATGACATCAATGACTTCATCAAGCTGATCGTCAGCAATCGCGACATCAATTTTTACTTTTGGCAGAAAGTTAACGCTGTATTCCGCCCCGCGATAAAGCTCGGCATGACCCTTCTGACGACCAAAGCCTTTCACTTCGGTGACAGTCAGTCCCTGAATACCCATTGAAGACAATGCTTCACGCACGTCTTCGAGTTTGAATGGTTTGATTACAACCGTAACCAGCTTCATAGATCCCCTCCAGTCAGAATTCGGTAATGGCCGCAGCTTACGCGGAAGGTATTGCAAGGGATGTGCCAGAAATGAAAACGGGAGGGAATCGCGGTGCGATGTGCGTTACACGGTCCTGATAAATGAACCGGTGAAAAAAAACGCACCATGCCGGTGCAGGGTGCGTTTCAGTTTTGCACCAACAGGAATGACTGTTAGCGCGGCGCCTCATTTTAGTGCATCAGGCGCTAAGCGACTCTTCATCACGCACGCTGGCGGCCAGCTCTTCGCCCGCCAGCTGCAGCTGGTACATCTGCCAGTAGCGCCCTTTTGCTTCCAGCAGCTCGCGGTGTGTACCACGCTCCACGGCCTGTCCGCGATGCAGCACCAGAATAGTGTCCGCGTCGACGATGGTGGAAAGACGGTGGGCAATCACCACCAGCGTCGTATGGTCGCGTACGGCGGCCAGCGCCTGCTGAATCGCCTGCTCGGTACCGGAATCTATGCTGGCTGTGGCTTCGTCAAGAATCAGCACCTGCGGCGTTTCAATCAGGACGCGCGCCAGCGCCAGGAGCTGTTTTTGCCCCACGGAGAGATTGTTGCCCTGCTCGCCCAGCTTCGTGTTGATCCCATCGCTGAACCCGCGCGCCAGCTCTGCCAGCTGCACCGTTTCCAGTACTGCCCAAACCTGTGCCTCCGAATAGTCCCGTCCCAGGGTTACGTTGGCAAAGAAGGTATCGGCCAGTACGACCGGATCCTGCTGCACCATCGCAACGCCTTTGCGTAACACCGTGTGGCTAAGAGACGCGAGCGGGCGCCCGTCGAGGCGGATTTCGCCTTGCGTGACCGGGTAGTAGCCCATCAACAGGCTGGCGAGCGTGCTTTTACCGCTGCCGGTATGGCCCACCAGCGCGACGAAACCGCGCGACGGAACGTCAAGCGTGATGTCCTGCAACACCAGACGGTCTTCACGATAGGCAAACGAGACGTTATCAAAGGCGATAGCCCCGCTTTGCAGAGGTCGCTCATCATTGCCGTAGGCCTGACGCGGCCTGTCCATCAGCTCAAAGACGCGCTCACCGGCGACGACCGCCTGTTGCAGCATCGATTGCTGCGTAGTGAGCTCGATCAGCGGCTCGTTGAGGCGTCCCAGATAGCTAATAAAAGCGTACAGCACGCCCACCTCAATCGTACCGTTTGAGCTCAGGCCAAAGAGCATCAGCAGCCCACACAGCACCAGCGCTGAGAACAGGCTCAGCAGCGGTCGCAGCAGGAAACCGTCCAGGCGCAGCGTCTGCATACGCGCCATATAGTGCGAACGGCTGGCTTCGCCCATGCGCTCACCAAAACGCGCCTGCTGGCGGAACTGCTGGATGACGCTCATGCCGTTAATCACTTCGTTGAAGCCATCGTTGATGTCGGCCAGATAGGCGCGAACCCGACGCACAATCGGCGTGCTGTAACGCTGGTAAATCACCATGACGATCAGCACCGCCGGGAAGATGGTGATCGCCACCAGCGCCATGCGCCAGTCGAGGCTGAACATCGCCACCAGCATCGCGCCAATCAGCGCCGCGCTGCGTAATACCGTCGCGACCACGGTGACGTACAGATCGCGGATCACCTCGGTATCGTTGGTCACGCGCGAAATCACCTGCCCGACCGGCTGGATATCAAACTCGCTGAGCGGCTGGCGAAGCGCCGCGTCCATGACATCGGTACGCAGTTGCTGAACAACGCCCACGGCGGCCCGGTTAAACAGCAGCGACTGAGCATAGTGTAATCCTGCCGCCGTCAACTGTAAGCCAACGTATGCCACGCCTAACCCCGCCACCAGCCCGAGCGGCAGGTAGCTTTTGGCGACCATATTATCGATGAAGTAGCTGATGAGCAGCGGACCGCTCACTTCGGCAATCGCCGCAACCCAGAGTAAAAGCACAGCAACGGAGAGCGGTTTACGCCACGGCGAGCCGTAGGCCAGCAGACGTTTGAGCGTCGGCCACATCGTTCCGAGCTTACGCATTGGCGGCCTCCTGATCCTGTTCCGGCGCATCGTCCAGCGCCGCCTCAAGCTGCTGATAGCGGTACATATCGCGATACCAGCCCGGCTGCTCGGCCAGCGCGTCATGCTGCCCACGCTGGGCAATATGGCCGTGCTGCAATACCAGAATTTCGCTGGCTTCGGTAAGCGCTGACAAACGGTGGGCACTGATGATTATCGTGCGTCCGTCGCCCCACTGGCGCAGGTTATGCAGGATCTGATGCTCGGTACGGCCATCCACGGCGGAGAGCGCATCGTCCAGGATCAGGATTTCCGCATTCAGCAGCAGCGCGCGGGCAATGGAGATACGCTGTTTTTGCCCGCCGGACAGCATGACGCCGCGTTCCCCGACTTCGGTGTCGTAGCCCTGCGGCAGGCGCAAAATGTCATCATGTACGCTGGCTAAACGCGCCACATGCTCGATCTCTTCCTGCGTTGCTGCCGGGCAACCAAGCGCGATGTTGTTCGCCACGGTGTCAGAAAAAAGAAACGGCGTCTGGCTGACAACCGCCAGGCGACCACGCCACTCATCCAGCAGCAGGCTGGTGAGCGGAATATCATGGAAGCGAATATCGCCCTGCGTGACGTCGAAGTGGCGCTGGAGCAGCGACAGCACGGTACTTTTACCGGATCCCGTCGGGCCACAGATGCCCAGCATCTGGCCGGGCTGCAGCGTAAAGCTGACGTTCTCCAGCACCGGATGCTCCGTATGCGGATAGACAAACTTGCGGACGTCGACATGCATGACGCCGCGCCCTTCCGGTACGGCTTCGCTACCGTCGATGACCACCGGCGCTTCGGCCAGCATGGCGCGAATGCGACTATAGGCGGCACTGCCGCGCTCCACAATGTTAAACATCCAGGCCAGCGCCAGCATCGGCCAGATCATCAGCCCCAGATACATGGCAAAGCTGGTCAATTGCCCCAGGGTGAGCGTGCCCTGTACCACCATCCAGCTGCCGCCGCCAATAGCCAGCAGGTTTGCCATGCCGATTGCGATATAGATCGTCGGGTCAAAGCGAGCATCAATACGCGCGACGCGCATGTTCTTCGCTCCCGTGTCCGCGGCATCGGCCGCAAACAGCGCTGATTGCCGGTCCTCCAGGCCAAACGCTTTGATCATGCGGATGCTGGTCATGCTCTCCTGGGTGCGATCGTTCAGCGACGAAAACGCCGCCTGCGCCAGCTTGAAGCGCTCGTGCAGCTGTTCACCATAGCGATTGATCGCCAGCGCCATGATCGGCATCGGCAGCAGGGCCAGCAGGGTCAATTGCCAGCTGATCTGCGTGGACATGACGATCAGCACCGCACAGCCCATCACCAGCGAGTCCACCAGCGTCAACACCCCTTCCCCGGCGGCAAAGACCACGCGGTCGACGTCGTTAGTGGCGCGCGCGATAAGATCCCCGGTGCGGTGGCGCAGATAGAATTCGGGATGCTGTCGGCTCAGCTGGTGATAAAAATCTTCGCGCAGCTCAACGGCCAGCTGATAGGACGCACCAAACAGCAGCACGCGCCAGACGTAGCGCAGCAGATAAACAATGACCGCCGTCAGCACCAGCGTGCCAACCCACATCAACACCCGTGCGGTGGTGTAATGCTGTTCGGTGACGCCATCCACGACGTAGCCCACCACTTTCGGCGGGATCAGCTGCAGGATGGCAATGATAATAAGCAGGGCGACTGCACCGAGGTAGCGTTGCCACTCCCGACGAAAGTACCAGCTTAATTGGGCAAATAATCGCACGCGGTTTGTTCCTGAAGGTATTTTACGAAGTTATTCAATAGGTAATGCTGTGGTGTATTTAATCTGTTCCATGGCGAAGCTTGAGGTGACGTCCGATAACCCCGGCACGCTGTTCACCAGCCGCTTGTAGAAGTCATCATAGCGCTTCATGTCGGCCACCTGGACGCGCATCAGGTAATCGTACTCGCCGGCCATGCGCCAGAAACCGAGCACTTCGGGCATCTCAGACACCTGGGTGACGAAGCGACAATACCACTCGCTGCTGTGATGCTGGGTTTTTATCAGCACAAATGCCGTCAACCCAAGCCCCAGTTTTTCGGGATCTAACAGCGCGACGCGCCCCAGAAGAATGCCGTCATCTTCCAGCTTCTTAAGACGCTTCCAGCACGGGGTGGTGGTCAGATTAACGGCATCTGCCAGCGCCTGCAAAGAGAGGGTACAGTCACTTTGCAGCAATGAAAGGAGCTTGCGGTCAATTTTATCTAGCATACCCACCTCACAGAGAAAATTTTTCTCCCTTCATTCTATTTTAAAGGCCAGATAGCAACAATTTTTTCTGTGCTTTTCGCTATGCTAGGCACAAAATGACAAACGGATAACGACGATGAATAGCACCTGGGTTAAACATGCGATCAGCGAAATCAATGCCGACTATCAGCGCTCGGCGGATACGCACCTGATTCGCCTTTCCCTGCCGGGATTTGACGGCATTCAGCTCTATCTGAAAGATGAAAGCACCCATCCTACCGGCAGCCTGAAGCATCGCCTGGCGCGCTCGCTGTTTTTATACGGTTTATGTAACGGCTGGATTAAAGAGGGTACCACCATTATTGAATCCTCTTCCGGTTCAACGGCGGTATCCGAAGCCTATTTCGCCCGCCTGCTGGGTCTGCCGTTTATCGCGGTGATGCCCTCCTGCACCGCAAAACGCAAAATCGAGCAGATCGAATTTTACGGCGGTCGCTGCCACTTTGTGGAAAGCGCCTGCGAAATCTACGCCGCCTCCGAAATGCTGGCCCGTGAGCTGAACGGCCACTATATGGACCAGTTCACCTTCGCCGAGCGCGCGACGGACTGGCGCGGGAATAACAACATTGCCGACAGTATCTTCCGCCAGATGACCCACGAACCGCATCCGGTTCCGTCCTACATTGTCATGAGCGCCGGTACCGGCGGCACGTCAGCCACGATCGGACGCTACATCCGCTGTCAGGGCTACGATACCCAGCTGATGGTGGTTGATCCCCAGAACTCCGTGTTCCTCGACTACTGGCAAAACCGCGATGCCGACCTGCGCAGCCCGGTAGGCAGCAAAATTGAAGGCATTGGTCGTCCGCGCGTCGAGCCCTCTTTCATCCCCGACGTGGTGGACGAGATGATGCGCGTGCCGGATGCCGCCAGTGTGGCCACTGCTCACTGGCTGGAGACGCAGCTGGGCCGCAAAGTGGGTGCCTCGACGGGCACCAATATGTGGGGCGCGCTGCAGCTTGCCGCACGCATGCGCGAAGCGGGCCGCAGCGGTTCCATCGTCACGCTGCTGTGCGACAGCGGCGAGCGTTACCTTGATACCTACTACAATGCGGAGTGGGTGCAGGCTAACATCGGTGACATCGCCCCCTGGAAAGCGCAGATTGCGCAGCTGCTGAAATAAAAAAAAAGCCAGACCGAAGTCTGGCTTGCTGGAAGGGTCTCACTATTCGGGGGAATATGGGAGGTTGTTATTGTCCAGCCAATGCGTCAAAAAATGGGACACCGCTTCATTACGGCAGTGACCAATAACCGGCAGATGGGGAAGTTCTGCTTTCAGCTGCGCCATCGCATTCCCCATGATCAGACCGCGACCTACGCTACCCAGCATTTCGCGGTCGTTCATGGCGTCGCCGAACGCCATACACTCCTGCAGCGTTAATCCCAGGTGGTCGCTCAGCACCGCCAGAGCGGAACCTTTGTTACAGCCCACCGGCAGCACTTCCAGGCAATCCACCGCCGAGAAGGTCAGGTGTGCCCGGTCACCCAGCGCCTCATTCAGTTGAATCCGTAAGCGACAGAGATCGTCGTGATCGCAGCAGAAGCAGATCTTGGTCACCGCATGGGCGGGGATCCGACGCAGATCGATAAGCTGATATGTAAAACCGCTATACACATGCGCGTGCAATAATTCCGGGATGTCGCTTCCGGTAAACCAGCCCCGATCGTTGAACACGTGAATACTGGCCTGCGTGTCCCAGGTACTGTGCAGCACGATGTCCGCCACTTCCGGGTTGAGATCCTGTCGGTGCAGCACATCACCTTCTACAGAATGAATTCGCGTCCCGTTGCCGGTGATCAGAAAGGCGTCGAGGGAAAACGCGCCCAGCAGGTGGCGCATCTCCAGCACATGGCGGCCAGTGGCAAACGTCAGGGTGACATTACGCTCGTGCAGACGCTTCAGCGTGTTCAGGGTTTTCTCCCCTAAACGGTGATCCGGCATTAACAGCGTACCGTCCATATCAAATGCAGCGAGCCGAGCCATGATTACTCCCGAAATGTGATGCGGTTAACTTGTGCAACAGTATCGTGTGAGATATACGGAAGTAATAGTGAAAAGATGATAATTATTGTTCCGGGTTTAGCATGCGCCAGCTCAATCGACTTAATCAGTATCACCGGCTCTGGCAGCCTTCCGAGGGTGCAACGCAACAGGTCACCATCAGCGAGCTGGCCGCCCGCTGTTTTTGCAGCGAGCGGCATGTCCGAACGCTGCTGCGTCAGGCACAGGAGGCGGGCTGGCTGAGCTGGCGAGCGCAGTCCGGCCGCGGTAAACGGGGTGAACTGACGTTCCATGTCGCGCCTGAATCTCTGCGCAATACCATGATGGAGGAGGCGCTGAGGCGGGGAGAACAGCACAACGTGCTTGAGCTGGCCCAGCTCGCCCCCGACGCATTGCGATCATTGCTGCATCCCTTTTTAGGCGGGCAGTGGCAAAACGATACGCCAACGCTGCGCATCCCCTATTACCGCTCGCTGGATCCGCTTCATCCGGGTTTTTTACCCGGTCGGGCGGAACAGCATCTGGCAGGACAGATCTTTTCAGGACTGACGCGCTTTCACGGCAACAGCAGTGAACCGACTGGCGACCTTGCCCATCACTGGGAGGTGTCGGCGGACGGTTTGCGCTGGCATTTTTATATTCGTTCCACCTTACACTGGCATAACGGCGATAAGGTCGAAACCGGACAGCTTCAGCAAAGCCTGAATGCGCTTTTTGCCTTGCCCGCCCTGCGTAAACTGTTCCAGAGCGTCCTGCGCATTGACGTCACCCACCCTCAGTGTCTGACGTTCACGCTGCACCAGCCGGACTACTGGCTGGCACACCGCCTGGCCACCTACTGTAGCCGGCTTGGACATCCCGAACAGCCCATGACGGGCTGCGGCCCCTTCAGGTTAAGCGTATATGAGCCCGATCTTGTCCGTCTGGAAAGCCACGAGCAGTACCATCTCAGCCACCCGCTGCTTAAGGCTATCGAATATTGGATCACACCGACGCTGTTTGACTATGGGCTGGGTACCAGCTGTCGCCATCCGGTACAGATCGCCATTGGCGAGCCGGATGAACTTGAAAGCCTGCGCCTGGTGACGAACAGTACCAGTCTTGGCTTTTGCTATCTCACCCTGAAGCAAAGCCCGCGGCTGAGTGAAATGCAGGCACGACGGCTCATCAACATCATTCATCTCTCATCGCTTCTGCATACGCTACCGCTTAACGAGGGGCTGATTACCCCAACAGAGGAGCTACTGCCCGGATGGGCGATCCCTCAGTGGTCGGATCTGGCACATGTCCCCCTGCCGGAGACCTTAACCCTGATTTACCATTTGCCGGTTGAGTTGCACACGATGGCGCGTCAGCTAAAACAGTACCTTGCACAGCAGGGCTGCGAGCTAACGGTTATCTTTCACGACGCAAAAACCTGGGACGGATGCCAGCAACTGGCGGACGCGGATCTCATGATGGGTGACAGGCTGATTGGCGAAGCGCCGGAATATACGCTTGAGCAGTGGCTACGCTGTGATGCCCTCTGGCCACACCTGCTGAGCGCGCCGCAATATGCCCATCTGCAGGCCACGCTGGATGCGGTACAGACTCAGTCCGATGAGCAGGCCAGACATGCCGGGCTCAGGGCCATTTTCTCAGGACTCATGGAAAAGGCGGTGATCACCCCACTGTTCAATTATCAATACCAGATCAGCGCCCCGCCGGGTGTCAATGGCATACGCCTCAACACCCGCGGCTGGTTTGACTTTACCGAAGCCTGGCTGCCCGCTCCCAAAGCGTGAAGAAGCTGGTCGCCGTCGTGGTCAGACGGTAACATAACGTTTTTACCGTAACAGTCGAGATGATTTATGAAACGTGCCGTCGTCGTGTTCAGCGGAGGACAAGATTCTACTACCTGCCTGGTTCAGGCTCTTCATCAGTACGATGAAGTTCACTGTGTGACTTTCGATTATGGTCAGCGTCATCGCGCTGAGATCGACGTTGCCCGTGAACTGGCCCTGAAACTGGGCGCACGCGCGCACAAGGTGCTGGACGTTACGCTGTTAAATGAACTGGCCGTGAGTAGCCTCACCCGGGACAGTATTCCCGTCCCGGACTACGAACCCGATGCCAGCGGCATTCCGAATACCTTCGTGCCGGGCCGTAATATCCTCTTCCTGACCCTGACGGCGATCTACGCCTACCAGGTGAAAGCCGAAGCGGTGATCACGGGCGTGTGTGAAACAGATTTCTCCGGCTACCCGGACTGTCGTGATGAGTTCGTGAAGGCGTTAAACCACGCCGTCAATCTGGGGATGGCGAAAGAGACGCGCTTTGAAACCCCGCTGATGTGGCTGGATAAAGCCGAAACCTGGGCGCTGGCGGACTACTGGGGCAAGCTGGACCTGGTTCGCAGCGAAACCCTCACCTGCTATAACGGCATCAAAGGCGACGGTTGCGGCCAGTGCGCCGCCTGTAATCTGCGCGCGAATGGGCTGAATCACTATCTGGCCGATAAAGCCGGCGTGATGGCCGCTATGCAGAAAAAAACCGGGCTAAAATAGGGCTACTTAACCGTGCTGTCGAACAGTTTCACGCCGGCAGCACGGGTGACTTTCATCAGCGTTGTCAGCGTTGGGTTGCCGTTGTCTGATAAGGTTCGGTATAGCTGCTGACGAGACAGGCCTGCTTTAGCAGAAATTTCTCCGATGCCACCTCGTGCTTCGATAACCTGGCGGAGTGCAATGAGATAGGCAGGGATCCCCTGGTCTTCATAGATTTCTTCCAGGGCTGTTTGCAAATAACGCTGAGCGTAGGAAGGATTCTCTCGTAGCATTTTCACAACAGCATCATGATGGCTAACAGAACTCGAATATTTTCGTTCAGTGGCGCTCATTCGATTGTCCTTTTATTTGATGATCTTTCCAGTAATCTATTGCCAGTTTGATATCCGCTTTTTGGCTCTTTTTGTCACCACCGATAAGTAACAATAAAACCTGCCGATTCTCTACTGCAAAATAGATTCTGTAGCCGGGGCCACTGTCGACTCGCATCTCCCAAACACCTTCCCTGAGGTATCTGTAATCGCCAAAATTACGTTTTATTGCACGGTTGATCCGCATAAGGATCCGGAAAACTGTATCCGGATCCCTTCGATTCATTCTGGCTACCCACTCCTCAAACGGCACTTTCCCGTCACGGGTCCGGTAACGTTCAACAACGTAGTCCCTGTCCATTATTCTATCCCTGAAAAACCTTTTTGTCTTTTATAAAAGACAAATTCCTACGCGATCATCAGCTCCAGCTTTTCGCGCAATTCCCCTTCCAGCGGCAGCGCTTTCTGCGTTTTCAGATCGATACAGACAAAAGTAATCAGCGCATCAGCGACCACCTGCCCTTCGGGATCGAGCGTCACCACCTGGCTTAACACGCCGCTTTTGCCATTGATCTGCTGCACCTGGCTGGTCACCGTGAGTACATCGCCCAGCACGGCCGGACGACGGTAGTTGATGTTGATATTGACGACCACGAACGCGATGTTGTGCGCGGTCAGCCACTGAAAGCTTTCGCTGTTTTCCAGCCCGTCCCAGCGCGCTTCCTCAAGAAACTCCAGGTAGCGGGCATTGTTCACATGCTGGTAAACGTCGAGGTGAAAACCGCGTACTTTGATTTTTGTCTGCATAGCGCAATAGCCTTTACTGTTATTGTAGGATGAGAGGTCATAACTGGTATGACCTCTTTATCCTGGCAAATTTTTGCCGCAGTGCAAGAAATTGCGTGATTACAACGTCAGGTGTGAGAGGTTGCGCTCAACCAGCGCGCTCCCCATGCCCGGAACCTGTTTGAGATCGTCGACCGTTTTGAAAGGACCATACTCTTCACGATAGCTGACGATAGCCTGCGCTTTTTTCAGTCCGACGCCATTCATCACGCGGGCGAGATCCTCGGCAGAGGCTGAATTGATGCTGACCCGCGTACCATCATCGTCCGCATTTTTACCGGCTTCGATCGCTTTAGTCTGCCCTTGCGCCGGCGTCGCTGTGTCGGATTTGCTCTGTGTCGTCTGTTGTTTGGCGGCAGGCGTCGCCGCCAGCGCCCCCGCGCTCATCCCGGTGGTGGCAATAGCCAGCGTAATTAACAGTGCTTTGATTCCACATTTCATGCTGTTATCTCCTTGTTTGTTGACAGCCCCGTCACGATAGCCGCCCGAGAAAACCGGCACAAACAGCAGAGTGCAGAAATGGAAAAGGCCGCGAAAGCGGCCTTTAGTTATTGCAGAGCGTTACGAAAATCTGCGAGCAGATACGTAATTATTGCTGCTGAGTGATGATGTCGCCCAGCTTAATTTTGGCATCTTTACGCAGGTTGCTCATCATGGCTTCGAAGGCAATCTGAGCATTGTTCTGGGTAATCCCCTGGACCATCGCCTTCTTCTGCGCGTCTGGCAGGGTACCGGCTTTCACTTCATCCAGCGCCAGCAGAACGACGTTACCCTGCGCATCGGTGGTAGTACCGAAGCTTGGCTTGTCCTTCGCAGGCAGAGTCAGGCCAAACGCGGCCTGGCTGATTGGATCCTGACCGGTACGGCTCAGCGTTTTCGCTTCACCGAAGCTCAGGCCAGCCGCTTTCAGCGCATCCTCTTTACCCGCTTTCAGATCGGCCAGAATCTTCTCAGCATCCAGCTTCGCCTGCTGTTCCGCTTTGTTGTGCTTAACCTGAGCGACGACCTGATCTTTCACTTCCGCCAGCGGTTTGACCGCTTCTGGCTTGTGCTCGCTGACGCGCAGCACAAACGCACGATCGCCATCGACGGTAATGATGTCAGAGTTACTGCCCGGCGTGCCGTTCTCGCCGACCAGACCACCGTTGAAGATGGCATCTGAAACCGGTTTGAAGTTCAGCTCTTCCGGCAGGTTGTCACGGCCAAACCAGCCCGTCTCAACCGCTTTCACCCCAGCCGCCTGCTCGGCACCCGCCAGAGATTCGTTGTCGTTGCTGGCAGCATCGCTCACCTTCTGCTGCAGCGCATAGTAGGCATCCAGCGCTTTTTCCTGTTTCACTTTCGCCGCGATATCGTCGCGAACCTCAGCCAGCGGCTTGGTTTTCGCCGCGGTGATGTCGTCCAGACGCACGACCAGGAAACCTACGGAAGATTTAATGACGCCAGACAGCTGGCCTTTCTCTTTCAGGCCGGCATTTTTCAGCTCGTCCGGCGTGGTCGCGTCTTCCAGCCAGCCCATATCGCCGCCGTTTTTCGCAGAGATAATGTCGGTGGATTTCGCTTTCGCGACGGTCGCGAAATCAGCGCCTTTGTTCAGCTCATCCAGTACCGCTTTGGCATCCGCCTCGGTTTTGGTCTGAATCACGCTGTAGCGGTTACGCTGCGGCTGTGTGAACTGATCCTGATGCTGGTCATAGTAAGACTGGATTTCCGCGTCAGACGCGGTTTCCTGCAGCGCGGCAGCATCCAGCTTGATGTAGCTCACACGGAACTGCTCTGGAGAAACAAAGGTATTCTTGTTCTGCTCGTAATAAGCGTTAACGTCAGCGTCGCTCACCTGCTGTTTCGCGGCAAGGGCGTTCACATCAATGGTCGCTTCACGTACAACGCGCTGCTGTGCCACAAGCGCGGCCAGTTCATCCGTTTCACCTTTGAGCATGAAATCAGTGCCGACAACGGCATTGATGAGCTGCTGAGTGGTCAGCTGGTTACGCAGAGCCTGCGCGTACTGATCGGCCGTCATCCCCATCTGGTTGACGATGCTGTTGTAACGCGCGTTGTCGAATTTACCGTTAGACTGGAAGGCTTGCGTGGAGAAAATGGCTTTTTTCACCTGCTCATCGCTGATGCCAAGGCCCAGTTTTTTGGCATACTGATCCAGCAGCGCTTCGTCGATAAGACGGTTCAGAGTCTGTTGGCGCAGGGTCTTCATGTACCCTTCGTTCGCTGCCAGTTCAGAGAATTGGTCGCCCAGCTGTTGCTGCATACGGTTACGTTCACCGGCAAAAGCATTCTCGAACTGACCGCGGCTGATCTCCTGGCCATTCACTTTTGCGGCATAGTTCGCGCCACCGCCAATAAGGTAACTGCTCACGCCGGTCAATATGAACGACACGATAATGATACCGAAAATAATCTTGAGCACGAGACTGTTAGCAGCCGTGCGTAAGCTGTCCATCATGGTGTAACAACACTCCGCTGTAGGTGACTGGTTACCTGACGCTGACGGAAAATCCTGCCCGTCGCGCGTAAAGTCGTATTGTGACAAGAAAACGGGGCGATTGTCAGCCCACAACTCGCATAAACTCGCACAAATCAGGTCTGGACAAACAAAAAAGGCACATCAAACGATGCGCCCTTGTACTATCCGGCTTCCCTGAAACGGGAAAGCAATCAGTTTACTGCGTCTTTCAGCGCTTTACCTGCACGGAAACCCGGCACTTTAGCGGCAGCAATGGTGATCTCTTTACCGGTCTGAGGGTTGCGGCCAGTACGGGCAGCACGCTCTTTAACAGCAAAAGTACCGAAGCCTACCAGTGCAACGTCGTCCCCAGCCTGCAGAGATTCAGTAACAGAAGCAATTAATGCATCTAACGCACGTCCAGCTGCAGCTTTAGAAATATCAGCACCAGCAGCAATTTTGTCAATCAGTTGAGATTTATTCACTGTTCTCTTCCTCTCTTTATAATTTATATCGCGCCTGAATCCTTCACAACGCGACCGCGCAGCAGTTATATCAGGCCTGCCATGACCTTACAACACCCGTTGTTGATGGCTGACCTAATCAGCAATCTAAATTAGCTATACAAAAAAAGGCTGGCAAGTGCGAAATGACTTACCAGCCTTGTTTTTATTGACGCTCTTTGCGCGAGGTCACTATTTTGCGGTTACAACCTGCATTCCTGACGGTTCATTCTGCAATGCGAGACTAAGAACTTCCTCAATTCGCTTAACAGGATGAATCTGCAGGTCGGCAATCACGTTGTCCGGAATCTCTTCCAGATCGCGTTTATTTTCGTAAGGGATCAATACGGTTTTGATCCCACCGCGATGTGCCGCCAGCAGTTTTTCTTTTAAGCCGCCAATCGGCAGAACCTGGCCACGCAGCGTAATCTCACCGGTCATCGCCACATCGGCACGCACCGGGTTCCCTGTCAGGCAAGAAACCAGAGCGGTACACATGGCAATACCCGCGCTTGGACCATCTTTCGGCGTCGCCCCTTCAGGTACGTGCACGTGGATGTCGCGTTTTTCGTAGAAATCAGGGTTGATCCCCAGTTTCTCCGCGCGCGCGCGCACCACGGTCAGCGCCGCCTGGATGGACTCCTGCATCACTTCACCCAGCGAGCCGGTGTAGGTCAGTTTACCTTTACCCGGTACACAGGCGGTTTCGATGGTCAGCAGATCGCCGCCCACTTCCGTCCATGCCAGACCGGTCACCTGGCCAACGCGGTTTTCGTTGTCCGCGCGACCGTAGTCGAAGCGCTGAACACCGAGATAAGCATGCAGATTATCGCCGTTAATCACAATGTGTTTCAGGCTCTTATCCAGCAGCAACTGTTTCACCGCCTTACGGCACAGTTTAGAGATTTCACGCTCAAGGCTACGCACGCCCGCTTCACGGGTGTAGTAGCGAATGATGCCAATAATCGCGCTGTCCTCGACGGTCAGCTCGTTGGCTTTCAGCGCGTTACGCTCAATCTGTTTCGGCAGCAGGTGCTGTTTAGCAATGTTCAGCTTCTCGTCTTCGGTGTAACCGGAGAGACGGATCACTTCCATACGGTCCAGCAGCGGAGCCGGAATGTTCATGGAGTTCGACGTCGCCACGAACATGACGTCGCTCAGGTCGTAGTCCACTTCCAGGTAGTGATCGCTGAACGCCACGTTCTGTTCTGGATCAAGCACTTCCAGCAGGGCTGACGCCGGATCGCCACGCATGTCCGACGACATCTTGTCGATCTCATCCAGCAGGAACAGCGGGTTTTTAACGCCCACTTTCGCCATCTTCTGGATCAGTTTACCCGGCATAGAACCGATGTAGGTACGGCGGTGACCGCGGATTTCCGCTTCATCGCGCACGCCACCCAGCGCCATACGGATATACTTACGTCCGGTCGCTTTAGCGATGGACTGACCCAGAGAGGTTTTACCCACCCCAGGCGGTCCTACCAGGCACAGAATTGGGCCTTTGATTTTGTTTACACGGCTTTGTACCGCGAGGTACTCAAGAATGCGGTCTTTCACGCGTTCCAGGCCGTAGTGGTCGGTATCGAGGATTTCCTGCGCCTGACGCAGGTCTTTTTTGACCTTGCTGCGGGCGTTCCACGGAACCTGCACCATCCACTCAATGTAGCCGCGTACAACGGTCGCTTCAGCCGACATTGGAGACATCATTTTCAGCTTCTGCAGCTCGGCTTCGGCTTTCTCTTTCGCCTCTTTCGGCATCTTGGCCGCGTCGATCTTACGCTTCAGCGCTTCGTTTTCGTCCGGCGCATCGTCCATCTCGCCCAGTTCTTTCTGAATGGCCTTCATTTGCTCATTCAGATAGTACTCACGCTGAGATTTTTCCATCTGCTTTTTCACGCGGTTGCGAATACGCTTCTCAACCTGCAGCAGATCGATTTCAGACTCCATCATCGCCATCAGGTATTCCAGACGTTCGTTAACGTCGGACATTTCCAGCACAGACTGTTTGTCAGCCAGCTTCAGCGGCATATGTGCAGCGATGGTGTCCGCCAGACGTGCAGGATCGTCGATGCTGTTCAGCGACGTCAGCACTTCTGGTGGGATTTTCTTGTTCAGCTTGATGTAGCCTTCAAACTGGCTAATCGCGGTGCGAACCAGTACTTCCTGCTCGCGCTCATCAAGTTCAGGCGAATCAAGGTACTCTGCCTTGGCAGAGAAATGTTCGCCGTCGTCTGACAGAGTGGTAATACGCGCACGCTGCAGGCCTTCAACCAGCACCTTCACGGTGCCGTCAGGCAGCTTCAGCATCTGCAAAATAGAGGCCACGGTCCCGACGGTGAAAAGATCGTTTACACCCGGCTCATCCGTTGATGCTTCTTTCTGCGCCACCAGCATGATTTTTTTATCATGATCCATAGCGGCTTCGAGGCAACGGATAGATTTTTCCCGCCCTACAAATAAGGGTATGACCATGTGCGGATAAACCACCACATCGCGCAACGGCAATACGGGGATTTCAATGCGTTCAGAACGCTCAGGATTCATAGAGCTCTCTCTTAGTTAGTGTCCGCCAGGTAAGCTGGTCATGTCACTGTGCTTCACATAACCATTAACATGTATCCAGTATATGGGGATGTTTCCCACACATTCAACGCTATGAATACGGAAAAAGTAAAGGGGAGATAAAATCCCCCCTTTTTGATTAACTGCTTGTATGATTTGGTGAATTATTCGCCAGATGCCTGCTGGGCTTCCGGTTTACCGTAAATCAGCAGCGGCTTGGTTTGACCGCTGATGACGGACTCGTCAATCACCACTTTCTCAACGTCTTCCATCGACGGCAGATCGTACATGGTGTCGAGCAGTGCCGCTTCAACGATAGAACGCAGACCACGAGCACCGGTTTTACGGACCATCGCTTTTTTGGCAATGGCATCCAGCGCTTCGTCGCGGAATTCCAGGTCAACGCCTTCCAGATTGAACAGCGCCTGATACTGCTTGGTCAGCGCATTTTTTGGCTCTTTCAGGATCTGGATCAGCGCGTCTTCACTCAGCTCATTCAGCGTTGCCACAACCGGCAGACGACCGATGAACTCAGGGATCAGACCGAATTTGATCAGATCTTCCGGTTCAACCTGAGACAGCAGCTCGCCTTCGTTCGGTTTTTCAGCCGTCGATTTCACCGTTGCGCCAAAACCAATGCCAGAGCCGGTTTCAACACGGTGGGAGATGACTTTATCCAGACCGGCAAACGCACCGCCACAGATGAACAGGATCTTGGAGGTATCAACCTGCAGGAACTCCTGCTGAGGATGTTTACGACCACCCTGTGGTGGAACGGCGGCTACCGTACCTTCGATCAGCTTCAGCAGTGCCTGCTGTACGCCTTCACCCGATACGTCACGGGTGATGGACGGGTTGTCGGATTTACGGGAGATCTTGTCGATCTCATCGATGTAAACAATCCCGCGCTGGGCTTTCTGTACGTCGTAATCGCACTTCTGCAGCAGTTTCTGGATGATGTTTTCGACGTCCTCACCCACATAACCGGCCTCGGTCAGGGTGGTGGCATCCGCCATGGTGAACGGAACATCAAGCAGACGCGCCAGGGTTTCAGCCAGCAGCGTTTTACCGGAACCGGTTGGGCCGATCAGCAGAATGTTACTTTTACCCAGTTCTACGCCGTTGCTGGTGTCGCCGTTACGCAGGCGTTTGTAGTGGTTATAGACCGCAACCGCCAGCACTTTCTTGGCCTGCTCCTGACCGATGACGTAGTCGTCAAGGTGATGACGAATTTCATGCGGCGTTGGCAGCGCGCTGCGCTCACGGTGCGGTGCGACTTCTTTAATCTCTTCGCGAATGATGTCGTTACATAAATCGACACATTCGTCGCAGATATACACGGACGGCCCGGCAATCAGTTTACGCACTTCATGCTGGCTTTTGCCGCAAAAAGAGCAGTACAGCAGTTTGCCCGAACCATCTTTGCGTTTATCTGTCATGAGTCCAAACCTCTTTTTAAGTTCTTTGTGCCGCACATGACGACGCAAATGCCATTCTAAGACGCAAGCTGCATCAAGCAGCGTGCCGCCCTACCTTAGTATAGCGGCACACTCGCGTCGCGGGCATCAATTACGATGGGTCAACACGGAGTCGACTAAGCCGTACTCAACTGCCTCTGAAGCAGAGAGGAAGCGATCGCGCTCGGTATCGCGCTCGATCTGCTCGAGAGGTTGACCCGTATGCTGCGCCATAAGTTCATTCATGCGCGCTTTTACTTTCAGAATTTCGCGGGCGTGGATTTCGATATCCGTCGCCTGCCCCTGGTAACCGCCCAGCGGCTGGTGAATCATCACGCGGGAATTTGGCAAGCAGAAACGCTTACCCTTCGCCCCTGCGGTTAACAGGAACGCGCCCATAGATGCTGCCTGACCCATACAGATCGTGCTGACATCCGGTTTGATGAATTGCATGGTGTCATAAATGGACATCCCTGCTGTAATCACGCCACCCGGGGAGTTAATGTACAGGTAAATGTCTTTTTCCGGGTTTTCCGCTTCCAGAAACAGCATCTGCGCCACGATCAGGTTAGCCATATGGTCTTCCACCTGGCCGGTCAGAAAGATAACGCGTTCCTTGAGCAGACGGGAATAGATATCAAAAGAACGCTCACCACGTGAGGTCTGTTCAATAACCATTGGCACCAGAGCCATATGGGGTGCAAAGTTATCTCGTTCGCCACTGTATGACATTTCCGTCTCCTGGATCAAAATTGAAAACACCTGCTGTACTGATTGTAACCTTACGGACGGATTATCAGCCAGTCTCATTCATCATGATTACGTACTTATGGGGTTCACAGTGCCCTATTTCAAGCATAACAACCTTTTGTTGTTACGCTAACACCGAAAGGGCGTTTTAGCACTCTTCCTGGGCTCTGGCTGCGATAAAAAAAACCCGCTGCCGCAAGGCAACGGGTTTTCTGTTCAAACTTTAAACCGTTGGGGCGAAATTACGCCTGCTGGTTCATCAGTTCGTTGAAAGAGGTCGCTTTTTCGGTCACTTTCGCTTTCGCCAGTACCGCTTCAACCGCCTGCTCTTCCAGGGCTACGTTGCGCATGTTGTCCATCAGCTCTTTGTTCTTACCGTAGAACTCGATCACTTCTGATGGATCTTCGTATGCAGAAGCCATCTCTTCGATCAGGCCTTTCACACGCTCTTCGTCAGCTTTCAGCTCGTGGGTACGAATCACTTCGCCCAGCAGCAGGCCAACCACAACGCGACGTTTCGCTTGCTCTTCGAACAGCTCGCGTGGCAGTTCCATCGCTTGCTGCTGGTTGCCACCGAAACGCTGTGCAGCCTGACGGCGCAGAACGTCGATTTCGCTGTCGATCAGGGCAGCAGGAACGTCGATTTCGTTGGCTTTCACCAGACCTTCGATCGCCTGAGACTTCACGCGGTTGCGCACAGCACCGTTAAGCTCGCGCTCCATGTTTTTACGCACTTCGGTACGCAGGCCAGCAACAGAACCGTCTTCCACGCCGAAACGTTTGATGAACTCTTCAGTCAGTTCTGGCAGTTCGCGCTCTTCCACTTTCTTCAGGTTGATCACGAATTTCGCTGCTTTACCCTTCAGGTTTTCAGCGTGGTACTCTTCAGGGAAGGTCACGTCGATGGTGAACTCTTCGCCCGCTTTGTGGCCTTTGATACCGTCTTCGAAGCCTGGGATCATACGACCCTGGCCCATTGCCAGTACGAAGTCAGACGCTTTGCCGCCTTCGAACTCTTCGCCGTCTACAGAACCGGTGAAGTCGATGGTCACACGGTCTTCCGAGTCAACAGCACCTTCTTTCTCTTTCCAGTTCGCCTGCTGCTTACGCAGGGTGTCCAGCATGCCGTCAACGTCTTCGTCAGTCACGGAGACAATCGGTTTTTCAACTTCGATAGATTCCAGACCTTTCAGCTCAACTTCCGGGTACACTTCGAACTCTACGGAGTAGGTGAAGTCTTCGCCCAGTTTGTATTCGCCTGGAACGTAGTTTGGCGCACCGGCCGGATTGATTTTTTCTTTGATGATCGCATCGATAAAGTTGCGGCTCATCAGTTCACCCAGCACATCCTGACGCACGGAAGCGCCATAACGCTGAGCAACAACATTCATTGGTACTTTGCCCTTACGGAAGCCGTCAATACGTACTTTTTTTGCTACGTTGACCAGCTCGCTTTTCACAGCAGTTTCGATGCTGTCAGCAGCGATAGTAATCGTTACACGGCGGCCAAGGCCTTGAGTGGTTTCAACTGAAACTTGCATCTTGTTACCTCAAAAAAATCACAGTGCTCGGTCAACTCTGAATCTGTCTGTTATACCGGGATGCTCTCTTAGTGCAGATTCACATTCCCTGTCGCCAGAATCATCCCGAAGACATTCAATAAGACGCGGCATTATAGCGGCATCACTTAGGTGAGTCGAGAACGGTTGGGGCATGTTGCTGCGGCTTTTTTCACACTTTAAGGCTATTTTTAGCCTTAAAATCGCACCATCCGCTCAAAACTCAGACAAAACAAAACGGCCCGGAGGCCGTTTTGAGGAAATCTGTAAGCAACATACTGGAAAAGCTCCAGCCGTTGCAAATCCGATTTATCAGGCGATAGTGCCTGCACCGCGACAGGGCGGCGATGCGAAAACCGTATCCTGCAAGCCTTCCCATTCCTTAATGGTGTAGGTATGCAGTGCCAGCGCATGCACGGTCGTGGAGAGCTCTTCCGTCAAAGTGCTGTAGATCAAGCGATGTCGGTTCAGGAAACGTTCTCCCGTGAAGCGATCGCTAACCAGAACCACTTTAAAGTGGCTTTCAGAACCTGCCGGTACGTTATGACGATAGCTTTCGTCGACGACTTCGAGGAACACAGGGTTGAACGCTGCCCTTAATTTATCTTCTATATGCTCACGTATCATCATGAAATTACTCCTCCGACAACGCCAGGATGTCACCCATCCCTTTAAATATTAGCCGCTTTTACCGTTTCCATTACACCTTGACAACAAATATTTAGCTTTCGTCTGATTTTCTCATTTAAACGAATGAAGTTCACTGTGAGGCTCATACCTTTTGTCATCCGTGGAAGGAGAAAATGGGTGAGCTGGTCAGTTTTCGGACAAGACGATGAATTTACATGCGTTGACCACTTCCCCTGACCGTTGGCGATGTTATGATGGCGGCAATTTTTCTCTCTATTATGCTTACGATTCGTGAGAACCTTAAAATGTTAAAAAAACTCTTCTTTCCATTGGTAGCCCTTTTTATGCTGGCAGGCTGCGCTACCCCGCCGACCACCATTGATGTCTCACCGAAAATCACCCTGCCTCAGCAGGATCCAAGCCTGATGGGCGTCACCGTGAGCATTAACGGCGCCGATCAGCGTCAGGATCAGGCTCTGGCTAAAGTGACCCGCGATAACCAGCAGGTGACGCTCACCGCCTCCCGCGACCTGCGCTTCCTGCTGCAGGAAGTGCTGGAGAAACAGATGACCTCCCGTGGCTATATGGTTGGCCCAAGCGGCGCGGTGGATCTGCAGATCATCGTGAACAACCTGTACGCTGATGTGTCTCAGGGCAACGTGCGCTACAACATCGCCACCAAAGCGGATATCGCCATCATCGCGACCGCGAAGAACGGTAACAAGATGACCAAGAACTATCGTGCGAGCTACTCTGTAGAAGGCGCGTTCCAGGCATCGAATAAAAATATTGCTGATGCGGTTAACAGCGTGCTGACGGATACCATTTCCGACATGGCGCAGGACACCAGCATTCACGACTTCATCAAGCAGAACGCGCGTTAATCCTGCCCGCTGACCCGGTCTATCGCCGGGTCAGTTTTATAAGAACATGTCCAGCCATTACTTACGCATTTTCCAGCAACCGAAATCAGCGATTCTGCTGATCCTCGGCTTTGCCTCGGGTTTACCCCTCGCGCTCACCTCCGGCACGCTTCAGGCGTGGATGACGGTCGAGAACATCGATCTGAAAACCATTGGCTTCTTCTCGCTTGTGGGTCAGGCCTATGTATTCAAATTTCTGTGGTCTCCGGTCATGGATCGTTACACGCCGCCTTTCCTCGGGCGTCGTCGCGGCTGGCTGGTGATGACGCAGCTCCTGCTGCTGCTGGCCATTGCGGCGATGGGTTTTCTTGAACCCGCCACGCAGCTGCGCTGGATGGCCGCGCTTGCGGTGGTGATTGCCTTCTGTTCCGCCTCTCAGGATATCGTGTTCGACGCCTGGAAGACGGACGTGTTACCAGCGGAAGAACGCGGTGCCGGTGCGGCCATTAGCGTGCTGGGCTATCGCCTCGGGATGCTGGTCTCCGGAGGGCTGGCGCTGTGGCTGGCAGACCGTTACTTAGGCTGGCAGGGGATGTACTGGCTGATGGCTGCTCTGCTGATCCCCTGCATTATCGCGACGCTATTGGCGCCTGAACCGAGTGACGTTATCCCGGTTCCCCGCTCGCTGGAGCAGGCCGTCGCCGAACCGCTGCGTGACTTCTTTGGCCGCAACAACGCCTGGCTGATCCTGCTGCTTATCGTCCTTTATAAGCTGGGTGACGCTTTTGCCATGAGCCTGACCACCACCTTCCTGATCAGGGGTGTCGGCTTTGACGCCGGTGAAGTGGGCGTGGTGAATAAAACGCTGGGGCTGTTTGCGACCATTGTCGGGGCACTGTATGGCGGCGTGCTGATGCAGCGCCTGACGCTGTTCCGCGCGCTGCTGATCTTCGGCATTCTGCAAGGCGCCTCTAACGCAGGCTATTGGCTGCTGTCGATTACCGACAAACATACAATCAGCATGGCTGCGGCGGTATTTTTTGAAAATCTCTGCGGCGGTATGGGGACAGCGGCCTTTGTCGCCCTGCTGATGACCCTGTGCAACAAGTCATTTTCCGCTACGCAGTTCGCTCTGCTCTCGGCGCTCTCTGCCGTAGGCCGCGTTTATGTAGGCCCGATTGCCGGCTGGTTCGTGGAAGCCCACGGTTGGCCAACATTTTATCTCTTCTCGGTCGTGGCTGCCGTGCCGGGGATTTTATTGTTGCTGGTGTGTCGCCAGACGCTGGAATATACCCAGCGGACCGAACACTTTATGCCGCGCACCGAATATCACCGCGCCTACCGTTTTGCGTTACGACTGTTAATGGTGGGCTGCATTGCGCTGGCACTCTGGCTTGTGGTGCTCATTATTAATGCCAGCACGTCTCTGGCACTCCCGTTCGGGGCCCTTCTGCTGGACGCCGGTGCCCTGCTGGCCATCGTTGGGATCCTGACCGGGGGTCTGCTCGATTTCATGGCGTTGCGTAAAACGCAGCTGACCTGAAGAAAAATACGAAAGGTTATTTCCCGTTGTAATCACTAACCGAAATTATAACGGTGAAATAGCCACCAGCGACGAAAAAAAATATTTGTTGTTTTGTGCGGGATAGGATTTGGAAATTATTGGCTCCGGTTCCAAAACGCTATTTTTCATTAAACGATTCAGCATGTGATAGTTTGATTTTTCGTTTTTTAGATGTCTTTTTATTGATAATTAATTGTTAATTTTTTGTTTATTTTTAACAATGGTTATACCAATTGCCCCTTTTAGGGTATGCTTGGGGGTCCTTTCGTTATAAAGCCCATCTCATGCGGCTTCGGTCATAAAAACCGACATAATTTGCAACACTTGTGACACGTGCGGCAGAACCCGGTAACACCTTCCTGACACAGGCCTAATGATGTTTACAGTAATGTAACCTTCCCGTAAAATGCCCGCACACTTTAAACGCCACCAGACTCCCGTGGAATTGAGGTCGTTAAATGAGACTCAGGAAATACAATAAAAGTTTGGGATGGTTGTCATTATTCGCAGGCACTGTATTACTCAGTGGCTGTGATTCTGCACTACTAGACCCCAAAGGACAGATTGGACTGGAACAACGTTCACTGATATTGACGGCTTTTGGCCTGATGTTGATTGTGGTTATTCCAGCCATTTTGATGGCTGTTGGTTTCGCCTGGAAGTATCGTGCGAGCAATAAAGATGCGAAGTATAGCCCGAACTGGTCACACTCCAATAAAGTGGAAGCTGTGGTCTGGACGGTACCTATCCTGATCATCCTGTTCCTTGCCGTACTGACCTGGAAAACCACTCACGCACTTGAGCCGAGCAAGCCGCTGGTTCACGATGAAAAACCTATTACCATCGAAGTGGTCTCCATGGACTGGAAATGGTTCTTCATCTATCCAGAGCAGGGTATTGCTACCGTGAATGAAATCGCCTTCCCGGCGAACACTCCGGTTCAGTTCAAAGTGACCTCCAACTCCGTAATGAACTCCTTCTTCATCCCACGTCTGGGTAGCCAGATTTACGCGATGGCCGGTATGCAGACTAACCTGCACCTGATCGCGAATGAAGCAGGCACCTATGATGGTATCTCCGCCAGCTATAGCGGCCCGGGCTTCTCAGGTATGAAGTTCAAAGCTATTGCAACGCCAGACCGTGCCGCTTTCGACCAGTGGGTTGAAAAAGCGAAGCAGTCTCCAAACACCATGTCTGACATGGCGGCGTTCGAAAAAGTGGCTGCACCTAGCGAATACAACAAGGTGGAGTACTTCTCTAACGTGAAACCCGATTTGTTCAAAGATGTGATTGGCAAATTTATGGATCACGGCAAGAGCATGGACATGACCCAGCCTGAAGGCGAGCACAGCGCGCACGAAGGTATGGAAGGCATGGACATGAGCCACGCGGAAACCGCTCACTAAGGGGCCGAGGAAGAAAATGTTCGGAAAATTGACACTGGATGCAGTGCCCTACCATGAACCGATTATCGTGGTTACGGTGGCTGCAATTATCATTGGTGGCGCGGCCTTACTGGCCTTAATCACTTACTTCGGTAAGTGGAGCTACCTGTGGAACGAGTGGCTGACTTCGGTTGACCACAAAAAACTCGGTATCATGTACTGCATCGTCGGTATCGTCATGTTAATTCGTGGCTTTGCGGATGCAATCATGATGCGTAGCCAGCAGGCACTCGCCTCTGCGGGTGAAGCCGGCTTCCTGCCACCGCACCACTACGATCAGATCTTTACCGCCCACGGCGTTATCATGATCTTCTTCGTGGCGATGCCGCTGGTTATCGGTCTGATGAACGTTGTCGTTCCGCTGCAAATCGGCGCGCGCGACGTGGCGTTCCCGTTCCTGAACAACCTGAGCTTCTGGTTCACGGTTGTCGGCGTTATCCTGGTTAACCTGTCACTGGGTGTGGGCGAATTCGCGCAGACCGGCTGGCTGGCTTACCCACCGCTGTCAGGAATTGAGTACAGTCCGGGCGTTGGCGTCGACTACTGGATTTGGGCGCTTCAGCTCTCCGGTGTCGGTACAACCCTGACCGGTATCAACTTCTTCGTGACCATTATCAAGATGCGTGCCCCTGGCATGACCATGTTCAAGATGCCGGTATTTACCTGGGCATCTCTGTGCGCCAACATCCTGATTATTGCCTCCTTCCCAATCCTGACCGTCACCATCGCGCTGCTGACCCTGGACCGCTACCTGGGCACCCATTTCTTCACGAACGATATGGGTGGCAACATGATGATGTACATCAACCTGATTTGGGCCTGGGGTCACCCGGAAGTGTACATCCTGGTTCTGCCTGTGTTCGGTGTGTTCTCCGAAATCGCAGCAACCTTCTCGCGTAAACGTCTGTTTGGTTACACCTCTCTGGTGTGGGCAACCGTGTGTATTACCGTTCTGTCGTTCATCGTTTGGCTGCACCACTTCTTCACCATGGGTGCGGGCGCGAACGTAAACGCCTTCTTCGGTATTACCACCATGATTATCGCCATCCCGACCGGGGTGAAGATCTTCAACTGGCTGTTCACCATGTACCAGGGCCGTATCGTGTTCCACTCAGCAATGCTGTGGACCATCGGCTTCATCGTGACCTTCTCCGTAGGTGGGATGACCGGCGTACTGCTGGCGGTACCGGGTGCTGACTTCGTTCTGCACAACAGTCTGTTCCTGATTGCGCACTTCCATAACGTTATCATCGGTGGCGTGGTCTTCGGCTGCTTCGCTGGCGTAACCTACTGGTGGCCAAAAGCGTTCGGCTTCACGCTGAACGAGAAATGGGGTAAACGCGCGTTCTGGTTCTGGATCATCGGTTTCTTCGTGGCATTTATGCCGCTGTACGTGCTGGGCTTCATGGGTATGACCCGTCGTCTGAGCCAGCAGATCGATCCGCAGTTCCACCCAATGCTGATGGTTGCAGCGGGCGGTGCCGTGCTGATTGCCTGTGGTATCGCATCTCAGCTGATTCAGTTCTACGTGTCTATTCGCGACCGCGACCAGAACCGTGACCTGACCGGTGACCCATGGGGTGGCCGTACGCTGGAGTGGGCGACCTCTTCTCCACCGCCTTTCTATAACTTTGCCATCGTGCCGCAGGTTCATGAACGCGACGCATTCTGGGAAATGAAAGAAAAAGGTGAAGCGTACAAGCAACCTGCTCATTACGAAGAGATCCACATGCCGAAAAACAGCGGTGCGGGCATCGTGATTGCCGCTTTCGCAACGGTATTTGGTTTCGCAATGATCTGGCACATCTGGTGGATGGCGATTGTTGGCTTCGCTGGCATCGTAATCAGCTGGATTGTGAAGAGCTTTGACGAGGACGTGGACTACTACGTACCAGTCCGTGAAGTTGAGAAGCTGGAAAATCAGCATTTCGACGAGATTTCTAAAGCGGGGCTGAAAAATGGCAACTGATACTCTGGCGCACTCAACTGCCCACGCGCATGAGCATGCGCACCACGATACAGGACCGACCAAAGTCTTCGGTTTCTGGATCTACCTGATGAGCGACTGCATTCTGTTCTGCTGTCTGTTCGCGACCTATGCCGTTCTGGTGAACGGCACAGCGGGCGGCCCGACCGGCAAGGACATCTTTGAACTGCCGTTCGTTCTGGTTGAAACCGCACTGCTCTTATTCAGCTCCATCACCTACGGCATGGCGGCTATCGCCATGTACAAAAACAACAAGAGCCAGGTTGTGTCCTGGCTGGCGTTGACCTGGCTGTTTGGTGCTGGATTTATCGGGATGGAAATCTATGAATTCCATCACCTGATCATGGAAGGCTTCGGCCCGGATCGCAGTGGCTTCCTGTCCGCGTTCTTCGCGCTGGTCGGCACCCACGGTCTGCACGTGACCTCCGGTCTGATCTGGATGGCAGTACTGATGTTCCAGATCTCCCGTCGCGGCCTGACCAGTACTAACCGTACCCGTATCCTGTGCCTGAGCCTGTTCTGGCACTTCCTGGACGTGGTGTGGATCTGTGTGTTCTCTGTTGTCTATCTGATGGGGGCGATGTAATGAGTCATTCTAACGATCATGGCGCTTCCCACGGCAGCGTAAAAACCTACATGACAGGTTTCATCCTGTCGATCATCCTGACGGTGATCCCGTTCTGGATGGTGATGAGCGGTTCTGCGTCTAAGCCGGTTATCCTGGGTGCAATCCTGGTGACCGCGGTGATTCAGATTCTGGTGCATCTGGTTTGCTTCCTGCACATGAACACCAAGTCCGATGAAGGCTGGAACATGACCGCCTTTATCTTTACCGTGATTATCATCGCTATCCTGGTAGTCGGTTCCATCTGGATTATGTGGAACCTCAACTACAACATGATGGTTCACTAAGAGCGGCGAGTATGTTTAAGCAATACCTGCAAGTAACGAAACCAGGCATCATCTTTGGCAACCTGATCTCCGTGATCGGAGGGTTCCTGCTGGCCTCCAAAGGCAGCATTGATTACACCCTCTTTATCTACACGCTGGTCGGTGTGTCACTGGTTGTTGCGTCCGGTTGTGTATTTAACAACTACATCGACATGGATATCGACAAGAAGATGGAAAGGACCAAAAATCGGGTGCTGGTGAAAGGCCTGATCGCCCCTTCCGTCTCGCTGGTGTACGCCACCTTGCTGGGTATTGCTGGCTTTATGCTGCTGTGGTTTGGTGCTAACCCGCTGGCCTGCTGGCTGGGGGTGATGGGGTTCGTGGTGTATGTGGGCGTCTACAGCCTGTATATGAAGCGTCACTCCGTCTACGGCACGCTGATTGGTTCTCTCTCCGGCGCTGCGCCGCCGGTGATTGGCTACTGCGCGGTCACGAATGAGTTCGACAGCGGTGCGCTGATCCTGCTGGCTATCTTTAGCCTGTGGCAGATGCCGCACTCCTATGCCATCGCGATTTTCCGCTTTAAGGATTATCAGGCAGCGAACATCCCGGTTCTGCCGGTCGTGAAAGGCATCTCCGTTGCCAAGAACCACATCACGCTGTACATCATCGCCTTTGCCGTGGCAACGCTGATGCTCTCTCTGGGTGGTTACGCTGGATACAAATATCTGGCGGTAGCGGCTGCGGTGAGCGTCTGGTGGCTCGGCATGGCGCTGCGCGGTTACAAAGTGGAAGATGACAAAGTCTGGGCGCGCAAGCTGTTTGTGTTCTCGATTGTGGCCATTACTTCTCTGTCCGTGATGATGTCCGTGGACTTCATGGTGCCGGATTCACATAACCTGCTGACTTACGTCTGGTAAGCCACAACAGGTGAATAAAGGGGTGCTTCGGCACCCTTTTTTATTCACTGAATCTATTAATAACGCATGTAATATTTGTTAAATAACCCTTTATTTACCCCGCCCCTTCCCCGCACTACACTATGGCCTGCTTTTGAACTGAGGTGGTAATGAACGATTATAAAATGACGCCAGGCGAGCTACGCGCGACCTGGGGCTTAGGGACTGTCTTCTCGCTACGGATGCTTGGCATGTTTATGGTCCTGCCTGTTCTGACCACGTACGGTATGGCACTGCAGGGGGCCAGCGAGGCGCTGATTGGCCTCGCCATTGGCATTTATGGTCTGGCGCAGGCGGTGTTCCAGATCCCGTTTGGCCTGCTCTCTGACCGGGTGGGCCGCAAGCCGCTGATTGTCGGCGGGCTGCTGGTCTTTGTGCTCGGGAGCGTTATTGCCGCCCTCTCCCACTCCATCTGGGGCATTATTCTTGGCCGCGCTCTGCAGGGCTCCGGCGCGATTGCCGCTGCGGTGATGGCGCTGCTGTCAGACTTAACCCGCGAGCAGAACCGCACCAAAGCCATGGCATTTATCGGCGTCAGCTTTGGCGTGACGTTTGCGATTGCGATGGTGCTGGGCCCCATCATTACGCACACATTGGGCCTGCACGCCCTGTTCTGGATGATTGCCGTGCTGGCAACCATCGGTATAGCCTTAACCCTGTGGGTGGTTCCGGACAGCAAAAACCACGTCCTCAACCGTGAGTCGGGGATGGTAAAAGGCTGCTTCAGCAAAGTGATTGTCGAGCCGCGCCTGCTTAAGCTGAATTTTGGCATTATGTGTCTGCACATTCTGCTGATGTCGACCTTTGTTGCCCTGCCCGGCCAGCTTGCCGCAGCGGGTTTCCCGGCGGCTGAGCACTGGAAAATCTATCTGGTTACGATGCTGATTTCGTTTATCTCCGTCGTGCCGTTCATCATCTACGCCGAAGTGAAGCGCAAAATGAAGCGCGTCTTCGTGGGCTGCGTGGCGGTCCTGCTGATTGCCGAGATCGTGCTCTGGGGTGCTGGCCCGCACTTCTGGGAGCTGATTGCCGGCGTGCAGCTGTTCTTCCTGGCATTTAACCTGATGGAAGCCCTGCTGCCGTCGCTGATCAGCAAAGAGTCCCCCGCCGGTTACAAAGGCACGGCAATGGGTATTTACTCCACCAGCCAGTTCCTCGGCGTGGCGATCGGCGGCTCGCTTGGCGGCTGGGTGGACGGACTCTTTGATTCACAAACCGTGTTTCTCGCGGGGGCGCTGCTGGCGACAGTCTGGCTGCTGGTCGCCGGTACCATGAAAGAGCCGCGCTACGTGAGCAGCCTGCGCGTAGAAATTCCGGATGATGTGGAGATTAGCGATGTGCTGAAACAGCGTCTGGAAGCTAAAGACGGGGTCACAGAGGTGCTGATTGTTCCCGAAGAGCGCAGCGCTTACGTCAAAATTGACAGTAAGGTGACCAACCGTTTCGAGGTCGAGCAGGCGCTCAAGGCGTGAAAAAAAGCCCGGTTAAACCGGGCTTTTTATATTAATCGCGGAAGTTTTTAAACTGGAACGGCTGCCCCAGATCGCCGCCGCGCACCAGCGCCATCACCGACTGGAGGTCGTCGCGGGACTTACCGGTCACGCGAATCTCTTCGCCCTGGATCTGCGCCTGCACCTTCAGCTTGCTGTCTTTGATGAGCTTCACAATCTTCTTCTGCACCGCGCTCTCGATGCCCTGCTTCAACTTGGCTTCCACAAACCAGTTCTTACCGCTGTGCACAAACTCTTCTGGCACATCCAGAGACGTCCCTTCGATGCCGCGCTTTAACAGCTTGGTGCGCAGAATGTCGAGCAGCTGATTTACCTGGAAATCAGACTCGCTCAGCACCTTAATGGTCTTATTTGCGTCGTTCAGCTCAAACGACGCCTCAACGCCACGAAAATCGAAACGTGACTCAACTTCGCGGGTTGCGTTCTCAACGCCGTTGCGAACTTCCTGGATATCAACTTCGGAAACAATATCGAAAGATGGCATCTTTTCTTCTCCCTTCACTTTTGTTGCGTTGCATAATACCCGCTACGAGGCATAACTCAACAGAAGCTTAGCTGTATAATTAAGCTGTAACACCTGGCGCAGTTGCAGGTGAGGAGGAACAATGAAAATTACAGTGCTCGGATGTGGAGCCCTTGGTCAGCTATGGCTGACCGCGCTGTGCAAGCACGGACATGAGGTTCAGGGCTGGCTGCGCGTGCCCCAGCCCTATTGCAGTGTAAACCTGATTGGTGAAGACGGAAGCATCTTTAACGAATCCCTCACCGCGAACGATCCTGATTTCCTGGCGCAAAGCGACCTTTTACTGGTGACGCTCAAAGCGTGGCAGGTTTCAGATGCGGTCAAGACACTGGCCGCCCAGCTCCCCCCCACTTCGCCCATACTGCTGCTGCATAACGGCATGGGGACCCTTGACGAGCTGAAAAGCGTTCCGCAGCCCCTGCTGATGGCGACAACCACGCACGCTGCCCGTCGCGACGGCAACATCATCGTGCATGTCGCGAGCGGGGTGACCCACATCGGCCCTGCCAGAACGCAGGATGGGGACTATAGCTATCTTGCCGATGTGTTGCAGAAGGTGCTGCCAGACGTGGCCTGGCATAACCATATTCGTCCACAACTCTGGCGCAAGCTGGCCGTAAACTGCGTGATCAATCCGCTGACGGCGTTGTGGAACTGTCCGAACGGAGAGCTGAAAAATCATCCTCAGGAGGTTGCACTGCTCTGTGCGGAAGTCGCGGCGGTAGTTGAGCGGGAAGGCCTGCATACCTCGGCAGACGATTTGCGCTGTTATGTCGAGCAGGTTATTGAGAGTACGGCTGAGAACATCTCCTCAATGCTGCAGGATGTTCGGGCATTACGCCACACGGAGATCGACTACATCACCGGCTATTTGCTAAAACGCGCCCGCGCGCACGGCATCGCGGTGCCGGAAAACGCCCGTCTGTATGACCTGGTTAAACGTAAGGAGAGTGAATATGAGCGCGTCGGCACTGATCTGCCTCGCCCCTGGTAGCGAAGAGATGGAAGCGGTCACCACCATCGATCTGATGGTGCGCGGCGGCATTAACGTGACAACCGCCAGCGTCGCCAGCGACGGCAGCCTGGCGATTACCTGCTCGCGCGGCGTGAAGCTGCTGGCCGATGCTCCGCTCGTGCAGGTGGCCGACGGGGATTACGACATCATCGTCCTGCCCGGAGGCCTGAAGGGCGCGGAGTATTTTCGCGACAGCCCGCTGCTGGTTGAGACCGTGCGTCAGTTTCATTTATCCGGGCGCATTGTCGCGGCAATCTGCGCCGCCGCCGGCACGGTGCTGGTTCCCCATGACATCTTCCCCATCGGCAATATGACCGGCTTCCCGGGGCTGAAAGACACCATTCCGGAAGATCAGTGGGTGGACAAACGCGTCGTCTGGGATCCGCGCGTCAACCTGCTGACCAGCCAGGGCCCGGGCACCGCGATTGATTTTGGCTTAAAGATTATCGATCTGCTGGTCGGGCGCGAGAAGGCGTACGAAGTGGCGTCATCGCTGGTGATTCCAGCGGGGATTTATAATTACTATGAAGAGTAGGCCATAAAAAAAGCCGGGTGGCGCTAGGTAAAAGCAAAACGGCAACCGTAGGTTACCGTTTTTAATGTTTGCGCCCTCTCCCCGTGGGAGAGGGCCGGGGTGAGGGCATCAGGCCGCACGCTACGGACGATACACCTTCACATTCGCAAAGCCCTGCTCGCGCAGATACAGCGCCTGCAGGCGACTCATCACCCCGCGCTCACACCACAACAGGTACGTTTTGCTCTGGTCGAGGTCGCCAAACTTCGTGCTCAGCTTATAGAACGGCAGAGAAACCACCTCCACGCCATCCACCTGCAGCGGTTTGTCATCCTGCTCGTCAATGGAGCGGATATCCAGAATCGCGTCGTTCGCGCCGAAACCGCTCACGGTCTCCACTTCAACCACGTCCTGCTCGGTCTGCTGGGCAATCTCGCGGATATCAATGTTGGACGCTTCCGCCACCACTTTTTCCAGAATGCTGAAATCGAAGTTCTCTTCTTCCGTTTCGATCTTCGCCTTCACCGCTTTCACCGTTGGGCTTTTTGAGATCACGCCGCAGTATTCCGGCATGGTGCGGGCAAAATCTTCGGTGCCGATTTCGCGCGCCAGATCGATGATGTGTTCTTTATCGTGAGAGATCAGCGGACGCAGGATCAGCGTATCAGACACGTTGTCGATCAGGCGCAGGTTGGTCAGCGTCTGGCTGGAGACCTGGCCCAGCGCTTCGCCGGTGACCAGCGCCTGCACGCCGTAGCGTTCAGCCACTTTGGACGCCGCACGCACCATCATGCGCTTCAGGATAACGCCCATCTGGCCGTCGTCCACTTTCTCCAGAATCTCGCCGACCACCGGTTCGAAATTAATTGCCACGAAACGCACACGGTGGGAGCTGCCGAAGCGGTTCCACAGATAATGCGCCACCTGACGAACGCCGATCTCGTGCGCCGCGCCGCCCAGGTTGAAGAAGCAGTAGTGTACGCGGCAGCCGCGGCGCATCAGCATATAGCTGGAGACGCCGGAGTCGAAGCCGCCGGAGATCAGGGACAGAACATCTTCCTGGGTGCCGATCGGGAAGCCGCCGATGCCTTCATAGCGGCCTTTCACCAGCAGCAGGCGATCGTTTTCGATCTCCAGATTAACGGTTACGTCCGGGTTGGTCAGGCGCACGCGCGCAGACTCGACGTGCTGGTTCAGACCGCCGCCGACGTAACGCTCCACTTCAATGGAGCTGAACTCGTGCTTGCCGCGACGCTTCACGCGCACGCAGAAGGTTTTGCCTTCGATCTGGTCGCGGTACTGGACCAGCGCTTTCTCGAAGATGTCGTGCATATCGCTAAACGGGACATCTTCCACTTCCAGGATATGGTGGATACCTGGAATACGGGTCAGGGCGTCGCGAATATCCTGACGTTTGTTTTCGTCTTTGGCACGGACCTCAACGTGGTCCCAGTGGCGCACCACGGCGAGGGTTTCGTCGTAGTGCTTTAATACGTTACGAATGTTCCCGGTGAGAATTTTAATAAAGCGCAAACGCACAGATTGGCTTTTGATGGTGATTTCAGGGAACAATTTAATGATAAACTTCATGGCGGCAATGTTTCTTAGGCAAGCCTGTTAAGGCTTGTAATGGAAAAGAGTACAGCAGCCCACACCCGTGGCTGCATCCAGGCGCGCAAGTATACCACCATCGCGCCGCTCCTGTGCACATTGCGCGTTATTTGCTTATCCGCCCGAGTCCGTTACCATGTCGGGGCGAAGAATATAAGAGTCAATTCACTATGCCGAAGAAGAACGACGCACCGGCCAGTTTCGAAACTGCGCTGAGTGAACTGGAGCAAATTGTTACCCGCCTCGAGAGCGGCGATCTCCCGCTGGAAGAGGCGCTCAACGAATTCGAGCGCGGCGTCCAGCTGGCGCGCCAGGGTCAGGTTAAGCTGCAACAGGCCGAACAGCGCGTGCAGATCCTGCTGTCCGACAGCGAAGAGGCGAAAACCACGCCTTTCACACCGGACGCCGAGTAAATGGATTTTGCCAACGAGCTTCAGGCGCGTGTCGTGCGCGCCAACGACGCCCTGCGCCGTTTTATTGCGCCACAGCCTTTTCAGAACACTCCACTGGTTGAAGCCATGCACTATGGCGCACTCTTGGGTGGAAAGCGCCTGCGCCCGTTCCTGGTGTACGCCACAGGCAATATGTTTGGTATCAGCGATAACACGCTGGACGCCCCGGCTGCCGCCGTTGAGTGCATCCATGCCTACTCGCTGATCCACGACGATCTCCCGGCCATGGACGACGACGACTTGCGTCGGGGTCAACCCACCTGCCATATCAAGTTTGGCGAAGCGAATGCCATTCTGGCGGGTGATGCCCTGCAGACGCTGGCGTTCTCGATTCTGAGCGACGCGCCAATGGCCGAAGTGGCTGACCGTGACCGTCTGGCAATGATTTCCGAACTGGCCATGGCCAGCGGCGTGGCGGGCATGTGCGGCGGACAGGCTCTGGATCTTGAAGCCGAAGGACGTCAGGTTAATCTGGAACAGCTGGAGCGTATTCATCGCCATAAAACCGGGGCATTGATTCGTTCCGCCGTTCGTCTTGGCGCGCTGAGCGCGGGTGAGCAAGGGCGCAAAGCCCTGCCGATTCTGGACAGATACGCAGAAAGTATCGGTCTGGCATTCCAGGTTCAGGATGACATTCTGGATGTGGTGGGCGATACTGCAACATTGGGTAAACGTCAGGGTGCGGACCAGCAGCTTGGCAAAAGTACCTACCCCGCCCTGCTGGGTCTTGAGCAAGCCCAACGTAAAGCCCGGGATCTGATTGACGATGCCCGCCAGTCGCTGAATCAGCTGGCCGCGCAATCGCTGGATACCTCGGCACTGGAAGCGCTAGCGGACTATATAATCCAGCGTGATAAATAAACTATATATCTCGATGAGCCTTTGATGAGTTTTGATATTGCCAAATACCCGACACTGGCGTTAGTTGACTCCACCCAGGAGTTACGTCTGTTGCCGAAAGAGAGCCTGCCGAAGCTGTGCGACGAACTGCGTCGCTACCTGCTCGACAGCGTAAGCCGCTCCAGCGGCCATTTCGCCTCCGGGCTTGGCACGGTAGAGCTGACCGTGGCGCTGCACTACGTCTATAACACGCCGTTCGATCAGCTGATCTGGGACGTGGGTCACCAGGCTTATCCGCACAAAATTCTTACCGGACGTCGCGATAAAATTGGCACCATTCGTCAGAAAGGCGGTCTGCACCCGTTCCCGTGGCGCGGGGAGAGCGAGTACGACGTATTGAGCGTCGGGCACTCCTCCACCTCTATTTCTGCAGGCATCGGGATTGCCGTTGCTGCCGAAAAAGAGAACAAGCAGCGCCGCACCGTCTGCGTGATTGGCGACGGTGCCATCACTGCCGGTATGGCCTTTGAGGCCATGAACCATGCGGGCGACATCAAGCCGGACATGCTGGTTGTGCTTAACGATAACGAAATGTCGATTTCCGAAAACGTTGGCGCGCTGAACAACCATCTGGCGCAGCTGCTCTCCGGCAAGCTTTACTCCTCGCTGCGTGAAGGCGGCAAGAAAGTCTTCTCCGGCGTACCGCCGATCAAAGAGCTGCTCAAGCGTACCGAAGAGCACATCAAAGGCATGGTCGTGCCGGGCACCCTGTTTGAAGAGCTGGGCTTTAACTATATCGGCCCCGTTGACGGCCATGACGTGCTGGGACTGGTAACCACGCTCAAGAACATGCGTGACCTGAAAGGCCCGCAGTTTCTGCACATCATGACCAAAAAAGGGCGTGGCTACGAACCGGCGGAAAAAGATCCGATTACCTTCCACGCGGTACCGAAATTTGACCCGTCCAGCGGCTGTCTGCCAAAAAGCAGCGGCGGCATGCCGAGCTATTCAAAAATCTTCGGCGACTGGCTGTGCGAAACCGCCGCAAAAGACAATAAGCTGATGGCGATCACCCCGGCCATGCGCGAAGGCTCCGGCATGGTGGAGTTCTCCAGAAAATACCCTGACCAATATTTCGACGTGGCCATTGCCGAGCAGCACGCGGTGACGTTTGCCGCGGGCCTGGCGATCGGCGGCTACAAACCGGTTGTCGCTATCTATTCCACCTTCCTGCAGCGCGCCTACGATCAGGTGATCCACGACGTGGCGATCCAGAAGCTGCCGGTGCTGTTTGCTATCGATCGTGCGGGCATCGTCGGTGCCGACGGCCAGACGCACCAGGGCGCGTTTGACCTGTCGTTCCTGCGCTGCATTCCGGATATGGTGATCATGACGCCAAGCGACGAGAACGAATGTCGTCAGATGCTGTTTACCGGCTACCACTATCAGGATGGCCCAAGCGCCGTTCGCTACCCGCGCGGCAATGCGGTGGGCGTTGAGCTGCAGCCGCTGGAGAAGCTGGCGATCGGTAAAGGTCTGGTCAAACGTCGCGGTGAAAAAGTGGCGATTCTGAACTTCGGCACGCTGATGCCTGAGGCGGCGAAAGTGGCTGAAACGCTGAACGCCACCCTGGTCGATATGCGCTTTGTGAAACCGCTCGACGAATCCCTAATCCTGAGTATGGCTGAGGCGCATGACGTGCTGGTCACGCTGGAAGAGAACGCGATTATGGGCGGTGCGGGCAGCGGCGTGAACGAGGTGCTGATGGCAAACCGTAAAGCCGTTCCGGTGCTGAACCTCGGCCTGCCGGACCATTTCATCCCGCAAGGTACCCAGGACGAAGCCCGCGCGGCGATTGGTCTGGACGCTGCCGGTATCGAAGCAAAAATCCGCGCCTGGCTGGACTGAGCCCTCCCCTTTTCCGCTCCTGCTATGCTTAAACGTATTGTTTAAACAGCAGGAGCGGACCGTGCAATACACAACATTAGGAAAAACAGACCTTAAGGTTTCCCGGCTTTGTCTGGGATGCATGACCTTTGGCGAACCCGATCGGGGAAACCACGCCTGGACGCTGCCGGAAGAGAGCAGCCGTCCGATTATCAAACGCGCCATCGAGGGCGGCATTAACTTCTTTGACACCGCCAACAGCTATTCCGACGGCAGCAGCGAGGAGATTGTCGGCCGCGCCCTGCGTGATTTTGCCCGTCGGGAAGACATCGTGGTTGCCACCAAGGTGTACTATCCGGTGGGCGACCTGGCTCAGGGACTTTCTCGCGCGCAGATCCTGCGTTCCATTGATGATAGCCTCAGGCGTCTGAACATGGATTACGTCGACCTGCTGCAAATTCACCGCTGGGATTACAACACGCCCATTGAGGAGACGCTGGAAGCACTCAACGACGTCGTCAAAGCCGGTAAAGCGCGCTATATCGGCGCGTCGTCTATGCATGCCTCGCAGTTTGCTCAGGCGCTGGATCTGCAGGCGCAGCACGGCTGGGCGCGCTTCGTCACCATGCAGGACCACTACAATCTGATCTACCGTGAAGAAGAACGTGAGATGCTGCCGCTGTGCCATCAGGAGGGCGTGGCGGTCATCCCGTGGAGCCCGCTCGCGCGCGGCCGCCTGACCCGTCCGTGGGGAGAAACCACGGCCCGTCTGGTCTCGGATGAAGTGGGAAAAAATCTCTACGAAGGAACAGAGGCCAGCGATGCCCTGATCGCTGAACGCTTAGCCGGAATTGCCGACGATACCGGCGCAACCCGCGCCCAGGTAGCGCTGGCGTGGCTGCTGGGTAAACGCGGCGTCGCGGCGCCAATTATCGGCACATCCCGAGAAGAGCAGCTTGACGAACTGCTGAATGCAGTGGATATCACGCTGACGTCGGAGCAGGTTGCCGAGCTGGAGACGCCGTATCAGCAGCATCCGGTGGTGGGGTTTAAGTAAGCCCCATCTTTTGTAGGCCGGGTAAGGCGGAACCGCCCCCCGGCAATACAGAGCGCACAACATCACGCGAAGTGATCGTACCCTTTCCAGTCCAGCGTAACCGGCTCACCGTCTTTCACAAACTTCAGCCCTTCACTCTCCGGCATGATCTGCCCGATACAGGTGAATTTCGCGCCGAGGTGCGCTAATGCCACGTCGAGCGTTCCGCGGTTCAGCTCCGGAACGGTAAAGCACAGCTCATAATCTTCGCCACCGGACAGCGCCCAGCGCAGCGCCTGCTCAGGTTCGACATGACGAAGCAGTTCCTCTGACAGCGGGAACAGATCCAGGTCAACGCGCGCGCCGACACCGCTGGCCTTCAGAATATGGCCGAGGTCTGAGATCAGCCCGTCAGAGAGATCGATAGCCGAGCTTGCCCGCTCGCGCAGCGCCTGACCGTGCAGAATACGCGGCGTCGGGCGCAGATGGCGTTTCACCAGATACGCCGCATCGTCGGCATCCTTCACAGTTAAGCGATCCTGGAGGATTGCCAGCCCTGCCGCGCTGTCGCCCGGCGTACCGGTCACATAGATCCAGTCGCCGGGTTTTGCGCCTGAGCGCTTCAGCGCGCGGCCGAGCGGCACATACCCGTGGATCGCCAGCGTCATCGACAGCGGTCCGGCAGTGGTATCACCGCCAATCAGCTGCATATCGTAGTAGTTAAGCTGCTCAAACAGCGCATCGCTAAAGGCTTCAAGCCAGGCTTCGTCTACCTCAGGCAGCGTCAGCGCCAGGGTTAACCACGCGGGATCGGCCCCCATCGCCGCCAGATCGCTGACGTTAACCGCCAGCGCCTTATACGCCAGATCGGCAGGATCGATATCCGGTAAAAAATGACGTCCGCACACTAAGGTGTCGGTGCTGATAGCCAGCGTCTGTTTTTCGGGAATATTGAGAAGTGCACAGTCATCGCCGATGCCGGTTTCAACATCAAGACGAGAGGTTCTGACACGGTCGAAATAACGGGCAATCAGGGAAAATTCGCCGCATGCCATACGTTATGCCTCAGCAAATAAAAGAAAAAACCGGAGCCGCACTGCCCGTCAGGCAATGCAGAACTCCGGTTTGCGGATCACTTTTTGTGGGGACGGATCGCAGGTGCTGCTTTATCAAGTACGCCGTTTACAAACTTGTGGCTGTCTTCAGCACCGAAGGTTTTCGCCAGTTCGATCGCTTCATTAATGGCCACTTTGTACGGCACATCATCACGTTTAGACAGCTCAAACAGCGCGATACGCAACACTGCTTTTTCTACCTGACCCAGCTCTTCAAGCAGACGGGACAGGTAAGGTTTCATCAGACCATCGAGATACGCGCTATTAGTCGCCACTCCCGACAGCAGTTCACGGAAGTACAGAACGTCAACGTCTTTCACGTCCTGTTCTGACAGGAACTGGTATTCAACATCAGCGATGTCGTTCTGGGACAACTGCCAGGAGTAAAGTGCCTGGACGGCACATTCACGGGCGCGGCGACGAGCAGCAGGTTTCACGGAATTCCCCTTACAAAAAAATCAGGCCTTGATGGCTTTCAATACATTGATCATTTCAAGCGCGGTCAGTGCAGCTTCTGCACCTTTGTTACCGGCTTTGGTGCCAGCACGTTCGATGGCTTGTTCAATACTTTCGGTAGTCAGCACGCCGAACGCGACAGGAATTTCAGCATCCTGCGCCACGTGTGCCAGACCATTGCTTGCACCGCCCGCAACGTATTCGAAGTGCGCAGTGCCGCCACGAATAACGGTACCCAGCGCAATCACCGCGTCGTATTTACCGGTTTTCGCCAGCGCGCCCGCCGCCAGTGGCAGTTCGTAAGCGCCTGGAACCCAAACAACGGTAATGTTGTCATCTTTAACCTGGCCGATACGTTTCAGGGCGTCAATGGCACCTTCCAGCAGGCTGTCGTTGATGAAGTTGTTGAAACGCGCAATGGTGATGGCGACGCGAGCGTCCGGGGTAGCTACAGCAGCTTCAATAATGTTCATACTCTTCCTTTACGGGTTCATTTGGCCCCGCAGGGGGGCGGATTTTATCATAATACTTTGCGCACTGCTTCCCTATTTCGGGAGCAATTACGCTGTCGTTAAGTGGAGGCAGACATCCGGACCTACCGGACGAATCTCGCTGAATTTGAGTTGTGGTGCATCGGCCAGTTTTTCAAGGCCGGGCAGCACAAACAGGCCACGCGCGTCGTGACCTAACAGTTTAGGCGCAACGTAAACAAGCAATTCATCCACCAGTCCGGCCTGTAAGAGCGCACCGGCGAGCGTTGGCCCCGCTTCCACCCAGATACTGTTCACCTGTTGCTTGCCGAGCAGCATCATCAGCACCACGAGATCCAGATGGCCGTTATGCTCCGGCACCATGATGCTGCGCACGCCTTCCGGCCATGCGCGCGTATCGTCCTTCGTGCGGGCAATCCAGGTTTCACCCGGCTGCTGGACGATGCGGTGCTCCGGCGTCACCCGGTTCTGGCTATCAATGACAATACGCAGCGGCTGACGCAAGTTCTCCTGCGGGTACAGGGCCTGGGTATCGGCATTCAGCTCGTCCCAGCGCACGGTCATGGCCGGATCGTCAGCCAGAACGGTTTCACTGCTGGTGAGAATAGCATGGCTTTGCGCGCGCAGACGTTGCACATCGCGCCTTGCCTGTGGCGAGGTGATCCACTGACTCTCGCCGTTTGCCATCGCCGTACGACCGTCCAGCGAGGCACCCAGCTTAAGCTGGATATACGGGAACCCGGTACGCATGCGCTTCAGGAAACCTTTGTTGAGCGCTTCCGCGTCCTGCATCATCAGGCCATGGCTGACGTCAATGCCTTCCTGCTGCAGGCGATACAGACCACGTCCGGCCACCTGCGGATTCGGATCCTGCATCGATGCGACCACGCGCGAAACCCCCGCGGCAATCAACGCGTCGCAGCACGGCGGCGTACGCCCGTGATGGCTGCAGGGCTCCAGCGTAACGTAGGCCGTCGCACCGCGCGCCTTCTCGCCGGCCATGCGCAGCGCATGAACCTCAGCATGCGGTTCGCCTGCGCGATAGTGAAAGCCCTCCCCCACGATCTCGCCATCTTTAACGATAACGCACCCGACGTTCGGGTTGGGATGGGTCGTAAAACGACCGCGCTGCGCCAGCTTCATGGCTCGCGCCATGTACATCTCATCGTGCATGAGCTTAATCCTGTAAGCGGGCGATCTCTTCGCCAAACTCTTTGATATCTTCGAAGCTGCGGTAGACCGAGGCGAAGCGGATATAGGCGACCTTATCGAGCTTTTTCAGCTGCTCCATCACCAGGTTACCGATCATTTTGCTCGGCACTTCACGCTCACCCAAACCACGAAGGTAAGATTTTATGTGGTTTAACGCCATCTCCACGTCGTCCGCGCTGACGGGACGTTTTTCAAGGGCCTTCAGCATTCCGCTGCGCAGTTTCTCTTCGTTAAACGGCTCACGCACGTCGTTACTTTTTACCACGCGCGGCATGACCAGCTCTGCCACCTCAAAGGTCGTAAAACGCTCGTTGCACACCAGACACTGCCGACGACGGCGTACAGATGACCCTTCGCCCACCAGGCGAGAGTCGATGACTTTGGTATCCACAGCGGAGCAGAATGGGCAATGCATACGGTATCCCTGTTATCTGGTTAACTGATTTTCATTTTACCCTGATCTGGCCTGACAACAAAGGAAGAGCTTTTTGAGACAAAGGATCTATGTCTGACACAATGATGCTGGCTACCATTAGGACGATCCGTTATTTCAAGGAAATAAACGCAATGACAAGACGTTACCTGAAAATATTGCTGGTGGGGAGCCTCTTCACCCTTAGCGCCTGTGCACAGCAAACCGAAGTCCGCCAGTTGAAACAGAGCGTCAATACGCTCAATACGGCGATGGACAAACTGAACAAAGAAACGGTGAAAATCACCCAGCAAAACGCGCTGAATGCCAAATCCAGCAGCGGGGTTTATCTGCTGCCGGGCGCGAATACGCCTGCGCGTCTCAATAGTCAGATCGGCACGCTAAAAATGTCTCTGGTGAATGTGGCGGCGAATGCAGATGGTACTCGCGCAACATTACGCATCCAGGGAGAGTCCAACGATCCGCTTCCGGCCTTCAGCGGCACCGTCGAGTGGGGCCAGATCCAGGGCACCACGGAGAATTATCAGGAGGTGAACGTGAAGAATCAGCTCTTCACCGCCCCGGCCAGTGTTTTAGCACCAAGCGATGTGGATATTCCGCTTCAGTTAAGCGGCCTTACGCCGGAACAGTTAGGCTTTATCCGCATTCACGACATTCAACCCGCCGCGCACTAATCCCCTCCTTTTTAGCGGAGTGAAATGTCACTCCGCTAACATTTACATTTCGTATGGATTGGCAACATAAATGATTGCCGCTACAATCCCGGCCGTTTAAAGTACGCAAACGTGAACGCAATCGATTACGCGTGTGAGAGATATGTGAAACAACACATATTTTTGTGAGCAGGGATTCCTATAATAGGCACCGCAGAAACACGAAATATTTAGAAACGCAATTCGCGCATTTTTCACTCCCGGAAGGGAATTTCAATCAGTGGCATGATTATGAAAAAAACATTACTCGCAGCTGGCGCCGTGCTGGCACTGTCCTCTTCTTTCACTGTTAACGCAGCGGAAAACGACAAACCACAATACCTCTCCGACTGGTGGCACCAGAGCGTTAACGTGGTGGGCAGCTACCACACGCGTTTCGGACCACAGATTCGTAACGATACCTACCTGGAATATGAAGCCTTCGCCAAGAAAGACTGGTTTGATTTCTACGGCTACATGGATGCACCGGTCTTCTTCGGTGGTAACTCTCAGGCTAAAGGTATCTGGAACCACGGCTCCCCTCTGTTCATGGAAATCGAACCACGCTTCTCCATCGACAAGCTGACCGGCACCGATCTGAGCTTCGGCCCGTTCAAAGAGTGGTACTTCGCGAACAACTACATTTATGACATGGGCCGCAACGAGTCCGGTCGTCAGAGCACCTGGTATATGGGTCTGGGTACGGACATCGACACCGGCCTGCCAATGAGCCTGTCTCTGAACGTCTATGCCAAGTATCAGTGGCAGAACTATGGCGCTGAAAACCAGAACGAATGGGATGGCTATCGTTTCAAAGTGAAATACTTTGTGCCAATCACCCAGCTGTGGGGCGGTAACCTGAGCTATATCGGCTTCACCAACTTCGACTGGGGTTCAGATCTGGGCGATAAGAGCGGTTACGCAGAGAACGGTATTAAGCAGCGTACCAATGACTCCATCGCCTCCAGCCACATCCTGGCGCTGAACTACGATCACTGGCATTACTCCGTTGTGGCACGTTACTGGCACAACGGCGGCCAGTGGAACGACGACGCGAAACTGGTATGGATGAACGAACACGTCCGTTCTACCGGTTGGGGTGGTTACTTGGTTGTAGGTTACAACTTCTAATCTCGCGGTTTTTGCCGGGTGGCGGCTTCGCCTTACCCGGCCTACAAAACCTGTAGGCCCGTGCAAGCGCAGCGCCGCCGGGCAAAAAAGCCAGCTCTTAAGCTGGCTTTTTACTGCCTCACCTTGCGCAAAAAATCCGCCAAAGACCTGTCCGCACTCTCGCTAAACCGCCTTTCCGTAGTCACAATATTGAGGCATCTGTCGAGCCGGAAACAGCGATAGTCATCGCGCCGTTCACACCACGCGGCCAGCAGCCAGCGCTCTCCCCAGAAGAACAGCCCCAGCGGCTGAACCTCACGATTAGACAGCTGTCCTGCTTCATCACGGTAATGCAGCGCCAGCACCTGCTGGGCGGAAATTGCCTGATGAATCCTGTCAAAGTCGCTGCGGGAGTGGCTTTGCATGCAAAAATCCGGGGCGTAGATCCGCGTCTGCTCCGCCTTTCGACGACTTTCATCGGGCAGAATCGCCAGCACCTTTTCCTGAGCCGACTCCAGCTCGCGCGACAGCGATTCCCCACCCCAGGTTTTGAGCAGGCGAATCGCGACGATCAGCGCCTCGGACTCCTTATTTGTCAGCATCAGCGGCGGCAGGTCAAAGCCCGACATGAGGCGATATCCGCTCCCCGCCTCACCTTCCACCGGCACACCGGAAAGCGACAGGTCGCGGATATCGCGATAGACCGTACGCTCGGACACGCCAAGCCGGTCCGCCAGATGCGCTGCCGTTGTCAGACGCCTGCCCCGCAGGATCTGCACAATCTGAAACAAACGGTCAGCGCGTCGGGTCATATCTTAGTCCGCTCTCAGGCAGGTTGATGGAGCCCGACGCGGTTACCCTCGCTGTCGGTAAACAAGGCGATAGTGCCAATGCCATGCGGCAGTTCCAGCGGGCCAAACACGCACTCGCCGCCCGCAGAGGCGATGCGATCGAGCGTGGCCGCCAGATTGTCAGTATGCAGGTAAATAATAGCGCCCTGCAAAGACGGTGTAACGCCGTCAAATTTTGCCAGTGCGCCTCCGGTGGCGGGATCCTCATGCGGGAAAACCGCCAGCTCCGCGCAGTCCATTTTCTCGCGACGCAGTGCAAGCTGCATCACCGGCTCATAAAATTTGATGGCGCGTTCCATATCCGAGACCGGAATTTCAAACCAGTTAATGACGCTTTTCATACATCCTCCTGCCTGTTGTTTGGGTTCAGAAGGAGTCTACGACAGGGCTCCTGACAGCATACTGTCAGGAGTGTTTGTCAGAAGGAGATAAAAAAAATCCCGGTCAACCGACCGGGATTTCGATAACGCGCTAAACGTCGCCTTACGGCAGAATGGACGGCTGATCCGCCCCTTCTTTCTCGACTTTCTGCTGGAGCAGGTGCTCGCGCTTCATGCCGAGTTTCAGTGCCAGGGCAGACGCGACGTAGATAGACGACGCCGTACCGATGGTGACACCAATCAACATGGTCAGCGAGAAGCCTTCCAGTACCGGACCACCGAAGAGGAACAGCATCAGGATCACCATCAGGGTAGTACCGGAGGTGATCAAGGTACGGTGCAGCGTCTGGGTCAACGACACGTTAAAGATTTCGTACGGCGTACCGCGACGGATCTTACGGAAGTTTTCACGAATACGGTCAGATACCACGATACTGTCGTTCAGTGAGTAACCGATAACGGACATCAGGGATGCCACAATCGTCAGGTCAATCTCAATGTGGAACAGAGACAGTATGCCCATGGTGATCACCACGTCGTGCGCCAGGGCGATAACCACACCGGCCGCCAGTCGCCACTCAAAGCGGAAACCGACGTACACCAGGATGGAAATCAGCGCCACCAGCAGCGCCATCGCGCCGGTCTGCGCCAGGTCAGCACCCACGCTTGGGCCGACGAACTCAATACGCTTAACCGCTGCGTTCTGGCTGGTTGTTTCGTTAATCACGCTAACAACCTTACTGCCCAGCTCCTGGCTGCCGTTGGCATCGTGCACCGGCGGCATACGTACCATGATGTCGCGGCTGCTGCCGAAGTTCTGCAGCAGCGGCTCTTCAAAGCCCGCTTTCTGCAGCGATTCGCGCATCTGGTCCATATCGACCGGTTTTTCCAGGGAGATCTCGATGACCGTACCACCGGTGAAATCGAGACCCCAGTTAAAGCCTTTCACGCCCATAATGATGATGGACAGAATCAGCAGGAAACCTGAAATGCCGAAGGCCCAGTAGTCCCAGCGCATAAAGTCCCAGACTTTACGGCCGTGGTTCAATTGTTCAACAGTATATTCCTGTGCCACAACGCACTCCTCAGATAGACAGCTTTTTGACGCGCTTGCCGCCGTACAGCAGGTTCACGATGGCACGGGTGCCGACAATAGCGGTAAACATTGACGTTGCGACACCGATACCGGTTGTAATCGCAAAGCCTTTGATCGCGCCAGTACCCACTGCATACAGGATAAGAACCTTAATCAGTGTTGTTACGTTCGCATCGAAGATAGAGCTGAACGCGCCTTTATAACCTTCATCAATCGCCTGCTGAACAGAGCGACCGTTGCTCAACTCTTCTTTGATACGTTCGTTAATCAGTACGTTGGCGTCGACCGCCACCGCAAGGGTCAGAACGATACCCGCAATACCCGGCATGGTCAGCGTCGCCCCCGGCAGCAGGGACATAATGCCGATAATCAGCACCAGGTTCGCGATCAATGCGGAGGTCGCAATCAGACCAAACTTCTTATAGAAGAAGATCATGAAGAGGATAGAGACCACCAGACCGGCCAGACACGCTTCCAGGCCCTGCTGGATGTTTTGCATCCCCAGCGTTGGACCAATGGTACGTTCTTCAACAATCTGAATTGGCGCAATCAGCGCACCGGCACGCAGCAGCAGAGAGAGCTGACGCGCTTCGTTCGGGTTGCTAATACCGGTAATACGGAAGCTGTTACCCAGACGAGACTGGATGTTGGCGATGTTAATCACCTCTTCCTCTTTCACCAGCACCGCACGACCATTCGCATCTTTCTTACCGCTGTCTTTGTACTCCACGAACAGGGTTGCCATCGGCTTGCCGATGTTGTCCTTGGTGAAGTTAGACATGATGTTACCACCCGCGCTATCGAGCGAGATGTTAACCTGCGGCTGGTTGTATTCGTCCTGGCTCGACGTGGAGTCGGTGATATGGTCACCGGTCAGAATCACGCGTTTGTACAGCACAACAGGCTGACCTTCACGAGTCTGTTTCACTTCGGAATCACCCGGAATACGGCCTGCTGCGGCAGCGGACTGATCGACATTGGAATTGACCAGACGGAATTCCAGCGTGGCGGTCGCCCCCAGAATCTCTTTCGCACGCGCGGTATCCTGGATACCCGGCAGTTCAACCACGATACGGTCAGCACCCTGGCGCTGCACCAGCGGCTCAGCCACACCCAGCTGGTTTACACGGTTACGCAGAATGTTGATGTTCTGCTGAACGGCATATTCACGCGCTTCTTTCAGACGCGCATCGGTCATCACCGCGCGCAGCTGGTTGCTGCCCTGCGAGGAGATCACCAGGTCACGGTGACGTTGGGTCAGGTAATCTACAGCCTGATCGCGCGCCGCGCTGTCGCGGAACGTGATGCTCATGCCGTAGTTATCTTCTTTACGCACGGTGGTGTAAGCGATGCCTTTATCACGCAGATCGCTGCGCAGGCTGTCGATATTCTGTTCCTGCAGCTTGCCAAGCGCGGTATCCATATCCACTTCCATCAGGAAGTGAACGCCGCCACGCAGGTCAAGACCGAGTTTCATTGGCTCTGCATTCATCGCAGCCAGCCAACGCGGGGTTGCAGGGGCAAGGTTAAGCGCCACGACGTATTTATCACCCAGCACGCCCATCAGCGCTTCACGTGCGCGGAGCTGCGTGTCGGTGGTGTCGAAGCGAGCAAGAATTGCCCCCTCTTCCAGAGCCACAGACTTAGCGGTAATTTTTTCTTCTTGTAACGTTTTCTGGACCTGGATCAGCGTTTGCTCACTGGCGGCGACACCGCGCGCGCCAGTGATTTGAACAGCCGGATCCTCACCATACAGGTTGGGAAGCGCGTACAGCAGGCCGACGAGAATCACGACGACCAGCATGATGTACTTCCACAAAGGATAACGGTTTAACACGGCAGTTCCCTTTGGGAAAAGTTGGGATTACAGCGCCTTCATGGTGCCTTTCGGCAGAACGGCAGCTACGAAGTCACGTTTGATGACCACTTCAGTGGTGTCGTTCAGGGCGATAGCAATGTAGCCGTTTTCAGCCACTTTGGTTACGCGACCGACCAGACCACCGTTAGTCAGCACTTCATCGCCTTTCGCAATGGAGTTCATCAGGTTTTTGTGCTCTTTGGTGCGCTTCTGCTGTGGACGCAGGATCATGAAGTAGAAGATCAGACCGAACACAACCAGCATCAGAATCAGAGACATCGGGCTGCCCTGCGCTGGAGCACCTGTTGCCGCTACCGCATCAGAAATAAAAAAGCTCATTCAAATTCCCTCATTATTAAAATTAATCAACGTTCAACGGTGGAACATCCCGCCCCTGACGTTGGTAGAAATCGGTCACGAAGCTCTCTAATTTACCCTCTTCGATAGCCTTACGTAAACCAGCCATTAAGCGCTGATAATAACGAAGATTATGAATGGTATTGAGACGCGCGCCCAAAATCTCATTGCAACGATCGAGATGATGCAGGTACGCGCGAGAATAATTGCGACAGGTATAGCAATCGCACTCGGAATCGAGCGGGCTGGTGTCACTCTTATGCTTCGCGTTACGGATTTTCACCACGCCATCGGTAACGAACAAATGGCCGTTACGCGCGTTGCGGGTTGGCATGACGCAGTCGAACATATCAATGCCGCGGCGTACGCCTTCAACCAGATCTTCCGGTTTACCCACGCCCATCAGGTATCGTGGTTTATCCGCCGGGATTTGCGGGCAGACATGTTCCAGAATACGGTGCATGTCTTCCTTCGGCTCACCCACAGCCAAACCGCCGACAGCGTAGCCATCAAAACCTATCTCTACCAGACCTTTAACCGAGATATCGCGTAAATCTTCGTAAACGCTGCCCTGGATAATGCCGAACAGCGCATTTTTGTTCTGCAGGGAGTCAAAACGGTCACGGCTACGCTTCGCCCAGCGCAGAGACATTTCCATAGAACGCTTGGCGTAGTCCCAGTCGGCCGGATACGGCGTGCATTCGTCGAAGATCATCACGATGTCAGAGCCGAGATCGTACTGAATCTCCATCGATTTTTCTGGATCGAGGAAAATCGGATCGCCGTTGATCGGGTTACGGAAGTGAACGCCCTGCTCGGTGATCTTGCGGATATCGCCCAGGCTGAAGACCTGGAAACCGCCGGAGTCGGTCAGGATAGGGCCTTTCCACTGCATGAAGTCGTGCAGGTCGCCGTGGAGCTTCATGATCTCCTGACCCGGACGCAGCCAGAGGTGGAAAGTGTTGCCGAGGATAATCTGCGCGCCAGTGGCTTCAACTTCTTCCGGCGTCATCCCTTTTACGGTGCCGTACGTACCCACAGGCATAAACGCGGGGGTTTCCACCACACCGCGATCAAACACCAGGCGACCGCGACGCGCGCGACCGTCGGTGGTATCGAGTTCAAATTTCATTTTTTCTCCGACGTCAGAAAAACAGTCCAACGTTGTAACACGGTGCCGCGGACTTATTCCCCGACACGCTCATTCAAAGCCTGCGGATTGTACGTGATAAACATCGCGTCACCGTAGCTAAAAAAGCGATATTTTTGTTCTACCGCAGACTTGTAGGCATTCATCGTATGCTGATAACCCGCGAATGCGGAGACCAGCATAATCAGCGTCGATTCAGGCAGATGGAAGTTGGTCACCAGCGCGTCAATCACCTTGTACTGGTAGCCCGGGTAGATAAAGATCTGCGTATCGCCAAAGAATGGCTCAATAAGATCGTTCTTCGCTGCCTGCGCGGCGCTCTCCAGCGAGCGCACAGACGTCGTACCGACCGCCACGACGCGGCTGCCGCGCGCTTTCGCCGCCAGCACCGCGTCCACCACGTCCTGAGGCACTTCAGCATACTCAGAGTGCATGATGTGATCTTCAATGCTGTCCACGCGCACCGGCTGGAAGGTACCCGCGCCGACGTGCAGCGTCACGAACGCCATCTCAATGCCTTTCGCGCGCAGTTTTTCCAGCAGCGGCTCATCAAAGTGCAGACCTGCCGTTGGGGCCGCGACCGCGCCAGGCTTCTGGCTGTAGACGGTCTGATACAGCTCGCGGTCGGCCTCTTCGTCCGGGCGCTCAATATACGGCGGCAGCGGCATGTGGCCGATGGCATTCAGGATATCAAGCACCGTGCGCTCGTCGTTAAACTCCACTTCGAACAGCGCGTCGTGGCGCGCGGTCATGGTCGCCTTGATGCTCTCATCATCGCCCAGCAGCAGCTCCGCGCCCGGCTTCGGGGCTTTGGAGGCGCGAATATGTGCCAGAATACGTTTATCATCGAGCATACGTTCGACCAGCACTTCAATCTTGCCGCCGCTGGCTTTACGGCCGAACAGGCGCGCCGGGATCACGCGGGTATTGTTAAAGACCAGCAGATCGCCAAGGTTGAGCTTGTCGAGCAAATCGGTGAAAGTACCGTGCGTCAGCTCGCCCGTTGGCCCATCCAGTGACAGTAAGCGACAGCTGCTGCGCTCAGGCATGGGATAGTGAGCAATCAGGGATTCAGGTAGTTCAAAGGAGAAATCGGCGACGCGCATGACGTATACTCGTGACTTAAAAACAGGCGGCATAGTCTAGTGCTCACACCCTTTTGCTGCAACAACTAGCCGCCCCCGGACAAATAAAACGCATGAATTTTCTCGCTCACCTGCATCTCGCGCACCTCGCTGACAGCTCCCTCTCGGGCAATTTGCTGGCCGATTTCGTACGCGGTAATCCCGCAGAAGACTACGCCCCTGAGGTTGTCGACGGGATTTTTATGCACCGCCGCATCGACGTGCTGACGGATAAACTGCCGGAAGTGACGGAAGCCAAAGCGTGGTTCCGCCCTGAAACGCGCCGCGTTGCGCCGATCACGCTCGACGTGATGTGGGATCACTTCCTGTCGCGCCACTGGGCACAACTCTCGCCGGAGCTATCCCTGCCCGAATTTGTGCGCTATGCCCACCAGCAGGTGTCGATCATTCTGCCCGACTCGCCGCCGCGCTTTGTCAATCTGAACAACTATCTGTGGTCGGAACGCTGGCTGGAGCGCTATCGCGAGATGGACTTCATCCAGAACGTGCTGAACGGAATGGCAAGCCGTCGACCACGGCTTGATGCGCTGCGCGACTCCTGGTATGACCTGGATGAACATTACGATGCGCTGGAGACCCGCTTCTGGCAGTTTTACCCGCGCATGATGGTACAGGCGAAAAACAAACAACTTTGAATACACGTCATCCTTCAAGCTGCCTCTGCGTTGGCTACGTCTGCTCACCCCGGTCACTTACTTAAGTAAGCTCCCGGGGATTCCCAGCCTTGCCGCCTTGATGCAACTTGAATGATTTTGTGTATAAAAATGACATTGATAGGTAAAAGCTGGCGGAACGATTGTCACCACCTCTTTGTCTTATCCATGAACACTCTCTATACTGGCTCGCGTTGCGTTCCAAATAACCTTAGTATCTACAGGAGAATCATATGGTTCTGGTAACTCGTCCGGCTCCGGATTTTACAGCTGCAGCAGTTCTGGGCAACGGTGAAATCGTTGAAAACTTCAACTTCAAACAGCACACCAACGGTAAAGCGACCGTTCTGTTCTTCTGGCCAATGGACTTCACTTTCGTTTGCCCGTCTGAGCTGATCGCGTTCGACAAACGTTATGAAGAATTCCAGAAGCGTGGCGTAGAAGTGGTTGGCGTCTCCTTCGACTCTGAGTTTGTACACAACGCATGGCGTAACACCCCTGTCGACAAAGGCGGCATCGGTGCGGTGAAATACGCAATGGTTGCGGACATCAAACGCGAAATCCAGCAGGCTTACGGTATCGAACATCCGGACGCTGGCGTTGCGCTGCGCGGTTCCTTCCTGATCGACGCGAACGGCATCGTTCGTCACCAGGTTGTGAACGATCTGCCGCTGGGTCGTAACATCGACGAAATGCTGCGCATGGTTGACGCGCTGCAGTTCCACGAAGAGCACGGCGAAGTGTGCCCGGCTCAGTGGGAAAAAGGTAAAGAAGGTATGGCTGCTTCCCCAGACGGCGTGGCTAAATACCTGTCTGAGAACGTATCCAGCCTGTAATCGGCACGGTTTACGAGAAAGGCCCGCTTATGCGGGCCTTTTTTTATGCCTTACGCTGCGTTTCCCGCCAGATGCGCCAGGCCATGCCCGCCAGCAGGAGCACGCCCGCAATCAGCACGCCCCACACCAGCAGGGCGTTCATCCAGCTCGCCCGATCGGCCGCAGAGGTGGCGGTCAGACGCCCCTCGCCGCCTAACGCAACGTCATCCACTATGTCGGCCTGCGGCAGGTTCGCCATAGCATAGGTCTTACGCAGATCGGCGGGGATCAGCATGTCGGGCTCCACGCTGGCAGGCTTTGCGGCGCCGTTGCCCCAGGCAAGCACGTACGGCGCTTTCCCCTGCGCGTTGAACACCAGGTCATAGCGATCGCGATGCCCCGTGACGCTCGGCAGGTATTCTGGCAGACGCGCATTCAGCGTCGTGATTTTCACGGCCTGCACCAGGCCCCCGCTAAGCGAAACCGGTCCGGACGTTTTTCCCTCCAGACGGTAAATCACCTCTTTTTTCAGGGGGTGCCATGCGTCTTTTTCCGTACTGCGCCACGCGATCTCCACGGGAAGGACACCATCACCGTTCAGCGAAATGCTGACAGCACTCAGCGGCTGCGGGCGCACCCAGCGCCACTGCGCTTCGCTTGTCGATAGCGGCTCCCCTTCTCCCTCAAGATTGATCTCTTCCGGGGCCGCCTGCGCAGGTGCGCTGATTGCGTTTACGCCAGTCAACGTTATCCCCTTGCTCTGCGTATTCAGCACCACCATGAGATAGCGATTCGCCTCGGGAGATAAAACCGTATCGGTATCGATCCGATCGAGCTTAAGGCGATCCTGACCGCTGGCGACGTCCAGCAGCGGCATATCTTCGCGCAGGGTATACCAGCGCTTAAGATCCTCGCTGTAATAGACCGACGCCGTTCCCTGCCAGGGCGACTGCGGGGTATTCCAGAGCAGCTGCAGCTGGGATATGGCCAGCTCACCCGTCGTCTGCTCCGGCAAGGTCAGCAGGTAATGTTGCCCGGCTGCGGCGGCTTTTTGCCCCTCCAGCACAATCTCAACGCCGTTTCGGGAACGGAGCAGGATCTTATCGCTGTCACCGGCGTCTGAGCCAGCCGCGAGCGGCGAGGCATCCAGCGGAAAGAGACGCAGCGCCGTGGAGTGCGCTGTGTCCTGCGGGCGCGTTGCGGCGATCAGGCTAAAGGGAACCGGCTCGCCCGACTGGTTAAAGACGCGAACATCATGCAGATCCGCTGACGCGCTCTGCTCATAGACGGCAAGCGGCAGCATCACCCGATACCACCGGGAAGGAACGGACGTGTCGAGTGAACGACCAAAGGCATAGTCCCGGGGCGATTCCACGGGTACCTCGTCGCAGAACGCCGGGCCGGAAAGCGCCAGCAGCGCGGTACACGCTACCGCTTTCATCCATTTCATTTTTCATCTCCTGTTTTTGGCGGTAGCGGCGAGAAATAGCCCACTATCAGCACCAGTATCGCCACGCCGATAAACGCCACCGCGCGCGACAGACCGCCTCCGCCCGCGCTGTCCACCAGCATCAGCTTAACCATCACCACACCCAGCAGCGCGGCACCGCAGAGCCACTCCTGCCGGGAAGCCCGACGGGTGGCATGGATCATGACTACCAGCGCGCTCAACATCCAGAACAGGGCAAAGCTGGTCTGGATAAGCCGCGAATCCCATAGCGATGCCATATTCCAGGCCACGTCGCCGTACCAGGCCAGGGCGCGCATCAGCGCACCGTTTAGCCACCAGAAGCCAAACGCCATGAGCGCAACGGCAGGCCACGGGCGCGCTTGCGCAAGCCACGCCGGGTAGTAGCGATCCACCGCCCGATAAAAGACCACCAGACCCAGCAACGCGAACGCGGCACCTTCCTCAAGCGGGTTCACCAGCGGCAGCCAGGTCTGACGATAGACCACGCCGTCCTGGAAATTGGTCACCACCAGCAATACCAGCAGCGCCACGACTACGGGAATCGGTGCCAGGCAGGCGTAGAGCGCAGGCCACTCCCGGAACGGCCACACGCGACGCCGTACCGCAGCAGAGAGCACCATAATCATCCCGCCGCCTGCAGCCATCGCCAGTCCGCTGCCCCAGGCCGCCATGCCCCACGGCAGGGACCGGGCAAACCAGTAAAGCTCGGCGGCCAGCGCCAGTAAAATCATCCACAACAGCGACAGATGCAGCCCCATCGCGATGCGCGGCAGGAGTCTTTCACCGTCGCGCCGCAGCAGCATTAGCGCGGCAGGAAGCGCAACGCACCAGGCCAGGTTTGACCAGCCGGCGGAGGCGATCTGCTGGTGCCAGAGCTGATAACCCACCATCAGCAGCATAACCGGCCAGAGCAGCCATTTGCTGGCGTCCAGCTCTCGCCACGCCAGACGAGCGGCCACCTGCCGCCAGCCCCAGGCCGACGCCGCCGTCAGCGCCAGCACGCCCGCCAGAATCGGTAATTCCTTCGTCAATGCCAGCCGCGATGCGCCCAATAGCGCCACGAGCCAGAACAGCAGACCACCTGCCAGCAGCGCCCAGCTGACCGGCAGGAAGAGAGTCCGCCACAGCCAGGCCGCAGCCAGCCAGCAAAGGCTAAGGATGGCGAAGATAAGGAGCAGGCTCAGCGGCGTAACGCCGTTTGTTTGCGCCCACAGCGCGCTGCCGAGCGCCAGCACCAGCAGCGCCGTCCCGCTATAGCTCATCCGCCGCTGCTGCTGTTGCACGCCCAGCCAGAGGATACCCAGCCCCTCCAGCGCCCAGGCCATTGCCGTCCAGCGCGCCGACAGCGCCAGCGGAATGGCGAGCGTGGCAAACCCGCCGCCGATCGCCAGCGCCGCCATGACCAGCGGCCGTCCGAGGGAGGGATAGCGCCGCAGCGCGAGGTACGCAAGGGTGAGATAAAATGCGCCGTATCCCAGCGCGCTAAGCGCCGGGCCATATTCCCAGTGTCGGGTCATGCCGTACTGCATCCCGAAGCCGATCAGCGGCGGGGCAAACAGCAGCACACCGTCAACGATCTGCTTCCCTTTCTCCTGCGCCCGCAGCGACAGCGCCACGCTCAGCACGCCGAATATCAGCGTATTGGCTATCAGGAACAGCTGGCAGATCCAATAGTCTTCAGGCTGGTAGTCATTCAGCCCCCACAGGCCGCCCACGCCGAACGTGAACAGCAGCCCGAGCAGGTTCAGCTCGCGCCAGTGCTGCCAGATGCTGATAGCAAGAATGCCGATGGACAGCAGGAGGTAGAAAGAGAACAGCGCGACAGAGCTGCCGCCCCCGGTAGACAAGAGGAGCGGCGCAAGATAGCCGCCGAGGCTCGCCAGCATGGCAAGGCTCAGCGCCTTCTGCAGCACCGCCAGCCCGACGCTCGCCGCGCAAATCACCACCAGCAGCGCAAAAGCCAGCGTCATCGGCAACATTTGCCAGAGCCGGAAGGCGCCAAACACCGTCAGGTAGAGCACGCCGGTCGCCCCGCCCTGGAGGATCAACGCATAGACGCGCTGCCTGTGCCGCAGTCGCCACCCGACAGCCAGCAGAACAATGGCAAACAGCGCGGTTGCCACGAGGCGCAGCTCAAGCGGGAACAGGGAATGTTCGACGGTATAGCGCAGCAGGAAAGAGAGGCCGAGGAAGAGCAGCAGGATCCCCAGCTTCGCCAGCGGATTACCCTGCATGAACCAGCGCGCCAGCGACGTCAGGATGCCGCCAAAGGCTGAAGGCTGTTTTGCCACTGGCGCAGGAGCCTGAGCGGGTTCTGCCACCGCAGCGGGAATATCGGGGCGCCAGGGATCGACAGACGCGGGAGCGTCCTCCACCACCGGCGCGGTCATAGCCACCGGCGCGGCGGTCTGCACCGGCTCCGGCGCGTTCTCAGGCACGCCGCGCTGCTCAAGCGCCTCTATGCGCTGGCGTAGCCGGGCGATCTCCTGCTGCGCTGCCGTACTTCGGTTAAACCCGATAACCGCAAGCACGGGCGCAACCAGCAGCGCAAAAACCAGGAATAAACAGCCAAGGATGTAAAGCTCGTCCATGTTTCCACCTTCACCGTAAACGATCCGTTAAGATTGACACAAATCGTTGCATTTGCGCCATCTTAAAAGGTGGAAACATTAGCGCATTAGCTGCCGAACCAGATCGTCGCGGATATTGCAGGCAGCGCCAGCACGCCGTCCTGTATCGTCGCCTTGCCCTCTTTGCTCTTCCACGCAGCCACCTTCAGCAGCGGTGAATCATCCAGCACCACTTCGCAGGCCTCGCCCCGGTTGATCGCCACCAGCACGCGCTGCTGGTTATAGACGCGAGCAAACACCACCACGTTATCGTGGGCGTACACCACCTGACAGCCGCCGTAGCGCAGGGCGAGACTCTGCTTACGCAACTTCGCCAGGCGCTGATACAGGCTGAACAGCACCTTGTCCTGTTTCTCCGGCGCCCACGGGAAGGTTTTGCGACAGAACGGATCGTTGTTGCCGTCCAGCCCCACCTCGTCTCCGTAGTAGATGCACGGTACGCCCGGCCAGGTGAAGAGCCAGGTCACCGCCAGCGGCAGACGCGCGACATCCTTGCCGAGCAGGGATTTAAAGCGCGCGGTGTCGTGGCTATCGAGCTGGTTAAACATCCGCAGCTGCTGCTGATGCGACAGACCGGCGCGGTAGTTCTCCATCCACGCCATGCAGGTTTCAGCGTCGATATGATTCGGATCGTAGGAGATATCGGTGTTGGCGAGGAATCCCCACAGCGGGAAGGTAAAGCCGCGATAGTTCATCGCCGCATCTTCCGCATCGTTCTGCAGCCACTGGCGCGCGTCGCCAAAGTGCTCGCCAAAGACGAACGCCTCCGGCTGGGCCGCTTTTGCCGAGCGCGTAATCCCGGCGACGTGCTGAAGGTTATTCCGCGCCCCGCCCGCTTCGCCGAGCATATGCACTACGTCCAGACGCCAGCCGTCCATATTCCACGGCGCCTTCAGCCAGTGGCGCACGATGCTGTCTTCCCCGCCGTAAATCTCGTTCACAAGCGTTGGCGACTGGAAATCCAGCTTCGGCAGGCTCGGGTAGCCCAGCCAGTCCAGCGCACGCCCCTCCTCATTAAAGCTATACCAGTCGCGCTGCGGCGAATCCGGGTTATGACATGCCCCGCCCATCGACTGGTTATGCCGATCAAACCACGCATGCGAATCTCCGCTGTGGTTGAACACGCCGTCCAGAATGAGACGCATGCCTTCGTTTTGGGTGTTCTTACGCAGGCGCAGCAGCGCCTCGTCACCGCCAAACTGCGCGTCAACGTGGCGATAATCTTCGGTATCGTATTTATGTACGCTCGGGGCCTTGAACACCGGGTTGAGATAGAGCGCCGTCACGCCCAGTTTTTTCAGGTACGGCAGCTTTTCGCTGATGCCGTCGAGATCGCCCCCGTAGAAGGTCGATCCGCCCGCCTGCGCGGTCAGCGGCTCATCCCACGCTTTTAGGATAATGTCATGGCCCGCGGCATGGTGGTAGTAGACCTTATCCTGGTCGGCAGTGCGCTTTTCGCTGCGCGCAAAACGGTCCGGGAAAATCTGGTAAAAGACCTGATCGTTAACCCACTGCGGGCCGTTATCCGGGTAATCCACAGCAAACTGCTCCAGCCGTGCGGGCGGGAAACGGCTAAACCCCTGCGGGGTAAACCACAGCTGACGGTTGTTCCACAAAAGCTTGAAGCTGTAGCGGCGACGCGGCTGTCCGCTACGCAGGTCGATATTCGCCCGCCAGGCGGTGATCCCCGGCTGCGGCTGGCTGCGCAGCTTGTGCATTTTCAGCCCGGTCTCTTCATTATCGATTTCGGCGCGGAGCGTCACGCGTTCAGGCTGATTTTCACCCGCCAGCCAGAGCGTAATCACCAGGTTGTCTTTGTTTTGCTTAACAAATGGGGCAACCGGAAGGTGCCAGGCGTTTAACATCACGAATCCCCTTTGATGAAATTGACGTCACCTTGCCACAGGGTGGTTAAGGATAGCTCACCATGATGGGATTTATTGGGGGAGGAGGACGGGGGAGGAGGCATCAGTGCGGCCTGATGCCCTCACCCTAACCCTCTCCCACAGGGAGAGGGGATAAGGATGTTACTGCGCTTCCGCCAGCTGACGGTCGCGGCGGCATTTAAACACCCAGCCCACCAGCAGCAGCACGATCCACGCGCAGCCCACGTAGAGCGAAATGCGGGTGTCCGGATGGTAGCCAATCAGGCCAATGATAAACACCAGGAAGATCAGCCCCACGACGGTGGTCGCAACGCCGCCCGGTACTTTGAACTTCAGCGCTTTCGCCTCATCCGGTGACAGGCGACGGCGGAAGGCAATCTGCGACAGCAGGATCATGATCCACACCCACACCGTCGCGAAGGTTGCCAGGGACGCAATCACCAGGAAGACGTTCTCCGGCATGATGTAGTTCAGGTAAACCGAGAACAGCAGCGCCACGGTCATCACCACGACGGTCACCCACGGCGTGCCGCGGCGTGAGGTTTTGGCGAACACCTTCGGCGCACTGCCCTGCTCCGCCATGCCGTGCAGCATACGGCCCACGCCAAAGACGTCGCTGTTGATCGCCGAAAGCGACGCGGTCAGCACCACAAAGTTGAGAATGCTGGCCGCAAACGCAATGCCCATATGCTGGAAGGTCAGGACAAACGGGCTACCGTTGGTGCCTACCTGGTTCCACGGGTAGATGGACATGATCACGAACAGCGTACCCACATAAAACACCAGAATACGCATCGGCACCGAGTTGATGGCGCGCGGAATGGATTTCTCCGGGTCTTTCGCTTCCCCGGCGGTGATACCGATAATCTCGATACCGCCGTAGGCGAACATCACCATCTGCAGCGACATCACCATCCCGAGCCAGCCGTTGCTGAAGAAGCCACCGTTACTCCAGAGGTTGTGGATCCCGGTCGGCTGCCCGCCGTTGCCAATCCCCCAGATGATAATCCCGAAACCGGCCACAATCATGATGATGATGGTGGCGACCTTGAAGAAGGAGAACCAGAACTCCAGCTCGCCGAACACCTTCACGCTCATCAGGTTGACGGCGCAAATGATCAGCACCACGCTCAGCACCCAAATCCAGTGCGGTACCGCCGGGAACCAGACGCCCATGTAGATGCCAAATGCCGTCACGTCGGCAATCGCCACAATCAGGATTTCGAAGCAGTAGGTCCAGCCGGTGATAAACCCGGCCAGCGGGCCGAGGTTTTCCTGCGCGTAGCGGGAGAATGAGCTGGCGGAGGGGTTGTGAACCGACATTTCGCCGAGGGCGCGCATGATGATATACGCCGCCACGCCGCCGATGATGTACGCCAGCAGCACGCTGGGACCGGCCATTTTGATGGCATCTGCCGAGCCATAAAAAAGACCGGTGCCGATAGCCGAGCCCAGCGCCATAAAGCGGATGTGGCGCGTGCTCAATCCACGTTTAAGTTTGTTAGTGCTTTCCATTTAAATCTTGCCATTCAACACGAAAAAAACAAAAAACCACGGGGCCTTAAGCCCCGTGGTTAAACAGTTTGTTGCCGTTGATTAATGGGCGTTCGATGCGACCTGACGCCCTGCGGCACGGTCCCAGATAATCGCCAGAACCAGCGCAACAACGGTAGGCATCAGCCAGGCCAGACCCTGCTCGGACAGCGGCAGACGCTGTGTCCAGGCTGGCAGAACTTCCGCGAACGCTGATGCTTTAATCCCGTCAAGGATACCAAAAATCAGGCTGATAAACATGGCTGGCGCAATAATTCGTGAGGAGTTGTTCCACCACGGGCGGGTGAAGCTCAGCACCACCAGCACGATGCACGGCGGATAAATCGCCGTCAGTACCGGAATAGAGACCTGAATCAGGTGGCTCAGACCGAGGTTGGACACCGCCATGGAGAAGATACCAAGGATAAACACCAGGGTACGGTAAGAGAGCGGCAGATACTGCGCAAAGAACTCAGCACAGGCGCAGGTCAGGCCAACGGCGGTAACCAGACAGGCCAGGAAGATGAGCGCCGCCAGCAGCATACTGCCCGCACCACCGAAGGTGTGCTGAACGTAGGCGTGCAGGATAGCCGCACCGTTGGCGTTCTGATCGACCAGCATGGCACTATCGGAGCCCAGACGGAACAGCGCCAGATACAGCAGCGTCAGCCCTACGCCAGCCATCAGACCGGCCCAGATGGTATAGCGGGTCAGCAGACGCGCTTCGGTCACACCGCGGGAACGCGCGGCGTTAACGATAACGATACCAAACACCATCGCGCCCAGCGTATCCATCGTCAGGTAGCCGTTCACGAAGCCGTTAGAAAACGCGGCGTTTTTATAGGCGTCCATCGCGTCGCTAATCGGGCCGGCGGGCCAGACGATGGCCGCTACCGCCAGAACAATCAGCGCCACAATTTTCAGCGGAGCCAGGAAGTTACCCACGGTATCCAGCAGCTTGCCAGGATAGAGGGAAACCAGAATCACGATAGCGAAGTAGATCAGGCTGTAGATGAACAGCGGCATCGCGCCGTCACCGGTCAGGGGAGCAATCCCCACTTCGAAGGAAACGGTCGCGGTACGCGGGGTGGCAAACAGCGGCCCTACGGCCAGATAGCAGACGGTTGCCAGCAGAACGCCTGCCACTTTGCCGATCGGGGAGCTGAGGCTATCCACACCGCCACCGACTTTCGCCAGCGCGATGACGGTCAGTACCGGCAGACCCACGGCAGTAATCAGGAAACCAAACGCGGCGGTCCAGACGTGTTCACCCGCCTGTAAGCCAACCATTGGAGGGAAAATGATGTTGCCTGCGCCAACGAACAGCGCAAATGTCATAAAGCCCAGCGCGATGATGTCACGCGATTTTAAGTGATGGGTCATAAAACCTTACTGCCTGTGGATGTGGTGTTGAAAACATTGAGATTTTCGATATCCCTGACGGGACGATACAGCCGAAAATTTGCTCAATTTCAGCGGGAAATGCTCCCGTCCTGGCGTGGAGAAGAATAGTTTTTCGATTTACCACGCAAATACAGTCGGTCTGACAGTATCTGGGGCGCAATTTAAACGCTTATAACGTTTAAAGGCAAGGTGGGATCGTAAAACCAGAACAATATGCCAGCATGAAAATACGCACCAGCACAATACGCTGTTTATAAGAAAAACCCATGGCTAATCATGCGAACAAAAAACAGCCAGCCGTATAAAATTCATCCGCGTTTCGCTTGACTGCAAAGCAAACGGGCCAGCGATGGCTGACCCGTGGAAAGGTAAAATGACACGCCCGCCGTCAGGCGATCTTTTTGGCAATTAATCGTTCCGGGATAACGAAGCTGAAGCGGGTTCCTTTACCCAGGGTACTCTGAATATCGAGACGGCTTTCATGGTGGTTGACCGCGTGTTTCACAATCGCCAGCCCGAGGCCACTTCCGCCCGTCTGGCGCGATCGCGCTTTATCCACACGGTAGAAGCGCTCGGTCAGACGCGGAATATGCTCCGGCGCGATCCCCGGCCCGTTGTCCTCCACGCTAAACTCGGCCCCCGTTGGGGTATGGTGCCAGCGCACCACGATATCCGTCCCTTCCGGCGTATGATTCACCGCGTTATACACCAGGTTGGAAATGGCGCTGCGCAGCTCATCTTCGCTGCCTAATACCTTCAGCGTGTTGTCGACGTCAAAGGTCAGGTGATGCTTTTTGTGGCTTAACGTCTGCGCTTCACGCTCCACGACCCGCAGCATCATCGGGACATCAATGGTGTCATTCAGCGCGAGCGTTGGCGCCGCTTCAATCTTCGAGAGCGTCAGCAGCTGCTTCACCAGGCCTTCCATCCGGTGCGTTTGCTCGCGCATGGTGTGCAGCGCTTTTTCACGCGGCGCACCTTCCAGCGTTTGCTCCTGCATCATCTCCAGGTAGCCCTGCAGCACGGTCAACGGGGTTCGCAGTTCGTGGCTGACGTTGGCGAAGAAGTTACGACGCGCCCCTTCCAGCTGGTGCATCTGGGTGACATCGCGCGCCACCATCAGCCACTGCTTATCGCTGTAGGGCATCACGCGGATCTCCAGATGGCGACCATTATTGAGCTTGAGATTGTGCGGACGGGTGAAATCACGCTTTTTCAGGTACAGCGTGAACTCGGGATAACGCAGAAGGTTGAGGATATTCTGTCCATTGTCATCCGGCCAGCGCAGGCCCAGCAGCTGCTGCGCCAGGCCGTTACACCAGAAGATCGTCCCTTCTTCGGTCGTCAGGATCACGGCATCCGGCAGCGACTCTGCACCGCTGCGAAAACGCTTAATCAGGCTTCCCAGCTCGCGGCGGCGCTTTTTATTACGCATCTGCATCTGATGCAGACCGTACAGCAGCGGCTCCCAGCTGCCGCTTCCCGGCGGCGGCGTCATGCTTCGGTCAACCCACAGCCACCAGGAGAGGCGCAGCAGGTTCCAGAAATGCCAGATGAGCAGCCCGGTGACCGACGCCAGCAGAAACCACGGCAGGTGTCCAAGAAAGGCCCCCAGAATGAAGGCCGGAATACAGCATAAGATCAGTTCAAAGACGAGCCTTTTCCATGACAGACGTTCCAGCACGCGTCACACTCCTGTCATTGTTCAGAAACGGGTAGAAAAACGATAACCCGTGCCGCGGACCGTCTGCACCATGCGATCGTGGCCGCTCAGTTCCAGTGCTTTTCGCAGGCGGCGGATATGTACGTCAACCGTCCGGTCTTCGACATACACGTTAGTTCCCCAGACGTTATTCAGCAACTGCTCGCGGCTGTACACGCGCTCCGGGTGGGTCATAAAGAAGTGCAGGAGTTTAAATTCGGTAGGCCCCATGTCGAGGGGATTTTCACCGGTCATCACGCGGTGAGACGTCGGATCAAGGCTCAGCCCCTGCATTTCGATCACCTCTTCCACCGCCATCGGCGAAATACGGCGCATTACGGCTTTAATGCGGGCCACCAGCTCTTTGGGGGAGAACGGTTTGGTAATGTAATCGTCCGCGCCGGTCTCCAGACCACGCACGCGATCCTCTTCTTCTCCGCGCGCCGTGAGCATCACAACCGGTATATCGCGTGTCAGCGCTTCACGCTTCAGGTGTTTGATAAACTGCAGTCCGGAGCCGCCGGGCAGCATCCAGTCCAGCAGAATCAGATCGGGCCAGGGTTCATTCAGCTGGTTCACTGCACTGTCATAATCTTCTGCTTCAACCGGCTGGAAGCCATTTTGTTCGAGCACGAAGCACACCATTTCACGAATTGGAGCTTCATCTTCTACGACCAGAATACGTCTCGCCATACTTTGCCCTGTCTTATCTTATTTACGTTACAAGTTTGTAATTCGGCGCCATTATGCGTCAGATTTATGACAGATTTATGAAAAACAGTACCACGTTAACGGGCAAACCGTTGTTTTATTACAGCGGTTATTTTCCCTTCTCTGAACGTTTATAATCCTGCTTTCTCTTTTTTGCCACGGATCAGCTATGCGCATACTTCACACCTCGGACTGGCATCTGGGTCAAAATTTTTACAGCAAAAGCCGTGCGGCTGAACATGAAGCGTTCCTGGGCTGGCTGCTGGAAACGGCCCGGACGCACGAGGTGGACGCGATTATTGTGGCGGGTGACATCTTTGATACCGGCTCGCCGCCGAGCTATGCGCGCGAGTTGTATAACCGCTTCGTGGTGAATCTGCAGCAAACCGGCTGTCATCTGGTGATTGTCGCCGGCAACCATGATTCCGTCGCAACGCTGAATGAATCCCGCGACATCCTGGCGTTTCTCAATACCACCGTCGTCGCCAGCGCCGGGCACGGCCCGCAGATCCTGAAAAAGCGCGACGGGTCGCCGGGAGCGGTGCTGTGTCCGATACCGTTTTTACGTCCGCGCGACATCGTGCAAAGCCAGGCGGGGCTGTCGGGCGCGGAAAAGCAGCAACATTTATTGCAGGCCATCACCGACTATTACCACCAGCAGCACGCCGAAGCCTGTGCCCTGCGCGGTGACCAGTCGATCCCGGTGATTGCGACCGGGCACCTCACCACCGTCGGGGCCAGTAAAAGTGACGCCGTGCGTGACATCTATATCGGCACGCTGGACGCCTTTCCGGCGCAGCACTTCCCACCCGCCGACTACATTGCGCTCGGACACATTCACCGGGCGCAGATCGTCGGCGGCTGCGAGCACATCCGCTACTGCGGCTCTCCCCTTTCGCTCAGCTTTGACGAAACGGGCAAAGCCAAATCCGTACATCTGGTGACCTTCTCCGACGGAAAACTCAGCGCCGTCGACACGCTGGAGGTGCCCGTTACTCAACCGCTGGCGGTGCTGAAAGGCGATCTCGATGCCATCACCGCACAGCTGGAGCAGTGGCGCGGCGTCGAGCAAGATCCCCCCATCTGGCTGGACATCGAAATCACCACCGACGACTACCTGCACGATATGCAGCGAAAAATCCAGGCGCTGACCGAAGATTTGCCGGTTGAGGTCTTGCTGGTGCGCCGCAGCCGCGAGCAGCGCGAGAAAATCCTGTTAAGCGCTCAACGCGAAACGCTCAGTGAACTGGGGGTCGAAGAGGTGTTTGAACGCAGACTCTCGCAGGAGGAAATCGACGAGGCGAAGCGCGCAAGGCTCAGCGAACTGTTCAGCCATACCCTGCATGCGCTCAATGATGAGGAAGAAAACGCGTGAAAATTTTGAGCCTGCGACTGAAAAATCTTAACTCCCTCAAGGGCGAGTGGAAAATTGATTTTACCGCTGAGCCGTTTGCCAGCAACGGGCTGTTTGCCATCACCGGTGCGACCGGGGCAGGTAAAACCACCCTGCTCGACGCCATCTGTCTGGCGCTTTATCACGAAACGCCGCGACTGCAGAAGGTCTCCCAGGCGCAAAACGACCTGATGACGCGCGACACCGCCGAGTGTCTGGCGGAAGTGGAGTTCGAGGTAAAAGGCACTGCCTATCGCGCCTTCTGGAGCCAGAACCGCGCGCGCAACCAGCCGGACGGGAACCTTCAGGCGCCGCGCGTGGAGCTGGCGCGCTGCGAAGATGGCAAAATCCTGGCCGACAAAGTGACGGATAAACTGGAGCAAACCGCCGCGCTCACCGGGCTGGACTATGGGCGATTTACCCGCTCCATGCTGCTTTCACAGGGGCAGTTTGCTGCCTTTCTCAACGCCAAACCGAGCGATCGCGCCGAGCTGCTGGAAGAGCTGACCGGCACCGAAATCTACGGTCAGATTTCCGCCATGGTGTTTGAGAAACACAAAGCCGCCCGCGGCGTGCTTGAAAAGTGCGAGGCGCAGGCGGCGGGCGTCGTGCTGTTGAGCGAAGAACAACAGCAGCAGTTACAGCAAAGTTTGCAGGCACTTACTGACGAAGAGAAAACCCTGCTGGAACAGCAGCAAAACCAACAGAAAGATTTTCAGTGGCTTACGCGCCATGATGAGCTCGTGCGCGAGCAACAGCGCGTCACCGCGATGCAGCAGCTGGCGCAACAGGCGCTGACGGACGCTGCGCCTGAACTGGCAAAACTGCAGCTTGCTCTCCCCGCCGCCCAGCTTCGGCCGCTTTGGGATCATCAGCAGGAGCAAAGCGCGCGCCTGACGCAAACCCAGCAGCGAATTATCGAAGTAAATACTCGCTTACAGGCCAGAACCGCGCTGCGTTCGCGTATCCGCAATACCGCCCTGCGTGACCACGAGCAGCGACAGGCCGAACTGTCGGCGCTGGCGCAGTGGCTGGCGGAGCACGAGCGCTATCGTCTGTTAGGCCAGGAGATTGCAGGCTGGCGTGCCCAGTTCTCGCAGCTTAACCGCGATAAAACGCAGTTAGCCTCGCTTGCTGCGCGGATAGGTGAATTACGCAACAGGCTGGCTGCGATGCCGGAAAATGCGCTGACGATGACGGCGGATGAGGTCAGCGCGGCCATGGAGCAGCAGTCCCGGTTACGCACGCTGCGCCAGCAGCTGACGTCGCTGCATGTCCGCTATCAGCCGCTGCAAAAGCGCCTGCGCCAGAGCAGTGAAAGCGTGCAGAAGGCGCAGGCTGAACAAAGTAAGCTTAATGAAACGCTGACGCTGCGCCGCCAGCAGTACAAAGAGAAAAACCAGCACTATCTGGATCTGAAGGCCCTGTGCGAAACCGAAGCAACAATTAAGAAGCTGGAGCATTACCGTTCCCAGCTTGAGGCGGGCAAACCCTGTCCGCTGTGCGGTTCCTGCGAACATCCGGCCGTTGAGCAATATCAGTCGCTTGAGCTGACGGATAACCAGCGCCGCCGTGATGCCCTGGAAAAAGAGGTCGCCGCCCTTAAAGAGGAAGGCCTGCTGGTGCTGGGACAGGTCAATGCCCTGACTCAGCAGATCCAGCGCGAGACAGACGACGCGCAAACGCTTTCTCAGGAAGAGCAAGCGCTCACTAAAGAGTGGGTGGCGGCCTGCACGTCCCTGAACATTACCTTGAATATTCAGTACGATATCGCGCCATGGCTGAACGAACAGGAACATTACGAGCGCCAGCTTTATCAGCTCAGTCAGCGGCTGACCCTGCAGAACCAGCTGAGCGAACAGGAAGCGCAGGAGCGGCAGTATCAGCAGCAGCTGGCGGCTACGCGGCAGGCGCTGGAGCATGCCCTGCTCGCGCTCTCACTTAACGCACCTGAAGAGGGTCAGGAAGCCGCCTGGCTTCAGGCCCGTGAAGCTGAATTCGCGCAGTGGCAGGAGAAACAAACGCAGCACGGCGTGCTTCAGGAACGTATAAACGCCCTGAAGCCACTGCTCGACGCGCTTCCGGCAACGAACAGCGAAGACGCCGAACCGGTTATTCCTGATAACTGGCGCGCCATCCACGACGAGTGCGTGTCGCTGCAAAGCCAGCTGACCGCGCAACAGCAGCAGGAAGCGCTGGAGCGAGAGCGTCTGCAGCAGTCGCAGACGCAGTTCACCGCGGCGCTCTCGGCGAGCTGCTTTGCCGACCAGGACGCGTTTCTTGCCGCCCTGCTGAATGATGATGCCATTCGCCACCTCGAACAGCGAAAGCAGTCGCTGGAAAACCAGATACAGCAGGCCGCGGCGCTATGCGGGCAAGCGAACCAACAGCTGCAGTCTCATCTGGCGCAGAGGCCGCAAGGGCTCAACGCCGATGTACCCACGCTGCAAAGCCAGCTGCAGCAGCTGGCGCAACAGCTGCGCGAGAACACCACGCATCAGGGCGAGATCCGCCAGCAGCTTAAGCAGGACAGCGATAACCGGCAGCACCAGCTGGCGTTGATGCAGCAAATTGAAGAGGCCGCGCGCCAGGCGGATGACTGGGGGTACCTGAACGCGCTGATCGGCTCCAGCACCGGTGACAAGTTCCGTAAGTTCGCCCAGGGGCTGACGCTGGACAATCTTGTCTGGCTTGCTAACCAGCAGCTTAACCGTCTGCACGGGCGTTATTTATTGCAGCGTAAGGCCAGTGACGCGCTGGAGCTGGAAGTGGTGGATACGTGGCAGGCGGATGCGGTCCGCGATACCCGTACCCTCTCCGGCGGCGAGAGCTTCCTGGTCAGCCTGGCGCTGGCGCTGGCGCTTTCCGACCTGGTGAGTCATAAAACGCGGATCGATTCGCTGTTCCTGGATGAAGGGTTCGGGACGCTCGACAGTGAGACGCTGGATACCGCGCTGGATGCGCTCGACGCGCTGAACGCCACCGGGAAAACCATCGGCGTGATCAGCCATGTAGAGGCGATGAAAGAGCGTATTCCGGTGCAGATCAAAGTGAAGAAGATTAACGGGCTGGGGTATAGCAAGCTGGATAAGGTATTTGCGGTGGAATGAATGGGGGGAGCGTGCGGTCTGATGCCCTCACCCTGACCCTCTCCCACAGGGAGAGGGAATGAACGTTTATTCTGGCCACAGCCACGCCGCGCCGCGCACGCCGCTGGAGTCCCCGTGCAGCGCTTTGCGGATCGGGGTTTCACACTCGCCGCCGAAGACCCACTGCTTCACCAGGTTCGGCACCGTGGCGTACAGCCGATCGACGTTGCTCATGCCGCCGCCGAGCACTATCACATCAGGATCGAGAATATTCACCACGTGGGCCAGCGATTTCGCCAGCCGCATTTCGTAGCGGCTAAGCGCCAGCTCCGCCACCGGGTCCTGCGCTTCGACCAGACGCATGATCTCGTTACCCTTGAGCGGTTGGCCGCTCAGGCGATGGTAGTCGGTCGCAAAACCGGTACCGGAGATAAACGTCTCAATACAGCCCTGTTTTCCGCAGTAGCACGGGACTTCAGTGCGGTATTTGAGTTCGTCTTCATCCATCCACGGCAGCGGGTTGTGTCCCCACTCGCCCGCCGTGCCATTACCGCCGATATGGGCACGCCCGCCTAACGCCACGCCCGCACCGCAGCCGGTACCGATGATCACCGCAAACACGGTCTGGGCACCGGCCGCCGCACCGTCGATGGCCTCAGAGACGGCGAGGCAGTTGGCATCGTTGGCCAGACGCACTTCCCGGTTCAGGCGCGCGCTTAAATCTTTATCAAACGGCTGACCGTTGAGCCAGGTGGAGTTAGCATTTTTAACCACGCCGGTATACGGCGAGATCGACCCCGGGATCCCCATCCCGACGCTGCCGGTTTGTCCTGTGGCCTGCTCGGCCATCTCAACCAGCCTGGCAATGGTCTCGATCGTCTGGTGATAATCATCGCGCGGCGTAGGCAGACGGTGGCGGAACAGCTGTTCCCCCTGCTCGCTTAGTGCGATAACTTCTGTTTTGGTGCCGCCCAAATCAATGCCAATACGCACAAGACTCTCCTCATTATTTTGATTATCAACAGAGTAGAAGCACGCATCCCGATTAGCAATGCAAGCGATGCGACAATTCGTTATCATGCCCGCTGATTTAACGACAAGGCCGTGGAAATTATCATGCTGTGGTTCAAAAATTTGATGGTTTACCGTCTCAGCCGCGACGTTTCGCTGCGTGCAGAAGAGATGGAAAAACAGTTAGCCGCTTATACCTTTTCCCCTTGCGGTAGCCAGGATATGGCAAAAACCGGTTGGGTTCCGCCAATGGGTTCACAAAGCGATGCACTGACCCACGCCAGCAGCACGGGTCAAATCATCGTCTGCGCCCGTAAAGAAGAGAAGATTCTGCCCACGCCGGTGGTTAAGCAGGCGCTCGAGGCGAAAATTTTCAAGCTGGAAGCCGAGCAGGGCCGCAAGCTGAAAAAGACCGAAAAAGATTCGCTGAAAGACGAAGTGCTGCACTCTCTGCTGCCGCGCGCCTTCAGCCGCTTCAGCCAGACCATGATGTGGATCGACACCGTTAACGGGCTGATCATGGTGGACTGCGCCAGCGCCAAGAAAGCAGAAGATACGCTGGCCCTGCTGCGCAAAAGCATCGGCTCGTTACCGGTCGTTCCGCTGGCGCTGGAAACGCCAATTGAGTTAACGCTGACCGAATGGGTACGCAGCGGTGCTGCGGCACAGGGTTTCCAGATCCTTGATGAAGCCGAGCTGAAAGCCCTGCTGGAAGATGGCGGCGTGATCCGCGCGAAGAAGCAGGATCTGGTCAGCGACGAGATCGCCGTACACATTGAAGCGGGTAAAGTGGTCACCAAGCTGGCGCTCGACTGGCAGCAGCGCATCCAGTTCGTGATGTGCGACGACGGCTCCGTGAAGCGTCTGAAGTTCTGCGACGAGCTGCGCGATCAGAACGAAGATATCGACCGGGAAGATTACGCCCAGCGTTTTGACGCGGACTTCATCCTGATGACCGGCGAGCTGGCCGCGTTGATTCAGAATCTGGTGGAAGGTCTTGGCGGCGAAGCGCAGAGATAACGGGTAAAACGTAGGCCGGGTAAGCGTTAGCGCCACCCGGCTAATTTTTTATTTCAGGTAGCGGCATAGATAAGAGGTAGGTTCAGCCACCTGCAAATGAAATTCGCTGTGGCCAGGGACGTTGAAAACTTGCCCGGCAGCGTAAACTTTCCATTCCGTTTCACCCGGCAGCAGGACGTTCAGCGCGCCGCTGACCACCGTCATCTCTTCCGCTTCCGCCGTGCCAAAGGTGTATTCCCCTTCCGCCATTACGCCAACGCTGGCGCGGCCAGTGCTGCTGCTGGTAAAACCAATGGATTTCACTTTACCGGAAAAGTATTCGTTACTCTGAAGCATGAACTGGCCCTTATATTTTTAGATAAAAATTCACTATAGGGGCCATGCTCATCACCTGTCACGCAAAATCATTACATGAGCAGTTCCGAGGCCAGGCGAGCCATCAGAACGTTGGATAACAGCACCGGCACATCCAGCGCTTTTTGCAGCAAATCACGATGATGCTGGTGGAAACCCAGGCAGTCCAGAATCAGGACATCAGCCCCTCTTTCCAGCAGTTCCTTCCCGGCAGCAATGAGTTTGGCCTCACTGTCCCAGAACGGATTGGCCAGCGCGTACAAGGGCACTTTTTCCAGCACGTGCCATTTTGCCTCCTGGTTATCCATGAGCTCCTCAATGGGGACAATCACCCCCACCTGATGACCATCCACGATGGAGGCCACCAGCGGCGGAATGATGCGCATCGGTTCCAGCAGAATCGCATTGCGCGCCATGAGCCCCTTAATGGGGGCCGTGCTCATCAGCAAAATAACGTCATAACCTTGATTATCGAGCACTTCTATTACGCCCTGCAGCGAGCGCTCGATTTTCTGGCGTGAAACATGCGCCAGTTTACCGTCACTTAATAACGTCGCCAGGGGATCCTCCCCCGCCTCGACAGCGTAGTCCTCCATGACCTCTTCCCGACTCATCTTCCCCAGCAGGCTCAGATGCGTTATCTGTTGTTCAGATACATGCTCGGTTAAGAGCGGTAACACTTCGCTTACAGGGACCACACCAATGGTGAGGATCGCCAACGTTGCCTTCATCTTTATCGCCTTCCATTACTCCAACATCGTGCACACAGGTACAGGCTCACTACGCTGCACAGTTCATTTTTTCAACAAAACAGCACCAAGCGTAGCAGGTGATCCCGACATCGAAATGTAAAGATCGCCTGCCGATACCAGAGTTACTTGTAATAACTAAATATTAACTCCTGCTTAACTTTCACGATGAGTAAAAAGTGTGATTCAGGCACGATCCTGGATCGTTTAGGAAAACATTCATGTTATGTCGGGATCTTCGTAGCGCCGTTTCGCATCCAGCGCTTCCTGTTCAGTCTCGTGTTCACTGATCAGCGAGTCCGGTTTTGGGTGATCGGCACGCAGTTGATACCAGGTCACGGTATGACCCGTATGGCCTTTTTCAACGGTAACAATGCGCGCTTCACGCGGATAGGGAGGTCTGGTTGGCATAGCTCATCCTTTTTTTATGTCTGAGCTATAAGTATAGACGCCGCTTAGCTGGCACAAGCCAAACGCAGGGCGGTAATAATCTGAATCACAACGTCTTCGGGAGAGGCTGACGCATCCACCACGTGGTGAGCCGCCTCGCGGTATAGCGCATCGCGTTCCGCCAGCACTTCACTCACCTCTTCGTTCAGAGGCCTGGAGGTTAGCGCAGGACGTTGCCCCTCTTCCGGAAAGGCTTCCAGACGCCCAACCAGGGCCGACACCGGCGCGCTGAGGTAAATCACAATCCCTTTTTCGCGCATAAACTGACGGTTACACTCCGCCAGAACAATGCCACCCCCGGTCGCAATCACCGCAGACGGGGTGGTGACCGCTTTCAGCGTGGCCGTTTCGCGCGCGCGAAAGCTTTCCCATCCCTCTTGTTCAACAATCTCAGCGATGGTTTTTCCAGCCTCGGTTTGCAGCCAGTGGTCGGTATCCACAAACTGGCGATGACACACGCGTGCCAGCTCCAGGCCAACGGTGGTTTTCCCACAGCCGCGGGGGCCAACTAAAAAGATGGGTTGGGTCATAGCCAGGTGTTCCCCTTGATGCCGGATGGCTGAAGAGTGTAAAGAAATAATTGCAGAAGATGTTGCGATTACTTTACTGCAAAGCGGTACGGGATGACAACCCTGTGGAGGCCACACTGTACCACAAAGTGACAATAATTATCATTACGCTGTGCGGCGCTTCACTTCCAGCAGCCATTTATCCAGTTCGGCAGCAAACTGCTGGCGATCGCGCTGTGACAGGCTATCCGGCCCACCGGTCTGCACGCCACTGGCCCGCATCGTATCCATAAAATCGCGCATAGTGAGCTTCTCGCGAATGGTCGACGGCGAGTATCGCTCTCCGCGCGGATTGAGCGCCGCCGCCCCTTTCTCCAGCACTTCGGCAGCCAGCGGAATATCCGCCGTGATCACCAGATCCTCCGCGCTGCACAGGCGGACAATTTCGTTATCCGCTACGTCAAACCCGGCCGGCACGCGTAAAGAGCGGATGAAGCGCGAAGGCGGTACGCGAATATTCTGGTTCGCCACCAGCGTCAGCGGCATCTGAACGCGCTCGGCGGCACGAAATAAAATCTCTTTAATCACATTCGGACACGCGTCCGCATCAACCCAAATCGCCATATTGTCTCCCCTTAATAACTCTGCCGACTATTGTCGCCTGCATTTCGTTGTTAAGCTATCAATCAGAGAAAACAACGCATAATGACGGAGAATCGTGATGGACAAGAAAATCGGGTTTATCGGCTGCGGTAACATGGGCAAAGCCATCCTGGGCGGTCTGATCGCCAGCGGGCAGGTGTTGCCGGGTCAGATTTGGGTCTATACCCCGTCACCGGACAAGGTCGCCGCGTTGCGCGATCAGTACGGGATCAACGCCGCCGAAAGCGCGCAGGAAGTGGCCCAGGTCGCCGATATCGTCTTTGGCGCCGTCAAGCCGAACATCATGATCAAAGTGCTGAGCGACATCACCTCCAGCCTGAATAAAGAGACGCTGGTGGTGTCGATTGCCGCGGGCGTCACGCTCGATCAGCTGGCGCGCGCGCTCGGCCACGACCGCAAAATCGTCCGTGCGATGCCAAACACCCCTTCACTGGTCAACGCCGGCATGACCTCCGTCACGCCTAACGCCCTGGTGACCTCAGAAGACGTGGCGGATGTACTGAACATTTTCCGCTGCTTCGGTGAAGCAGAAGTGATTGCCGAATCGATGATCCATCCGGTAGTCGGCGTCAGTGGTTCTGCGCCTGCGTATGTCTTCATGTTTTTAGAAGCGATGGCCGATGCCGCCGTGCTTGGCGGAATGCCGCGCGCCCAGGCGTATAAGTTCGCCGCGCAGGCCGTCATGGGCTCTGCCAAAATGGTGCTGGAGACCGGCAAACACCCGGGTGAACTGAAAGATATGGTCTGCTCCCCTGGCGGTACCACCATCGAAGCAGTGCGGGTGCTGGAAGAGCGCGGATTCCGCTCGGCCGTCATTGAGGCCATGACAAAATGCATGGAAAAATCAGAGAAGCTGAGTAAATCCTGATTGCTTCAGTCGGGCGTCAGGCGGCCACTTCGGTGCGGCTGCGCCCGGCATTTTTCGCTCTGTACAGCGCCACGTCAGCCGCCTTTAGCCATTCCCGATAATGTCCAAACTGCGGCCCCCAGGGGGCAACGCCTACGCTGATGCGCAGCGCCTCTTTTGGCGCGCACGGTAGCGACAGCGTTTCCAGCCGCTCATGCACCCGGGACATCACGGCGATCGCGCTTTCCGCCGCGGTCTGCGACATAATCACCGCAAACTCATCCCCGCCAAACCGGCCGATGGCATCACCTGACCGCACCGACATCTGGAGCTGGCGCGTGATGGCAATGATCGCCTCATCCCCCACGGCGTGCCCCCAGGTATCGTTGATATTTTTAAAGTGGTCGATATCAATCAGCAAAATCGTGGCGGTGCAGTGGTCACGGCGGCAATGCTCAAATTCATTTCGCAGCAGCATTTCCCAGTGACGTCGATTAAAGACCCCGGTCATGCCGTCGCGGGTGCTCATCATTTCCAGCCGCTGCTTGTGCTCAGCAAGCCTGACGGCGGTGCGGTGGCTGAGCCAGGCAAACAGCATGGGATAAAGCACCAGCACCGGCAGCGTTAACCCCCACTCCACCGGGTCGGGGTTAAAGACGGCCACGCGGCCGACAAGCGGCAGCGTCACCAGCGCGGAGAGCAGGGTCAACAGGATCCCCGGAATAAACAGACGACAGCCCCCGGAGCCCATCATATTCATCCCTACCATCATCACCAGCGCTGCCGTGGGTAACGCGCTCATCCCCATCACGCCGATCCAGAGCCCGGCAATGATGGCATCGATCTTAAGATTGAATACTTCCTGCTGATGAGGTGACGCGGCCCGGCAGGATAACTGCCAGGCGAAATGGGGCCAGACGAACGCCCAACCGACCAGTAAAAGCCACCAGCCTCCGGGTAAAAAATGGGTGACCAGCATTCCTGCAACCGGGAAAAACATCGCTGCCAGCCCCACGGCGCGCGCCAGCCGAACCCGCCGGGCAAACTGAATGCCGGCGCGGTGAGGGTCATCCTGAGAAAGGGTTAAATTCCACTCTTCCCGAATGCGCTTTTTGTTGTAATACGTTTCATCATTCATCATTTTTGGGAATATTCTGAAACATTTTCCCAAATTATAGAGAGGGGGTCTGCGGGGAAAGTATGAAATTTCGGGTGAGCCGCCGGAGCCGCTCACCCGTTCGAACTACACTTTTTTCTTCAGGCAGGCACTCATAAACTTGCTGCGGTCATCCCCTTTCAGAGACTGTTCGGTGGCCTTGGCATTACACTCGCGCATCTTTTGCTGCTGAGGCGTCAGGCTTTTTTCAGCTGGCTTCGAGGCGCCGTTTTTGAGGCAGTCGCTCATGTAGGTCTTGCGAGCATCGCCCTTCAGACTCTGAGACGTCGCCTGTTGATTACAGGTGGTCATACGCTGCTGCTGCGGCGTTAACGTTTTCTCTTCCGCGTTCGCCGAGGCGACCAGGAACAGGCCGGAGAGCAGAGTAACCAGTAATGTTGTTTTCATTGCACCATCCTTTTGTGAACATTCCCTGTAAGTCTGGTTCGTGACAGGAAAAAAACCACCCGGCAGATGTGATTTCCACCGGGATTTTTATCATTTCAGACCCAGCGCCGCCTTCATGGTGTAGAACAGATCCGTTTGATCCGTCAGGCCTACCACGTTTGCCGCGTGCGGGCCGTAGGCGGCAATGCGCAGCTGGGTGCCCGTGTGCTCCATGGACTCTTCTTCAGAGTTACCGTAGCTCATCACCATGACAGCACCATCTTTGGTGTTCAGCGCCTGCGTCAGGCCAGGGGCTTTGGTATCTGGCGGAATGATCTGGCTGGCGTGCGCGTGGTCCGCGGTGACGATGACCAGGGTGTTACCGTCTTTTTTCGCGAACGCGAGCGCCTTCTGCACCGCTTCGTCCAGATCGACGGTTTCGCCAATCTGACCGCACGGATTCGCCGCATGATCCTGCTTATCGATTGACGCGCCTTCTACCTGCAGGAAGAACCCTTTTTCGCTCTTGCTCAGCAGAGAGATCGCTTTATCAGTCATCGCCGCCAGCGTTGGTACGCTGTCCGTGCGTTTCGGGTTTGGCGTACAGGTCACCGCAGGCTTATCGATATTGCCGTGATACGAGGCTTTTGGACCTTCCCAGCGCACGGGCATGTTACCGTCAGAGAACAGCCCCAGCAGCGGCTTGTCCTGGTTCGCCTCGCTTATCGCCGCCAGAGCATTTGCGTCACTCACCAGCTGATAGCCGCGAGCCTGCGCCTGCTCGCGCAGCGTTTTGCCCTGCCATTCGCCCGCCGTCGCGGTTTCCGCGAAGGTTTTCGCGCCGCCGCCCAGCGTCACGTCAGGACGTGCGTTCAGCAGTTGTTCCGTAATCGAGCCTTTCCCGCCTTTTTCCAGCGCATTTGTAGGGCATTTTTCGCTGGTCACTGACGGGCCATAGCACTTACGCGAGGTCACGTGTGCCACCAGCGCCGCAGGCGTCGCATCCTGAAGTTCAGCGGTGGAGACGTTGCCGGTCGCCAGGCCCGCCGCTTTTGCCATCTCCAGAAGGGTTTGATGATCATGTTCGTGAATATCCACGCCCAGCGCACCATTATAGGTTTTCACGCCGGTGGACCACGCCGTGGCAGAGGCCGCGGAATCCGTTACGTAATCCGGTTTACCGGTTTTTTTATCCAGCGCGTAGTGGGTATATTGTCCGGTCAGCGGTAAGGCGTCGATACCTTTAAAAAAGCCGCCCGCTCCCTCGGCATAATTTCGCGCCGCCGTGATTTCGGAATCGCCCATTCCATCGCCAATCAGCAGAATAATATTTTTTGCCGGTTTCTCATTCAGCGAAGCGCGAATAGCGGCCGTTTGATCTTCTGATAAACGGCGCGCGCCGCCAGGCTGGGTGATATCCCCTTTTGCCGCACGATTATCCAGCACGCTGGTTTGCGTCGTATCTGCATAAATGGCAGGGGTAATTAACAGGGGAAGTAATGCAATGAAAAGTGCGCTCTGTTTCAATTTATTTTCTCCATGTACAAATACATAAAAATAAAAACAGAGCGACTATAGGCATCCTGCATGACAATTCTATGACACGTCGTTACGTCCTGTGGCGGTTTAGCTGCGCGGATGCCTTAACAGCTTCTTTACGTACTGGTGAAGCATCTCCGCATCCTCTACCGGTACCTGCGATTCAGGCCTGACGCTCTCCAGCGCGCCTTCCACGCTCTCAATCAACGCCTGCTGATCGGTTTTCGCCATTTGTCGAAGCAGCGCGGTGACCACAATCTCGAGCGCTTCGACCTGAGCCACCAGCTCTTTTGACTCTTCTTCCTTTTGTGCCAGCTTGACCAGCAATTCAGCAATGAGGTTTTTCATCGTGCCAGTTCCTTTTCAGTTTTGTCTGACGTTATCACTCTGAATCCCTATTGCAAAGAGAAGAAATTAATTATGGTATGCAAAAGTGACACAGGAACGGAAATAAAGAGGTAGCGCCGTGAGCGAAACGTTTTTCTATAAAAAGACTCCGCATTTTGTTATATAAAAATGCGGCTACCATAAGAATATATAATACATCTACTAAAGTGTTATCTCGCCGATTTGGCCTCCGCCATTTGTCGGCGGCGTCGCAGCGCAATAGCCAACTGGATAATATTGATTAAAACAACAATCGCTGTCGCCGCAAATACCCAACGAAAACCGGCCATTGCGGAAACGGATGCGCCAATAAGCGGACCGGCAACATTCCCCAGATACATAAATGACTGGTTATATCCAAAAATTCGCCCCGTCACCTGGTCGCTGGAATATTTGACCAGCAGAGTCTGTACCGCAGGCAACATGGCGCCGTCAGCAAAGCCGAGCAGAAATCGCAATATGCCAAGCTGAAGCGGAGAAGTGACAAACGACATCGCGAAGAAGAGCACCACCGCAAAGATCAGCGTCGCCATCAGGATGCGCGCCGTGCCGATCCTGTCCCCCAGTTTACCCAGACGCGGCGCGGAAATCAGGGCGGATACGCCCGGCACGGCGGCAATCATGCCGCTCAGAAAAGCGATATTCGTGCTCTCCGGCTCCATCGACTTGATAAACAGCGCCAGAATCGGACCGACCGAACCGTTACAGAGCTGGATCACCATGGTGGTCACAAACAGGCTGATCATCAGACCCGGATAAGGCAGCGAGGCGAAAACGGCCTTGCCGCTGAGGCGTTCAGATTTACTGATAACCGGGCGGCCTCCTTCTTTAATCAGAAAGAGCGTGACCAGAAAACTGACCACCAGCAGGATCGCGGTGATAATAAATACCGCGCGCAGCCCGACGTGGTCCGCCAGAAAGCCCCCCAGCAGCGGCCCGCCGATGACGCCGCTGATCTGTGCCGTGGAGAGCGTACTCAGCGCCCAGCCGCTTCGCTCGCGCGGCACCTGAGAGGCGACCAGCGCCATGGCGTTTGGAATATACCCGGACGTCAACCCCATCACCGCCCGCAGGAAAAACAGCTGCCAGACGTTGGTGGCGAAGGCCTGCAGCAGAATAGCAATCGCCATCCCGAGCGAGGCGCGCAGCAGCATCAGTTTACGGCCTTTTCGATCTGCCAGGCTGCCCCACATCGGTGACACAATGGCGGAGACCAGAAACGTGACGCTGAACGTCAGACCGGACCACATGGAAAGCGCTTCATGCGAGGTCACCCCCAGCTGCGACACGTACAGCGGCAGGAACGGTAAAATCTGGCTGATGGCCAGCCCGGTAAAGAAGCAACCGAACCAGACCGAGATAAGATTAACTTTCCAGGATTCCATAACGAAATAGTCTTCATTTTTAGGCGAATTCGCCGACAGATTAGCAAGTTACGCGTGTCAACGTCGCACCAGAGATGCGGCCCGACAGACTTTGGTGTTTTATCTTCCCAGTCATCATATTTGTGAAATAAGTCACAATTCATCCATTTTCTGGCGGAATATTATGCTTTACCGGCAGAGACCAAAACCGCGCATTCCCAGATGAAAATGGTTAGCATGCGCCGCGTTATACTCCGGCCCCAGGCCGTTCCCGTAGTAGCCACAGCTCGCCGCCAGCATGGCCTTCAGCCAGGGCTGCGTTGTTGTCGCCTTCCAGCCATTCAGCACCGTGACGCGTTCACCGTTCGCCAGACGAAAAGCGGCAATATCCAGCGCCTCCGCCGTGGCATGTTCACTGCGGCGCGCGTCAGGGCGGTGATAAATATTGCGGCAGGCAAAGCTGCCAAGGTGGTCGATACGCACGAGCTCGCTGCCCGTATAGCGTTTTGTCAGCGGCCGGGCCTGCTGGCTGATAAAGAGGGCTGAGCTGAGCGCCAGCGGACAGCTGGCAAGAAAGCTGCTGTTCAGGCCGACAGGGCCGAAGTCACGCACGCGCACGACGTTGTTAAGGGGACACGCGCCGCCGCTGTCCGCTACCGGCTGGGTGCGGATGAGATCGCGTTGGTTAGCCTGTAACAGCAGGCTCGCGCACGCCTCGGGAGTTAAACGCCGAAGCTTATACTGAGTGATTCGGCCTGGCGGATCGTCAAGCGTCAGCGGCGTGAAAGGGTTGTAGTAAGGCGGCAACCAGCGGTAACCCAGCGTTGCGATGGTCAAAATGATAAATCCGGTCAGCAGCGTTTTTCCTCTCACTCTCCCCCCTCAACATTCCCCAAAACATTATGGCAGAAGGCCGCGAAACACGCCGGGCATCGTGGTATGTTATTGGCTTTTCGTCAGACTGGAAGAGAGTGAGATGGCTAAGCAGCGCGTAGGTATTGTCTTTGGGGGAAAATCAGCGGAGCACGAAGTGTCATTGCAATCGGCTAAAAATATCGTTGATGCGATCGATAAAAGCCGTTTCGACGTGGTGCTGCTGGGCATTGATAAACAGGGCCAGTGGCACGTTAACGATGCCAGCCAGTATCTGCTGAATGCTCACGATCCGGCACACATCGCCCTGAATCCTTCAGAAGTGAGCGTCGCCACCGTACCCGGCGTCGTGAAGGGGCAGCTTATCGACGCCGGCAATGCACAGGCTCTCGCCCAGATCGACGTCGTCTTCCCTATCGTTCACGGCACACTGGGGGAAGATGGTTCCCTGCAGGGAATGCTGCGCATGGCCAACCTGCCGTTCGTCGGCTCGGACGTCCTCGGCTCTGCCGCCTGCATGGACAAAGACGTGACCAAACGCCTGCTGCGCGATGCAGGGCTGAATATTGCGCCATTCGTTACGCTCACCCGCGCCAACCGCGACAAACACACCTTCGCGCAAATCAGCGGAGAGCTGGGTCTGCCGCTGTTTGTGAAGCCAGCAAACCAGGGCTCCTCCGTGGGCGTCAGCAAAGTGACCAGCGAAGCTGAGTTCACGCAAGCCGTCCGACTGGCGTTTGAGTTCGACCATAAAGTGGTGGTTGAGCAGGGCATTAAAGGCCGTGAAATTGAGTGCGCCGTGCTGGGCAACGATTTTCCACAGGCGAGCACCTGCGGCGAAGTGGTCTTAAACAGCGACTTCTACTCGTACGACACCAAATACATTGATGATAAAGGCGCGCAGGTTGTCGTGCCTGCGGATCTCGATCCGGCGGTTAACGATAAGATCCGGGCGATCGCCATTCGCGCTTATCAGACGCTCGGCTGCTGCGGCATGGCGCGCGTGGATGTGTTCCTGACGGCGGAAAACGAGGTGGTGATCAATGAAATTAACACGCTGCCGGGGTTCACTAACATCAGCATGTATCCGAAGCTGTGGCAGGCGAGCGGCCTGAGCTACCCGGAATTGATCACCCGCCTGATCGAACTCGCGCTGGAGCGTCACGCCGCCGACAGCGCGCTTAAAAGTTCCGTAAACGGTTAATCGGCGCCCTTCGCCGACTCTGCCTCATCCGCTGTCGTCTCTTTAGGACGGCGGCGGATAATCAACCCCGCCAGCCAGAAACTGATAACCCAGGTCACCAGCCCGACGGCATAGGTTTGCCAGCCTTTTGCCTCAAACCCTAACAGGCCCACGACACCGTTAAGAATAAAGATCAGCCCGATAGCGAAGGCGTAGTAGTGCCAGTCACGGCGTAGTTTGGACGTGAGCTTCATAACAACTCCGGCAGGAAAAAAAGACATCCTCTCACAGTTTTACGACCAGGTCTGTGGCAGATACGGAAATTCTGAAACACGACGCAATTTCACTTAAGTTAATAAATTGTGACGTGCTGCAGAAATCAACAATCCAGGAGGATTCCGTCGCGTAAATTACCACGATTCTGATATTGACAAATGCGATGACCTGTCAAACTCACCCTGTACGAAGCGTATTAACAGAGCGATTTATCCGGAGGTCATCATGGCTGACTTTACATTGTCGAAACCGATTTTTGGCGGAAAACCAAAAACCTCCACGGCGGGTAATATCGCGTATGCCCTGTTTGTCCTGTTCTGCTTCTGGGCTGGCTCGCAGCTGCTCAATATGCTGGTCCATGCGCCTGGCGTTTATGAACACCTGATGCAGGTGCAGGATAACGGACGCCCGCGAGTTGAGATTGGTTTTGGCGTCAGCACCCTGTTCGGCCTGATTCCCTTCCTCGCGGGATGTATGATTCTGGGCGTTGTGGCATTAGTGCTGCGCTTTCGCCGCCGCCGTTAAAGCCCCATACAGCGAGCCCGGCGATCGTCCACGCGTTTTGCGAACCACGCGGTGGTCAGGTTACGCGTGATCTTCGGGCTTTCCAGCTGAATACCCGGCAGGATAGCCCTCGGTAACGTTTTCCCGCTTTTCTGCTCTGCAAGCGCAAACACCTTCTTGTACAGATCCGTTTTCTCAAAGGCCAGACTATCGCCTTTCTCAAGCTGGCGGCGAATGTCGCTGTTGCTCAAGCCAAGCGTTGCCGATAATTTCCGTACGGCAAGCTCGGTGCTTCCCGCCTCGCTGCTGCCGTAAGCGATGAGATCGCCGTCAAGCGCCAGCTTAACGCCGCTTGCGCGGCTGACCGCACTCTGGAATGCCGCATTACGGCTGGCATACCAGCCGGCGTTAAAGTCGGCAAAGCGATACAGCGGCTCATCGTAGTTTGCCGGGTAGTTCAGCAGGTGATACGTGCCGAACCACAGTCCGCCGCGCAGGGAGAAGACCTCCTGGCGCACCGTACCGTCGATTTTCCACGGATAGCCGTCGGTGTGTTTCTCCGCGAACGCGATGCTTACCTGCATTGGGCCACCGGTATGGACCGGGTTCAGTGAGCCAAACAGCTTTTGCCCCATTGGGACCATGCTGATGAAATCATCAAAGATGGCGCTAAGCTGTTTTTCGGTTTTCACCGTATCCAGCCGTTCGCTGTAGCTTTTGCCGTTCGGCGAGGTGATTTTAAGCGCGGTATGCACGAGGAACACCGGGATATGCATGGACTCCGCGCGGCGGTCGATCTCTTTCCAGGCGATTTTATTCAATCCCGGCACAGCCGGATCTGACTGGTACATCGACTCCTGCTGTGCCACCGCCAGCACCGAACAGATATTCTCCTCGGTCGGCGCGATCTTTTGGCTTTCAAAGGTTTTTGCCAGCGCGTTTGCCCACGCATTGCGATCTTTCACGCTGGCGGGCATTTTCTGCCGCACAACGCTCGCCACATCAACGGGCTTCTCGCCCTTTTTGAGCGGAGCGGCCCCCTTTTCGGCACAGCCTGCCAGCACAAAAGCGGCCAGAATGGTCAACGGTAACGCGCGCGGTACGGCAAAAGGCATAGCAACGTCCTGTATTAGCTAAATGTGTTAGTGACTTCCTGCAGGTCACGATCGTCCAGCTCGCGTTCAAAGCTGCGCAGACGTTTGTAGATGGACATCAGTTCCACCAGCGTGGTCCAGGAGCTGATCAGGTACTGGAATGAACTTCTGACCTGATCAAACACGTTGGTAATTTGGGTCATCAGTCCCAGAGTAATTGTCCCTGCAACAATTGACGGGAACAACAGGACTATTCCAAAAACAGTATCGGCCTGAAGATATAAAATACGAGCTATGTTGAAATACATGTAGTGGAAGTAGAGCTTAAAGTAGTTAAAACGGACGTTCTGAAATAACTCTTTTACCGTTGGTGGCGCAGCTCGTGATGGGTCATCCTCACCGTAAACGAGTTCTTTACGGTAAGCCGCTTCCACGCGCTGATTTTTAAATTGTAACCCCGGCAATTTGATCCCCACCACAGCAAGAAGCCCCGTTCCCATAAGAGACCAGACCAGTGCCGCAATAACCAAACCATAGGGTAAATGACCAACAACTGGAAGTTCAGGCACATGGGGTGAAAGTGCAATCAGAATCGGTAAAAAAGCGATAAGTTTCATCACAGCATTAAGCAAGCTGACCCCCATGTCCTCCAGCGTTGAGGCAAAACGCATGGTGTCTTCCTGCACACGCTGTGCAGCACCTTCGATGTGCCGCAGTCGTTGCCAATTTGCCATGTAATATTCGTTCATAGCAGTACGCCAACGGAAAACGTAATGGCTAACGAAGAAATTGTTCAGCACTGCCACTGTTACTGCAATCATGGCAATGCCGGTAAAACTAACGAGACTGGCATAGAGTTCACCAATCGGAACCTTATTCGGGGCGCTTAGTGCTTTTTGGATCAAATCGTAGAAGGGTGCATACCATGCATTAATTGCAACGCTCACTTCCACCATGAACCAGGTAACGAAAATGATCAGTGCAGATCCCAAAATCGACCAAAACTGCCAACGATGCGGAGAATACTTGAACCAGAAGAGTGCAAACAGCCCCACACATACCGTGTAGTAGGCATAAAATACGATAAAGCTGAGCGACCAGAAGCGCGCTGCGCTAATCGGCACCTCGCCTGTCGCCCCCGTGATGCGCGTCAGCCATGCGCCGCCGCCCGCCTGCCAGAAAATGACAGCGATCAGTGCCCAAATAAATGCCGACAGGAAAAAAGGCCCCGGCTTTGGGAAAAAAGACTTAAACATAATGCTTCCTTCTTGTTGTTATGGCTGTTGCTGTGTACAACACGTCACCACACGAAAACCTGCCCGAGCCAGCCTCCCGGCTCCGGCAAAAAGGTCAGACCCGAGCGTTAATTATTAGTTCGCTTTCCAGTTTTCAAGAATTGTTTCGGTGCGTTTCACTGCGAGAGGATTCGCCGGCGCAATGAAGTTACGCCAGACGTCGTTGTGATGGTTAATCAGAATCTGTGCTTCAGCAGCCGGGCGGTTGGATGTGGTATGGGCATCTTCCGCCACGGTGATGTGATAACCCCGGCTAACGCCGTTCTTGATCGTCGCATCGACGCAGTAATCGGTGGCGCAGCCGCAGATGACAAACTCGTGAATGCCCTGCTCCCGCAGCAGCGTCTCAAGCCCGGTGTTGTAGAAGGCATCACAGGCCGTTTTGGTCACGTAAAGCGCGTCGGCAGGCTGATGGAGTTCAGGCAGTAGCGCAAACCCTGCACTCCCCTCTTCCAGCCCCCCGGCCTCGGTGTGCTGTATAAAAATCACCGTGTCGGCTGCCTGCGTAAGCTGGTTGATCAGAGAGACACACTTTTCGCGCTGATGACGAGGGGTTTCAAACACCCCGTTCTGCATATCGACAACCATAACCACACGCTTCTCAGACATACCGTTCTCCGTAAGATTGAGTGACACTGGTGCCTATCATAAGCCCGATGTCACAAAATGGGAGATGGCTCGCAAGTAAATTGTTCATATTTACCCATGGTTACGTTTTTCTCGCTATCGTTATGCAATTCGGGGCATTGCACGGTACCGATTAGTAGTATAAATACCCATTACTTTCCTCATTCACTTCATGGATGCTTTTCGTTGAAACGTTGTCTGCTCTCTTTTGCCGCGCTGTGTGCGGTGAGCTTCTCTACCGCCCAGGCAGCCCAACCGCTGACGGCTCCCGTTTTAGCTTCAGATATTGCCGATCGCTACGCGAACCTTATCTATTACGGCAGCGGCGCGACCGGAATGGCGATGGTCGTCATCGACGGAAACCAGCGTGTATTCCGCAGCTTTGGCGAAACGCGCCCGGGAAATAACATTCACCCGCAGTTGGATTCCGTCATCCGCATCGCATCCTTAACTAAGCTCATGACCAGCGAAATGCTGGTGAAACTGCTCGACCAGGGCGTGGTGAGGCTCGACGATCCGCTCAGCAAATACGCGCCGCCAGGTGCCCGCGTACCCACGTATCAGGGGACCCCGATCCGGCTTGTGAACCTTGCTACCCATACCAGCGCCCTGCCGCGTGAGCAGCCAGGCGGAGCGGCGCATCGTGACGTGTTTGTCTGGCCAACGCGCGACCAGCGCTGGAGCTATCTGAGTACCGCCACGCTGAAAGCAGCACCGGGCTCGCAGGCCTCTTATTCAAACCTGGCGTTCGACCTGCTGGCAGATGCCCTCTCAACGGCGGCTGGCAAACCCTACACGCAGCTGTTTGAAGAGCAGATCACCCGTCCGCTCGGCATGAAAGACACCACGTTTACTCCGTCCCCGGACCAGTGCCGTCGCCTGATGGTGGCGGAGAAAGGCGCCAGCCCCTGTAATAACACGCTGGCGGCCGTGGGCAGCGGCGGGGTTTACTCCACGCCTGGCGACATGATGCGCTGGATGCAGCAGTTCCTTTCCTCGGATTTCTACTCGCGAAGCAGCCAGGCCGATCGTATGCAGACCCTGATTTATCAGCGTACTCAGTTGCATCGGGTCATCGGGATGGACGTACCGGGTAAAGCCGATGCGCTCGGCATGGGCTGGGTCTATATGGCACCGAAAAATGGCCGTCCGGGTATTATTCAGAAAACCGGCGGCGGCGGCGGGTTCATCACCTATATGGCGATGATCCCCCAGTCAAACGTGGGCGCGTTTGTGGTGGTGACCCGCTCTCCGCATACGCGTTTCGTCAATATGAGTGACGGTATTAATAACCTGGTGGCAGAACTGAGCGCCAATAAAGCCCAGGTGCTTACCGCGTCCAACTGATATTAATATTCCGTGGGCAAGCGGTTGATGCTGACCAGCTTGCCCCGGCTCATATTGATATAGTTTCCCTGTCGCAGGGCGGCCAGAACTTCGGCAACAACAGAACGTGAAATGCGTGTGCTTTGCTGAATATGATTCATCACACCGATTTTTGAACGCAGCGTTTCATCCCACTCGGCCATATTTAACAGCATCGCGCGGATCTGGTGATAGGAGTTATTGCCCACCAGCTGCATATCGCGTTTTTCAAGAATGTAATTTATCCAGGATAACCAGCAGAAGGCCTCTTTCCACAAGGAATACTGCTGGATCTGTTGACGGGTAGTTTCCGTGGATAAATAAAAACCGGTACAGGCCGTTTTAGCCATCACTCTGTATTCCTGAGAGTGATTGATGACGACCGTAGACAGCCCGAAAATAAAAGGTGCCGTCGCAATCCCCACCAGCAGCTCATCGGAAGGGCGATAGACCTCAATAACGCCAGTTTGTAATACGATCGTTCGAGGCTCAATTGATTCGCCTGACGTAATTAATTGTTGAGGAGCACATGTAAAAGGGGTACTGGCTGCTATTAACCCCTGTTCGAGCCGGCGTAATTCAGAAAGTGGTTTCGCATTAACGTTCATGCAGACCTCAAGTCATCCGTATTTGTCGGTTCAATATTATTTTTATTGCTTCTGTAAAAAGCGGGGGAAGATAACCCCTCCCCCGCTTTTATTCATTACCAGGTATATTTCACACCCAGGTTTGCGCCCCAGTTCTGGTCAACGTCACCGCCGCCCAGATAAGTGGCATCCGTGTAAGCGCTGAAGTTCTTCGTGAAGCTGAACTGGGTGCCCAGCCCAACACGAACAGCGGATCCTTTCACGCCGTTATCAATGCTGTCACCGTTAATATCGGCATTGTTATCGGCGTCGTCATAGACCCAAGCCAGTTTGAAGTAAGGCGTCAGAGCCTGATCGCCGCCGTAGTTGAAGGTATAACCCGTATCAACACCAAGTTCATAACGCAGGCTATCGTAAGATTGTCCATCAACGCGCATGTCATTGCTCAGACGATAGTCATCACCAGACTGGAACAGACCCGATACGGCTGCGTATGGGGTAACGTAGCCAGAGAGGTTTGGTTTCCAGTCATAGCCCAGCTTCAGCCCAAAACCAACAGCGTCGCTGGTGGTATTGCCGTCAACATACTGGCCGTTGCTCATGTTAGCGGAAAGATCGCTGTTGAAGCGGGTGTAGCTCAGGGAGCTGTCGAGGAACAGATCGTTCGTAAACTTCGCTGACGCGTAGATCATCGCCGTCTGGCTATCCTGATCGACCTGACCGGTACGATCGCTGATATCTCCCTTCGCGAAACCTGCCGCCCCACCGACGATCCACTTCGCGTTATTACCGTCAATCTGGGTATCCAGACCCACCATAATACCGCTCACGTCCTGATCGTAGCTGATAACGCCATTGTCACCGTCGAAATTGCCGCCGAAGTAGCTCACCCACGCTCCGCCATTATCCGCCAGGCCGTGACGGCGGTTGGTCAGACGCGCACCTACGGTATCCTGCTGCAGATTCCAGATATTGGTATTGGCAGAAGGAATGCTCAGCGCCATATTGGCGTAGTCGGTCAGCGCTTTCTGCTGGAGGACAACGGTGTCACCCTGCTGCTGCGCCTGGTAGGTATAGGCCCCTAAATCGGCTCTGTTTGCAGCAGTAAAGCTGGCTGCAGTATCCGCATTATTGTCATAGATGCGAACGATCTCTTTGTTTTTGTAATCAGCAACGGAACCCGCTCCGGTCGCGTCATCGATACGGACCTGATAGTTACCGGCGACGTCACCGTTCACCGCCAGATGGCCGTCAGAGTTAATGGCCACTACGCCGTAGTCATAATCAGCGCTGCGCTTATCGTTAGTGATATAGCGTGCGTTGTTCAGATCGCTGTTCAGCACGTAATCACGGCTGGCAACGTTCAGCACGCCGCCATCGGTCAGTACCATATTGTGCGTATCAACCTGACCCAGCCCCAGCGCCAGCTCTGCACCGTTATCTACGGTGATGGTGTTGGCATAGAGCTCGGCCGTTTCTTCCGTCAGCGCCGCACGGCTATCACTGTCCAGATACAGATGGTCGGTAGCCACGCCGCCGCTGTCGCCGATATTCAATGAGGACGCATTGGTCAGAGTGATGGCATCCGCCAGCAGGCCTGAGTTTTCAACGTTGACCTGAGACTGGTTGTTTACCGTCAGGGTGTCGATGTTAGACACCTTACGGGTATCCCACTCGGAGCCGTTGTCCAGCGCGATGTTAAACAGACCGCTCTGATACACCGCTTCGCCCGCAACATGTCCGTTGTCGTCATAGGTGGAGTCCGGCCAAATGCTGTTAGGGGACAGTGCGTTCCAGTCTACGTTGCTGTAGCCCTGGCCATACATCTGCGCCGTGCCGATAGCCTCGACGCTGGACTGTGCTGCGCCGACCCATTTGCTGCCGTTGGTAAGCGTCACATCCAGCTTATCGGTGCCATCCCAGCCGTTGGTGGTTGGGTTATAGATGCCGTCTTCGGTGGTATCGGTTGCCGGATCGCCGTTCGGGTAGAAGTTGTTGTCGAAGGTGCTGGAGAACAGAATATCGCCAGTAACGGTGGAATGATCGAACGTGGCGGTGGTTTGCATCGCGTTATCAGACGCGCTGGCGGCCACAATCAGCGCCGCATCGTCTGCCGCTGTCGCGCTGGTTTCACCATAGTCGCTCGGCTTCGCGGTTTGACCGTAGAATCCGCTGGTACCTAAATCGCTGTACGCACCGGAAGTCAGTACCGAATCTTTCACCAGTAGCGTGTCGGTAAAGACGTTGCTGCTGTTGGCTACGCCTTCAACGCCGTCGTATGGCGTATTATCCAGCTCCTGGTACCCCTGCGTCAGGGTAATCCCCGCGACGTGAGAATTATTCTGGATAACAATATCCGATTCCACATCCAGGGTAATCGCATTACCCAGATCGTACGTATCCAGATAGTGTCTTTCCGTATTTTCCCCATTCACGACATCATACGCATAATGCTCGTACGTATCGTTAAGGGTGGAATTATCAACGGTCAGGCTAAAACGATCGTATTGCGTATGATGGGTGCCGTCAGCATCCACGCCATCAGCACATGTGGTGGTCATACACTCAGAAGTAATCATGCCGTTAATGGTGCTATTGGAAATACTCAACGCATTCGCCCGGCCATTGATGCCATCATCCAGGTAGTACGTTGAAATAACACCATTCACGGTGGCTTTATTAATCACGGGATAAATATCACCATCATGGATGGCATCCGAGTAATCCCAGTCGGCATAACCATAATACCAGGGGGTGGACGCTGTATTATCGTATCCGAAGGTATTATATGTCGTACCGGAAATATCCTTCGCATTGGCCTGAGAAGCGATAGCCAGGGTGCAGGCTAATGCAAGTTGAGATACAACGAGTTTCTTTTTCCATGTTTGCATTGGGTCATCCCTCCTCAGGGACGTAAGCAAGTTTGTCCATCAATGAATTTGCAATATTTAATTGCGGAGGGAATTATGCAGTTTCATTTCGAAAAGGTTCAATGAATGTTTCCATTAAGTCCGTATTCAGACAAAAACACATTCAGACCACAAACCATAAGGCTTCATAAAATAAATATTATAAAAACAGAATGTTAATACACGGCTAAACAAATTGGAAAAACACACCGGAAAATAATAAATCATTTTTAATTATGCTTTCATTTCCATATAGAAATAACACGAATATTTCATTCTCCTCTCAGCCTTATACTGACCTGCATTATATATTATTTATGACAGGCAAACTCACCTGCCGCATTTCACAAAAGCAAAATGCCCACTTTAGTAAAACACCCGTCTTCACTTTGATGTACACTAGCCCTCTTTGTTCCACAAACATCAGGCATACCATGACCGATTTAATTGCACGCCCACGCCGCCTGCGCAAGTCACCTGCACTGCGCGCTATGTTTGAAGAGACAACCCTGAGCTTAAACGATCTGGTGTTGCCGATTTTTGTTGAAGAAGAGATCGATGACTACAAGGCCATCGAAGCTATGCCGGGCGTCATGCGCATTCCGGAGAAATATCTGGCGCGTGAGATCGAACGTATCGCCAACGCGGGGATCCGCTCGGTGATGACCTTCGGCATCTCCCACCATACTGACGCGACCGGCAGCGACGCGTGGAAAGAAGATGGCCTCGTCGCCCGCATGTCACGCATCTGCAAAGAAACCGTGCCGGAAATGGTGGTGATGTCCGACACCTGCTTCTGTGAATACACCTCGCACGGCCACTGCGGCGTGCTGTGCGATCACGGCGTGGATAACGATGCTACCCTGCTTAACCTCGGCAAGCAGGCTGTTGTCGCGGCCGCGGCAGGCGCAGATTTCATCGCACCTTCTGCCGCGATGGACGGACAGGTTCAGGCGATTCGTCAGGCCCTGGACGCGGCCGGTTTCACCGACACCGCCATCATGTCCTACTCCACCAAATTTGCCTCCTCCTTCTACGGCCCGTTCCGTGAAGCAGCCGGTACGGCGCTGAAAGGCGATCGTAAAACCTATCAGATGAACCCGCTGAACCGCCGCGAAGCGATTCGTGAATCCCTGCTCGATGAAGCCCAGGGCGCAGACTGCCTGATGGTAAAACCGGCTGGCGCGTACCTGGATATCCTGCGTGACATCCGCGAGCGCACCGAGCTGCCGCTGGGCGCTTATCAGGTGAGCGGTGAGTACGCGATGATCAAATTCGCCGCCCTGGCGGGTGCCATTGATGAAGAGAAAGTGATCCTGGAAAGCCTGGGGGCGATCAAACGCGCGGGCGCGGATCTGATCTTCAGCTACTTCGCGCTGGATCTGGCCGAGAAGAAAATTCTGCGTTAATCCGCTTTAGCGCCGGGTGGCGGCTTCGCCTTACCCGGCCTACGCTCTGCTCAAATCTTCACCCAACTGCAATACAACCGACATCTGCCCCTTCTACTGTCTTCGCAAGACGGCAGGAGGAGTGACCATGTTTAGCCTCGATAGCGTTCTCGACGATCTTTGGCCTCAGGCGAGGCCCGCACCCTGGCAAAAAAGTCTGTTAAAAAGACTGTTCTACGAAGATGAATTTCAGCAATTTGCCGCAGCCCACCGCCACCTGAAAGGCCTGGATATGGTGGAGCAGGTTCTGGAACACCTGGATATTCTCTGCACCGTTTCCGCCCGCGATCTCGAACAAATCCCCGAACATGGCCCGCTGGTCATCATTGCCAACCACCCGACGGGTACGCTGGACGGACTGGCGCTGCTGTATGCCGTCTCCCGCGTGCGGCGCGATGTTAAAGTCGTAACCAACCGGATGCTGACCCACCTTGAGCCCCTCAGTTCGCTGTTTATTCCGGTGGACAATATGGGCGGCAGGACGGCGAAAACGTCTCTGGTGCAGATGGAACAGCATCTGCAAAACGCGGGCGTGCTGATCTTCTTCCCGGCAGGCGAAGTGTCCCGCCCCACGCGCAAAGGCATTCGCGATAAAAAATGGCACTCCGGCTTTATCAAACTTGCTGGCAAGCTGCGCGCCCCGCTGCTGCCGGTGCATATTCAGGCGCATAACAGCCTGCTCTTTTATGCCAGCACGCTGGTCTCCCCGACGCTGTCGATGCTGCTGCTGATGCAGCAGATGTTCCGCCGCCGCCACAGCCAGCTGCCGATCAAAATCGGCCAGCAGATTGCGTGGCATCACTGGCACAGCGCTACCCTTTCGTCGCGTGAGATGGCCGAGCAGTGCCGTCAGCACGTGATGCGTCTTGGCAAGGGAGTGCCCGGCGTCTTTAAAACCCAGTGCGCCATTGCCCGTCCGGAAGACCGGGCCACCCTGAAACGCGCGCTGGCGCAGGCCGAATGTCTGGGCAAAACCAGCGACGGTAAAACCATCTATCTTTGGCAGCGAAACGGTCAGGAAGATGCCCCGCTGCTGCGCGAGCTGGGCCGCCTGCGCGAGATTGCCTTTCGCGCGGTGGAGGAAGGGAGCGGCAAACGTCGGGACACCGACAGCTACGACGATGATTATCTGCACCTGATCCTGTGGGATGAGGACGATCTGGAGATCGTCGGGGCGTATCGCTTTATGCCGACGGCCATGCAGATCGAAAAGCGCGGCGTTGAGGGGTTGTACAGCTATAGCCTGTTTCACTACGACGACAAAATGCAGGACGTGCTGGAACACGGCATTGAGCTGGGGCGCAGCTTTATTCAGCCGCGCTACTGGGGGCGCCGCGGCCTGGATTATTTATGGTCCGGCATTGGGGCTTATCTGGCGCGTTATCCGCACTACCGCTACCTGTTTGGCCCGGTCTCGATTTCCGGTGGCTTACCGCCTGCCGCGCGGGATCTGCTGGTCGCCTTTTACCGCCTGTGGTTCCCGGCGACGCATCCGCTCGCCGCCTCGCGCCAGCCGTATCCCGCCTCCCTGCCGGACGTGCTGGCGCAGTTTGGCGGCGTGGATTACGTGGACGATCTGACGAAGCTGAAATCCCTGCTCGGCAATCTTGGCTGCGGCATTCCGCCGCTCTACAAGCAATATTCCGAGCTGTGCGAGCCCGGCGGCGTGCAGTTTATTGATTTTGGCAGCGACCCGGCGTTTAACAACTGCGTCGACGGGCTGGTGCTGGTGGATTTGTGTTACCTGAAGGCGAACCGCTATCAGCGGTATATTGAGGCGCACCTTTAAATGTGCGGTATTCTGTAGGCCGGGTAAGGCGTAGCCGCCCCCCGGCTAAACCCCACATACATAAAGAACTAAAGCGCCACAAAGGGCGCTTTAGTTTTTCCCGGTCTTTGTCTTTCTCTCTATCCCGCTGGTTCACGGGAGGGTTTCCCCCGACATCAGCACCCCTCGTGTCGAGCTGGTTGGGGAGGTTCCGGATTGTGCTGACACTTTAATTCTATGCAAGGCCCGTTTTTTCGCCAGCGACGCTGACCGGTTTTTAGCCGAATTTTTTTCGCGGTGTTGTTCAATTTTCTATAGTTAAAAAGTATGAATAACAGGAGAAAGCCATGCTCACGGTACACCACCTAAACCAGTCGCGCTCGCACCGCGTAATCTGGGCGCTGGAAGAACTCGGTCTGCCTTATGAGATCGTTCACTATCAGCGCGAAAAGAACATGCTGGCACCTGAGGCGCTCAAAAAGGTGCATCCGTTGGGCAAATCACCGGTTATCGAAGATAACGGACTGATCCTCGCAGAGTCAGGCGCCATTCTGGAGTATCTGCAGGAGACGTACGATGCTGAGTCGCGGCTTAAGCCTTTAGATCCGGCGCATAAGGTGCAGTACCGCTTCTGGCTGCACTACGCGGAAGGATCGCTGATGCCGCTATTGTTAATGAAGCTGGTCTTCAACAGCCTCGGCAAGCCGCCCGTGCCGTTTGGTATCCGAACCCTGGGGAAAGCGCTGGGGCAGGGGGTGCAGAAAGCGTATCTCAACCGCCAGCTGGAAACCCATGCACGCTTTATTGAGTCGCACCTTGCTAAAAACAGCTGGTTTGCCGGGGATTCGCTCAGCATGGCCGACATCCAGATGAGTTTCCCGATCTTTGCCCTGCTGGCGCGCGGCGGTATTAATAACCTGCCGCATAGTCAGGCATGGAAAACGAAGGTTGAAAACAGCCCTGGCTGGCAACGAACCCTGGCACAAGGGGGGCTGTTATCCATCCCAGGGGAGGATTGAAATGTAAACAAATTGCGCATAGACGATAACGTTTGCGCATCCTCTGTTTATTTCTTCAGCGTCATAAGTGAATTTTAGCGAAAAACGATAAAGTTCAGTTGAAAAGGGCGGGGATTAGGCTAGATAATCGTTTGCCTTAATTTGACCACCCGTTTGTAAGCGCGGAGCTAAACGTTTGCTTTTTCTGTGACGCCCTTTCGTCGCAAACGCAACACAAGGATTTGACGTTTAGCTGGCAGTGGCGTCTCCACCTCGCTTACGGACTTCCTAAAAAACTCTCAGGGGATGTTTTCTATGTCTACGCCATCTGCGCGTACTGGCGGTTCACTTGACGCCATGTTTAAAATTTCGGCCCGCGGCAGCACCGTGCGCCAGGAAATCGTTGCCGGTTTGACAACGTTTCTGGCGATGGTTTATTCCGTCATCGTTGTGCCGGGCATGCTGGGGAAAGCGGGCTTCCCGCCAGCAGCTGTCTTTGTAGCGACCTGCCTTGTGGCCGGCGTGGGCTCTATCGTGATGGGCCTGTGGGCGAACCTGCCGCTGGCGATTGGTTGCGCCATCTCCCTGACCGCGTTTACCGCGTTCAGCCTGGTGCTGGGCCAGCACATCAGCGTACCGGTTGCGCTGGGCGCCGTGTTCCTGATGGGTGTGCTGTTTACCGTTATTTCAGCGACCGGCATCCGTAGCTGGATCTTGCGCAACCTGCCGCAGGGCGTGGCGCACGGTACCGGCATCGGCATCGGCCTGTTCCTGCTGCTGATCGCCGCCAACGGCGTCGGTCTGGTCATCAAGAACCCGCTGGACGGTCTGCCGGTGGCGCTCGGCCATTTCGCCAGCTTCCCGGTGATCATGTCGCTGATCGGCCTGGCGGTGATTATCGGTCTGGAAAAACTGAAAGTCCCGGGCGGCATCCTGCTGACCATTATCGGCGTTTCCATTGTCGGCCTGATTTTCGATCCGAACGTCCATTTCTCCGGCATTTTCGCCATGCCGTCGCTGAGCGATGACAAAGGCAACTCTCTGATTGGCAGCCTGGATATCGTTGGCGCGCTGAACCCGGTCATCCTGCCAAGCGTGCTGGCGCTGGTAATGACCGCGGTGTTTGACGCGACCGGGACCATTCGTGCGGTGGCCGGTCAGGCGAACCTGCTGGATAAAGACGGTCAGATTATTGACGGTGGCAAAGCGCTGACGACGGACTCCCTGAGCAGCGTCTTCTCAGGCCTGGTGGGCGCAGCGCCTGCGGCGGTGTACATCGAGTCTGCAGCGGGTACGGCGGCAGGCGGTAAAACCGGCCTGACGGCGATCACCGTGGGCGTGCTGTTCATGCTGATCCTGTTCCTCTCTCCGCTCTCCTACCTGGTTCCGGCGTACGCGACCGCACCAGCGCTGATGTACGTTGGCCTGCTGATGCTGAGCAACGTGGCGAAAATCGACTTTGCGGATTTCGTGGACGCGATGTCTGGCCTGATTACCGCGGTCTTTATCGTGCTGACCTGTAACATCGTGACCGGCATTATGATCGGTTTCGCGTCGCTGGTGATTGGTCGTCTGGTCTCAGGGGAGTGGCGCAAGCTGAACGTTGGCACCGTTGTGATTGCCGTTGCGCTGGTGGCGTTTTACGCGGGCGGCTGGGCAATCTAAATTGGCCTTTGATGCGAAAACGGGTGGCTCAGGCCGCCCGTTTTTATTTTCAGGACTCATCCTGTTGCCTTTTGCGTTACTCTGGGGAAGATAGAATAAAAGGCACGACGCCTTCCGGAGTACATAAGCAACACAGCAAACAGGGAACGCATGGAAATCTTCTTCACAATACTCATCATGACCCTTGTGGTCTCGCTATCCGGGGTGGTTACACGCGTACTGCCCTTTCAGGTCCCCCTGCCATTAATGCAAATTGCCATCGGCGCGCTGCTGGCGTGGCCGACGTTTGGCCTGCACGTGGAATTTGACCCAGAACTGTTCCTCGTGCTGTTCATTCCGCCACTGCTGTTTGCGGATGGCTGGAAAACGCCCACGCGCGAATTCCTTGAGCACGGGCGAGAGATCTTCGGCCTGGCGCTGGCGCTGGTGGTGGTCACCGTCGTCGGGATTGGTTTTCTGATCTACTGGACGGTACCGGGCATTCCGTTAATACCGGCTTTTGCGCTGGCCGCCGTACTGTCGCCAACCGATGCCGTGGCGCTGTCCGGCATTGTGGGTGAAGGTCGTATTCCGAAGAAAATTATGGGGATTTTACAGGGGGAGGCGCTGATGAACGACGCCTCCGGCCTGGTTGCCCTGAAGTTTGCCGTGGCCGTTGCGATGGGCACTATGGTCTTTACCGTCGGCGGCGCGACGCTGGAGTTCTTCAAGGTGGCGATTGGCGGTATTCTCGCGGGCTTCGTGGTGAGCTGGCTGTATGGCCGCTCGCTGCGCTTCCTCAGCCGCTGGGGCGGCGATGAACCCGCTACGCAGATCGTACTGCTGTTCCTGCTGCCGTTCGCCTCTTATCTGATTGCCGAACATATCGGCGTGTCGGGCATTCTGGCGGCAGTGGCGGCAGGGATGACCATTACCCGCTCCGGCGTGATGCGCCGCGCGCCGCTTGCCATGCGTCTGCGTGCAAACAGCACCTGGGCCATGCTGGAGTTTGTCTTTAACGGCATGGTGTTCCTGCTGTTGGGCCTGCAGCTGCCGGGCATTATGGAATCCTCGTTGGTGGCGGCCGAAGCCGATCCGAACGTTGAAGTCTGGATGCTGTTTACCGACATCGTGCTGATCTACCTGGCGCTGATGCTGGTGCGTTTCGGCTGGCTGTGGACGATGAAAAACTTCAGCGTCCGCTTCCTGAAGAAAAAGCCGATGGAGTTTGGTTCGTGGACAACGCGTGAACTGCTGATTGCCTCTTTTGCGGGCGTACGCGGGGCGATCACCCTTGCCGGTGTCCTCTCCATTCCGCTGCTGCTGCCGACGGGCGACGTCTTCCCGGCGCGTTACGAGCTGGTGTTCCTGGCGGCGGGCGTCATTCTGTTCTCACTGTTTGTCGGCGTGATTATGCTGCCGATTTTACTCCAGCATATTGATGTCGGTGATTCGACCCAGCAGCACAAGGAAGAGCGTATTGCGCGTGCAGCGACCGCCGAAGTGGCGATTGTCGCCATCCAGAAAATGGAAGAGCGCCTGGCCGCGGATGCGGAAGAGAACATCGATAATCAGCTGCTGACGGAGGTGAGTTCCCGCGTAATTGGTAACCTTCGCCGCCGCGCGGACGGGCGTAACGATGTGGAAAGCTCGCTGCAGGAGGAGAACCTGGAACGCCGGTTCCGTCTGGCAGCGCTGCGCTCAGAGCGTGCCGAACTGTACCACCTGCGCGCCACGCGCCAGATCAGCAACGAGACGCTGCAAAAGCTGCTGCACGATCTGGACCTGCTGGAAGCGCTGTTGATAGAGAATCAGTAGCGCTGTTTTGCCGGGTGGCGGCTTCGCCTTACCCGGCCTACGGTTCGAACGTAGGCCGGTAAGCGCAGCGCCACCGGGCACTATTCAGACCGCACCCAAAACCCCTCACAACACTGCAGCCACGCCTGCGCGCTCTGCGACAAATAGACCCCTTCACGCCAGATCATCCCTAACTGCCAGTGCAGATCGCTCTCCAGTGGGATCCAGCGCAGCGTGTTTTTATCCAGACGCTCGCAAATCGGCTGCGGCAGAATGGCAATCCCCACGCCGGCCTGCACCATCGCTGCCAGGAAATCCCATTGTCCGCTGCGTACCGCAATGCGCGGCTTGACGTTATGCTGGTTAAACAGCGTCATCAGCTGGCGGCTGAGGGCGAAGTCTTCGTTGTAGATCAGCAGAGGGTGCTCGCCGAGCAGTTCAGGCTTCACCGATTCCCTCTTTAGCCAGTCGCCGGAGCGGGGCACCAGCACGCACAGCGGGTGGCTAAAGAGCGGAAGCGTCGCCAGGCCGCTCTCTTCCTCAACGGGGAGGGCGGTCATTGCCACGTCGAGCTCGCCGTTAGTGACCGCCTGCTGGACGGTTAACCCACCAAACTCCGAAATCTTCAGTTCTACGCCGGGATAACGCTGGCGAAACAGGCTAATCGGTCCGGCCATCATCATGCCGACCATCGGGGGAATGCCGAGGCGAAGCACCCCTTTGGTCAGATGATTAATATCGTCCAGCTCTGCTTCCAGCTGGCGGAACTCCGCCAGAATCGCCAGCCCGCGTTCGAACACCACGCGTCCGGTGTCGGTCAGCAGCAGCTTGCGCCCGTCGCGGATCAGCAGGGTACAGTTCAGTTCATCTTCGAGGTTTTTCAGCATCTTGCTGATGGTGGGCTGGGTAACAAACAACTTCTCCGCTGCGCGGGTGAAACTTTGCTGACGAACCACTTCGACAAAATAGCGCAGCGTTCTTATGTCCATGATTATTCCTCGAAACTATACCTTTGATGATTTTAATTCATTTCAGTCCACACCGTGCGCTCACTATACTGGCGCCTCGTCTCATTTTTGAGGAAAACCCCCATGGCCGTGGCGTTAAGCCGTGTTACGCCTGCCGTTGTACAACGACTCCAGGTCCCGGTTCAGGTACTGCTCTACGCGGGACTGTTTGTTTTCGCCGAATATCTTGTCGGCTGGCTCCACCTGCCGCTGCCTGCCAACCTGGTGGGGATGCTGCTGATGCTGACGCTCATCCTCTGTCGCGTGATCCCCCTTAACTGGGTGCGCGCCGGGGCGCGCTGGCTGCTGGCGGAGATGCTGCTGTTCTTTGTCCCTGCCGTGGTGGCGGTGGTGAACTATGCGCAACTGCTGATGGTGGACGGCTGGCGAATCTTTGCGGTGATCGCGCTGAGTACGTTGATGGTGCTGGGGGCGACCGCCTGGGTCGTGGATAAAGTCTACCGGTTTGAAATCAGCAGGCACAAACATGACTAACTTTCAGATCAGCGTCTTGTGCCTGATCGCGACGCTCGGGATCTACTTCGCCAACAAGCGGCTGTATCGCCGGTTTCATGCGCTGCCGCTGATGCCGCTGGTCTTCACACCGATCCTGCTGGTGCTGATGCTGGTCTTCGGCCACATCTCCTGGCAGAACTACATTGGTGAGTCCCACTGGCTGCTGTGGCTGCTCGGCCCGGCGACCATCGCCTTTGCCGTGCCCGTTTATGACAACCTGGCGATTATCAGGCGCCACTGGATGTCGCTCAGCGCAGGCGTGATCACCGCCACGGTGGTCGCGGTCTGTAGCTCCGTCTGGCTGGCGAGACTGTTTACGCTGCCCGATGAAATTCAACGCAGCCTGGCCGTGCGCTCGGTGACCACGCCGTTTGCGCTGGCGGCGGCTAAACCCCTCGGCGGACAGCCGGATCTGGTGGCGCTGTTTGTGGTGGTGACGGGCGTCTTCGGGATGGCAGTGGGCGATATGCTCTTTCTGCGGCTTTCTATTCGGGAAGGAATGGCCAAAGGCGCGGGATTTGGCGCGGCGTCGCACGGTGCGGGCACGGCACGTTCTTATGAGCTGGGCCAGCAGGAGGGCGTTGTCGCGAGCCTGGTGATGATGCTGTCGGGCGTGGTGATGGTGCTGGTTGCGCCGCTGGTGGCGTGGGTGATGTTTTAAGCTCCCCGACCAGAATGGCCGGGGAGAAAGGTTTAGTGCGCGCGGCCCTGCTCAACGCCAAGACCGGTTTGTGAACGAATAAACTGGGCGCGGAATTTCTCGCGCTCCAGGTTACCCTCCGGCGAATTGTCGGTGGCCGAGAAGACCCAGATACCGATAAACGCCACGGCAATGGAGAACAGCGCCGGGTATTCATACGGGAAGATGGCGCTGGCGTGACCGAGGATCTGCACCCAGATTGTCGGGCCCAGAATCATCAGAATCACCGCCGTCAGCAGCCCCAGCCAGCCGCCAATCATCGCGCCACGGGTGGTCAGTTTCGACCAGTACATGGAGAGCAGGATGATCGGGAAGTTACAGCTTGCCGCGATGGAGAAGGCCAGCCCCACCATAAAGGCGATGTTTTGCTTCTCGAACAGAATGCCCAGCAGGATCGCCACAACGCCCAGCACCAGCACGGTGATTTTGGAGACCTTCAGCTCATCGCGCTCGCTCGCGCCTTTGCGGAAGACGTTGGCGTAGAGGTCATGCGAAACCGCCGACGCCCCGGCCAGCGTTAAACCCGCAACCACCGCAAGAATGGTGGCGAAGGCCACGGCAGAGATAAAGCCGAGGAACAGGTTGCCGCCCACCGCGTCGGCCAGATGTACCGCCGCCATGTTATTGCCGCCAATCAGCGCGCCCGCGGCATCTTTAAACGCCGGGTTTGCCCCCACCAGCATGATCGCGCCAAAGCCGATGATAAAGGTCAGGATATAGAAGTAGCCCATGAAGCCGGTGGCGTAAAATACGCTCTTGCGCGCTTCACGCGCATCGCTCACGGTGAAGAAGCGCATCAGAATGTGCGGTAGACCTGCGGTACCAAACATCAGGCCCAGACCGAGCGACAGGGCAGAAATCGGGTCTTTCACCAGCCCGCCCGGGCTCATAATGGCTTCTCCTTTCGGGTGGACCGCCATGGCTTCGGTAAACAGATTATTGAAGCTGAACCCGACGTGCTTCATTACCATAAAGGCCATAAAGCTGGCGCCAAACAGCAGCAGGACGGCTTTGATGATTTGCACCCAGGTGGTGGCCAGCATGCCGCCGAACAGAACGTACATCACCATCAGCACGCCCACCAGCACCACCGCGATGTGGTAGTTCAGGCCGAACAGCAGCTCGATCAATTTACCCGCGCCCACCATCTGTGCGATCAGATACAGCGCCACCACCACCAGCGAACCGCAGGCGGAGAGGGTGCGAATCGGCCCCTGCTTCAGGCGATACGAGGCCACGTCGGCGAAGGTATAGCGACCCAGGTTGCGCAGGCGCTCGGCAATCAGGAACAGAATGATCGGCCAGCCGACGAGGAAGCCGAGGGAGTAAATCAGGCCGTCATAGCCGGAGGTGTAGACCAGCGCGGAGATCCCGAGGAACGAGGCGGCGGACATAAAGTCACCCGCAATCGCCAGGCCGTTCTGGAAGCCGGTAATGTTGCCGCCTGCGGTGTAGTAGTCGTTACGGGAGCGCACGCGTTTCGACGCCCAGTACGTAATGTACAGCGTCAGCACCACGAAAATCAGGAACATGATAATCGCCTGCCAGTTGGTTGGCTGGCGCTGTACCTCGCCGGTAATGGCATCCGCCGCGTGGGCGGCAAAGGGAAGTGTGGCGGCTAGCGCCGTCAGGACTCGCTTCATGATGCTTTTACCTCTTGCAGTACCGCTTTATTAAGACGATCGAATTCACCGTTCGCGCGCCAGACGTAGACGCCGGTCAGCACAAATGAAATCACAATCACGCCAATGCCAATGGGAATACCGCGCGTCACGCTGGTACCCTCGTGTAACGGGGTGCCCAGCCAGTGCGGCGCAAAGGCGATCAGCAGAATAAAGCCGACATAGATAATCAGCATGATGATGGAAAGGGTGAAGGCAAACCGTTGCCGCTTATCGACGAGCTCCCTGTAGTGCGCACTATTCTCTATCTGCTGACAAATATGGTCATTCATCACAGAGTCTCCAAAGGTAAGGTTGGTTTGTTTTTATCCCCTCTCCCCTATGGGGAGAGGGTTAGGGGAGGAAGGTGCGGTCTGATGCCCTCACCCCGGCCCTCTCCCACGGGGAGAGGGAGAAAAGATTACGATGGCATTGCGATGGCCTGCTTCTCTTCGAGCAGTTTTTCCACCACGCCAGGATCCGCGAGCGTTGAGGTATCACCGAGGTTGCTGGTGTCCCCTGCCGCGATTTTGCGCAAGATACGACGCATAATTTTGCCGGAGCGGGTTTTCGGCAGCGAGTCGGTCCAGTGCAGCACGTCCGGCGTGGCCAGCGGGCCAATCTCTTTACGCACCCAGTTGCGCACTTCGGTGTACAGCTCTGGCGACGGCTCTTCCCCGTGGTTCAGAGTGACATAGGCGTAAATCGCCTGGCCTTTGATGTTGTGCGGAATACCGACAACGGCCGCTTCGGCAATCTTCGGATGCGACACCAGCGCCGATTCAATCTCCGCGGTGCCCAGACGGTGGCCGGAGACGTTCAGCACGTCGTCCACGCGTCCGGTGATCCAGTAATAACCGTCTTCATCACGGCGCGCGCCGTCGCCGCTGAAGTACATGTTTTTAAAGGTCGAGAAGTAGGTCTGCTCGAAGCGATCGTGATCGCCGAACAGGGTACGCGCCTGACCCGGCCACGAGTCCGTGATCACCAGGTTGCCTTCGGTGGCGCCTTCCAGCGGGTTGCCTTCGTTATCCACCAGCGCAGGCTGCACGCCGAAGAACGGACGGGTTGCCGAGCCTGCTTTCAGCTGCGTGGCGCCCGGCATTGGGGTGATCATGAAACCGCCGGTTTCGGTCTGCCACCAGGTGTCCATGACCGGGCATTTCTCGTTGCCGATTTTCTTCCAGTACCACTCCCAGGCTTCCGGATTAATCGGCTCGCCCACGGAACCAAGGATGCGCAATGAAGAGCGGTCGGTGCCTTCGATGGCTTTATCGCCTTCCGCCATTAATGCGCGGATCGCCGTTGGCGCGGTGTAGAGAATGTTGACCTGATGCTTATCGACCACCTGGCACATACGCGCCGGGGTCGGCCAGTTCGGTACGCCTTCAAACATCAGCGTTGTTGCGCCACAGGCCAGCGGGCCGTACAGCAGATAGCTGTGCCCGGTGACCCAGCCAACGTCGGCAGTACACCAGTAGATGTCGCCCGGGTGGTAGTCGAAGACGTATTTGAAGGTGGTGGCCGCGTAGACCAGATAGCCGCCGGTGGTGTGCAGCACGCCTTTCGGTTTGCCGGTTGAGCCAGAGGTGTAAAGAATGAAGAGCGGATCTTCCGCATTCATCTCTTCAGGCTGATGCTGGTCGCTCGCTTTTTCAATCAGGTCGCTCCACCACAGGTCGCGCCCCTCGTGCCAGTCGATTTTGCCGCCGGTACGCTTAAGGACGATGACGTTGCTGACCGTTTTGACGTTCGGGTTTTTCAGCGCTTCGTCGACGTTTTTCTTGAGTGGGATACCGCGTCCTGCACGCACGCCTTCATCGGCGGTGATCACCAGTTTTGAGCTTGAATCGACAATACGACCCGCAACCGCCTCTGGCGAGAACCCACCAAAGATAACCGAGTGAATGGCGCCGATACGCGCGCAGGCCAGCATGGCCACCGCCGCTTCCGGCACCATCGGCATATAGATTGCGACCACGTCGCCTTTTTTAATGCCTTTTTCCAGCAGGACGTTGGCAAAGCGGCACACGTCGCGGTGCAGTTCTTTATAAGTAATGTGTTTGCTCTGCGAGGCATCATCGCCTTCCCAGATAATCGCCGTCTCGTTCCCGCGCGCGGCAAGGTGACGGTCAAGGCAGTTCGCCGCCAGGTTCAGCGTGCCATCTTCATACCATTTAATGGAGACGTTACCGGGCGCAAAGGAGGTGTTCTTCACCTTCTGATAAGGTTTGATCCAGTCCAGGATATGACCCTGCTCACCCCAGAAGGTGTCCGGGGCGGTGATAGATTGCTGATATTTCTCGTGGTACTGCTCCGGGTTGATCAGGCAACGGTCCGCAATGTTTGCGGGAATGTCATGTTTGTGTATTTGGCTCATGGCTTTTTTTCTCCTTGTAAGATGTTAATAATATGTCGCAAAAACGTTAATAGTAGGGGCTTTACAAGCTTTGTTTATTATTTGGGCTACAGATCACGCATTGTTTGAACAGGTTGAAAAATGAGCGAATGAAACTTTGAAGGAAAATAATTTATGCTGACGATTATTCACATTTATGTTTAAAAAAGCGTTTTTATAACAAAAGGTTATTTATTAGAAACAGGAGAAACTCCCGTCACGGACGCTTTTACGAGTGAAATGCGTCGTTCTTTAAGGCTTGCGCAACAGGCCGCGCAAATGATACTCATACGCCGCGTTAAAAAATCCCATAAATCGACGCAACACAATTCATACCCTATCAGTATGTCCCCCTATTCATGCAGTTTGAGTGAATAAGGCGCTTCATTGAGGAAGTCAGTTTCTATGAAAAACGTTAAAGTCAGCCTGGCCTGGCAGATCTTAATTGCCCTTGTGCTGGGCATTTTGCTGGGCAGTTACCTCCACTATCACAGCGACAGCCGCGACTGGCTGATTGCGAACCTGCTTTCACCGGCAGGGGATATCTTTATTCATCTGATCAAGATGATTGTGGTACCAATTGTGATCTCGACGCTGGTGGTGGGTATTGCGGGCGTCGGCGATGCGAAGCAGTTAGGTCGTATTGGTGCGAAAACCATTATCTATTTCGAAGTGATCACTACGGTTGCGATCATTCTCGGTATCACCCTGGCGAACGTGTTCCAGCCGGGTTCCGGGATTGATATGTCGCAGCTGGCTACGGTGGATATTTCGAAATACCAAAGTACAACCGCTGACGTGCAGAGCCATGCGCACGGCCTGATGGGCACTATCCTTTCTCTGGTACCGACCAACATCGTGGCCTCAATGGCGAAGGGCGAGATGTTGCCTATTATCTTCTTCTCGGTCCTGTTTGGTCTGGGGCTCTCCTCTCTGCCCGCGACGCACCGCGAACCGCTGGTAACCGTGTTCCGCTCTATCTCCGAGACCATGTTTAAAGTGACCCACATGGTAATGCGTTACGCGCCGGTAGGGGTGTTTGCGCTTATCGCCGTCACCGTGGCGAACTTCGGTTTTGCCTCCCTCTGGCCACTGGCGAAGCTGGTGATTCTGGTGCACTTCGCGATCCTGTTCTTTGCGCTGGTGGTGCTGGGCATCGTGGCGCGTCTGTGCGGGCTGAGCATCTGGATCCTGATCCGTATCCTGAAAGATGAGCTGATTCTGGCCTACTCCACAGCAAGCTCTGAGAGCGTGCTGCCGCGTATTATTGAGAAGATGGAAGCCTACGGCGCGCCAGCATCGATCACCAGCTTCGTGGTGCCGACCGGTTACTCCTTTAACCTGGATGGCTCCACGCTGTACCAGAGTATCGCCGCTATCTTTATTGCCCAGCTGTACGGCATTGATCTGTCGCTGTGGCAGGAGATCGTCCTGGTGCTGACGCTGATGGTGACCTCTAAAGGTATCGCAGGCGTACCGGGCGTTTCGTTCGTGGTGCTGCTGGCGACGCTGGGCAGCGTCGGTATTCCGCTGGAAGGCCTGGCCTTTATCGCGGGCGTGGACCGTATCCTCGACATGGCGCGTACGGCGCTGAACGTGGTGGGTAATGCACTGGCGGTGCTGGTTATCGCCAAGTGGGAACACAAATTCGATCGTAAAAAGGCGCTGGCGTATGAACGCGAGGTGCTGGGTCGTTTTGATAAGACTGCCGATCGCTAACCTCTTAAGCCCGGTGGCGCTGCGCTTACCGGGCCTACGGGTTTTGTAGGCCGGGTAAGGCAAAGCCGCCACCCGGCACTTTATTCTCCGCTTAACGCATCAAACTCTTCGCATCCCGTATCAAACCCTTCAGTGCAGCTCAGGTTCAACCAGTACAGTGCTTTCTGCTTATTTGGCGTGATAAAGCCTTTCTCACCCTGCCTGAACAACATCCCTGCCCAGTACTCGGCGTAGCCGGTACGCGAAAGGGCTGAACTCCGCTTGAACCACGAGGCGGCCTGCACGTCATCCTGCGCCACCTCTACGCCGTTGGCATAAATCAACCCCAGCAGCAGCTGCGCATCGACCGCAGAGTCACTGTCGATATCTTCGGTTGCCGTTTGCAACAGTCTGATAGCCTGCGGATAGTCCGTTTTCCCCGCCTGAGTATTCACCAGAATGCGCGCCAGCATGATCGCGCCTCGTTTGCTGCCAGCAATGTTTGCCTGTTGGGCCAGGGCTTTGGCCTGTGCGTAATCGCCCTGCGTAAAGAGGATTTGCGAGAGCAACCCCATGGCGTCGACATCGCCGCCTTTCGCGGCTTTCTCGGCCCACAGCGCGGCCTGCTTGCTGTCGCCGGAGCTGAAGTACGTATCGGCAAGATAATACTGGGCACGCGCATCACCGGCTTCCGCCTGTTTCCGATACTGGCTGCCTATCTCATCCGCGCGGGCGAAGGACGTTAAAAACACTAACAACAGAAAAATGGCTTTCATGGATTCTTATCATCTGGGTACACGCCGCGCAGTATAATCGCGGGCGCAAAAGAAAAAAATGGGTGCATTAAGACCTCAGCATCCTACAAGCCGGGCGGAACCGTTGTTCCGCCCATAGAGGTTAGCCTGGGTTGCAGGCTAATTTAGCCGCCACCTCCTGATGTTCACTCTTTATTGAAAACTCGCAGAGCTTACCGCGAGTAATAAAGGTAAAGATCACTATCGTCAGGCAAACAATAAAGACGATGCCTAACGCAGTTTTTAATGGCGTCATGCCTTTTACTCCTTGTCAAAAAAAGAATAAGAGGCTACTCTCAACCTGTTGGGAGTTGAGGGAGTAGCCTCGGGTAAATGAAAATTTCCCGGGGCTTTCTACTTTCTGTCCCTCAACAATGCTCAAGACAGAAAGTCTTAAGCACCCGCCGCATATCTTATCTCTCTGAATTAAAATGCTAAGATGTAATTCTATTCTGCGTAAATTACATTATTTCTGCGAGCCGCTTTCCAGAATAATAATTTCTATTTCTTATGAATTAATCGGAAATAAAAAGGGAGTGAATATATCACTCCCTTTATTCATCGATGAATTAACGGCTTCAACCCATTGCGCTTTCGCGCAGTCGGGCTTTCAGCTTGTTATATTCGTCGATCACGTACTGTTCCGCCGCGTGCTGATCCGCAATCGGCTCAACGTTGACGGCGCAGTATTTATACTCCGGCGTTTTGGTTATCGGGCTTAAGTTCTCCGTTACCAGCTCGTTGCAGGCACCAATCCACCACTGATAGGTCATATAGACCGCCCCTTTGTTTGGACGATCGCTGACCTGCGCACGGGTGATGATCCGCCCTTTGCGCGAATTCACCCACACCAGCGCCTCGTCCTCAATACCAAGGCGTTCCGCATCGGCGGTGTTGATTTGCGCATAGCCGGGCTCGTCCGCCAGCGCGGCCAGCGCGGCGCAGTTGCCGGTCATCGAACGACAGGAGTAGTGGCCCACTTCACGTACGGTGGAGAGCACCATCGGATACTCATCGGTGAGTTTATCAATGGGCGCGACCCAGTCGCAGGTGAAGAATTGCGCCAGCCCGTTCGGGGTGTCGAATTTCTCCTTAAAGAGATAGGACGTGCCTTGATCGGCCTCCGACTCATCCCGGCACGGCCACTGGATGTATCCCAGCTCACCCATTTTTTCATAGGTGGCGCCGTAGAAGTCCGGACACAGGCTGCGCAACTCGTCCCAGATCTCCTGGGTGTTGTTGTAGTGCATCGGGTAGCCCATACGGGTGGCGATTTCGCTGATGATCTGCCAGTCCGTTTTCAGATCCCATTTCGGCTCGACCGCCTTGAAGAAGCGCTGGAAGCCGCGGTCGGCCGCGGTGTAGACGCCTTCATGCTCGCCCCAGGAGGTCGACGGTAAAATGACATCCGCCGCCGCCGCGGTTTTGGTCATGAAGATATCCTGGACAATCACCAGCTCCAGATCCTCAAACCCTTTACGCACCGCAGAGAGCTCGGCGTCGGTCTGAAGCGGATCTTCACCCATGATGTAGGCCGCACGCACTTCGCCATGCGCCGCGCGGTGCGGCAGCTCGCTGATGCGGTACCCGGTGTGTTCCGGCAGGCTTTCCACGCCCCAGGCCTTCGCGAATTTGGCACGGTTCTCCGGGAACTTCACGTACTGGTAGCCAGGATAAGTATCCGGCAGCGCGCCCATATCGCAGGCGCCCTGCACGTTATTCTGACCGCGCACTGGGTTCACGCCAACGTGGGCTTTACCCAGATTACCGGTCAGCATCGCGAGGCTGGTCAGCGAGCGCACGGTCTCCACGCCCTGGTAGAACTGGGTCACGCCCATGCCCCAGAGGATGGCGGCGGTTTTCGCCCCGGCATACATCCTGGCCGCCTGACGGATCGCCTGCGCGCTGACGCCGGTTATCGCTTCAACCGACTCCGGCGTATAGCCTTCGACTATTTTCTTATACTCTTCAAAGCCTTCCGTACGGGTCGCGACAAACGCCTGGTCGTACAGGTTCTCCTCAATGATGACGTGTCCCATTGCGTTCAACAGCGCGATGTTCGAGCCGTTTTTCAATGCAATGTGCATATCCGCAATGCGCGCGGTTTCAATTTTGCGCGGATCGCAGACGATGATTTTCGCCCCATTCTGTTTAGCGCGAATAACATGGTTCGCGACGATAGGGTGAGAATCCGCCGGGTTATAACCAAAGATGAAGACGAGATCGGTATTATCTATCTCGTTGATGGCATTACTCATTGCGCCGTTACCGACCGACTGGTGCAGACCTGCAACCGATGGGCCGTGTCAGACGCGAGCGCAGCAGTCGACGTTATTGGTACCAATAACGGCGCGCGCGAATTTTTGCATCACATAGTTGGTTTCATTTCCCGTCCCGCGGGAAGAGCCGGTGGTCTGGATGGCATCCGGGCCATACTTGGCCTTGATGGCGCTCAGGCGCGTGGCGACGTAATCCAGCGCCTCGTTCCAGGAGACGGCTTCCAGCTTGCCGCCGCGCTCGCGGCGGATCATAGGGGTTTTCAGGCGCGGGGTAAGGATTTGGGTATCGTTAATAAAATCCCAGCCGTAGTAACCTTTCAGGCACAGCGTGCCCTGGTTGGTTTTCCCCTGTGCGGCCTCCGCCCGGACGATTTTGCCGTTATCGACCACCAGGTGGATCTTGCAACCTGAGGCACAATAAGGGCAAACCGTGACGACTTTTTTCATCAGTCTGCTCCAGTTAATCGAATCGTTCGCACCCACTATGCAGCTTCTATGCCATGTTTTTTGTATGGGTATCCCCTGACTTTACGGCCCATTCGGGGTGAAAACCCTGACAAAAAGCAGCCAATCGTCAAAATTGACGTGTCGACAGGGCGGCGGATGTGACATGGGTTGAATTTCCGTCACTGAAAAAACCTTTTGACTGGAGCCGACGGCAGAATAGTTCAGACTTAACATAATCCCCTGACGGAAGCATACGATGAAACCGGCGATTCTGGTGGTTGATGACGATACGGCAGTCTGCGAACTGCTTCAGGACGTGCTGAGCGAGCACGTCTTTAGCGTGCTTGTCTGCCATAACGGCCAGGATGCGCTGCGCCGGGTACAACAGGAGCCGAATATCGCGCTTGTGTTGCTGGATATGATGCTGCCGGATATTAATGGCCTGCAGGTTCTGCTGCAGCTGCAAAAGCAGCGTCCGGCGCTACCGGTTGTGATGTTAACCGGGCTGGGCAGCGAGTCAGACGTGGTGGTGGGGCTGGAGATGGGGGCCGACGATTATATTGGCAAACCGTTCAACCCGCGCGTGGTGGTCGCCCGGGTGAAAGCGGTGCTGCGCCGTACGGGCGTGCTGGCGGCGGAAGCTCCCGCAGCGCCCGTCGCGGGCATTGCGTTTAACGGATGGACGCTTGATACCACCCGCTGCGAGCTGAGCGATCCGCAGCGTAATCCCGTGCCCTTAACTCAGGGCGAGTACGGCCTGCTGCTGGCGCTCACGCAAAATGCCCGTCGGGTGCTGAGCCGTGACAGGCTGCTCGAGCTGACCCACAGCGAAAGCGCCGACGTGTTCGATCGCACGATTGATGTGCTGATCATGCGCCTGCGCCGGAAAATAGAGGCTAACCCGCATCAGCCTGCGCTGATCAAAACGATCCGCGGGCTGGGTTACGTGTTTGCCACCGATGTGAGCCGGCCCGAACAGGCGGCATAAGGCTTACGTTATCGCCGGAACAATGATGGCGGCAAAGATTGCAGCGATGCACAGATACTTGAGGGCGTAATAGGCCTTACGGTTTCTTTTTTTCAGACGCTGCCCCCGCTCGCGACCTGCATGAACGTATTTAAAAATACGGTTAATGCCGCCAGTGCTGTCATTCTCGTCATTCGGTGAGCTGGCTGCAGACATTAGCGTGGTTCCCACCCAATGGTTAACCGCCTGCGCCCAGCGCCATTTCATCGGACGCTCAATATCGCAGAAAAGAATAATGCGCGTTTGATCCGTTTTATTCTCTGCCCAGTGGACGTAGGTCTCATCAAAAATAACGGCTTCACCATCCCGCCAGCTGTGACGCTGCCTGTCGACTTCAATAAAGCAGCGATCGTCATTCGGTGTGAATAAGCCCAGATGGTAACGAACCGAGCCCGCGTACGGGTCCCGGTGCTTGCCAAGCTTCGCCCCCGCCGGCAGCTCGGCAAACATGGCCGCCTTCACCGAGGGGATTTCACTTACCAGCCGGGTCGTCACCGGGCATAAAGACTGCGCGGAGGGATGGGCATCGGCATACCACTTCAGATAAAAACGTTTCCAGCCGCGTTTAAAAAAGGTGTTAAAGCCAGCGTCGTTATTATTTTCCGCCGCCTTAATATGATGCTGCAAACGCAGGGCCTCTTCGCGAATAACCAGCCAGTTTTCCGTCAGCTTATTTAATTCCGGGAAGCGTTCTGTTTCAAAGAAAGGCTGCCTGGCGGGCAGGGAAGAAAACGCTGTCATAAACATATTGATGGGCGCCATGAACGTCGAATGGTCGAAGAGCTGACGAGAAAGCGTCTGTTTTTCTTTGCCGCGTGAATGCGCATAAATAACGCTGATAATGAAAATACCGATGATGATGGCTGCGAACATTTTTCCCTTGTCCTCTTTCTATCTCATTTCGGAAAAGCGTGCGGACAGTGTGCTGCCCCCGCCGAATATGCCAGATGGAGAGAGTGTAGTTCGGGGATGTAAAATTCATAGAACTGTAATGAAATATCGCAATTATTGTTAAATTACACGCTCTCGCGAATAAACGCCTGCAGCTCGGCCAGCGTTTTTGCGCCGTCAATCGCATTGGCGGCCAGCAGGCTTGCCCGCGCGCAGGCGTGCGCCAGATAAATACTCTCTGTCAGCGGCAGCGATTCATGGCAGCCGTATAAAAAGCCCGCGCAAAAGGCATCGCCCGCGCCGACGCTGCCGATAATCTCTTCCTGCTCCAGCATCCATGACGGGATCCAGCGACCCTCTTCACCGCGGGCTTCTCCCCATGCGCCTTCCGGGCAGTGGATCACCACCCGCTGGCGTACGCCTGCCGCCAGCAGCTGCGCCGCGGCATCGGCGATATGGGCAATGTGCGGGGCGTCGTTTTCATCACGCATTGTCAGGCCGCTAAACTCACCGGCCTCCAGCTCGTTAATGACCAGATAGTCGAGATGGCGCAGGGCAGGGAGCACTAGCGGCTGATAGCGTGGGTCACCCTTGCGGGAAACCAGGTCGAGCGAGGTTTCATACCCCTGCTCACGCATTTGTGCCAGCAGCCGCGCGCTGCGGGTGCCGAACTCGTCATCGGGCATATCCAGGCTGTCGAGCAGCAGGAGATAGCCGAGATGGAAGATCTTCATCGATCCGTCTAAGCGATCGAAAGCGGGAAGATCCAGCAGGCGGTTTGCCCCCGGTGAGTGGAAAAAGGTGCGCTGTCCGCTGGGATCGGTCATCACCTGCGACATGGAGGTTGGCGCAAAGGTGGTGCGCTGTACGCGCTGGCGGTTGACGTGGTACTGGTCGAGCATCGCCAGAATGTAGTCCCCGTCGCTGTCTTCCCCGATCAGCCCCACCGCCTGCAGCGGCAGGCCAACGTGCATTTTCGCCAGCGTCAGCAGGACGTTGAGCGGCGCGCCACCGGTTGAGCGTTCGCTGTGGGTAATTTCCGCCAGCCAGCCGCGCTCCGGCCACTGCACGATCTGGTGGACGTGGTCCACCAGCATATTGCCTGCGGCGATGATGCCTTTGCGTTCCATTATGCCTGCCCCGCGCTGCCAAAGATGCGCATCTGTTCGGCGACCGTATCCGTAATTGCCTCTTCTATGCCCAGCAGCAGCTCGGCAAACTCGTCGTAGAGCGGCTGGCGTTTTGCCATACGCTGCTCCACGGCGGCGAGCGCGGCCTGCGACATCCCGGTATAGAAATTGATTTTATGAATGCCCAGCTCGATGGCGCGGCGGAAGTCGGCATCGCTAATCCCGGAGCCGCCGTGTAAAACCAGCGGCAGTCCCGTCTGTTGACGAATGGCGTCCAGGCGAGGGAAATCGAGCTTCGGCTCGCCTTTATACTTGCCGTGTGCGTTGCCGATAGCCACCGCCAGCGCGTCAATGCCGGTTGAATCGACAAATTCGCGCGCCAGCTGCGGGTCGGTAAAGAAAGCTTCATCCGCATGCCCGTACAGCGCGCCGCCTTCATCGCCCCCGACCGCGCCCAGCTCCGCCTCGACCGAGACGCCCACCGCGTGGCACATCTTCACCACTTCCCGCGTCTGGCGGATGTTTTCCTCATAGCTCAGCGTAGAGCCGTCGAACATCACCGAGCTGAACCCTAAGCGCAGGGCGCGCACCACCGCCTCGAAATGCAGGCCGTGGTCGAGATTGAGCACCACGGGAATGTCGTGACGGGCGGCTTCGAACTTCACCGCTTCGACAAGCGAATCCAGCGACACGTACTTAAAGTGCACTTCGGCGATATTGATGATAAACGGCGAGCGCTCCTGCTTTGCGGCGGCGAACAGCGCGCGCAGGAAGTGGGAATCGAGCACGTTAAATGCGCCCAGCGCATAGCGGTGTTGTCTGGCGTGGGCAAGACCGTCGGCAAGAGAAATCAATGGCATCATTCACCCCTTATATCCGAAACAGGTTGTACTCGTTGCACAGCACCAGCAGCGCCGGCTCGTCTTCTTCGATGTTGTTATAGCGGGCAACGGGCTGCAAAAAGTGGTTGTCGTGTTCATCGTCATTGACCGAGGACACTTCCCCGACCAGCACGTCGCCGAAGCCGCGTTCGCCCCAGAAACTGTGGTAAAGACCGGGCGTCAGGCAGATGCTTTCCCCTGGCGTGAGGCGCAGCTGGCTGCCGGGGGCGTGGGTTTGACGGCAGCCGTCGACGGTGACCGTCACGTCGGTGTTTTCCGTCTCTTCATGCGCCTCGGCATTCCATAATTCCACGATCAGATTCCCGCCGCCCCGGTTGATGATGTCTTCCCGTTTACGCCAGTGAAAATGCATCGGCGTGACCTGGCCGTCCCGCACGTGCATGATTTTTTCGGCATAGTTTTTTTCATACGGCACGCCGTTGGGCGAGCCGTTGCGCAAGGTAAACAGCGTCAGGCCCTGAGCGGCAAAGTTGTTGCCCCCGAATGCCGTCACGTCCCAGCCGAGCCTGAGGTCGAACACTTCCTGCCATGCAGCCTGGTCAAGCTGCTGCCATTTCGTTGGCGGAAAGCTGGCAAAAGGCGGGAGATGAACGTCGTGCATGGAGAAAAACTGCCGCGTGTGGCCGAGGATTTCGTTAATGTCGGAGCGTTTCATGGAGACTCCTTGAAAACAGTTCCCTCTCCCTGCGGGAGAGGGAAAAGGATCATTTGACCGTCCACCCCTTATACGTGCCGACGTTCTTTTTATCGATCATCGTCACCGGGATCAGCACGGGCGCTTTCGGTGCAGGTTTGCCCTGGAGAATGTCATAGCCGATCTCCACCGCTTTTGCCGCCATGACCTGCGGATCCTGCGCCGGGGTCGCCACAAACAGCGAGTTTTCACGCTTCAGCGCTTCCTCACCGTCCGGTGAACCATCCACGCCAACGATAAAGAACTCATTGCGCTGCGCCTGTTTCGCGGCCAGATCGGCGCCGATCGCGGTCGGATCGTTAATCGCAAACACGCCGTCGATCTTCGGATTGGCCGCCAGCAGGGAGGTCATGACTTCCAGACCGCCTTCACGACTGCCTTTGGCGTTCTGGTTATCCGAGAGCACCTTGATATCCGGATGTTTTTTGAACTCCGTCTGGCAACCTTCCACGCGGTTTTGCACCGCTGAGACCGGCGGTCCGTTGATGATCACCACGTTACCTTTCCCTTTCAGGCGGTCGGTAATGTACTTACAGGCCATCTCACCCGCCTGGGTGTTATCGGAGGTGATGGTGGCATCAGCCCCTTCCGCCGCGACGTCAACCGCCACGACCACGATCCCGGCGTCCTTCGCGCGCTTCACCGCCGGGCCGATCCCTTTGGAGTCCGCGGCGTTGAGGATGATCATGTCCACTTTCGCGGCGATGAAGTTGTCGATCTGCGCCACCTGCTGGCCCAGATCGTAACCGCTGGAGACCAGCGTCACCTTGACGTTATCCCCCGCCAGCTTGCGCGCTTCCAGCTCGGCACCTTTGGTGATCTGCACGAAGAACGGGTTAGCCAGGTCACCCACCGTCACGCCAATGGACTTCAGATCTTTCGCCTGCGCAAACGGCGTTGCGGCAAGCAGCGCGCCAGCACAGAGCGCGGTTACTAATGGTTTCAAACGCATCTTGTCTTCCTCACTCGTAGGGTATTGTTGTTATGCACTTTGATGGTGTCGGGTACGGTATTTGTCGATCAGCACCGCAATGATGATCACCGCCCCTTTGATCACCAGCTGCCAGAAGTAGGAGACGCCCATCAGCGTCATGCCGTTGTTGAGGGTGGCGATGATCAATGCGCCGACCAGCGTGCCGGTGATCGTGCCGATCCCGCCGACAAAGCTGGTGCCGCCGAGGATCACCGCCGCAATCGCATCCAGCTCGTAACCCGTGCCGAGGTTGCCGTTAGCGCTGTAGAGGCGTGAGGCGCTCATGACGCCGCCGAGGCCGGAGAGCAGGCCGCTCATGCCGTAGACAAACAGCAGCACCAGCCAGACCTTAATGCCCGTTAAGCGCGCCGCCTGCATGTTGCCGCCCACGGCGTAGATATGAACGCCGAGCGTGGTACGGCGCAGGATGAACCAGCACACCACGATGACCGCCAGGGCGATCACCACCAGCCAGGGAATTGGGCCGAGATAGTTATTGCCGATCCACTCGAAGTTGATGTTCGAGTTAATGACCGTCGTGCCGTCGGCCAGCAGGTACGCCGCGCCGCGCAGCGCCGTGTAGGTGCCGAGCGTGACGATAAAGGGCGGCAGCCCGGCAAAGGCCACCAGCGCGCCGTTAAACAGGCCCAGCACCATGCCGAGCATCAGCGCGGCGGGAATGGACAGCCCGGCGAATTCGGGAATAAGCGATACCACCATCGCGGCTACCGCCGTGGTGCCGAGAATCGACCCCACGGAGAGGTCAATCCCGCCGGTCAGGATAATAAAGGTCATTCCCGCCGCCAGCACGATGTTGATCGACGCCTGACGGGTAATGTTGAGCAGGTTGCTCTCGGTAAAGAAGTTCGGGGCAATAAAGCCAAAAACCGCCACAATCAGGATAAGAATTGGCAAAATACCGACCGTTTGCATCAGATCGCTCATCAGCATTTTTTTGGCGGAGGCAGATTTCGCCACCTGCTGCGGATGGGTTGGAGTTGTCATGGTTACACCGCCTGATGATGAGTGTCGTTCACGCCGGTTGCCAGCGTCATAATGTTTTCCTGAGAGATGTCACGCCCGTGAAGCTCGCCCGCGATGCTGCCTTCGCGCATCACGTACACCCGGTCGCTCATCCCCACCACTTCCGGCAGCTCGCTGGAGATCATCAGAATCGCCACCCCTTTACGCGCCATCTGGTTCATGATGCGGTAGATCTCGCTTTTCGCCCCGACGTCCACGCCGCGCGTGGGTTCGTCCAGAATCAGAATGCGTGGGCCAATCGCGACCCAGCGGGAGATGAGCAGCTTCTGCTGGTTGCCGCCCGACAGCCCGCCCGCGCGCACCTGAGCATGCGGTACGCGGATGTTAAGCAGGGCGATGGCGTCATCGGAGATGGCCTGCGCTTTTTTGCGGTTTAACATGCCGAAGGTGGCGTCGCGCTCCAGCGTCGCCATGGTGATGTTCTCCTGCGCCGCCAGCTCCAGGAACAGCCCCTGCTCCTTGCGGTTCTCGGTGAGAAAACCGATGCCGTTTTCGATGGCCGCACGCGGGGAGTGGATCACCACCGGCTCGCCGTCGACCTCAATCATGCCGCCCGTGGCTTTGCGCACGCCGAAGATGAGTTGTGCCAGCTCGGAACGTCCGGCCCCGACCAGCCCCGCCAGCCCGACGATTTCGCCGGAACGCACCTGCAGGCTGCAGGGTTGTACTTTTTTACCGTCGGTGAGGTGATGCACGTTGAGGCGCGGGCTGCCGAGGGGGATATCACGCTCCTTGTTGAACAGGTCGCTTAACGGTCGTCCCACCATCATGCGCACCAGCTCGGAAGCGTTGAGCTTGTCGCGCGTCAGACTGCCGACGTACTGCCCGTCGCGCAGAACGCTGACGCGGTCAGAGAGTTCATACACTTCCGCCATGCGGTGGCTGATATAGATGATCGCCATCCCTTCATCGCGCAGGCGCAAAATCAGTTCAAACAGGCGATGCGTTTCCCGCGAGGAGAGGGCGGCGGTGGGTTCATCCATCACCAGAATGCGGCTGTTGCGGTGCAGCGCGCGGGCAATTTCTACCTGCTGCTGTTCGGCGATGGTGAGCTTCATCACCAGATCGGTGGCGCTGAACTGTGCGCCGAGGCGGTCAATCACCGCCTGCGCCTGGGCAGCCATCTCTTTGCGCTGCACCATCCCGCCGCGCGACAGCTCGCTGCCGAGGAAGATATTTTCGGCTACGGTCAGATTGGGCGCGAGCTGCATCTCCTGATAAATCAGGGTGATGCCCGCGGCCAGCGCATCCTTCGGCCCTTTAATGTGAAACGGCTGACCGTCGATCAGGATCTCGCCGCTGGTCGCGGTATAGGCCCCCGCGAGGATTTTCATCAGCGTGCTTTTTCCCGCGCCGTTTTCGCCCATCAGCGCGTGGATCTCACCGGGAAAAACCGTCAAATCCACACCCTTGAGCGCGTGGAAACTGCCAAACGTTTTGGCAATGCTGCGCATCTCTAATACCGGGGTTCTGCTCATGGCGGATCTCCTGTGAATGCCGATTTCTGCACTTCATCACAGGTGCGTAAATGCAAAATGTCAGAAGCTGTTCATATTTGTCATAGTTATGAATAGCTAATGTGGATCACAGTTATTGAATTACCCTCACCCCGGCCCTCTCCCTGAAAGGGAGAGGGAGCAAATTATTCCCTCGCCCCTTTGGGGAGAGGGTTAGGGTGAGGGGACAACAAACCGCAAAGGAGCCTCAATCCATGCCATCACACCGCCCCCCGTTCTTCGCCAGCGCCCGCGGTCGCCTGCTGATTTTCAATCTGCTGGTGGTCGCCGTGACGCTGATGGTGAGCGGCGTGGCGGTACTCGGCTTCCGTCACGCCAGTCAAATCCAGGAGCAGGTGCAGCAGCAAACGCTGGACGATATGACCGGCAGCATGAACCTGGCCCGCGATACCGCCAACGTGGCGACGGCGGCGGTGCGGCTCTCGCAGGTGGTGGGGGCGCTCGAGTACAAAGGAGAAGCCGAGCGCCTGAAGCAGACGCAAATGGCCCTGCGCCATTCGCTGGAACAGCTTGCGGAGGCGCCGCTGGCGCAGCAGGAGCCAGTCCTGGTGGCGCGTATTATTCAACGAAGCAATGAGTTACAGCAGAGCGTGACGGAGATGCTGGAGCGCGGACAGCGACGCCATCTTGAGCGTAACGCGTTGCTGAGCTCGCTATACCAAAGCCAGAGTTACCTGCGTCATCTGCAGGACATCAATCGCCGTTATGACAGTAACGTACCGGGTGCGCAGCAGCTGATGGAGATGGACCGGCTGATCGCCGCCGCCATCGATACCCCTTCGCCGCGCGCGACCATTCAGCAACTGGACGCGGTGGCCGCAACGTTGCCCCGGAGTGCCGCACAGCCGGTCGTAAAGACGGTTCTGCCTGATTTTAATGCCGAGCTAGGTCAGCTCGCCCCGCTGTCGAAGCAGCTGGAAGAGAGCGATCTGGCGATAAGCTGGTATATGTTCCACATCAAGGCGCTGGTGGCGATCCTCAACAGCGACATCAATCAGTACGTGGAGCAGGTGGCGCAGGCCTCCCGGCTTCGCACCGCCCAGAGCCATCACGAACTGCAATCCATCAGCGTATTTATCACCATTTTCGCCGTGCTGGCGCTGATCATCACCGGGTGTGCCTGCTGGTATATCTACCGCAATCTGGCCTCCAACCTGACGGCCATTTCCCGGGCGATGTCGCGTCTTGCTCACGGTGAACAGGATGTGTCCGTCCCCGCGCTGCAGCGGCGCGATGAGCTGGGTGAACTGGCGCGCGCGTTTAACGTTTTTGCCCGCAACACCGCCTCGCTTGAGCACACCACGCGCCTGCTGAAAGAAAAAACCACGCAGATGGAGATCGACCGCATTGAGCGTCAGGGGCTGGAAGAGGCGCTGCTGCACAGCCAGAAAATGAAGGCCGTTGGGCAACTGACGGGCGGGCTGGCGCATGATTTTAATAACCTGCTGGCGGTGATCATCGGCAGTCTTGAGCTCACCGACCCCGAATCAAAAGATGCGCCGCGCATTACCCGGGCGCTGAAGGCGGCCGAGCGTGGCGCCTTACTGACCCAGCGCCTGCTGGCGTTTTCCCGCAAGCAATCCCTGACGCCGCATGCGGTAGAGATGCAGCCGCTGCTGGAGAACCTTCGGGAACTGCTGCGTCACTCCTTGCCCGCCACCCTGACCCTGGAAATTGAAGCGCAATCCCCGGCATGGCCCGCATGGATCGACGTCAGCCAGCTGGAAAACGCCATCATTAATCTGGTGATGAACGCGCGTGATGCGATGGAAGGGCAAAGCGGAGTGATTAAAATTCGCACCTGGAATCAGCGCGTTACCCGCAGCGACGGACGCAGGCAGGATATGGTGGCGCTGGAAGTCATTGACCGCGGCAGCGGCATGTCGCAGGAGGTCAAATCCCGGGTCTTTGAACCATTCTTCACCACCAAACAGACCGGGAGCGGGAGCGGGTTAGGCCTGTCGATGGTGTACGGCTTTGTGCGCCAGTCCGGTGGTCGCGTGGAGATTGAAAGCGCGCCGGGACAGGGAACGACCGTGCGGCTTCACCTCCCGCGCTCGACGCAGCCCGCCGCTGTAGATGATGAAGCGCTGTCAGCCACCGCCTCCGTCGAGAGCGAGCGCCTGGTGCTGGTGCTGGAGGATGAAGCGGATGTCCGTCAGACCCTGTGCGAGCAGTTGCACCAGCTTGGCTATCTGACGCTCGAAGCGGACAACGGCGAGCAGGCGCTGAACATGCTGGCGGCGTCGCCGGATATTGGCATGTTTATCAGCGACCTGATGTTGCCCGGAAGCCTGAGCGGGGCCGAGGTGATTAGCCATGTGCGCAGTCACTATCCGCAGCTTCCGGTGCTGCTGATCAGCGGCCAGGATTTACGGCCCACGCATAATCCTCAGCTGCCGGACGTTCCGTTATTGCGTAAGCCGTTTACGCGGGCGCAGCTGGCGCAGGCTCTGCGGAAAATATGTTTTTAAATGCCCCTGTTTAGGATTTCATCAAGAGCATCGTTGACGCCGGTGATGTTAATCTGCGCAAAATTTAGCAGATTGGGATATAAAAGGAATTATGCCGGTACTCACAAAGGGGGACTCACAAATGATCGTGATGCCTACAACATACAGCCCGAGCACAATTGCCAGGTCGTTTAAACTCGTTGATGAGTTTGAGCTTTCCGGGCGAGTGCTACATGTTATTTTTGATAGCCAGACGCCAAGAGCTGCGATTATTGAAGCGGATATCGAAACCTTCGATGGGGTGCCCCGGCATCGGGTTGTTGCTGCCCTGGATTTACAACGTAAAACGCATTTGGGTGAAGATATCATTGCCGTCGAGCGCTGTTGGGAAGATGCCAATGTTATTCAGGTAGAAGGTATCTGTGTTGATCCCGCCGAGCGTGACAAGGGACTGGCAACTCGCCTGTATGAAGCCCTGGTATTACAGTGTGGCGTGACACTTGTCAGCGACTTTGAACAATATGAGGGTGGGAAGATGCTCTGGCAGAAAATTGCCCGTGAGTCTGACCAAATCGCTGTATTTGTTCTCGATACCGAGCAGGGCGCATTTTGGCCGTATGATGGTAGCAAGGTTATCTATGACGGAGGGTGTATCCCCGAAGATCGTATCTGGAGCCATTCGCCGGATCAAAAATGCTACGGCATCGTCCTGGTCGCAGAAAATAAACAGCGTGCGAATCAACTGATGGAAGTCCCAGGACACAACTGAATTTGAGATTCCTCCGCTACCCCCGTTTCCTGCTGTTCATTATCGTAAGGCCAGTTCACCTGCGAGTCTGGCCTTATGAAACGTTACTCAACTGCTCTGTTATTTGGTCTGCTGTCACTCACCAGCCAACTGGCTCATGCCGACATTGTTGATGATGCTATTGGCAACATTCAGCAGGCGATCAACGATGCCTACAACCCCAGCAGCAGCCGCAGCAATGACGACGACGATCGTTATGACCGCAGCCGTCAAATCGACAGTCGACAGTACGACGATCGTCGTCGGCAGCTCGAAGACAGACGCCGCCGTTTAGACGAGCGCCAGCGCCAGCTGGATGACGACAGGCGTCGGTTAGAAGAGGATGAGCGCAGGTTAGAAGACGATTACGATCGAGGTTAAGTGCGGCCTGTTGCCCTCACCCCAACCCTCTCCCACGGGAGAGGGAGAAAACCTAGTCCAGCACCAGCACCATCCCGTCATACCCCGCTTCAATGCCGTCGGGCAGCGGGTTATCCATCATCCACACGTCAAACTGATGGCTGATATGCGTCAGGATCACCTGCGGGCAGCCAATCACCTCGTTTAGCGCCATCACGGTATTTAAGTCGCAATGGTTTCGCGGCGTCTCGTCGCGCGGTTCGTGGCTGCAGTCGATAATCATCGCCTGCGGCTGATTGTTGAGCAGGAACTTCACCGTTTTATCCGGCAGCCCGGCGGTGTCGGACAGCCAGGCCACGCGGCTGTGGGCCGATTCCAGCAAATACCCGAAGGTCAGTTTCGAATGGTTGAGCGGCAGCGGCGTGACCCGCAAACCCTGGAGCTCAAACATGACAAAGGGGTCGACCGTGTGGCTGAAATCCAGAATCCCCGGATGTTTAAACAGGTCGTCGCATCCCGCTTCATCCGGCGGACCGTAAACGGGGATCGTCGCGCCCACGCCCCAGCGCAGGGGGAAGAGTCCCTGGACGTGATCCATATGGTAATGGGTCAGCAAAAACTGCTGAAAGCTGCCAGCGGCCCAGTCGTCCATCAGGTGCGGAATACCGGCATCCAGCAGGGTCACCGCATCGTTGAATTTGACCACCGCGCTACAGGGACGACGGCGGTAGTTATCCTGCAGGCGCGCCCGGCGACACGCCGCGCAGTCGCAGCCAAAGACCGGCACGAGTTGCGCGCTTCCGGTTCCTGTTAACGTGATTGTCAGACTCATAACGCACCTCTACAGCAGTTTGGTGAATCGGAAATGGCTCTGCGTATATCCTTCACGAACGTAAAAACGATGGGCGTCCACGCGCTTCACGCTGGTGGAGAGTTCGGTCAGCTCCGCGCCGGCCTCTCGTGCTACCCCTCCCGCCCAGGCCAGCAGCTGGCTGCCCACCTTTAACCCGCGCGCCTGCGGCATCACCACCAGCTCCTGGATCTCGCCGATCCAGCGCGCGTGATGGAGATGAAACTGCAGGTGCAGGCCGATCATGCCGATGACCTGCCCGTTAAGTTCGGCAAGCTGATAGCGCATATTGCGATCCTGCAGATTGGCAAGATAGCCCGCGTGAAACGCCTGGCGATCGAACTCGGCCTGCTTTAACTCGCAGATTAACGCGTAAACGATTTGCGCATCGTCGGCGGTGGCGGGACGAAGCGTGCAGTCAGGCATGCTGTTTCTCCTTCTGACGGATAAGCGATAAAAAGATCTTGACTGACTGTAGCAAACTTCCGTCGTTATTGAGGACGTGGCAGTCGGACGGGGTATAGCGGGCCGCACGCTCCAGCCGCTGGTCGATCTCACGGGCGGATTCACGCCCCCGGCTCTGCAACCGGCTGCGCAGGACGTCCGGTGAAACCTGCAGGCAGACCGGCAGCAGGGCCGCTCCATAGCGGGCGCGCGCTTGCGAAAGATGCGCCCGTGAACCGTTGACCAGCACGTCGAACCCCGCATGCAGCCACAGATCGGTCTCGATACCGATCCCGTAGTAATAGCCGTTGGCGTGCCAGCTCAGCGCCAGCAGATTTTGCCCGGCACGGGTGAAAAACTCCTGCTCGCTCAGGGCGATATGGTTTTCACTCCCCGCATTCGCCGCCCGGGTAATGTACCGGTGCGCCACCAGCAGTTGCGGATGCTCCTGCTGCCGTAAGGCGGACAGCAGGCTGTCCTTACCGGAGCCGGACGGCCCCATTAACCAGATAAGTCTTCCCATCAGAACACCCTCTTTCCCTGACGCCAGACGTGGTCGATATGGATGTGCTCGCCCCTGCGGTGGGCCAGTACCAGATCCGCCCGCTTGCCTTCGGCTATCTCGCCGCGATCCTGCAGGTTAAGCGCCGAGGCCGGGTTTTTCGTCACCAGGCGAATCGCCTGCGGCAGCGTAAAGCGATTGCCCTCGTCGTCGGCCACCCGGAACGCCGCGTCGAGCAGGCTGGCGGGGTAATAGTCGGACGAGAGGATATCCAACAGGCCGAGGGAAGCGAGCTTGCTTGCCGCGACGTTGCCGGAGTGTGAGCCGCCGCGCACGATGTTCGGTGCGCCCATCAGCACGTTCATGCCGTGCCTGCGGGAGGCTTCAGCCGCCTCGAACGTGGTGGGAAATTCGGCGATCACGCTGCCAAGCTGGTGGGATTCAAGGACATGATCGTGCGTGGCGTCGTCATGGCTGGCCAGCGCGATATTGCGGTCCCGGCACATCGCCGCAATCCTGAGACGGTTAGGCTGGGACCACTGTGCCGCAAGCGCCAGCTGCTCTTCTTCGTAACGGGCCATCTCCGCATCGCTGAGAGAATATTTGCCCTGATAGTATTCGCGATACTTTTCGATGTTGGCGAACTGACGCTGCCCCGGCGAGTGGTCCATCAGGGAGACCAGCGAGACCGGCTCGCGGCCGACCAGCTTTTCAAACAGCGGCAGGGTGGTGTGGTGCGGCAGCTCGCAGCGCAGGTGCAGGCGGTGCTCGGCGCGGTTGAGGCCGCGTTTTTGCGTCTCCTCCACGGCGTTGATCATCTTCTCCAGGTTCTCCAGACGGTCGCCGCCGTCGCGCACGTCACCGATGGCCACCGCGTCCAGTACGGTGGTGATGCCGCTGGCGACCATCAGCGCGTCGTGGCTGCTCATCGCTGAATGCGCGGGCCAGTCTACCTTCGGCCGTGGCGTGAAGAACTTGTCCAGATTATCGGTATGCAGTTCGATCAGCCCCGGCAGCAGCCATCCGCCGTCGCCGTCCATCGCTTCGGGTGAGCGGCTCTGGGTTTCGGCAAACGCGCGGATTGTTCCGTCCTGGATCTCAATCGAGCCGCCAACTACCTCATTGTCCAGTACCAGCTTGACGTTATTGATAATCATGCGGGAGTCCCCATTGGGTGCAGCCTGTCCGCGACGCGGGTGCGAACGCTCTCGTCGTGGAAGATCCCAACGATCGCCGCCCCGCGCGCTTTGGCCTGTTCGATCAGTTCCACCACGGCGGCGCTGTTTTTGCTGTCGAGCGAGGCGGTGGGTTCATCCAGAAGTAAAATCGGGTAGTCGACGATAAAGCCGCGGGCGATATTGACGCGCTGCTGCTCGCCGCCGGAAAAGGTCGACGGGGCAAGGTGCCACAGGCGCTCGGGCACATTGAGGCGCGTCAGCAGGCTGGCGGCTTTGGCGGCGCAGGTTTCGCGCGGCACGCCGAGATCCAGCAGCGGCTGCATCACCACGTCCAGGGCGGAGATCCGCGGGATCACCCGCAGAAACTGGCTCACCCAGCCGATCGTGGTGCGGCGCACGTCCAGCACCTTCCGCGCGGGAGCCTGTACCAGGTCGACCCATTCATCACCGTGGCGAATATGGATATGGCCTTCGTCGGGCAAATAGTTGGCGTAGAGGGAGCGCAGCAGGGTCGATTTTCCGCTGCCGGAGTGGCCGTGCAGCACCACGCATTCGCCGCGATTAACCTCCAGAGAGGCATTTTGCAGAACCGGCAGACGCACGCCGTTTTGCTGGTGGAGCACAAAGGTTTTACTTACGTTTTGTACGTGGATCATGTTGGCCTCGTGATTTGTTTTGCCGGGTGGCGGCTTCGCCTTACCCGGCCTACAAGGTGCGGTGTTCGTGTTGCCGGGTGGCGGCTACGCCTTACCCGGCCTACAAGGTGCGCTATTCGTAGGCCGGGTAAGCGCAGCGCCACCCGGCAGCAGCACCCTCAGTTCTGCAACACGGACGACACCAGCAGCTGGGTGTAGGGATGGTGGGGATCGTCGAGCACACGGTCGGTTAACCCACTTTCCACCACCCGACCCTGCTTCATCACCAGCAGGCGGTCCGCCAGCAGGCGCGCAACGCCCAGATCGTGGGTGACAATCACCACTGCCAGGTTCAGCTCTACCACCAGGCCGCGCAGCAGGTCGAGCAGGCGCGCCTGCACCGAGACGTCCAGCCCGCCGGTGGGTTCATCCATAAATACCAGCTTCGGGTGCGTGACCAGGTTGCGGGCGATCTGCAGGCGCTGCTGCATACCGCCGGAGAAGGTGGTGGGCAGGTCGTCGATGCGCGAGGCGGGGATTTCCACTTCTTCCAGCCAGTGTTGCGCCGTAGCGCGGATGTTGCCGTAGTGGCGCGCGCCGGTGGCCATCAGGCGTTCGCCGATATTTCCCCCCGCCGAGACCTGACGGCGTAGGCCGTCCATCGGGTGCTGGTGCACCACGCCCCACTCGGTGCGCAGCAGGCGGCGGCGCTCGGCCTCGCTCATGCCGTAGAGCGAGGCGCCCTCATACAAAATGTCGCCGTTCTGCGGCGTCAGGCGCGCGGAGATGGACTTCAGCAGGGTGGTTTTGCCTGAGCCGGACTCGCCGACAATCCCCAGCACTTCACCCGGCCACAGCTCGAACGACACGTCGCTAAAGCCTTTGCCCGGCGCATACAGGTGGGTCAGGTTGTTAACCGAAAGCAGCGGTTTCATTGGCCGTTCGCCTCGCTCTGTTGGCGGCAAAAATCGGTGTCGGAGCAGACAAACATCCGTTTGCCCGTGTCATCCAGCACCACTTCATCCAGATAGCTGTGTTTGGAACCGCAGATGGCGCACGGTTCGTCCCACTCCTGCACCGTAAACGGGTGATCGTCGAAATCCAGGCTTTCGACACGCGTGTAGGGCGGGACGGCGTAGATGCGTTTTTCACGTCCGGCACCGAACAGCTGCAGGGCGGGCATCATGTCCATCTTCGGGTTATCAAATTTCGGGATCGGCGACGGGTCCATGACGTAGCGCCCGTTGACCTTCACCGGGTAGGCGTAGGTGGTGGCGATATGGCCGAAGCGGGCGATATCCTCATACAGCTTCACCTGCATGACCCCGTACTCTTCCAGGGCGTGCATGGTGCGGGTTTCGGTTTCACGCGGCTCGATAAAGCGCAGCGGCTCCGGGATCGGCACCTGGAAAATCAAAATCTGATCTTCAGCCAGCGGGGTTTCCGGAATGCGGTGGCGGGTCTGGATCAGCGTCGCGTCTTCGGTTTTTTCCGTGGTCGCGACGCCCGTTACCCGCTGGAAGAAGTTGCGGATCGACACGGCGTTGGTAGTGTCGTCGGCGCCCTGGTCGATCACTTTCAGCACGTCTGCTTCACCGATCACGCTGGCGGTGAGCTGAATACCGCCGGTACCCCAGCCGTAGGGCATCGGCATTTCGCGGCCACCGAACGGCACCTGATAGCCCGGGATCGCCACCGCTTTAAGTATCGCTCGGCGGATCATGCGTTTGGTTTGCTCATCCAGATAGGCAAAGTTGTAGCCGCTTAAGTTAGCCATGTTTGCGCTCCCGTTGCAGGCGTTTCAGCAGTTCCAGTTCGGCCTGGAAATCGACGTAGTGCGGCAGCTTGAGGTGCGAGACGAAGCCCGCGGCCTCGACGTTATCCGCGTGGGCCAGGACGAACTCTTCGTCCTGCGCCGGGCCCGCGATGTGTTCGCCGTAGTCCGGCGCCTGCAGGGCGCGGTCGACCAGCGCCATGGCCATCGCCTTGCGCTCGCCAAGGCCAAACACCAGCCCGTAGCCGCGGGTAAAGTGCGGGTCTTCATTTTCGGGCGCGACAAAACCGTTCACCATTTCGCATTCGGTCATCAGCAGTTCTCCGACGTTCACCGCAAAACCCAGCTCTTCCGGCACGATTTCAACGTCGATGTAGCCGCTGCGAATTTCGGCGGCAAACGGATGGTTACGCCCGTAGCCGCGCTGGGTGGAGTAGGCCAGCGCCAGCAGATAGCCTTCGTCGCCGCGTATCAGCTGCTGCAGGCGGGACGAGCGTGAACAGGGGTAGACCGGCGGCGTGCGGGTGATGTCATCCGGCTGCGCGCCTGAATCTTCCTCCGTCTTCGCCAGGCTTTGTTTCGCCAGCAGGCTGAAGACGTGCGGGGACGGTTCCTGTTCGGCGTCAGAGGTGCTGAGTGGCGACGTCTCGCCGTTCGCCAGCAGGGTAAAATCCAGAAGGCGGTGGGTGTAGTCACAGGTAGGGCCAAGCAGCTGGCCGCCGGGGATGTCTTTATAAACGGCAGAAATGCGGCGCTCCAGGCGCATCTCCGCCGTGTTCACCGGCTCGCTGACCGCCAGTTTCGCCAGCGTGGTGCGGTAGGCGCGCAGCAGGAAGATCGCTTCCACGTTATCACCGCTGGCCTGCTTCAGGGCCAGCGCCGCCAGTTCTCGGTCGGCGATGCCGCCCTCGGTCATTACCCGGTCTACGGCGAGGTTTAGCTGCTGCTCGATTTGGGCGACGCTCAGCTCGGGGAGCTGTTCATCGCCCCGTCGTCTGTGCGCCTGCAGCGCATGGGCGGCGGCGATGGCCTTCTCGCCCCCTTTGACGGCAACGTACATCAGCACACCTCCACGTGGGTGGTCCGCGGGATGGCCAGCAGGCGCTCGCCGCAGGTCAGGATCAGGTCAATGCCCAGCGGGAACGGGTGCGGGCGCTCGGTCAGCTCGTGAATGATGCACTCTGGCAGCTGCGGCGCGACCATGCGCTCGTCGGCGATGCCTGCGCCCGTCAGGCGCAGCATGCGGCCGCCGCTCAGGCTGGCAACCTGCAAAATCAGCGTGGCGCTGGTCTCCGGCGCGATTGCGGTGCCTTCGCTCAGGGCATTCAGCTGTTCATGGCTGATTTGTTCGTCGGCCACGGCAAAGATCGCCTGCCGGGGCTGATCGACCAGCGGAGCGCCGGTGTGAAAACGCAGGTTCTGGCTGGCGATATCGTTCGACAGCGCGCCCGAAAGCCACACCGGGGTATCGTTGTCGGCCAGGGTTAGCAGCACGCTGGTTGTCGCCAGGTTCAGCGGCAGCCAGCCCTGGGAGAGCTGGTGCAGCGAGACAATCACGCCCGGCTCGCTCATGGCCTTCAGCAGGCGACGAAAACTGTGTTGGGCATCCTGGACGGCCAGGGTAAAAGCAGGTTGAAGCGTCATGCGTTGTCTCCGCGAACGAGCGTAAAGAAGTCGACCCGGCTGGTATTCACTTCGGCCTGACGCGCGGCAAGACGAGCGGCGCGGTCGGCCTCCAGCGGGGAAATAAGGGTTTCCATCAGCGTCTGGAAATGCGGTGGTTCCTGTAAAAGCGCGTCGATGACCGCGCAGCGCTCGGCGTGGGCTTTATCACGCCCCAGCACGTAGCTGTAGCCCAGCGTGCCGCTGTGCAGGCGGATCGCTGCGCGGGTGAGGGTGGCATCCCCGGCGAAAAAGCGCTCGCCGGTGCCGCCCATGCGCGCCTGGATCTGCACAAGGCCGATCTCCGGCGCGCGGAGGATGTCGTACCCGGGGGCCAGGCTAAGGGCGTTCATGCGGGCAGACAGCGCAGCAGGCTGGCTGTGGGCCAGCACGCGCATCCAGCGCTGTCGGGTGGCGGTGTCGAAGTGCATTCAGTGCTCCATGGTGAATTCGATCATGTCGGCGCGGGTCAGGCTGACGGAATATTCCGTCGCGTCGATCTCGCCGTCACGGTGGTTGAGGGTGCGCACGCAGAGCAGCGGGGCCATATTGGGGATTTCGAGCACTTTGCTTTCTTTCGCCTGCGCGCGGCGGGCGCTGATGCGCGTCTGGGTGCGTTTCAGCGCAATGCCTGTCGCATTCTGAAGAAAATCATGTAGCGAACCGCTGGAGAAATTCTGCAGCACTGGCCAGAGGGTGAGATCCGCGAAGTAGTGGTCTATCTGGCACACCGCGACGCCGTTGACCCGGCGCAGCGTGCGCAGGTGGATGACGTTGTCGCCCTCCTGAATACCCAGCGCGTCCGCCACGTGGCTGGAGGCCGGGCGTAATACCGAGAGCAGCTTTTCGCTGGTCGGGTGGCTGCCCTGATCCAGCAGGTTCTGGCTAAAGCGCGCCTGGGCGTTAAGCGGGTAGTCGAACGGGCGCATCAGCACCAGCACGCCCACGCCCTGACGACGCTGGACCCAGCCGCGCTCGACCAGCTGGTCAATGGCGCGGCGCAGGGTGTGTCGGTTCACTTCATAGCGGTCGGCAAGCTGCTGCTCGGCAGGAAGGTAGTCTCCGCAGCGGTAGTGCGTGCGCAGCTCCACTTCGAGCTTCGCCGCAATCTCTTGCCAGCGGGTGGGGTAACTGGTCGGATGTCTGGATAAGTGCATAGAAAACAAAGCCTCGCTTCTCAGATGAAGTGCTTACGCAAACGTTGAGAGAGGAAATCCAGCAGGCTGACGGTGACGATGATGAGCACCATCAGGGCGCAGGTTTGCTGGAACTGGAAACCGCGAATCGCTTCCCACAGGGTGACGCCAATCCCGCCTGCGCCGACCATGCCGACGACGGTGGCGGAGCGGACGTTGGACTCAAAGCGGTACAGGGAGTAGGAGATCAGCAGCGGCATCACCTGTGGCAGAACGCCGTAGAGGATCTCTTCGATTTTGTTGGCGCCGGTGGCGCGAATGCCTTCCACCGGACCGGGCTCGATGGCTTCGACCGCCTCGGAGAGCAGCTTGGAGAGCACGCCGGTGGTGTGGATGAACAGCGCCATGACGCCCGCAAACGGACCCAGGCCGACGGCGACCACGAATAGCATCGCAAAGACCATTTCGTTGATTGCTCGACAGGCGTCCATCAGGCGGCGCATGGGCTGGTATACCCACCACGGCACGATGTTTTCGGCGCTCATCAGGCCAAACGGAACAGAGAGAATAACGGCCAGCGCGGTGCCCCAGACGGCGATTTGCAGGGTGACCGCCATTTCGCTGAGGTAGTCCTGCCACTGGCTGAAGTCCGGCGGGAAGAAGTCGGCGGCGAAGGTCGCCATGTTGCCCGCGTCTTTGAAGAGCAGCAGCGGATCCATTTCCGCGCCCTTCCAGGAGATAACCAGCACCGCCAGCAGGATGGCCCAGCTTATGAGCGAGAACCAGCTGCGCTTTGGCGGTGGGAGTGTGATGGTTTGCATGTTGGCTCCGTGGGGCTTTGTGTGCCGGATGGCGCTACGCTTATCCGGCCTACGATCCAAAATGTAGGCCCGGTAAGCGCAGCGCCACCGGGCGAAAAGCGTTACTGCACCGCTTTATTCACGCTGGTCATCGCGCCGAGCGCGGCGGTCAGGCGGTCGAGGTCTTCAAGCTGGGCCTGAATCGCGGCCACTTTGCTGGTCTTCTCCTCGTCCTTCAGGCCTTTGTTGTCCTTCACGCCCTGCATCTCTTTAAACAGCGCCAACTGGCGAATCGGGACCAACTGCAGGTCGCTTGACGGGCGGAACGGCGCCCAGCCCAGACGTTCGAGGACCGCTTTCTCTTCCGGCGTTTTGCCATAGGTCATAAAGAAGTCGTACACCTTGTCCTTGGTGCTTTCGGACAGGTTTTTACGCCACACGATCGGGTCGCCGGGGATCAGCGGGGATTTCCAGATAACCTTAATCTCTTTCAGCTTGTCCGGGGCGGAGGTCTTCAGCTTGTCGAGGTTCTCGGTGTTGTTGGTGGCAACATCCACCTGCTTGTTGGCCACGGCCAGAGCGTTGGTTTCATGGCTGGCGTTTACCGTGCGCTTGAAGTCGCTGGCAGAGGCGTTGTTTTTGGCGAAGACGTAGTAGCCAGGGACAAGGTAGCCGGAGGTAGAGTTCGGATCGCCGTTGCCGAAGGTCAGCTCTTTGCGTTTGGCGAGCATGTCATTGAGGTTGTTGATCGGGCTGTCTTTGTTGACGATCAGCACGCTCCAGTAGCCCGGGGAGCCATCTGCCGCGACGGTCTGGGCAAAGACCTGGCCGTTCGCGCGGTCCACCGCTTCCATGGCGGAGAGGTTGCCGTACCAGGCGATGTCTACTTTATTAAAGCGCATCCCCTGGATGATGCCTGCATAGTCCGGGGCGAAGAAGGCGTTCACTTTGATCCCCAGTTTGGTTTCCATATCTTTCAGGAACGGTTCCCACTGAGGTTTCAGGTTTTGCTGTGATTCCGTCGAAATAATGCCGAAGTTCAGCGCTTTTTCCTGCTCTTGTGCATACGCCGGGCTTAACAGGGTGCTGAGGCTGAACATGCTGGTAAAGGCCAGCGCGGCAACGGCTTTGTAGCTCATGTACTTTCCTCGGATCGGGTTTAATTAAGCAGCCTGCGCGTTCTCTTCGACGCGGTTAATGCTGCGGTAGAGATGGTCAAAACGTTCGTTATCAAACTGATGGCTCGCGCCATCAAAGAACACGTGTCCCTGACGCAGGGCGACGATGCGTTCGCAATAGCGCAGGGCGTAATCCACCTGATGCAGCGTGACCACCACGGTAATGCCGTCGTTCTGGTTAATGTCGCGCAGGGTTTCCATCACGATGCGGGCGGACTCCGGGTCCAGCGAGGCAATGGGTTCGTCAGCGAGAATGATTTGCGCTTTCTGCATCAGCGCGCGCGCAATCGCCACGCGCTGCTGTTGTCCACCGGACAGGGTGGAGACGCGCTGGTGGGCGAAGTGCGCCATCCCGACGCGGGTCAGCGCCTGTAAGGCTTCCTGCTTCTGGGAAGGGGTGAACCAGCGCAGACAGGTGCGCCAGAACGGGGTGCTGCCGAGCGCGCCAATCAGCACGTTCTCCAGCACCGTCAGGCGGTTTACCAGGTTGAACTGCTGGAAGATGTAGCCCGTCTGGGCACGGCTCTTGCGGATATCGCTCGCCAGACGCCCCGCGCGCTGCACGGTATTACCCAGCAGCTCGACGTGGCTTTCCGGCGTTTTATCGCCGGTGATAAGCCCGCTCAAATGGCGCAGAAGGGTGGATTTACCCGAGCCGGAAGGCCCGAGAAGCGCCACCATATCGCCCTGCCGGACGGTCAGATCAACGGCATGCAGAGCCTTGTTGTGATTGAAGGTCTTGCTCAGTTTCTCGACGCGGATGACAGTTTGCATGTGCTGGGCCTCACGATAAATGTGGCCTCATGCTGGCGCATCAATGTGACATTTGGGTTAAGTGCAGGTTGCGGGAGTTTGAAGAGTTGAGCGGAGTTTGATGACAATCATCGTAGGCCCGGTCAGCGCAGCGCCACCGGCGCTGTGGGCGGATGCGCTGCGCGTGTCCTGCCTACGACGTTTGTTGCTTGACGACGTTAATCATCCACGGCACGCCGTATTTGTCGGTGACTTTACCGAAACCGTGCGCCCAGAAGGTCTCCTGCCAGGCCATTTCGATATTCCCGCCATCGGCAAGGTTGTCGAACCAGCGCTTGCCTTCATCGACGTCCTGGGTGTCGAGCACCAGCGTAAAGCCCGCGTACTGCGCGTTACTGCCGGGCGGCAACCCGTCGCTCATCATGATATCGCTGCCCGCAATGCGGACGTTGGAGTGGGCGATAGCCGAATCCGGAAATTGCATACCGGACGGACAGCCTTCATCGCTGTTATCGCTTTTTGGCATTTCGCCGAAGGTAATTTTATAGAGAAGCTCTGCGCCGACGGCTTGCTGGTAGAAGGCAGTGGCCTCAGCGCAGTTGCCGGCGAAAGAGATGTAGGGACTTAACGGCATAATCTTTACCTCACGTAAGAAAAGCCCATTAAGTGTAGTTCCCGAAAGCCCGGCAAGCGAAGCGCCACCGGGCGGGTAAATCAGTTCTTTTTCACGAACTCAGATTTCAGTTTCATCGGACCGAAGCCGTCAATTTTGCAGTCGATATTATGATCGCCTTCAACCAGACGGATATTCTTCACTTTGGTGCCGATTTTCAGCATGGAAGAACTGCCTTTCACCTTCAGGTCCTTAACGACGGTAACGCTGTCACCGTCTGCCAGCAGATTGCCGTTCGCATCTTTCACGATGAGCGCATCAGCATCCTGAGCCGGCTCGGCATCATTCCATTCATGAGCGCATTCCGGGCAGATGAACATGCCATTATCTTCATAGGTGTATTCAGAATTGCATTTTGGGCAGTGTGGAAGTGACATATCGGTATCCTCAAAAGTGTAAACGCGCTGGAAAGTGCCAGCAAAATGACGGCAGGGTGCCGAAAAAGGCGGCAAGTATAGCGCAAATCCACACCGTTGTCGGTGATATTGTGAATTAAAAAAGGCAAAAAGCGTATCGGGAGTGACACGTTCTGTCAGTCAGTTAAGCGATGCTTATGCCCATTAACACGGTGGGAAGAAATGACGATAAATATATCGAATATTTTATTGCAGCAAATTGCTACGCTCTGCCATTTCGGATAAGGTGAAGCGACACATTGTTATTTATCGCCGGACTTCACTGCCCTACATATCTTATGGCAGTGGCGCATTACCTCTCTTTTTAGGTGGATAAATAATGATGATATATCCTGAAGTTTCTTAAAAATGGGCTACGCTTTTTTCTTTTGGCTAACGGGCCAGGAGAGAAGCTATACACGCCATGCAAGGATAGTGAATTATTTCTGATTATCTTCAATCAGTTATATTTCGGCGAACATGTTTTCCACACGTGATCATATAAGCCTGAACGACATAATTAAAACAAGTGGCTTAATAAAAGTAATAAATTTGCGTTAAGGAAAGGCTTTTATCATGCACACACAGACCATTTTTGAATTAAGCCAGGAAGCGGAGCGTTTGTTACAGCTTGCCCTGCAAAATCTTGATACGTTGAAATCAATGCCGACTGCAATGCTGGAGAGCACTGCGGCTGCTATTACAGGCGAAACGAACAACGTTTTACCTTTGCATTTTAGCGCGCGCGGCGTCGACGCGCAGCAGGCGATGCTGAATAATGAATTACGGAAAATAACCCGGCTGGAAATGGTCCTGGCCATTGTGGGCACCATGAAAGCGGGAAAATCGACCACCATTAATGCGATTGTGGGTACCGAAGTGCTGCCGAACCGCAATCGTCCGATGACGGCGCTGCCGACGCTGATCCGCCACACGCCGGGCCAGAAGGAGCCGGTGCTGCATTTCTCTCATGCCTCCCCGATTGATGAATTGATCCAACTGCTTCAGAAACAGCTATGCGATTACGATCGCGGGAAGCTGGCCCAGCGTCTGGAAATTGATAAAGACATGAATACGCTGCTGGAGCGCATTGAAAAAGGGGAAGCGTTTGAGAAGCATCATCTGGGCGCGCAGCCGATCTTTCATTGTCTGAAAAGCCTCAATGACCTGGTGAGACTTTCCCAGGCGCTGGGCGTGGCGTTTCCGTTCTCGGAATATGCGGCTATCGAACATATCCCGGTCATTGAAGTGGAGTTCGTGCATCTTGCGGGCCTGGATGCCCACCTCGGGCAGTTGACGCTGCTCGACACGCCCGGGCCGAACGAGGCCGGACAGCCGCATCTGCAAAAAATGCTCAGCGAGCAACTCTCTCGCGCATCGGCGGTGCTGGCCGTGATGGATTATACCCAGCTTAAATCCATCTCTGATGAAGAAGTCCGCCAGGCCATTTCCGCGGCGGGAAAATCGGTGCCGCTGTATGCGCTGGTTAATAAATTCGATCAGAAAGATCGCAATAGCGACGATGAAGAACAAATCCGGGCGATGATCTCCGGCACCTTAATGAAAGGCAATATTTCTCCGGGCCAGATTTACCCCGTGTCGTCCATGTGGGCGTATCTGGCGAACCGCGCGCGCTACGAGTTGAGTACGCACGGGCAACTGCCGGATCATCAGGAGCAACCCTGGGTGCAGGATTTTGCCGAAGCGGCACTCGGACGTCGCTGGCGTACGGCGGACCTGGACGATATCGACCATATCCGACATTCTGCCGATTTGCTCTGGGAAGATTCGCTCTTCGAGCAACCGATACGTAAGCTGATTTACGCAGCCTATGCCAATGCCTCGCTATACGCGCTGCGTTCAGCCTCGCATAAGCTGCTCAACTACGCGCAAAATGCCCGCGAGTATCTCGATTTCCGCTATCAGGGGCTGACGGTGGCCTTTGAGGCGCTGGAGTTGAATATCGCACGTCTGGAAGAGGACATGGCGCTTTTGCAGACGCGTCAGTGCGTGGTGAGCGATGAGGTGAAACACGAGGTTGAGGAAGCGCTGAGCGCTACCGCGGACTTTATCGGGTCCCAAAAAACCGCGCTACACCATGAAATTGACCTGGTGTTCAGCACGCACCCGATTCTTGATTTGCCAGGCACCGAACGGCATAACCTTCGCGGTGAGGTGCTGAAGCAGCTGGTTCTGGACGATGAAGGGCAGGCGCAGATTGCGCTGAGTAAATTACGCGCCTCCTGCGAGCAGGTGATGCTGGATGCCCAGACGAAGATCGGCCGGGAGCTGGCGTTACGCTTCGATCAGCTGGAGTCCACGCTGGCGCGCTCTCTGAACGAAGCCATGCGTCCCATCGAAACGCGTATTAAAGAGCATCTGAGCCATGCGGGTTTTCGGGCGCGGATCAGCTTCCCGGCGTTTCAGGCAAGCCAGCTTAACTTCAATACGCGGGCGCTGTTCAACGATGCGATTGCGCAGGACGACAGCCAGGCCGTCCCTCCCTCAGGCGGGAGCAGCATGCGTGAAACGGTCTCTCGTTGGCTCAATAATCCAGGCTGGGGCTGGGACGAGTATGTGGAAACGCGCACGCGGTATGTTATCGACATTGCGCAGCTACATGACAAATTTAAGCAACATATTGATCAGTTTTGTGAACAAATACGTAAAGCTTTGTCCGCGCAGGTCGATGTCTCTGTTACGGCAGGAATGGCGACGTTCTTTGCAGAATTTTCGTTGTGCCTGACCGGGTTACAGGAAAGCTTGCGTGATAGCCTCGCAGTGCGTCAGCAAAATGAGCACTCAACCCGAGCGCTCTGCCAGTTGTTGAAGCAAAGCATCACTACTGCGACGTGGATACAGGAAGATACCCGACTGTTACGCGATGATATTCAAACCCTATTCGCGGCAGAGCAACCATGACAACACCACTACTGGACGGCCCCGGGCGAACGCTGGAGTGTATTAATCCAAAATTTATGGTCGATCTGGTGCAGGGGGGAGACGCGGCGCGTCATCCTCGCCTGGGACCACAGCAGCTGCAGTTTCGTGAGCGTTTGACGCAGGAAATCATGACGCATACCCGGCTACGCCCCTGGGCGATGGCGGGGATGCTCAATGAAAATGCGGGGCTGCGTCTGGGGCTGGCGGAAAAACTGGCCAGCATGCTTGATCCGGGTCATCTCGCGCTGACGCTGATGGCAGAGAAGCTGATTGCGCTGCGTCAGCAGACTCACCCGCGCACCCTGCAGTCCCCCGGACTGACGCAGCAGTACGCCGATCTCGTATCTCATTTTACCCAACGCGCAGCCTATAAAGAAAAGGCGTTGACCCAGCGCGGCCTGACGGTGCAGGCGGGTGAGCACAGCGAGCAAATTTTTACCCGCTGGCGGGCCGGGCATTATGATGGCTGGTCGCTGGCCGGGCGCTGTTTTATCGTCCTGGAGGAGCTGCGCTGGGGGGCATTTGGCGACGCATGCCGTCTCGCGAACGAAGATGTGGCGGCAATGCTTAAGGATAACCTGCGCAGCATGGCGGCTAACTATCTGGCGCAGGGCATCAATGCCTCCCCCACGACCCGCCATTTTTATCACCAGTGGCTGACAACGCCAGCTTCGCCGGGATTGATCGATCATAAAGACATGCTGGGCTGGCTGGGGGACTGGTGTCAGGCGGATAAGCATCCGGTGAGCTGGTCAGTGACGCAAAACTGGCAGACCGTCGCGCTGGGAATGCCGAGGCTCTGTTCGGCAAAACGGCTGGTGGACGGGATGGTGGAAGAGATTTTTGGGTGAATCCCTTCTTCCCCTCACCCTGATCCTCTCCCCGGGGGGAGAGGGAGTGGTTTGGTGCGGCGCGTTAATGATTCATTTCAATTGGTTTCGGTTCAGGCTGGGTCTCTTGCATATTCCCGTAGCGTTTCGCATACAGCGCCGTGACGATCGGCACCAGAATCGCGGTGACAATCACGCTGGCCGCAACCAGCGCCGTCGCGGAAGCGGCCACCGGTTCGAAGGCCGGGTTAATCTGGGCAATAATCACCGGGTTGGCGACGGCAGCGCCTGCGGCTGAAGAGGCGGCGACGCCCGCTGTGCCGTTTCCTCCGCCGATCGCGCGGTCGGCAATGATTAGCGGGATACCGGTAATGATAATGACGGCGACACCCAGCACAATACCCAGCAGGCCGGTATCAAGGATAACCTTCAGATTGATGGTGTTCCCCAGCGCGAAGCCGAAGAATGGGATCAGCACCGGCGTGGCTTTGCTGAAGAAATCACGCAGATCGTGATCGAGATTGCCAAGGGCAAAGCCGATCAGGAAGGGCAGGATTGCGCCGACAAAGTGGTGGGGTTCAAAAGAGGCGAGGCCAGCAGACCCCAGGATCAGCATCGTCATCAGCGGGCCAGACTCCAGAGACATCAACACAAATGCGCCGGACTCTTCTTTTGTCCCGTACTGATTCATCAGGCTGGCGTACAATCCGCCGTTAGTCATATCCATCGCCGAGACAATCGCCAGGACCGATAATCCCGCGAAGAACCCGGTCTGAATTCCAGTCTCCGGGATGAACATCGCGCATATCATCGCTACTGCCCAGGCTACCGCTATTTTGGTTATTACCAGCGTACCGGATTTCCGTAATACGGTACCCGTCGCCCGCAAATTAATGGATGCACCGATACAAAAAAACCAGACGGCAAGAATCGGAACCGTGCCCGTTATCATGCCTTTTGTGAAACCGCCAAAATAAGCCCCGGTATCAGGGGCAAGGGTATTCAGGATGGCGCCCAGTACCAGCGGAACCAGCATCATACCGCCGGGTATGCGTTCTATCGTGGCTTTAATCTTCATAGACAATCCTCACATCTGACCCCGCCTGACGGGCGATCGGTGCTAAAAATTAGTCAATAAATTCAATTGATTGGCGTTTTTGCTTGAGGGGTATTTCTCGATAACCCTGCAAGGAAAATAAATGCGTGCTCTCGATTAACCTCATTGGAAAACACATGAAACGTTGTATTCGGATTTATCATGCGATCAATGGAATATTGATTCAATGAAAATAAAACATCGTTTTAGTTATCTTTGTCACATATTCAATGTAAAAACATCGATGGCTTCCTGATGATGAAAATTTATGTAAATTGGATGTGGGAAAACGTGGTTTGTTTTTTTTGTTGAGAAAGAACTCATGATGTGTGTGAAGGGGCTCTAAAGGCGGGGATGAGAAAGTGCTTATTTGCACTCATTGACAAATCCGGGAACGAGTTGACCTGACGCTGAAATATGTGTGAAGTTGATCACAAATATAAACGCTGGTAGGGTAAAAAGGTCATTAACTGCCCAGGCAGGCGTCAACAGGTTCGGTTGTATCGACGTAAAACGTCAATGTAAGTAAACCTGCTACGCTTGAATAAGGCGATTCGCATGGAGCGGATCCCATGGTTCACAGAACGTAAACTGGACTGTGAAACAGACTGGGCCGAGTCAACGAGGATAGCTATGCTGAGAAGGAAAAAGATTAAACCCATCACGCTTCGCGACGTCACCATTATTGATGACGCAAAACTGCGTAAAGCGATTACCGCAGCCTCGCTCGGTAATGCGATGGAATGGTTCGATTTTGGTGTCTACGGCTTTGTGGCCTATGCGTTAGGTAAAGTGTTTTTCCCCGGGGCCGATCCCAGCCTGCAGATGATTGCCGCACTGGGTACGTTCTCCGTCCCCTTCCTGATTCGCCCGCTGGGTGGTCTGTTCTTCGGTATGCTCGGTGATAAATATGGTCGTCAGAAGATCCTGGCTATCACCATCGTCATTATGTCGATCAGTACATTCTGTATCGGTCTTATCCCGTCTTACGCCACCATCGGCATTTGGGCCCCGATTCTGCTGCTGATCTGTAAGATGGCACAGGGCTTCTCCGTGGGCGGTGAATATACCGGCGCCTCGATCTTTGTTGCCGAGTATTCCCCCGACCGTAAGCGCGGCTTTATGGGAAGCTGGCTGGACTTCGGCTCCATTGCCGGGTTCGTTCTGGGCGCGGGCGTGGTGGTGCTGATTTCAACCGTAGTGGGGGAAGCGAACTTCCTCGACTGGGGCTGGCGTATCCCGTTCTTCCTGGCACTGCCGCTGGGGATCATTGGTCTCTACCTGCGTCATGCGCTTGAAGAGACGCCTGCGTTCCAGCAGCACGTCGATAAGCTGGAACAGGGTGACCGTGAAGGGCTGCAGGATGGTCCGAAGGTATCGTTCAAAGAGATTGCCACTAAGCACTGGCGCAGCCTGCTGACCTGTATTGGTCTGGTGATTTCGACCAACGTGACCTACTACATGCTGCTGACCTACATGCCGAGCTATCTGTCGCATAACCTGCACTACTCGGAAGATCACGGTGTGCTGATTATTATCGCCATCATGGTCGGTATGCTGTTTGTGCAGCCGATTATGGGCCTGTTGAGTGACCGTTTTGGCCGTCGACCGTTCATTATTCTGGGAAGCGTTGCGCTGTTTGCGCTGGCAATCCCGGCATTTATTCTGATTAACAGCGATGTGCTGGGGCTGATTTTTGCCGGTCTGCTGATGCTGGCGGTGATCCTTAACTGCTTTATCGGGGTGATGGCCTCAACGCTACCCGCGATGTTCCCGACCCACATTCGCTATAGCGCGCTGGCCGCGGCCTTTAACATCTCGGTACTGATTGCCGGTCTGACCCCGACGCTTGCCGCCTCGTTGGTGGAGAGCACGCAGAACCTGATGATGCCGGCTTATTACCTGATGGTGATCGCGGTGATTGGTTTGATTACCGGTATTACCATGAAGGAGACGGCGAATCGTCCTCTGAAAGGCGCCACGCCTGCGGCATCGGATATTCAGGAAGCGAAAGAGATCCTGCGCGAGCACTACGATAATGTAGAGCAGAAGATTGAGGATATTGACGCCGAGATTGAAGAGCTGCAGAAAAAACGCTCCCGACTGGTGGATCAGCATCCACGCATCAACGAGTAATAAAGAAACCCGCCAACGGCGGGTTTTCTTTTATTAGCATCCGGCGGCGATGTAGTCGCCATTGGCACTGATGGGGATCACCGTCAGGAACAGCACCGTCGCGAACAGGATCAGGACTATCCCTCCGGCTATTTTGACTGCCGGCACCAGCCAGCTTAATGAGGCGCTTTCTCCGAACCAGGTCACCGTACGTTCGCGGGCGTACCGGACAGCCAGGGAAAGCCCCACAATAGAGAGCGCGGTTCCCAGAGACATGGTCATGACGGCGGCCACTCCCCAGGTAACAATGCCCAGCGCGTTCGAAAACATCAGAATCATGATCGCGCCGCTGCACGGACGTGCCCCAATTGCCAGAATCACGCCCAGACGGGTTTTCCAGTCGCCCTGCGTCAGGTCCGTGCCTACGCCGTGATGGCCGCAGCCACAGTGTTCGTCGTGCTGATGAAGCGGCTTAATGGCAGAGACAGACATCCTGCGCGGGCGCAGGCTCTTCAGCGCCTGGTAAATGACAAATGCGCCGAATGCGCCAATAAGCACTGCGCTGATCTTCTCCACGTACCAGCGGCTGGTACTGATATCCCCTGAGGCGAGGTTGAACCCCACCGCCAGAATAAAGACAAACAGAATGGCGCTAACGCCCTGCATCAGGCTACCCAGGAAGGGGACGATCCGGGCGGCTAGCTCGCTTTCCTTATTGGTGGTCAGATAGGTCGTCACAATGAATTTTCCGTGCCCGGGTCCGATGGCGTGAAGGACACCATAAAGGAAAGCCCCCGTTAACAGCCATAACCCACCGCTGTACTGGTGGTTATTCAGCTGCAGCAGGTACATCACCAGATAACGGTGCAGGGTAATTTGCGTGGCAAGACACCACTGGATAAAGGCGTTCCAGTGCGTATGCAGGGTAAAACCGGCAAAGAGAATTGCCAGCAGCATCAACCCAGCGGTAGGGAGACGCCAGTCACGGGTGAGGCGTTGTGTGGTCATGAAGCGGCCTGCACAGAGGAGAGTATTTGCCGCTAGTATAGTTGATCTTCCCGCTCAATTCGTTGGATCGCGTCCGGATCTGTGCATGATTGTGGATAACTTTGTGCATAAAAGGGTATAAGGCGGGGTTTTGCTGGGGAATGCAGCAGTCAGTCATTTTTTTGCAACTTTTCGGTTGCGGTCGTTCGGGAACTCCCTATAATGCGCCTCCATCGACACGGCGGATGTGAATCACTTCACAGACAACGCAGTCGGTTGAAGAGAAAAAATCCTGAAATAACGGGTTGACTCTGAAAGAGGAAAGCGTAATATACGCCACCTCGCAACGGTGAGCGAAAGCCGCGTTGCAC
>NZ_JBLKCH010000006.1:0-306617 GCF_047531125.1 Enterobacter sp. HK-058-C-ECC
ATAATATATCGCTAAATACAAGTAGTAATATTTATTATTCCCAATTTTTAGCATCTGACTTACCCAAAAATGAAGAGCATGAAATAAATAAATCTATAATTATAAAGCTAGGTAAAGACATTCAAAGTGGTAAAAATGTTTTATGGGAAATAGAAAATACGTTATCTACCATGAATACTAATACTGGTATCATCGGTACAATGGGAACTGGGAAAACCCAGTTCACGAAGTCCTTAATCACGCAGCTAACAAATAATGATGTAGGTAACTGTCAATTATCAATCCTTATATTTGATTATAAATCAGATTATATAGATGATGAATTTGTTAATATTAATAAGGGTAGAAAGTACAAACCTTATCGTTTGCCGTATAATCCACTGAGTTTATATGGTGAAATTCCTTTGTTACCAGTACATACGGCACGTGTTTTTTCAGAGACTCTTGGCAAAGCCTTTAATCTGGGTGTTAAGCAACAACTTAAATTACGTAAAGTTATCGCCGAAGCATACGAAATGAGAGGTGTTAATAAAGCTGATCAGTCGACATGGTCTAATCTACCACCTACTTTATATGATATATGGGCACTGTATTTAGAAAAAGATCCTGAACAAGATTCTCTTTATGCTGCTTTGGAAACTTTGGCCGATCTTGAAGTGTTTGAGCCTGATGCAACCAAATGTTTATCACTTTTCGATTTTATATCAAATGTGACTATTATTGAGCTTGCTCAATACCCTTCTCAGATTCAAAGTTTAGTCGTAGCCCTAACTTTAGATCAATTTTATTCTCAGATGCAGAAAAGCCCTAAACCACAAGTTAAAGAAAATTTTCGACGATTATCAAAAATGATTTTAGTTGATGAGGCTGATAATTTCATGTCAGAAAATTATGATAGTCTTCGTAAAATTCTTAAAGAGGGTAGAGAGTACGGAGTTGGTATGATTCTCTCGACTCAAGATATAACTCATTTCCAAACGGGAGATAATGACTATTCTAATTATATATTAACGTGGTTTGTACATAAGGTTTCAAAAATTAAGAATCAAGATATTAAAGCAATATTTAATGTTGGCGATAAAATTAGTCAGGATTCTTTGATGGGAAGCATTAATACTCTTGAGACTCATCATTGTTTGTATGTAGATGGTAAAAAAGACATCATTAAGCTTAATGATTATGCTTTTTGGATGTTATTAAATGAGTTGTGATTAATTACTGATAGAGGTGAATGTTAGTTCACCTCTGCTGTGAATGTATTTATATATTTAATGCTAATTCTAAGAGACTACGGTAGTTTCTTAAACTAGATATTCCATCTTCAACATGAGCAGCCCATGCTCTGACGAAATTTTTTTCATCTATTTCTGGATAAATCATTTTCAATATAAGTTCCGTAGTCTGAAGTGTTTCACCTAGCCAAGTTATCTTATCTAAGATTAAGGCACCATCAAGTTTTCGATTGTCTCTATCTGCAAGGAAACGAAAATCACCTTCGACTGAGCGGAAAAAAGCTAAACGAGCCGCTACATTAGGTGTTATTCCAGTATAACTTTTTAGTCTCTTGAGTTGTTCTTCCGTTTGTCGACTAAGTTGCATTCTATTCGGGAGCATTAAATCACCTCCTTAGTTAATTCCCAGAAGTATCCTGGTTTAAGTGCAGATGACTTTGTCCGAGCATTAAACACGATCTCATATGCATGAGAAATATCATCTCTAAGCTGATCAACAAAATATCTTTCATCCACTTCTGTATCCGTCGAAAGCAACACAACTTGGTGGCTTGCATAAGGGAAGTAATGATTAATTAGTTTATCTCTATGTTGAGAGTCTAAACGCCCCAGTGGAGTATCAATTATTACAGGCAAATCTCGTCCGGATGTCTTCGCAAGAGCTTCAAGAATCGCTATCGCGTAAATTTGCTTCTCTCCTGCAGAGAGTAATTTACGGTTTATAACTTTGTTGTTCTCATCCACCAGTTCAACATCAAAGGTTTCTGGGTTGATATGCGCATTCAGCTGCAAATCTTCTTTTCTGGCTAACTTGCGGTAAGCAATTTCGAAGTTAGCAGAAAGGGTTTTTACTCGCGCCTGAGTTAATAATTCACTGTAGCGATCAAGCAAGCTGATCGTCTCTTGCGCATTATTGAACGCACTATTAAAGCTATGCTGGTTGCGCGCTGCGTCGTGAGTCTTTTGAACCAGGCGAGCGCATTCAAGTTGCTGTTGTTTGGTACTTTTTGCTTCTTCAAGCAATGAGCGATACTCCTGCCGCTTAGCTTCACGTTGACGATCTAGCTCTCGGAGTCTTTCAAAAATATCCATCAGCTGATCATCTTCCGGCGCTCGGGCGATGTTTGCTGCAGCTTGCTCTAACTGTTCTTCTACTTCTGCCAGCTGGTTACGATAAAGATCGAAGCGTTGCCAGGCTTTCTTACTATCCTGTTCGATGGCCTGCTGAATCATCCCTGCTTCACGTTCAGATATGTCAAACAGCAATTCACCTTTTGGTTTATCAGCAAGATATGTTTTAAGGTTATCTTCTATAGCCTCAGCAGCAATTTTACCTGTGCTTCCTGAACGGAAGGATATGTCGCTTTTGAGTTGCGTAAGGAATTGATTCAATTCCTTCTCGAAGCTATTTGCCTGTTTTATTTGCGTCTCAGCACTAATCTGTTTTAACAAAAGGCCCAGAGTTTTTGGAGCTAAAGCATACGGTAGTGAACTATCACACTCATGGCGAAGCGCTTTTTCCAGGCGTTCTTTTTCTTTTAAAAGCGTCTCGACCTTCTGTTTCTCCTGGGTTTTTGTTTGAGCAAAAGCACCCCCTTGTGCATTTAATAGGGTCTCGTTCTGCACGATTTCTTTGGAGATCAGGTCAATACGCAATTTAACGAAATCAGCCTTTTCAAGTATTTGCTCTGTCTTGAAGGAAAATTCTTTAATCTGTTTCTCAAGTTCGAGCAACTTTTGCTGTTGAGATTCAGCCAGTTGACCAGATTGTTGGCGCTTAACGAAAATCGTTAAATCGTTCCGGAGCTTCTCAATTAGATCCAGACCCAGCAGGCGACGCACTGCCGTACGGAGAATGTTTCCCGATTCGTCCTCAGCAAGTTCCGCAATTTTTTCACCATCGAAGAAAAACAGGTCGGCAATGCCGTGGGGGATTAATTCATTTAAAAAACCCTGGCACTGATCATAGCCAAGTCCTTCAATGAGTTTGCCATCCTGCTGTAAGGACAGTTTGTCTCGCTTACCTTTTTGCCAGGTGCGGGTAACGGTAAATTCAGCCTCCTGACCACCTTTGTTGTATGTAAAAATAAGCTCGACTGAGGCCTCATCGGGCTGTTCACCCAAAGTTGAGCCGTTGTGTACCAGGGCACTAAGCTCTTCCACATACTCTCGCTGTTGAGTAGTTGAACCAAATGCAAGCCTTCCGTAAAGGGCCAGGCGGATAGCAGAAAGTATTGATGTTTTACCTGCGCCGTTTAACCCACCGAATAAAACGATAGGGCGGGGGTTATCGTCGTTCTGTCGTTTTTTAGGGGCCAGATCGATAACATGGGTTCCATTGAATACCCGATAATTACGCAGTACCAGCTGTTTAATTAACACGTTCTTTTTCCTCACTGGTAAGCAGGCTTGGCTCGCTGACTTCGGCAATTCTCCGCTGCAGTATCTGCAGTTCAGCTTCTATGCTTGCCACTTCTTCCTGATGAACATCACGCTCATTACGTTTCTGCAAAGCTTCCTGCTGTTGTTTTATCTCTTCAAGACTTCCCCAGTCTTGCTTGAGGATCGTCCCTAGTTTGTCGAAGATCCCCTGTCGGCGGCTAAGGCCTTCCATCGAAACTTCGAGCTCAATTAATTTCATCACCATTTCAGGGACAACATCAAACCCTTGTGCAATTTGCTCAAGAAGTTCGGCATCGCTGGCGTCGAAACGTGATTGATCGTCTATAACCCAGTCTAGATCCTTGCCATAAACATCACGATAAATACCCGGCAATGTGTCGTACCAGTCGGGTTCATTAGGATCCTTCAGCCATTGCTGACGTATGGCATGCAGCTCAGGTTCTGTGATTAATGTAATGGAGTGACCTTGCGCGTTCATATCACGCTCAATCGTCAGCAAATCCTTTAACCATTCCTGGCGATACTTAAGCCAGTAAGGGCCCGGCACATGTTTACGCTCAGCGGTAAGTTCTTCGCCATCCTTCGCATACTGATAGCTCACTTTACCTGTGCGTCGTTTATAGTTGCGGTAAGTATCTTTATTTACAGGATCGGTTGTGAAAGCCAGCAGGTCGCGGTATTTCAAAAGTGGCGACATCCACTCTTCACCGTTCTGTATTAAGCTTTCCATCGCTTTATCTTTTGTGACCACAGTGCATGTCCAGCAACCAAAGCGTGAGTTACCGCAGGAAGGCGTGCTGTCATCAATAACTAGCGGGCATTCACCCTGAGCTGAGGAATCCATATAAAGAGTCCACAGCGGGCGGTTATTGCCACCCCAAGGGCTTTCCCACTCATCTATGTCATCAGGTGCATATCTGAATGCACCACGAAGCAATTTCCATACATCTTCTACATCCCAAGTATCAATTGGGGTGTAAATAAATGCATTAGACAGGGTGGTATGACGCGCAAGGCGCGAGCCGTCAATCTTATGCTTTGCAATAACCTGAGCACGTGATGCACTTTCACTGCTGCGCGATCCAAGAACGACAATAACTTCCTCAAACTGGCTGACCTTATCTTTGATAAAGTCGCTTACCGGGTTGATTTTCATGCGTTCTGTACACCAACGGAAACTACGAGTAGGCGCTGGATAGCCTTTACCAAGCAGGTTTACCCAGAATGTCTCGTTGGTTTTTGGGGTTACAGCATGTTGTGTGATCGGTAAGCCGTCGCGCTTAGCGCCAGCTTCAATCTGGAGCATCGTTTTTTTAATGAGATCTACTACAACCGGCGTCTCTACGAGCGTGTCAGAGGAAACGACAAACACATCCTTCGTACGCATCTCCGGCGGAAGACCCATCAACGCCAGGTAAACAAGGGTAATAACTGCTGACGAGTCTTTACCGCCACTGTAGCCAATCACCCAAGGGCGTTTATCTGCGCAGTAGACACGCTGAACTTCTGAGACAAAATCGGCGAGAGTACGCCCAGCAAATTGCTCTTCGTTTATGAAATCTTCATAGTCGGCCAGATCATAGGCCTGAGTTAATGTACTCATGATACAACCATCTGAGCTTCAAGCTCTTGTTCTTCAGGAGAAAGGGGGAGTGACAGCGCAATTTTTAAAGCGTTGCATGTTAGCTGAATGGCGGTACCGGTTTTGCTCAATTTTCCATGCTGCATTGCGCGCTTAATCATCTCAGGATTGCTTTTACGCCAGTCAAAGGTTTTTAGCTTCGTCAGTTTTTCCTGCCAGTGATCAGGTTCTTCAGCCAGTAGTGAACGGCCCAGAAGGCCCAAAGCCTGCAAACCGATACCATGGGCATGCACATAATCCTGGCGGAGCTGTGCCGGAGATACTTCTTTGCGTGCAGCAAGCTGCCAGTCTGGCATGACTTTGAAAATAGCCTGCCAGTATAGCGTAGCGATATGCGTATTGTCCTCAATGCTGCCTACTTTAGGGTCTTTACCAAGCAGGGCGCGTGTTGCCTGTTTAATGCTACTTAGCGTAAACAGTTTATTGGAAAGCAAACTGATACTCGATTTCTCAAGTTCAGTAAGTCCAATAAAGGGCTCGATAGACATAGCAAGATAGCGAGCAAGGTTCGAGCTTACGTCGCGATGATCGTACAGCGCGGATAATGATGGGCTGGGGCGTATTGCGTATTTATTTAAGTCAGCAAACATCTGCTGACTACGCCTTAAACCTTCATCAACAAAGAACAATACGGGGATGTTGTCCTGCCCTAATTCAGGACGCTCCGAAAGGGCATCCTCGATAGCCTTACGGCGATGTTGACCATCATTGATCAGAATTTGCGCATCCATCGGTACGCGAAGCGTTCCAAGATTGTTGGAGTTTTCGAACTCGTCAAACTGTACATCGACCGCAATGGATGCAGTTAATGCAGAGAATACGTAATCTTTAGGGTTTTCAAGTAAGTAACGCACCATCTCTGGGATGCGTGATTTATTCAAGATACGCTGAGCGCGCAGCTCCGGCGGCACGTCTGTCTCATCGAAACTGAAGATCTTCGGAATGATGCGCATAGGGCAAGTGGCGATATAGAATGGCCGTCCAGCCTGGACGCCCCTCACTGCGGGGAAAGAGTAGCAATAATCTGCATCAAAGTTAGCCATGTTCTAGTCCCTGTTTTAAAGACGCAATTACGTTATATTTTACGTAAAAAATTTCTTAGAAAGAAATTTTTATGATGATAAAACACGAATTGTTAAAGATTTACGTATGATTTGACGTAACTCTTTGCTGTGCTTGATTCTTCTTCCATGTAAGCTTCGGTCCGCAGATTTAAAGGTACGACGTGGCCCTATGAGTTCAGGATTGATGCCAATTGATCCTGCAAAGAAGAATTTTACTTTGTGTCACGGTCTCTTAAGAGCGTTAATCGTTGTGTAGGCGCTGAGACCGAAGGTGGCAAGCGAAATCTTGTTTCTTTTTGAGAGCAGCTAAAACGCAAGCTTTGTACCAAACCATTCTTCATATCTCCTTGTGGGAAGTTGACTAACGAGACACTACGTTATTCGTAGCTTCTTTGGAATCTATAAAAACTACGTTTTACGTAGTTTTGCGAGGATGATCGAGAATTTTTGAAATTCTTACGTAAAAAACAATCTAGTGTTTTCACTACGTAAAACGTAGTATCTTCCTTGGACATTAACTACGATTATCGTAGTTATGAAAACATCTAGTTCCCACAATCAGCTCTTCAGTCGACGCCTCAAAGAGGTGCGCTTAGACATGGCGTTATCGCAAAAAAACCTGGGTATTTTGGCTGGCATAGATGAGTTTGCAGCGAGCGCGCGTATCAACCGCTACGAGAAAGGGGTTCACCAGGCAAGCATTGAAGTCGTCCGGCATCTCGCTAAAGTTCTCGAAGTGCCTGTAGCATACTTCTACACAGAAGATGATGAACTGGCCTCTTTAGTCCGTCTTTGGCCGAAATTGGACTCGGAGAAGAAAAAAAACATCCTTCAGCAGCTCTAAACAAAAAAGAGTGCTTCGCTGTACTTTCTCTTCTCGAAAGGCTTTGCAGTGATTTAGAACCAAAACCTTGCATTAGAATCTTGCTTCAGTTCGTCTGATTTCATTTCCTGAATCCTCCTCGCAAATTCCAAATTTAACCCACGCCAAAACGCTGTATTTATATTCAGCCCTGTATAATGAGCACCAGGAATTACGCCGAACGGCAAAAGAAGTATTGACGAATATTTAACGAAAAATTCGCGATATGAAGGTGCTGCAACACCCCCATACCGCTAACCACAACCAACTAGACAGGAGTTGAAAATGGCTGCGACGAATTTTAAGCCAGAGTTTACCGTTTGCAAAACACAATCAGACGCTTTCACCGGCATGATTGAAAACCGCGAGCTGGTACGCAAAAACAGCGCCCGCCGTTTACACGGCAACCAGCTCAACGCGGCGCCCGTCCATCCGCGCGCGGAAACGCCGCAGGACAGTGCCGCCTGCTGCGAACTCTATTCCCGCATAGATATGAAATACCTTCTTTTGGGCGGCGAGTGGTTAACCCGTGCGGGCTTTATCGACGGCATGCCCGTAAAAATCCGCGCCATGAAAGACTGCATTGTGATTACGCCCCAGCATACAAGAGAATTATGGGGATGCCTGGAAGGTATGAGCGTGGTGAATATCAATAAGCAGAAAGTCGCGCAGTGGTTAAAAACATTTCCGGGCGCGTTAAATGACACCGGCGATATTCCGGTAATTAAGCGTAACGCCTGATAAATATCCCGGCCCTGCGCCGGGATTATTATTTAAGCTGCGTTTTAAAACACCGGCACCCCCAGCCCCTCCTTCACCTCCCTCAACGTCGCCTGCGTCACCCCCTGCGCCCGTTCCGTTCCGCGCTTCAGCATCGCCATCAGCTCCCCCTTGTCCTGCATGTACATCGCCCGCCGCTCCCGCATCGGTGCAATCAGTTCCTGCAAACACGCCTCCAGCTCGTTCTTACACGCCCGGTCGCCCAGCCCGCCCGCCTGATAGTGCGCCTTCATCGCCGCCACTTTCTCCTTGTCCGGATGAAACGCGTCGAGGTACGTAAACACCACGTTCCCCTCAATCTGCCCCGGGTCGCTCACCTTCAGGTGGTTCGGGTCGGTGTACATGGCGCTGACGGCACGATGAATCGTCTCTTCGCTGGCCGACAGGTGCAGCGTGTTGCCCAGCGATTTCGACATCTTGGCGCTGCCGTCGATGCCGGGCAGGCGGCTGGTGTCGCTCAGCATCGCCTTGCAGTGGCGCAGCACCGGAGCAGGTAGCAGGCTGTTCATCTTGTGCACAATCTCGTTGGTCTGCTCAATCATCGGCAGTTGGTCGTCGCCGACGGGCACGCACTCGGCCTTAAACGCAGTGATGTCCGCCGCCTGGCTGATGGGGTAGGCCATAAACCCGACCGGCAGCGAGCGGGCGAAGCCCTTCTGCGCAATCTCGTTTTTCACCGTCGGGTTACGCTCCACGCGGGCGACGGTGACGATGTTCATATACAGCATCGTCAGCTCGGCGAGGGCGGGCAGGGCGGATTGCAGGCAGATCGTGGTCTGGTTCGGGTCGATGCCGGCGGCGAGGTAGTCGGCCAGCACTTCGGGGATGTTGTCGCGGATCTTCTGCGGGTTGCTGCCGTTGTCGGTCAGCCCCTGCAGGTCGGCAATCAGCACAAATTGATTGTGCGTCTGCTGGAGCGCCACGCGCTGGCGCAGCGATCCGACGAAGTGGCCGAGGTGCAGCGGGCCGGTTGGGCGGTCGCCGGTGAGGATGGTTTGCTTGTTCATAAAGACTCCTTAACGTTGTAATGCCGAAAGGGGTCTTAGATGTGTGAAAGCCGCCTTTCGGCGGCTATCTGAAAATGGGGAAAACTACTCCGTGCCGCCTTTAAGAAGGCAGCCACCAGCGGTTTACGGTGAGGACGGCGTGGTTTATGTTCATCTCTTTACCGTATCACGTCCGGCGCGAAAAACAAAAGGGCACGTCATGCTGCAATCTCTCAATCATCTGACCCTCGCGGTCAGCGACCTGCAAAAAAGCGTCACCTTCTGGCACGAGCTGCTGGGGCTGACCCTGCACGCCCGCTGGAATACCGGGGCCTATCTTACCTGCGGCGATCTGTGGGTCTGCCTGTCGTACGACGAGGCGCGCCAGTACGTGCCGCCGCAGGAGAGCGACTACACCCACTACGCGTTTACCGTGGCGGAAGAGGATTTTGAACCGTTCTCGCAAAGGCTGGAGCAGGCGGGCGTCACCGTCTGGAAGCAGAACAAAAGCGAGGGAGCGTCGTTCTATTTTATCGACCCGGACGGGCACAAGCTGGAGCTGCACGTGGGCAGCCTCGCCGCGCGGCTGGCGGCGTGTCGCGAGAAGCCCTATGCGGGCATGGTGTTTACCTCAGACGAGGCTTGAGGCGCGCACCTTCAGCCTGCCCGCCAGCGTCACGTGCGTGGCGGCATCTTCCTGATTGCACAGGTACTCCACCGCAAGCCGTCCCAGCTCGCTGTAGGGCAGCTGGATACTGGTCAGCGGCGGGGTGAGCTGCTCGGAGATCTTCTGGTCGTCGTAGCCCGCCAGCAGCATGTCCTGCGGGATGCGCACGCCGTTCACCGCCAGCGCCTGATAGCAGCCGATCGCCAGCCAGTCGCTGGCGCAGAAGATGGCGTCCGGGCGCTCGGCCAGTTCCAGCAGGGAGGTGGTGGCGGTAAAGGACTCGCTGAACTGCCAGTTGGTCTGGCGCACCAGGCCGTCGTCGCACGCGAGTCCGGCCTGCTGCAGCGCGGCCTGGTAGCCCGCCAGACGCTGGCGGGAGGCCTCCATCCAGCTCTCCCCGGTGATGTGGGCGATGCGCGTGGCCCCGCAGGCGATGAGGTGTCTGGTAACCTGGAAAGCGTTGGCGTAATCGTCTGGGATAAACGACGGCAGCAGCGGCGAGCCGGGGTCGCGCTGGTTGAGCAGTACCAGCGGGATGCGGGTGCAGTCCTGGAAGGCCGTCATGTCCACCAGCGTGGTGACCGGAGAGGCAAGGATAATCCCGATGCAGTTGCGCTTCTCCAGCTGGCGGATGATGTTCAGCGCCAGCTCGATGTCGTCGCCGTAGTCGTAGACGGTGAGCAGGGTCTCGTTGCGCCACGCCGCTTCCCGCGCCTGGCTGATGGCGTCGATAAACGGGTCGAAGCTCTGCAGCGAGCTGACCAGCAGGGCGATCTCTTCCTGGTTGCGCGGGGCGTGAACGGCGGGGAGGCGGTCGTAGCCGAGCTCGGTGGCGACGCCAATCACCCGCTGGCGGGTGTCGTCGCTGAGCTTGATGTTGCGGGACTGGTTAAGCACCAGCGATACCGTCGCCTGCGACACCCCGGCCGCCCGCGCAATATCGTTCATCGTCACTTTTGTTTTTCGCTTCATCCGTCCTCTCCCTTTCGCGAATTCGCATCATACCCTAACCGCACGCTTACGCGCCGTCGATCACGTTTCTCATTCATCGAAGCGCGAACTTTGTGAGGGGCATCGCTTTTCTTCGTGCGGGAAATTGCGCATTTATCCCGCAACTAATATTTATTAGCTAAATATTATCAGTAAGAGGACGCGTAATGAAAGAGCAGTGGAGCAGGGAGCAGGCACAGGCGTGGTATCAGCAGAAGGGCTGGCTGTGCGGGTTTAACTATCTGCCGTCGACGGCGGTGAACTGGACCGATATCTGGCAGGCAGAAACCTTCGACGCCGGGACGATTGACCGCGAGCTGGGCTGGGCGGCGGAGGCGGGCTATAACACCCTGCGCATCAACCTGCCGTTTATCGTCTGGGAGCACGACCGCGACGGGCTGATGGCGCGCATCGACCGCTTTTTGACGATTGCCGACGATCACGGGTTCAGCACCATGCTGACCCTGATGGACGACTGCGGCTTCTCCGGCGACGAGCCGTACCTCGGCCCGCAAAAGCCGCCGGTGCCGGGCAAGCACAACAGCCAGGCGGCGGCGAGTCCGGGGCGTGACAAGGTGTGCGATCCGGACTGCTGGGCAGACATTGAGCGCTATATCCGCGACGTTGTCCGCCAGTTCCGCGACGATAAGCGCGTGCTGTTGTGGGATCTCTACAACGAGCCGGGCAACCGCGGCATTTTCGCGACCGGCACGCAGGAGGTGCAGTACGACGCGAAGCTGGAGACCTGCGCTCACGAGTTGATGAAGCTGGCGTTCCAGTGGGTGCGTGAAGAAGATCCAACCCAGCCGCTTACCGTCTGCGCGTGGCACCTGCCGCCGGAAGAGGAGGGCGAGACGTTCTTCCAGCATCCGCTTGACCAGACCGCGCTGGCGCTCTCGGACGTGGTGAGCTTCCACGCCTACACCCACACCGGGCGCATGACGGCGATTATCCAGCAGCTGCAAAAGCTCGGACGACCGCTGTTCTGTACCGAATGGCTGGCGCGCCACGTGGGCAGCACCATCGAGGAGCAGCTTCCGCTGATGTACGCGGCGAAGGTCGCACCGTATCAGTGGGGGCTGGTGCGCGGCAAAACCCAGACGTGGCTGCCGTGGCCGGTGGTGATGAAGGAGTCCACGGACTATTGCCGCCTCTGGTTCCACGACGTGTTTGAGGAGAACGGCATTCCGTTCTCGCGCCGTGAAATCGCCTTGATGCAGCAGCTGCGCAAGATCGCCCCACAGGCGCAGGACTAATAATATCGACCCGGCGGACCACCGCCGGGCAACCAGGCAGGCATATAACAATGGCAACGACAATGAAAATACCGTCTCGCGAGCTGTGGTCTTATTTTGGTTATGGTTTAGGTCAGTGTTTTAGCTTTGGTTTAGTGGGTTCGTTTATTAACTATTTTTACACCGACGTGCTGGGGATCTCGGCGCTGGCGGCGAGCACCATCTTCCTGATTGCCCGCGCGTGGGACGCGGTTCACGATCCGCTGTTTGCCAGCATTATGGACACCATTAACAGCCGGTTCGGCAAGTTTCGCCACTTTTTGCTGATCGCCCCGCTGCTGATCACCGGTGTCACGCTGCTGTCGTTCTATAAAATCGAAGCGGACATGACCACCAAAATCCTCTACGCCGGGGTGACCTACATCCTGTGGGGGACGCTGTACGCCATCTCTGATATCCCGTTCTGGTCGATGTCGTCGGTAATGACCAACGACTCCGGGCAGCGCACCCGCGCGGTGACGGCGGCGATGCTCGGGGTGAACGCCGGGATTGCCTGCGCCAACATCTTCTTCCCGAAGCTGGCAGCCTATTTCGCCCAGTACAGCAATGACAAAGGCTACTTTATGGCGGCGCTGGTGATGATGCTGGTGGGCCTGCCGCTGATGCTTAACGGCTTTATGCAGATCAAAGAGCGCGTGCCGCCGAGCCCGGAAAAGGTGACCATCCGCGACACCTTCCACAACCTGCGTCAGAACAAGCCGCTGTTTATCGTCCTGCTGTCGTTCTTTTTCTGCGTGTTCCACAACGTGGCGGGCGGTCTGTATATCTACTTCTTTATCAACAACCTGGGCGACGGCAGCCTGCAGATGGCGATTGGCGTGATGGGGATTGTCGCGGCGGTGCTGTGCCTCGTCGCCCCGATGCTGACGCGCCGGATGCAGAAGCGGAAGCTGTTTATGATCCTCTGCGGGCTGGACGTGGCGGTGCGCGTGGTGATGTGGTTTGTGGGCTATCAGCAGGTGACGATGCTGTTTATTCTGCTCGGCCTGAGCACGCTGTTCGTGATGATGACTAACATCCTCACCTCGTCGATGATTGCCGACACCATCGAGTACGCGGAGTACCACACCCACAAGCGCTGCGCGGCGATCACTTTCTCCGGGCAGACCTTTACCGGCAAGATGTCGGTGGCGGTGGGCGGCGGGTTAATCGGCGTGTTTCTGACGATGATCGGCTACGTGCCGCAGGCGCAAATCCAGAGCGAGAGCGTACTGTCGGGGCTGTTCTTCGGGATTTGCCTGCTGCCGGCGATAGGCTCGCTGATCCGCATGGGTTTTATGTCGCGCTTTACCTTTACCGAGGAGAAGCACGCGGAAATTTGTCGGCTGCTGGCGGAGCGACGGCACGGCATGGAGCAGGATGAGGTCGGAAAAGGGGAGTTAACTCGTTCGGTTTCGGTCAATTAATATCAACAGACGCTTGTTAAGCAGGCGTCTGTTTCACTTGTTAAAGACTCAATGCTTTAGGGAGGCAGAGTGTCGATTTCTGGATGCTGGTTCCGATGGCAAAGGGGACGACCCACAGACGTAGCGCATGGCCCTGCGGATTATGAAGTTCAAAGGGATGGGGGAGAGCATCACGAAAACAGTCGTATTCAGGATAGATGAGTAACATATCGCCACGGCTATCGAGATATTTCACCCCGTAGGCCTGCATCTGATACAGATCATGTTGTGAAATATTAAAGCCAGGTTTATGAGGCTTAATCTTCTTCCATTTCGTATCGCAGATAACTGCAGAATGCGTCGTGTCGTTATGCGGGCGAAGCCAGATATCTGGTTTTAGCCTGAACATATTCTTCGTATGGTAGCGAGCCAGGCTGTGTGCTTTGGCCTGAGTATCAATCCGATAATGTCGATGATGGTGATGCCGCATCCATGCGGCAACGAAGGATTCAAAAACCGCTTCCATTGGAAAGAGTAGCGATATGGCATTAGCCTCCCCCTGCATACAGTGAGGAGACTCGCCCAGCAATATTAGTTTCGCCCAGTTTAGTGCCTGCTCATAGTGATGCATATGCCTGTCAAGGCGGACCTGACTAAAAGCATACGCGACATCTACCACGGACGGAATGGCCTCAAAGGTTGATCGTAACGACTGAAGTTGCCTGGCGAGTTCAGCGTTGCGGGTCAGGCGGGAGACATTATCAATAGCCGTTTTCAGTAGGCGGTTTTCGGGCCGATCGACGCTGTATTCGTCATATTCCACCTGAAAACGATCGCGCCGAACGCTGTTTTTAGTTATCTGCGCTGAAATCAGTAATTTGCCTTTCATCCAGGCCAGATTATCCTGCTGGCGAAGGTAGTCCCGTTTAAGACCCTGTTGGAGGATCGACTGAACGCTGCTGATAAATTGTTGAATAAAAATATCCATCAATGGCATACGCGAGGTCTGAATGCTGGCGGATGTCGTTGCAATATGTCGGAAGGTTTTCAGAGTACGCAGCATCATCATCAGCTGTTCACGTGCGTTATCATTGCCCGTTTTCGGTAACACTTCAATAAACGCACCGCCCGGGAGCGCAATTACGCCTACGTAGTTTTTGACCTGCAGTGCCTGAACCCGACCAACAGATCGAAGGGTAAGCAGCCGGCCGTCATACTCTGCGTTATCACTTAAACAGCGTTGTACAAGCCATTGAAAAAGCGTATCCGGCAGTGCGATCGCATGCTCGACGCGGCCCCGATCGTTCTGGCTAATCACATGACCATGCTCAAAAATCGTCCAGTAACGGCCGGGTGTCATTCCTCGCTCTCCTGGCGAATGGATGCTGGGGCGTATATCTGGCGGTACGCAAGCGGATCATTCCACACTGGTTTCGACTCGCTGGAAAGGTGATAGCTAATACCTGCTTCCTGCAAATCCTCAGCTGCATCAGCACCGAACAACCGCAGGAAGTTCCCTTCACTGTTTATCGATGAAACGAACTGTAAGCTATCGTCCTCTTTCTGGTTGTCTCCAAGAACCAGGCGAATTTTTTGCCAGTCGTTGTAGAAATACTCCTCCAATAACGGGAGGATTTTGTTTTTCATAATGCGTTTAAGTAGATCGAAGGCGGCGTCTTCGTCATGTTTAACCTGGATAACCGGCATGAAAAAGGCGTGCCCCAGCGTATGTTCATTGTCATACAACGCTTGGATCCTTGCGTTCAAAGTTTCCAGCAGGCGTTCAAGCTCAATTCCCTTGATCGTCGTGCCTGCCAGTAGGCTGGTGTCTGGTAACATCGGAACGAACTCAAAGCGGCGGCGTAAAGCGGTATCAAGCGCCGTCAGGGAGCGATCTGCGGTATTCATCGTACCGACAAGGTAGAGATTATTGGGAACACTAAACGATGTACCAGAATAGGGAAGTGAAACGCTGAGTTCCTCTGCTTCGCCTGCACGCTTAGAAGTTTCAATCAGCGTGATGAGCTCGCCGAAAATTTTAGAAATATTGCCGCGGTTAATTTCGTCGATAATCAACACGAAATTTTGCCGTTTACCGCCTGTTGACTGCGTAGGTGTGGCCGGAATCTCACTCTTTTCGACCAGATACGCGAGGATCCCTCGTACATAAGAAACGTTATGGATTTTGGCATTGTTATCCTGATACCAAGCGCGAATGTCCTTGAGGTACGCATTATAGCCCTGACCCAGATCCTCTTTTTTACTGTGCTCCGGGAAAATCCCAAAAGCGGTTTCACTTTTGTAGGTCACACGGAACGGATTGCCGTTGTGGGTGCGGAGCGTAATGCTCTCTCCTTCCGAAAGCCGCTCCTGTAACTGCACGAGTGCGTTATCCAAAGTCCGCAGCGCACCTGCGTTGCCAAAGGCGGCGTCATCACAAATTTGTTTAAAAATTCCCGGCTTGATGTCGTAACGTACGTTGCCGTCATCGGTAGTCTCTGCCCGCAATCCTTCGATAAACTCTTCGTAGCCGAAGCTCTGATGAAAAGTAATAAAGCGGATTCGGTTTTCACCCATCAGGCGGTCATAAATTTTCTTTAGCTCGCGTCGGCGTTCACTCTCTTCTTTTCCATCCAGTCGGGCATATGCCTGAGGCTCGCAGGCGCGCACGGCAATATCGATGGTTTTATAGGTTTTACCTGTACCTGGAGGTCCATAAAGGATGCGGTTTTTGGGGAGCTGAAGATCGTGGGGTTCGGAGCCTTGTTCGTCTTCATCATCACCCGTGCTGTCAGGCGTCACCAGGGTATCATTTTTCTCAAGGATGAAATGTGCGTACAGATGCCAGAGCGACATATTTAGCGTGATGGAATCAATCTCAGATCCGATGGCCTGGTTTAATGCCTCTTTAAGCTCCATGTTGAGGTCAAACCAATCGCCCTCGCCAGACAGGCCCAAATCAAAGCGGTTGTTACAGTAGTTGTAGATCCGGAAAAATGCGTCAGTGTTGACGATATTGCTTATATGCTCTGGATACATAACGGCAAACGCACGATGACAAAGAGCCCAGTATACTTTTTTCAGGATCTTTTGGTCTTTGAGCGCCTTGAGTTGTCCAATCACCTGTTCATAGTTGGTACGTGTACATTCTCTAGACATCTGGCGAGAAAGCTCGCGTAGCTCCTCTATTGCGCCGTTAAATTCATTTATCGACATACCGCCTTGCTTGACACTGGCGACTCCATTGGAGCGATTGTACCAAAGCTCATAAAGCGTCTCGTCTGAGAAGTTGGGGCGTTCATTCTGAACTTGTTGACGGAGCGCGCGAAAAGACGGTCCCCACTCGGGGCTATAAGTATCGTTATTGGCCGTGTGAGAGGTGAAAAATGAGAGTACGTCGGTATGTTCCTGAACCATTACCTGCTCCAGAGCGAAAAGAGGAGAATATTTTCGTCATCTTATAAGAATTATCTGTGAAGCGTCACTGCCTGTTCAGGGGGGAATGAACGGGAATAGCTGACGCCTTCTGGCGTCAGCCCCGGGAACTTACAGCGACTTCACAAACGCCAGCAGATCTTCGTTGAGCTGGTCCTGGTGGGTCAGCGCGAAGCCGTGCGGCGCGTTGTCGTACACCTTCAGCGTGGCGTTTTTGATCATCTCTGCCGCCAGCTTGCCGGTGCTTTCAAACGGCACGATCTGGTCGTTGCTGCCGTGGATCACCAGCGTCGGCACATCGATTTTCGCCATATCCGGGCGGAAGTCGGTTTCGCCGAAGGCGGTCACGCAGTCGATGGTACCCTTCAGGGAGGCCAGCAGGGCGATGTTCAGCGTCTGCGTCAGGGCACCGGCGGAAACGGTCTGTCCGGCGTTGGTGCCGTAGAACGGGGTGGCGAAGTCGCTGATGAACTGGGCGCGATCTTTACGCAGTCCGTCGCGAATGCCGTCGAACACGCTCTGATCCACACCCTGCGGGAAGGTGCCGGATTTGCCGAAGATCGGCGTGACCGCGCCCAGCAGCGCCAGACCGGCCACACGCGCGCTGCCGTAGTTGTTGATGTAGCGGGTCACGTCGCCGCCGCCCATGGAGAAGCCCACCAGCGTCACGTCCTGCAGGTCCAGGGTGGTGATCAGGTCGTTGATGTCGGACGCAAAGGTGTCGTAGTCGTAACCGTTCCACGGCTGATCCGAGCGGCCAAAGCCGCGACGGTCAAAGGCGATGGCGCGGAAGCCGCGCTCGGCCAGGTAGTTCAGCTGGCTGTCCCACATGTCGCCGTCCAGCGGCCAGCCGTGGCTGAAGAGAACCGGTTTGCCCGCGCCGCCTTCTTTGTAGTAAATCTGCGTGCCGTCTTTTGCCTTAAACGTTGCCATAGTGTGTTCCTGTGCAGGTGATGGTTAGGGTTATACCGGCGCGACCAGATAACGAATTGCCGGTGATGTTGTGCCCTGATGAAAAGCCAGAACGCGGCTCTGCAGCAGGAGGTCATTCATGGTGTGGCGCTCCTGCTGGCGCAGATGCTCAATCCACGAGCCCATCAGGAAGGTCTCGATAAACAGGCCGGGGCGCTCGATATCCTCGTATACCGCCCAGCTCATCGCCCCGGCGCGGCGTCGCACCCGGCGCAGCTCGTGCACTGCCTGCAAAAACGCTTTCGCGTTGTGCGGGTCGATGATGTACTCGTGCGAGACCAGCACCGGGCCGCGCTCGTTCGGCAGGTCGATCTCCACGCCGTCCAGCGGCTGGCCGCTCAGGTCGAGGTTCAATTCCGGGTCTTTCTCCAGCTTCCAGCGGAACACGGTGGCGCTTGCCAGCACCATCCCCAGCGTGGCGACAACCAGCGCGGTCGGGGTGCCGAACCGGGAGGCAATCTGCCCCCAGATGGCGCTGCCCGTGGTCATCGAGCCGAAGAAGACCGTCAGGTAGACCGCCAGCGCGCGGGCCTTCACCCAGCGGGCGGCGCTGCGCTGCGCGCCGAGGTTCAGCGTCGAGAGCACCGCAATCCACGCGAAGCCGGTGAAGAACTCAAACAGGTTGAGCAGCCAGACGTGGCGCACAAACGCCAGCGCCAGCATGGTGAGGGCAAAGACCAGACTCGCGGCCACCATCAGGCGGTCAGCGTTCAGCCGCTGGCGCAGGCGCGGCAGCAGGATGGCCCCGGCAATCGCCCCCAGTCCAATGCACGCCAGCATCACGCCGTAGCCCGCCGGGCCCAGGCCCAGCTCGCGGCGCGCCACCAGCGGCAGCAGCGCCCAGCCTGCGCTGCCGAAAACGAAGAAGGCCACCGTACGCACCAGCACGTTGCGCAGCACCGGGGCGGCGTGCACGTAGCGGATGCCTGTGCGCACCGCAGAGAAGAAGTGCTCCGGCGGCAGACGCTGAATGGACGGGGCCGGACGCCAGCGCCACAGTACCCACGCCACGCCCACCACGGACAGCGCGTTCAGGGCAAACACCATCCACGGCCCGGCGAGCGACAGCAGGAAACCACCCAGGGCGGGGCCAATCGCCCGGCTGATGTTCACCCCGAGCGAGTTCAGCGCCACGGCGGCGCCCAGCTCCGGCTTGCTCACCAGATCGGGCACCACGGCCTGGAACGGCGGCGAGCTCATCGCCGCCCCCACGCTCAGCAGAAACGTCGCCACCAGCAGCACGGTTGGGGTGACGTGTCCGGTGAAGGAGAGCACCGTCAGCCCGGCGGCGGCGATGAACACCCACAGCTGGGAGAAGAGCAGGTATTTACGCCGGTCAACGATGTCCGCCATCACCCCGGACGGCAGGGCGAAGAGGAACATCGGCAGGCTGCTGGCCGCCTGCACCAGCGCGATATCCAGCGGGTCGGCGCTCAGGGTCAGCATGCTCCAGTTGATGCCGACGTCGCTCATCCATGAGCCGACGTTAGAGACCACCGTGGCGATCCACAGCATGCGGAACACCGGCTGGCTCAGCGGCTGCCAGGGTGAAACCGTCGGTGCGGGCGTCGTCTCGACGTGTGCGTCGCGAACGTCGTTAACCTGGGTCATGCGAACCTCTCCGTTGCCTTACGCTGCAGCCGCCACTGGCCCGGCCCGGTGAGGGCGAGAGTGGTGAAGATAATCAGCAGCAGCCAGCCAAATTGCCCTTCGGCAATCGACCAGTTCGGGTGGACCGCCAGCATCGCCACCAGCAGCACGGCGATAATCGGCAGGCACGCCAGGCGGGTGTAGACGCCCGCAATGATCAACAGCGGGCAGATCACCTCGGCGACAATCGCCGGGATCAGGCTGGCGTAAGGCCCGAAGCCGAACGGATCTTCAATGCGCGTCAGCTCTTCGCTGAAGTGCAGCACCTTCGGCAGGCCGTGCACGTACAGCAGCAGCAGGCTGCCGGTCAGGCGCAGGAAGAACAGCCCCAGGTCGATCCGGGGCGGCATAGTGGTGTTTTTCATCAGAATGCAAAGCAGCTGCAGCCCAGCGCCCCCCAGAAAGCGTTATCGTCGGACACCGGCATCGCTGACGTGCGGGCGAAGTCATGCTGGTGGCTGTGAACCCCGCACGGCCCGCTGCAGTGGTGGACGGCGCTCATACCCACGCGTGCGGCCTGCGGCGGCGCGCTGCGGTAGTGGCCCGGCACCTTGACCACCGGGGACCACTCGGGCAGGACCGGGATGGCCGGCGGCGCGAGCGGGCCAAAGCTGCCCGCGGCGTAGACGATGTCGCCGTTGACCACCGTGAGAACGGACTCGATGCCCTTGATCTCCTCTTCCGGCACGCGGAAGTAGTCTTTGCTCAGCACCGCCAGGTCGGCAAGCTGGCCGACTTTAATCTGCCCCTTCTGGTTCTGCTCGCTGGAGAACCACGCGCTGCCCTGGGTCCAGAGCATCAGGGCCGTATCGCGGTCCAGACGGGCGCTGTGATCGTACATCTGCATCCCGCCGACGGTGCGGCCGGAGACCAGCCAGTAGAGCGCTGTCCACGGGTTGTAGCTCGCCACGCGGGTGGCGTCCGTTCCCAGGCCCACCGGCACGCCGGTCTCGAGCATTTTCGCCACCGGCGGCGTATGGCGGGTGGCTTCGATGCCGTAACGCTCGGCAAAGTATTCCCCCTGGAAGGCCATGCGGTGCTGGACGGCAATGCCGCCGCCGAGCGCTTTGATGCGGTCGATGTTGGCCTGTGACACAGTTTCCGCATGGTCGAAGAACCAGTGCAGGCCGTTGAACGGAATGTCGCGGTTCACCTTCTCGAAGACGTCCAGCATGCGGCTGATGGATTCGTTATAAGTGGCGTGCAGGCGGAACGGCCAGCGGTGCTCCACCAGATGGCGTACCACGCGCTCCAGCTCGTCCTCCATGCCCGGCGCGAGATCCGGGCGCGGCTCGAGGAAATCTTCAAAATCGGCGGCGGAGAAGACCAGCATCTCGCCCGCGCCGTTGTGGCGGAAGAAGTCGCTGCCCTGGCCCGGCGTGAGCATGTCGGTCCATTTTTCAAAGTCTTCCAGCTCGTGGCCCGGGCGCTGGGTAAAGAGGTTGTAGGCGATGCGGATGGTCATCTGCTTTTTCTCGTGCAGCTCGGCGATCACCTCGTAATCTTCCGGGTAGTTCTGGAAGCCGCCGCCCGCGTCGATGGCGCTGGTCAGCCCCAGACGGTTAAGCTCGCGCATGAACTGACGCGTGGAGTTGACCTGCTGCTCCAGCGGCAGCTTCGGCCCTTTGGCCAGCGTGGCGTAGAGGATCATGGCGTTCGGACGGGCAATCAGCATCCCGGTCGGGTTGCCGTTGGCGTCGCGCTGGATCTCCCCGCCCGGCGGGTTTGGCGTGTCTTTGGTGTAGCCGACCACCTTCAGCGCGGCGCGGTTGAGCAGGGCGCGGTCGTACAGGTGCAGGATGAAGACCGGGGTATCCGGCGCGGCGTCGTTAATTTCGTCGAGGGTCGGCATGCGGCGCTCGGCAAACTGGAACTCGGTCCAGCCGCCCACCACGCGCACCCACTGCGGCGACGGGGTGCGCAGCGCCTGCTCTTTCAGCATCCGCAGGGCGTCGGCCAGGGAGGGCACGCCTTCCCAGCGCAGCTCGAGGTTGTAGTTCAGCCCGCCGCGGATCAGGTGCAGGTGCGAGTCGTTCAGGCCGGGGATGGCGGTGTGGCCTTTTAAGTCGACCACTTTGGTGCCGTCGCCGTGGTGCTGCATCACCTCGGCGACGGTACCCACTTCCAGAAATTTTCCGTCGCGCACGGCAACGGCTTCCGCGACAGGATTCTCGCGATCGACGGTGTGAAACTGGCCGTTAACCAGAATGAGATCGGCTTTACCTGGGGTATCCATAACTGCTCCTGACTGAGAGGGGAATGGTCAGGATTATGGGAACCGGTTTCGGCAAAGATCCAGTTATACAATAGGATAGGTATACCAAAGTATAACTATACCTAAGGTTAACTATACGAAGAGATAATTACGCGCGGAGAAGGAAAACCGCAGGATGAGGGTGACTTTATCGTCGCGGCGCTCGCGGCGATTTCTACCCTTAACCACTGGAAAATGCTATGACCTCTTCAAAGCTCGAAGTGTTAACCCCTGCGAACTGTCAGATCATCTTTATCGATCACCAGCCACAGATGGCGTTTGGCGTGCAGTCGATTGACCGCCAGGTGCTAAAAAACAACACCGTGGCGCTGGCGAAAGCGGCTAAGGTGTTCAACATCCCGACCATCATCACCACCGTAGAGACCGAAAGCTTCTCCGGCAATACCTATCCTGAGCTGCTGGACGTGTTCCCGGGTCAGGACATTCTGGAGCGTACCTCCATGAACTCCTGGGACGACCAGAAGGTGCGCGATGCGCTGAAGTCCAACGGCAAGAAGAAGGTCGTGGTGGCCGGTCTGTGGACCGAAGTGTGCAACAACAGCTTTGCCCTGTGCGCGATGCTGGAAGGCGACTACGAAATTTATATGGTGGCGGACGCGTCCGGCGGTACCTCCAAAGAAGCCCACGACTACGCGATGCAGCGCATGATCCAGGCGGGCGTGATCCCGGTGACCTGGCAGCAGGTGATGCTGGAGTGGCAGCGCGACTGGGCGCGTAAAGAGACCTACACCGCGGTAATGGACATCGTGCGCGAGCATTCCGGCGCGTACGGCATGGGCGTGGATTACGCCTACACCATGGTGCACAAAGCGCCGTCTCGCCAGAAGAGCGAGCACCGCACCTTAGCGCCGGTCCCGGCTCGCTAAGTCCCGTCGGCGGGCTGGTCCCTCATCCGGCTCGCCGCTGCCTCTTTCTCTGGAGTTCACGATGAGTACTGGGCTGATATCCCTTGCGGCAGGCGTGTTGATTGGCCTGATGTATGCCGTGCTGAAGGTGCGCTCCCCCGCGCCGCCCGCGCTGGCGCTGATTGGTCTGCTGGGGATGCTGGCGGGTGAACAGGCGACGCGCCATCTCTTATCCCGCGACGGCGCCCCACCTCCTCAGGTGACCGTTCCGCAGGCGGCATCGCAGACGGGAGCGTCATCATGAAAGCATGGATAATTTCGCTGGTGTGCGGCGTGGTTGCTGGGGTAATTTACGCTCTGCTCGACGTCCATTCCCCGGCACCGCCGGTTGTCGCCCTGCTTGGCCTGTTCGGCATGCTGGTGGGCGAACAGCTCATCCCGGTGGGACGACGTTTACTGAGTCGCGAACCGCTCACCCTCGCCTGGTTTCGTCACGAATGCGTACCGAAAATCAGCGGCACGGCGCCCCCTGCGCCCGCGAAGGACCCTCGCGACGTTAAATGACTGGTTAGAGGAATAACAGCATGACGCTGCCGTGGCGCATTGCCATCATTGATGACGAACGTTCCGTCCGCAGCGGGTTGAGTAATCTCCTGGAGTCGGAAGGCTATTCAACCGACACGTTTGATTCGGCAGAGGTATTTCTGAGCCATCCGCTTGCCCTGTCCGGCGCGGCGCTAGTGATCACCGATATCAAGCTCCGGGGTATGAGCGGCCTTGAGCTATTTGACAAGCTGCGGCTGCTGGCCGTACCGCCTCCGCCCGTGCTCTTTATCTCCGGTCATGCTGATGAAAATATGCAGCGGTACGCTCTCGGTCTGGGCGCCGCTGCTTTTTTGCGTAAGCCGATTAACATCGATATTCTGCTGGATCATATTCAGCGGGAGCTGGCCCGCCGACAATAAGGATCGCGGATGAACGAACACGAGCAGCCTGCATTCTGGCCCGCCCAGGGAAATCTTCACCAGGGGCGGGTTTTTGTCCTTAAAGAGGATGTGATTTTTACCGTGCTGGCGCAGGAGGGCGGAATCGCCTGGATGCACGCGCGACATCCTCATTCCGGCGGCTCGTTCATTATCGCCACCGCGGTCAGCGACGAAGAGGAAGAGCGGGCCACCCGGCTGCTGAAAAACGAGTTTGCGCTGCGTGACGCGCTGCAGGACAGCTGGGCCATTCGCGCCGTCGCGTCCACCCAGTACCGGGGACGCTTCGCGCTGGTGTACGCCCCGTTTTCGTTTGAGCTGCTGGCGCGGCGCGCGGGCAGGGCGATCTCGGGGATCGCGCGCTTTATCGAGCTGGCGATCCAGATCTGCGTTCCTCTGCGCCAGATGCATCTGCAAAACCTGATCCACGGCGATATCAAGCCTGGCAATATTTTTGTTCATCACGATGCCACCTGCCGTCTGGGCAGCTTTGGCCTTTCATGCAGCCTCTCCGGCGCCTTCGCGCAGACCCGGCTTGCCATTTCAGGCGGCACGCCGGCGTATATGTCCCCGGAGCACACCTCCCGCACCCAGCGCCCCGTCGATGGCCGCAGCGATCTCTACAGCCTCGGCGTGGTGCTGTATGAACTCCTGACCGGACGCCTGCCGTTTGAACGGGGGGAGGACGATCGGACCAACTGGGCGCACTACCATATTGCCTCGGCGCCGCTGGCTCCGGATGCGATACGCCCGGACGTGCCGGGAATGCTGTCGACCATCATCCTGAAGCTGCTGGAGAAGCACCCCGATAACCGCTACCAGACGGTTGACGGGCTGATTGCCGACCTCCGCCGCTGCCAGGCGACGTTGACCGGTGAGGGTGAGATCGTCGCCTTTACCCCCGGCCAGCAGGACCGCACACCGGCGATTCTTCTGGCAGACTCGCTGTTCGCGACGCATCAGCAGGCGAATGACGTCATTGCCGCGTTTGAGCGGGTGGGGCAGAACCGCGTGCCGGAGCTGGTGACCATCGGCGGGCCGTCGGGGATCGGCAAGTCCTCCATCATTGCGACGGCGTTAAAAACGCTCCAGCAGCGTACGGTGCTGCTGGCGGTGGGCAAAGTGGATCAGTTTTCACCGTCATTGCCCTACGGCGTATTAAGCTCCGCATTCCGCCCCCTGACCCTGCACCTGCTGGGCCTGCCAGCAGACGAGGTGGCGAAGTGGAAAATCCGTCTTTCTCGCGCCCTGGAAGGACACGAGGCGCTGGCCGTCAGCCTCGTGCCCGAGCTGGGCCTGCTGCTTGAGCGCAAGCCGCGCTTCCCGGCGGATACATTTTCCATTGATGCCCGGGCGCGCTTCAGCCATATGGTGCTGGCGCTGGTGAAAACCTTTGCCTCGCAGGGCTGCCCGCTGGTGCTGGTGCTCGACGATCTCCAGTGGAGCGACGCCGCCAGCCTGCATACGCTCAACTACCTGCTGGTGAACTGTGGCGCGATCCCGCTGCTGGTGGTTGTGGCTCACCGCGACATCGGTTCGTTGTCCGACCCCGCACTGCAACAGCAACTGGCGAGCCTGCCGGAGGCGGCACAGCACGCGAGCGAAATTGTCCCGCAGGCGCTCTCTGTCAAAGCCGTGTCCCGCTGGCTGGGGACGGTATTTCGCACCCGCAGCACGGCGACGACCGACCTCGCCACGCTGATCCATGAAAAGACCGGGGGCAACCCGCTCTTTGTACACGAATTTTTCCGCCGCATCGTCGATGACGGGTTGGTGGTGCACAACAAATATCAGGACAAGTGGCACTACGATCTGCAGGCCATCCGCGCCCGGCATTACACAGAAAACGTCGTCACTCTGGTGCTGGAGAAGCTGGAAGAGTTGCCCGACGAGACGCGTCGCCTGCTGGGCAGCCTTGCCTGCCTCGGCGGCACGGGCGAAATGGAGATGCTCTGCCGCGTGGTTGGTATATCGATGGCGGAAATGCGCTACGCGCTGCATCCGGCGGTCATGGCGCAGCTGATCGTGCTGACGGAGAAAGCGTACTCCTTCACCCACGACCGGGTGCAGGAGGCCGCCTTTGCGCTGCTGGATCGGCATGAGAAAAGCCATCTTCATCTGACCACCGCCAGCCTGCTGGCCGACGCCGCGCGGCAGGCGGCGGGGAACGAGCTGCTGTTTCGCGCCGTACATCACGTCACGGCCGCGCTGGACAGCATCCAGCCCGCCCCGCAGCGCCAGATGTTCCGCGAGCTGAGCCTGCTGGCCGCGCGACGCGCGAAACGCTCGGGGGATTATCTCTCGGCGCTGAGCTATATCCGGACTGCCCGAGCGCTGGGCAACGCCGGGACGGTGTCAGACTTTATGCTCGATATCGAAGAGGCGGGCTGCGAGTTTGCGCTGGGGCACCTGGCGCGCACCCGCGAGCTGTGTGACGCCATTCTCGGGTGCCCCGGCGGGCTGACCGAAAAGGCGCTGGCGGCCAATCTGCTGGTGGAAGTGTACATTCGCCAGTCGGACAGCCGTCTGGCGCTGGAGGCGGCGCTCTGCTGGCTGGGGGTCTTTGGTATTCAGATCGGCCGCTATCCGGAAGATGCCGACTGCGACGAGGCCTGGGAACACTTCTGTAACCGCGCGGGCGACGCGCCGCAAACCCTGTTTGCCCCGCTCTCGCGGATGGATAACCCGGAAACCGAAGCGGTGATGAACCTGCTCTACAGCGCCAGCATTTGCGCCAGCTTCATCTGTCCGCGCCTGCACTTTTTACTGCTTTGCCGCATGATGCACCTGACGCTCGACCACGGTATTACCGGCGCCTCCACCACGGCGATGGCCTGGTTTGGCGTGCTGATGGGCCACCGCTACGCCGAGTATCGCCTCGGCTTCCAGTACGGCACGCTGGCCCGCGAACTGGTCAATCGCCACGGCTACGACGCATTCGAAGCTAAAACCCTGCTGCCGCTCGACCAGCTCAGCGTCTGGACCCAGCCTTTATCGTTTACCATCGAGTGCGCGAAAGCCTGCTTTACCTCGGCGGTGACCCACGGGGATATGACGATGGCCTGCTTTGCGGCCTGCCACCAGGTCATTAATTTCCTCTCCCGGGGCGATCACCTGGACGGGGTGCTGACCAGCATCGATCGCGGCCTGGCGTTCGTGCGTAAAACCCACTTTCAGGACGTGGAGACCATTTTGATGGTCCAGCGCGGCTACGTTGAGTTCCTGCGCACGCCTGTTATCGGCACCTGGACCGCATCGCAGGTGCTGCCGGAGGCATTGCTGCCCGCGTCGCCGGAGCAGGCACCGGAGCAGACCTCCACCATGCTGTTCTGGTACTGGCTCTACCGCGGCATGGCCCACTTTACCTGCGGCGAGTATGCCGACGCGCAGGCGGATCTGGAGATGGCGGGGTGGTACGCGTGGTCTGCGCCGGGGCACATCCATCTGCTGGATTACCATCTTTACAGCGCGCTGGCGCTTTCCCGTCAGCTGACGCCGGAGACCTTCTCGGCGAACCACCGCCGCAACATTCACGCCCACTATGACAAAATCGCCCTCTGGGCGCGCATTAATCCCGGCACGTTCGCGGATAAAGAGGCGCTGATCTACGCCGAAATCGTGCGTCTGGACGGGATGAACAGCATCGCGCTTGAGCAGTACGAGAAGGCGGTCCGACTCTCCCGCGAGGGCGGGTTTAATCCGATTAATGCCCTGGCCCACGAGCTGGCGGGCCGCTTTGCGCTGGCCTGCGGCTATCCAACCGCCTCGGACGCACACTTCCGTGGCGCAATTGCCGCCTGGGGCCGGGCGGGCGCGCAGGCCAAGGTGCGCCAGCTGGAGCAGGATTTCCCGCATCTGCTGGCTTCAGGGCAGGCGAGCGCCTATGACACGGTGGCGTTCGCCCAGAACGAGACGATCCGCGATCTGCAGAGCGTCATCAAAGCCTCCCGCGCGCTGTCGGAAGAGATCAACCTCGAGCGCTTAATCGAAAACCTGATGACGATCCTCCTCGAACGCGCCGGGGCGCAGCGCGGCCTGCTGCTTCGCGTGAGCGATAACCTGATCCCGGAGATCGAGGCCAGCGCCTGGACCAGCACCGACGGCGTGCGGGTGCGGATCCTGAAAGACGTGCCGACGGCGACCGACATGCCCCTGTCGGTGCTGGCGGCGGTGATCCGCACCGGGCAGGAGATCCGCACCGGTAAGCCGGAGGAGTTTCACCCCTTCAGTCAGGATCCCTATCTGGTGACCTCGGGGGCGGCCGTCATGTGCGTCCCGATGTTCAAACAGGCGCGGCTGGTGGGCGTGCTCTACCTGGAAAACCGCCTGATGCCGGAGGTTTTCACCGCCGAGCATTCTCGCGTGGTGAGCCTGCTGGGGGCGCAGGCTGCGGTCTCCCTGGAGACGGCGCGGCTGTACGCCGAGCTGCTGGGAGAGAACATCCAGCGCCGTCGGGTGGAAAAAGAGCTGCGCGCCAGCCAGACCTCGCTGATGCTGGGCGAGCAGATCAGCCACACCGGCAGCTGGCGCTGGGAGCTGGAGCAGGATCTGATGTTTGTCTCGGAGGAGTACGCCCGCATCCTCGGCCTGCCCGAGCAGCAAAAGATGATCTCCATGGCGGAGTTTTTGACCTTCGTTCATGAAGACGATTACGCCCGCATCAGCACCATCGTCACGCAGAGCGTGCGCGAAGGGCTCTCCATGCGCGCGGAGTTTCGGGTGAAGCGTACCGACGGTTCAACGCGCTATATCCTCGGGATTGGCGATCCGGTGGGCGTGGGCAGCGAGGTGAACGAGTATTACGGCATCATCACCGATATCACCAGCCAGCGCGCCGCGGAGGATGCCATGCGGGTGGCGCAGGCGGATCTGGCGAGGGTGTCCCGCGCCACCACGGTCGGACAGCTGACCTCCTCCATCGCCCATGAGATCAACCAGCCGCTGATGTCGATCGTCTCTAACGCCGGAGCGAGCCTGCGCTGGCTCAGCCGGGAGCCGGCCCGGCTGGATAAAGTGCGGGAAGGGCTGGAAGAGATCGCCGCGGAAGGCGCGAGGGCGGGGGAGATCATTCGCAGCATCCAGTCCCTGACGCGCAAGCAGGATCCCACCTTCTCGCGCATCGATCTGCACTATCTGATCCACCATATCATCGCGCTCTCCCGCAGCGAGCTGGAGCAGCGACACATTAGCGTTGATTACCTGTTGAAGGCGCAGGACAGCTTTATCACCGGCGATAGCGTGCAGATCCAGCAGGTGCTGCTTAACCTGGTGATGAACGCCGTTGAGGCGATGGCCGATGTGAAGGATCGCGCCTGCACTATCACCCTCAGCACCAGCAACGCGGACGGGAAAGCGATCGTTGAGATCGCCGATACCGGGAGCGGCATTGAGCCCGAGCGGCTGGAGCAGATTTTTGACTCGTTCTACTCCACCAAGCCACAGGGAATGGGGATGGGGCTGACCATCAGCGCCAGCATCATTGAGCGCCACTGCGGGAAGCTGAGCGCGCGCCGCCGGGAGCCTTACGGCACGGTGTTTGCCTTTGCGCTGCCGCTGGCGGTACAGGAAGGGTAAACGTTACTCCGCAGGCTGGCTTTTGGTCAGGCGCTCAACGGCCCTGACCAGCTCTGCCACGGAGCGCACCTGCATTTTCTCCATTACGCGGCGGCGATGCACTTTCACCGTGATCTCACTGACGCCCAGCTCGGCGGCAATTTGCTTATTCAGCATGCCGCTTATCGCCAGCGTGAGCACCTCGTGTTCGCGCGGTGTGAGGGAGAGATGGCGCTGCTTCAGGGCGTAGTGCTCTTTATTGCGCTCGGCATTGTTTTCCGCCAGCTGCAGCGCGGACTCAATGGCGTCGATAAGCGCGGTGGATTCGACGGGCTTGGTGAGAAATTCGTAAGCGCCGCCTTTAATGGCGCGCACCGACATCGGAATGGTGCCGTGGCCGGTGAGAAAGATAATCGGGATTTCACGCCCGCTGTCCTTGAGGGCATCTGCCACCTCAAAACCCGAGATGGTGGGCATCTGCATATCGAGGACCACGCACGAGGGGAGCTCTTCAAAGCGGTGCTGAAGAAACGCTTCTGCCGATGAAAAGCCGATGGCGTTTAAGTCTGCGGATTCCAGCAGCCCGATTACGGACTGTCTGACTGCGTCATCGTCATCAACCACATACACAATGTGTTCCATTCACCGCCCCGGTGCTGATTTACATGTCGAGGATGCAAACAGCCCCCAGGAGTGACGTAAGGGACTGTTTATGCTGACTTTCATCTTAACACATTAATTATAATTATCATTTAACAATATGATAATCATATGAAGTATAGCGATCCGTGACCGGGCGAGTTCAGGAACGAAACGCTGATGTTATGCACCGACAAGCTCAATCCGGTTGCCGTCCGGGTCCGCGATCACCGCTTCATAGAAGCCGTCTCCGGTCATGCGCGGGACGCTGAGCAGCGTGCCGCTGGCCTGCGCCCGTTCGGCCATGTCGTCCACCTGCGCCTTGCTGCCGACGTTGATGGCAATATGCGCCCAGCCGATAAACTCCGGATGTGACGGGGCTGCGGGCAGGTCCGGCAGCGTCATCAGCTCGATGGTCGGTCCGTCATTCAGCGTAATAAAGTGTGATTCAAACCCGGGACGATTTTTACTGACGTAGCGTTCGTTGCTGCGGCCATTAAAAACCGTTTCCCAGAACTGAACCTGGGCGTTCAGGTTTCGGGTCCACAGTGCAACATGGGCAATATGCATAAGCTCCCTCGTGATTTGTCTGTGAGGACTTTGATCGGTAAAACAGGCTACACTCTGGTTTTGAGCGCGACAAGCTGAGGAAATAACAATGCACTACACACTGAAAGAAAGCGACAAGGAAAAAGCGGAAGGGTCAAACGGCGCGGGCGCTCTGCAGCAAAAACTGCTGGAGTCTCGTTCGATTGTGATCTCCGGTGAGATCAACCAGGAGCTGGCGCAGAAAGTGATCACCCAGATGATCCTGCTGCAAAGCGTCAGCAACGATCCGATCAAGCTGTACATCAACAGCCAGGGCGGCCACGTGGAAGCGGGCGACACCATCCACGACTTCATCAAATTCATTCGCCCGGAAGTGCACGTGATCGGCACCGGCTGGGTCGCGAGCGCCGGGATCACCATCTTCCTGGCTGCGAAAAAAGAGCACCGCTACTCGCTGCCAAATACCCGCTTCATGATCCACCAGCCGCTGGGCGGCGTGCGCGGTCAGGCGACCGATATTGAGATCGAAGCGCGCGAGATCATCCGCATGCTGGATCGCGTGAACAAGCTGATCGCCGACGCCACCGGCCAGCCGCTGGAAAAAGTGAAAAAAGACACCGACCGCAACTTCTGGATGTCTCCGGCAGAAGCGCTGGATTACGGCATCGTGGGTAAACTGATTACCCACTATGACGAGCTAAAGCTGGATTAATGCGTTATTGCGCCCGGAAACGGGCGCTAACCCAGACCTCATCGGTCCGTTTATCGGCGGGGTTTCAGCTCCAGCTGCGTTTGCGAGTCAATAGTCATCACCACTTTCCCCGCTTCTGTCGCTGCAATAGCAACCCCGGTAAAGTCCTGAAGTGTCAGTCTGGCGCCGTGCTTAAGCAGTTCTGCTGCACCGAGACCGACACAATACGCCCCGGCGGCGACGGCTGATGTCACTCCGCTAACGGAGTCTTCGAAAACCAGGGCATTCCTGGCGGGTATATTCAGACGCCGGGCTGCGACTAAGTAGGGATCCGGGAAGGGTTTACCTCGTTCAACATCATCGCGTTCAACAATAACCGACACAGACTGTGAAATATCAAGCATGGCCGCGACACGCTCTATTTTCTCCTTCCACCCACTCGTCACAATCCCCACCGTCACTCCTGCGCTATGCAGGGAAGCAATCAGTTTCGCCACGCCAGGAATGGGCGCATACTCAGCCGTATTTTCAACGTAGATAACATGGTTCTGAACGTTATTTTGTTCATGGAGGGGAAGGTGACCAAATAGCGCGCGGATAGTATGATGACCTGGCTGGCCATGAATATGCTGCACAATATCTTCATTGGAAATATCTATTCCATACATGGCTGCAGCTTCTGTCCATGCTCGTTCTATGACGGGGTTTGAATCAATTAACACGCCGTCCATATCAAAAAGAACGGCTGAAAGAGGGATATGTTCGTTACACATTCGTGACTCCCTGGTTGTAATTATTCATATTGAAAATGAATTCGTAATATATGTTTATGTTGTGAATGACTAACAGGTTTGACTTTATGCGGCAATATCATGGACTAATGCCTGGCGTTTTTATAATTCCATTTTTTCCGGGTTCTATAAATGAAAGGAATTGATATTAAATTAATACGGGCGTTTATTACTCTGGCGGACAAGGGCAATTACCAGCACGCTGCTCAGGCGCTGTTTATCACTCAGCCTGCGTTATCGAAGCAGATAAAAATGCTGGAAGAGGTGATGAAGGGGACCCTCTTTATCCGCGGCAGAAAGGGCGCGACGCTCACCGCGTTTGGTCATCATCTGTTGTCGAATGCAAACGCCATTTTATCTGCCCATGACGAACTGTTGAAGCAGGCTAAAATATTTCAAAAAACTTGTTACAAAACGCTCAGGGTGGGATTGGGTATTTCTTCTTTTCATCATGTACCGATATGGATAAACCATTTTCGACGAACAGTTACCGATTGTGAGGTGGTTATAAAAGAAATGGCCTCGAGTCTTCAGTGCCACATGCTGACGGAGGGAGAGCTGGATATAGGCTTCATCAGGATGCCGGTGACAGGGGCGCTGACGGGAAGAGCGTTGTTTGAGGAGAAACTTGTTCTGGCTGTGCCGGGTGATAAAAGAATAGACGCCATGAATATGACTGACGTCTTATCGTCCTTGCCATTATTACAATTATCCCCGGATGTTATGCCCTGTCTGGCTGAACAAACTGCACTCTGGCAAAAAAATACGAAAACAACCGCGCTTCCTGGACCCATGGCTGACGATATTCCTACCTTGCTGGCATTAGTGGCGGGCGGCAATGGGACTGCCTTAGTGCCCGAGAGTGTCAGACATTTTTTACCGCCAGGCGTGAGGCTTATCACGCTGGAGACAGATCCTGTCGGCTGGGATATTGGTATGGCCTGGAATCCAAAAATAACCCATCCGCAGCGGGATGAATTTTTACGTCTGGTTGAAGAAACTTCGACATTTGACCCACGACAAGGCGGTTTGATGCGCAGTCTTCCATAATCGCGCCTGTTTCCCTTCTCATTGGTGCTACCCATGGCGTATCAACTGAACCTGAACTGGCCGGAATTTCTTGAGAAATACTGGCAAAAGCAACCCGTTGTGCTGAAAAATGCCTTCCCGAATTTTGTCGACCCGATTACCCCGGACGAGCTGGCGGGTCTGGCGATGGAGCCGGAGGTCGATAGCCGTCTGGTGAGCCATTTCAACGGTAAATGGCAGGCCAGCAATGGTCCGTTCGAGCACTTTGACGATCTGGGCGAAACCGGCTGGTCGCTGCTGGCGCAAGCGGTGAACCACTGGCATATGCCCGCGGCGGAGCTGGTGCGTCCGTTCCGCGTTCTGCCGGACTGGCGTCTGGACGATCTGATGATCTCCTTCTCCGTGCCGGGCGGCGGCGTGGGTCCGCATATCGATCAGTACGATGTGTTTATCATTCAGGGGATGGGCAGCCGCCGCTGGCGCGTGGGTGACAAGCTGCCGATGCGTCAGTTCTGCCCGCATCCGGCGCTGCTGCATGTGGATCCGTTCGAGCCGATCATCGACGAAGATCTGGCCCCGGGCGATATTCTCTATATTCCGCCTGGATTCCCTCACGACGGTTTTACCCATGAAACGGCGCTTAACTACTCCGTCGGCTTCCGTGGGCCAAACGGCCGCGATCTGATCAGCAGCTTCGCCGATTATGCGCTGGAAAACGATCTGGGCGGCGAGCACTACAGCGATCCGGATCTGACCTGCCGCGAACACCCGGGCCGCGTGGAGCAGTACGAGCTCGATCGCATTCGTCAGATGATGATCGACATGATCGGCAAGCCCGATGATTTCACAAAATGGTTCGGCAGCTTTGTCTCCACGCCGCGCCACGAGCTGGATATTGCCGCCGCCGAGCCGCCGTACGCGCCGGAAGAGGTGCTGGACGCGCTGCAGGGCGGCGAAACGCTGTCTCGCCTGAGCGGCCTGCGCGTGCTGAACATCAACGGCAGCTTCTTCATCAACAGCGAACAGCTGGAGACGGTAGACGCGAAGGCGGCGGATGCGCTGTGCCGCTACACCGAACTCGGTCAGGCCGAGCTGGGCGATGCGCTGAAAAACCCGGCGTTTGTCGAGGAGCTCACCGGGCTGATTAACCAGGGGTACTGGTACTTCGACGAGTAGTGACGTTTACCGTCAATACGGCCTTAGCTTTCGGGTTAAGGCCGTTTTTTCTGCTTTCCGCTGACATGTTCTGTCATTACCTGCGGTTATTCTTGTACTACCTAAAAAGAGAAGGGTTTTCATTGCAGTTTTTTCTGCAAATGCCGTTAACACCTATCAGGCACCCTTAAAAATTACGTAATTTAAACTTAAAATAGCCTTCGGCTGGTAAGAGATAATGGGAAAATACAGAACAGATCAAGACCTGGAGCTACTTCGCTACTCAGACAACGAGATGCTGGAAGTATTGGTTAACTATCTCACCACGGATAAAGACGGGTCGACGCGTTACACTGAGTCCTTAACGGGTGAGAAAGCATTTCAGGATGCAGGTAAAAACTATAAGCAGGTCTGGCAACTCATCGGGGCGGAGCTACAACATTTCGGTGGCGATACCTTTGTTAACCTCTTCCGTGGTAACGGCGTGCTTTATAAAGAAATCCTGACGGACGTATGCAAGAAACTCTCCGTTAAAGCCGATTTCTCTGCGGATACTGTCGATATTGAGCAGGCCCTTCTCGCAAAATTATTCACTGACTCCTGGGATAAAATGAATGAGGAAGAGCGCCGCAACATCCGCCGCGAACTCAAAATTGACGGGAATCTTGCTAGTGGTGCGGCACTGACGGCAATCATCACCGCAATCCGTATGGGCGGATTTATGTCCTACCAGGTGGCGATGATCGTAGCGAATGCCGTTGCGAAAGCGGTGCTGGGCAGGGGACTGGCGCTGGCCGCCAATGCGGGACTGGTACGCGCGATTGGGATTTTTGCCGGTCCGATCGGCATGGCCATTACCGCGTTACTAACTATCCCGGCCATCAGCGGCCCGGCGTTTCGCGTTACGCTGCCTGCCGTGGTGCAAATTGCTGCCATGCGCCAGCAAATGCTAAACAAAGTTGGAGATTTCTTTTGATGAAGGAAACGTTGCTTACTATCGACTGGGTGAATGTGTACAAAGAGGTTAAAAGCGCGCTGGAAACCGGGCACGTCATTATTCGTGATGGCGTAGCGTACTGGCACGCCATGTCCGGTAAAAGCGGGATCGCTCAACACCTTCCGCTAAAAGAGGTGGTGCTGGAAACGGCCTCCATTGGCGACATCAAACAACTTACACAAATGGCACAGACCGTTCAGCTGGCTGCAGTCGGTGTCTCCACGGGGATCATCGTGGGGGCAATGGTGGTACAAACCATGTATTTGTCGAAAAAAATTGATCAACTGCAGCAGAGCATGGATCTGATCTCCGAAGATGTGCACGCGCAGAATGTTATTTTCTACATGGATAAACTGTCTCGCTACTTTGGCGTCGTGGAGTCTGCTCGCGTTATGTTGCTGGATCGCACGCTGGTGGATGAGACGCATGACGTTGCGGCACACCTCATTGTCCGAATGGGCAATGAACGCAACGAGGTTCTCTCGTTTATTGATAACTTGCTCTCCTTTGCCGATAAACTCAGCGACAGGCATTTAGAACAGGTTCTGGATTTCATTACTCTCATGCTCGATCTGGTGCCAAAAGCGATCTACATCGAGAGTCAACTTTGCGATCGCTACGGGAAATTCAGGCTGGCAGAGCACCTGATGCGCGAAAACTCACGCCGCTATGCTGCCACGCTGGAACATTACCGCCAGTGGTGTAATAGCAAAGTTAAGGAGAGCATCAGCGGTCGCGTTGAGCCACAGTCACTTGCCTTTACCCGTAAGCAGGAAGATTTGCGTCTGTTATTTAAATCGGAAGATAACGCGCTACTGCTCCAGGAGCTGGTTTCCATCGCCCCCCTTCCTCTTAAAGCGTAATCATGGTGATGCCTGGAACCTTTTCCAGGTATTCTTCATATTTCTTGAACCATATTTTTTTCTGACACATTTTGTCAGTCCCATCCTCTATTTTCTTTTCACTGACCAATATTGGTAGGTCTGCTCGAAACGGTAGGAAATATCATTGGAGTTTTCGACGCTCTTGCCGTTAACCAATATTGCACCAGCAACTTAATTCAAATTTCCCACAGCCCATAATGAGGTAATACATGTCTCTGGGACGAATTCGACCGCAATTTACGCAGGGCCTGGAGAAAGCAGCCGGTGAAGAAAATAAGGCGTTTGCATCAGCGGTTATTCCCCGTTTTACGCTAGAAAACGATGTGGCGCTGACGACGCAGGTCATTGCCCAGCTTGATGAAGCCAGAGCCAAAATTGACCACTTCCATAAAATTTACGTGGAATGGGAATTCGCAGCGGTCGACCCTACGGGGAACGGGATCGTGCTGAATTTTTTTGGCCCACCAGGAACCGGCAAAACCCTGACGGCAGAGGCGCTGGCGGGTTCGCTTAAGCGCAAGATTATGGTTGTCAGTATTGCCGATCTCGAAAGCAAATTTATGGGGGAAACCGCGAAAAATATCGCTGCTCTTTTCCGTCAGGCCACGGAGGAAGAGGCCGTGTTGTTCTTTGATGAAGCAGACACCCTTTTGGGTAAACGTCTCTCATCTGTTACTCAGGGCATTGATAATGAAGTAAACGCGATGCGTTCCACCTTATTGATTGAGCTGGAAAAGCATACCGGTATCGTCATCTTTGCTACCAACTTCGTCAAAAACTACGACAGCGCATTCCTCAGCCGTATCTCTCACCATGTTGGTTTTACGTTACCCGGCAGCCAAGAGCGTTTTCGCATCTGGGAAAAATTGCTCGTGCGCGCTATTCCGCTTGCCGATGCACGGGAAACGATGCTGGAAAGCGCCGTGTCTCTCTCCGAAGGGCTCTCTGGCCGAGATATCCGGAATGCCATGCGCCTGGCTCTACCTAAAGCCGTATTGGAATCAGAACAAAAACTTACGCTTAAGCATCTTGAAAGTGCACTTGCGCAAATTCGTGATGCTTACGGCGCGATATCGAACGCGGCATCTTTCGTTCCACCACACATTAACACAGCAAAAAAAATGCTCGGTTTGAGCTAAGGGTTGAATCATGGGTTTATGGAGTCGTATTTGCTCTGCAGTCTCGTACGTACGTGATGTCGCTTCATCCGTCGTCAGCAAAGCAAAAGAAATGGCCGGAAAAGCGATCGGTTTCATGGCAGAAAAAGCGGAAGGTTTTGTTGGCAAAGTCAGCCAGATGTGGCAACGCATTAAGCCGCATATCGGCACGGGACGTAAAATTCTTCAGATGCTAGGCGGTTTTATCACATTGCCATGGGTAAAGAGCGCGCTGGCAGGGCTGGATCGCGCGCTGGCATGGCTGGAAAAACTTGATAAACAACCGCTGGTAAAAAAGCTGCAGAAAGCCCTGGAGTGGGTCATTAACTGGTGTAAAAACGCCCACCAGAAACAAATGGAGGAGCAGGAGCTTGAAGAGGCTCGCCATCATGCTCAGGCTATGGCTGAAGCGGAAGGTGAGTTGAGTGGTGAGGAGAAAGAGGCTGTGTCGGCTTTCGCACTGGTGAACAGCTATCTTATCGCAAAAGCAGAAGTGGATTTCGCCGTGAAGCGAGATACGCTGGAGGACTTCGAGTATTTCCTGCGCCTGCGTGCAGTGCAAAAGCTGCTCGCCTTCTATGAAACCCGTATGCAGGCCGTGAAGTCCATCAGCGATGTCGATGCGGATATGCACTTTATGGTTTATGCCGCGAACGCGCTGATCCAGCAGGAGGCAGAGTTTAGTGATGCCGATACTCTGCGTCTGGATAACCTCACTCAGAGACTATTCGGCAAGCCGATTATCCCGTTTGTCTTCGAAGAGATGATTATTGCATGGGAGAAAAGCCGTCAGCTTCTGGAAGAAGAGTGGGAGAAGAAAAACAGCGCGCTTTCGAAAGATCGTTTGCTGCATAACCGTCTGGTGCGCGCGCTAAAATACGAAGAACTTGAACCGGCTGAAGTGGGCGTGCTGAACGATCTTAAAATCACCCTGCCGCGTGATACGGCCGATCTGGAACAATTAGGCGACGATCTACTGGCGCGCCATAGCTACGTCAACGCGGCGGAAGGCTTTCTACAGATGCTCGAAAAAGAAGAACAGCAGCTGATTGCGGAAGGCAAAGCATATCTGCTCGATCAGGGGGCGATTGTGGGTGCACTGCTGATCGACTGCTCGCAAAACGATCGCGCCTGGTCTTCTCTTTCCAGGCAGGAACAGAGCTTAATTACCGATTTCGCCAACATATTTGCTGCCGATTGCCAGAAACGTACTGAAGCGGGTCTGCTCGTCGAGGTGGTTGCATGAATCTGCTAACTGAAATTGGCCACTTTTTGATCCCAGGCTTTGATGCGCTGCAGATGGGCTTTTTCGGCGTAATGCTGCTGGCAGTAATCTACACCTGGCTCTCCGTCAGGCGCAATGCACAGGAAGCGCGCTGGCAGCAGGCCTGGGAGCAAAGTGGATTACAGGCTGCTCAGCCGGGGGTGAGTGCAGAAATGGGATCGGCCGCTGAGCTGAGCCAATCACTGGCGACCAAAGCTGAGAAAATAGCCGCCATTATGCCGGGTATGCTGTTGATCCTTGGTCTGTTGGGAACCTTTCTTGGGCTGGGGCTGGCGCTCGATAAAGCTTCCGGCATTTTGCATAACGCGGGAAACAGCATTGGTGCAATGGACTCCTCCATGCGCGACCTGATGGAGATGATGCAGGGGCTGGGCACGAAATTCAAAACCTCAACCTGGGGGATTATTGCCTTTATCGCCCTCAAAATCTGGGAGTCGAAAAATGGCTATGAAGAGCGCCGTCTCAACTGGTGTATGGCCAAACTGCAGCACTCCCTGACCGAAGAATATACTCTGCAGGCGGAGGAAAACGCTTCCCGACAGCAGCAGCGAGAAGCTGGACGTAACGCGGCTACCGAGCGTCTGGTGGAGGCGATGGCGCTGCAAACTGTCGCGTTGCGCGAGGAGTTCAGTCAGCAGGCAAAACGCAGTGAAGAGCAGGAAGCGCAGCGTCATCAATACCATCTGGCGGCGTTAAAAGAGATCGCAGATATTAATAATCAGTCGCGCAATCTGCTGGAAACTTACACCCGTAAAAGTGAAGAGAACCTGGTGGCACTGCAGCAGGCGGCGACTACTATGAGTGATGCTTCGCAGCAAGTCTCTGGCTCGGCGATGAGCCTGGAAAAAGTGGTTACCGCGCTGGGTGCCGAACTTAGTGAGCTCATGACCGGCATTAAGCAAGAGCTGTCGCAAGTAGTGAATGAGATGAATGCCGACTTCACTCGCAACGTGCAGCAGATGAGCGATAAGCTGGCGGAGTCTACTCATCAGCTCAGTACGACAATGGGCCAGATAGAAACCTCCCTTAACGGTGCTATCGCCAGCATGGATGCGTCTTTCCGCGGCAACATGACGCAGATGGCCAACCAGCTGGAATCCGCTACTTCGCAGATCAGCGAGTCGGTTAACAACATGTCTTCGAAGATCGATTCAACCATGACCACGGTGAAAGAGAGAACCGAAGCCGCGGCGAAAATTCAACGTCAGGCGATGGATGAATTCTCCGAAACTAGCATGACGCTGAATGAACAAGTCACCTCTATGACAAACTATATTCAGCGTGTCACGAAGGAGATCGCTCTCGGTCTGGCCGCCGTTTCCGAAGGCAACCGTAAGATGGAGCACTACATCACGCGCTTTAACGAGGCCTTCGATCTGCTGGGTACATTGCCGGAAACCGTTAAACAGATCACTACTCAGGTGTCTGTATTGTGCACCCGCATCGATAAGTTGCTCCCGGCTCAACAGCTTGTCGCCGAACGTGTTGAGGTCTGATATTGCCGATGAAAGATAAACCGAATGAGTGGATTTCTATTTCCGATCTAATGGCAGGGGTCATGGCCGTGGTGATGCTGATGCTGGTGTTATCGGTACTGCAAAACAAAGTGGCTGACATAAAACGCGAACAGGAGAAAAACAGCGGCCAGGCAGCCGCGCAACAGAAACTGAATGCCATGATGCACAGCATGCAGCAGGAGATGGTGGATCAGGGGGATGCTGCGCTGGTGGGGTTTGATATAGCCAGCGGAAAAATTACGCTGCGCGATAAAATCTTCGCCCGCGGTAGTGCCTGTATCACCGTTCAGGCAAGAGATGCACTTGCTCGTCTGGCACCACGGATTCAGGCGTTCGTGAGCGGTTCGACGAACACTCAGGTTTTTGTTGAGGGGCACACGGATAACATCAGCGTGAATAACCCTGTGGTCGATTACACCAGGTTCTGTACCGTGTATGACGATAACTACACGCTCTCGGCTGCCAGAGCCCGTGAAGCACGTAAATTGTTAATTGCGAACCTCAACGATCAGCAATCGCATCGTGTGATTGTGGCCGGTTTTGGCGACTCTCAGCCGCTAAAAGGGATTTCACCCAGCGATGAGCGTAATCGCCGCGTTGAGGTGCAGTTCCTGACGCACGCGCCGTCACGTCAGGAGCAGGGCAGCGCTCTGTAACTCAGCGGCTGGTTGAGTAATGGCATTTAAACCAGCCCGCTATAGGGGCTTACTGAACCGTTGGAGAGGGCGGGGTGAGGGCATCAGGCCGCACTAACCCTCCTCCATCGCAATCACAATCGCTTCACCCATCTTCTTCAACGCCTCGCGATGTTTCTCCGTTGGCGGCAGCGCCACGTTGATCCGCAGGCAGTTACGGTACTTCCCTGATGCGGAAAACAGCGACCCGGCCGCGGCCTGGATCTTCAGCCGGCACAGCTGCTTGCTGACGCACACCATATCGACCTTCTCCGGCAGCTCAATCCACAGCAGGAAGCTGCCCTGCGGGCGCGTGACGCAAATCTCTGCCGGAAAATACTGTCGCACCCAGCAGGTGTAGGTTTCCATATTTTGCTGATAAATCTGGCGCATACGGCGCACGTGGCGATGGTAATGACCGTCGCGAATAAACGCCGCCACCGCCATCTGCGTGCCCGGCACGTTAAATCCGCCGGCGGCGTATTTCATGTGCATTACCCGGTCGTAGTAGCGTCCCGGCACAATCCAGCCGACGCGCAGGCCCGGCGCCACGGTTTTGGTAAACGAACTGCAGAGGATCACGCGGCCGTCGATATCCATCGAATGAATGGTGCGCGGGCGCGGGTACTCTGCCGCCAGTTCGCCGTAAATATCATCCTCGACAATCACGATATCGTGCCGCTGGGCGAGGGCCAGCACCTGCTTTTTCCGCGCCTCCGGCATGATAAACCCGAGCGGGTTATTGCAGTTGGGCACCAGGATCACCGCCTTGATTGGCCACTGCTCCATTGCCAGCTCTAGCGCTTCGATGCTGATCCCGGTTTCAGAGTCGGTGGGAATTTCAATCGCCTTGATGTCAAACCCGCGCAGCATCTGCATGGTGCCGTGAAACGACGGCGATTCCACCGCCACGATATCCCCCGGTTTGCATACCGACAGCAGGGCAATCGACAGCGCGCCGTGGCAGCCGTTAGTGATCACTATGTCGCTTGCCGAGACGGTGGAGCCGCCGTCCAGCATCAGACGGGCGATCTGCTCGCGCAGCTCCAGGCGCCCGTCAAGCACGTCATAGCTCAGCATCTCGCCAGGGTTATGCTGCGCGATGCGGCTCATCTCGCGCCACAGGGGCTTCAGGCTCGGCTGGTTAATGTCCGGCGAACCGCCGCCGAAGGAGATCATCTCTTTGTCGGCGCGGGCGTCCAGCAGCATCATCACCTCATCCCACTGGGTAACGTCCACGGGGCGCTGCACCGGGCGCGTCATCGCCGGGACGGGCGGCTGGGCTTTGCGCGGTGAGACAAAATAGCCGGAGCGCGGTTGAGGCGTGATCAGCTGGAGGTTTTCGAGGATCTGGTAGGCCTGCTGTATGGTGCTGATGCTCACGCCGTGCTCCTGACTCAGCGTGCGCACCGACGGCAGACGTTCGCCGCTGCGATACAGCCCTTGCTCAATGCGTTCAGCCAGAAGATTGGCCAGATGTTGGTAGCGTGTCATGCTGTATCCTTTGTTTTCACCATACAGATTATAAAACCAGTACAGATTGCTGCGAAAATTGCCATGCAGATACTGTTTTAGCGGATCTGTATGTTAAACAAAAGTTGTTTTTGCATCTGTATTGCACGGGTGGATTTCCGGGATGATAACCCTACTGACACAGTGAGGAGAGCATCATGGAATTCTACGAGAATCGTTCAAAACGTCCGTTTATTGTGTTTGTCTGGATCGCAAAAACGCTGCGTAACTGGTATCGCATCAACCGCACACGCCGCATCCTGAGCCAGATGAGCGACGAACAACTCAAGGACGTTGGGTTATCGCGTTATGATGTGTGAGCCGTATCATCGCCCGGTGGCGCTACGCTTACCGGGCCTACGGGATCGAGTAGGCCGGGTAAGGCGAAGCCGCCACCCGGCGATGGTTAGCGCAACAGCGCAAACGTCTGCCGCTTCGGCCTTTCCAGCAGCTCAACCGCCTCTTCATACGAGCGCACGTTGTTATAGCCCATCACCAGCCCGTAACGTTTGCCCGACCCGCGATACCACTCCGAGAGCGCATTGACCTGCAGCTGCTGTTCCTGCCAGCAGCGCGCCACTTCCCGGTCACGGCTTCCTTTGGTCAGGAACGCCACGATATGCATCCCACCGTCGTTTTGCTCGGTGAAAAACAGATCGCCATACACCTCCTGCAGGGCGGCAATCATCCAGTCGCGGCGGGTCTGATACAGCGCGCGCATCTTTTTCAGATGACGGAAAAAATGCCCTTCGTTGAGAAACGCGGTGAGGATCTTTTGCGTCAGCACCGGCTGGCCGCTGGTGGTGATGTCCGCGCAGTCGGTAAAGGCTCCGACGGTGCTGGCGGGCATCACCACGTAGCCCATGCGCAGCGACGGCATGATGGTTTTACTGAAGGTGCCCATAAAAATCACCCGGTCGTGATGGTCGAGGCTTTTCAGCGACGGCAGCACCTTGCGGGTGTAGTGAAACTCCCCGTCGTAATCGTCTTCGATAATCCACGCCTCGTTCTGGCTGGCCCAGTCGAGCAACTGCTGTTTACGCGGCAGGGAGAGCGTGACCGCCAGCGGGCTCTGGTGCGACGGGGTGACGATGGCAAATCGGGCGTCGCGATGGTGACGCAGCAGGTAGTCCGTGTCGATGCCGCAGCGATCGACCGGCACGGTGTGCAGGCGCGGCACGATCCGCTTGAGCAGCTGCTGGCCCATAAAATAGCCCGGATCTTCAAACACCACCTTGTCGCTGCGGCTGGCGAGGGTGTCGAGGATCAGCCGCAGGCTGCCGCTGTAGCCACTGGTGATCAGCACCTGTTCAGCGGTGCAGGAGAGCCCGCGTGAGATGTTGAGGTAGCTGGCGATGGCCTGGCGCAGCGGATACCAGCCCAGAACGGGCGGGTTGAGCATCTCCTCCTGTCGCATAGCCCGCGTCGCCTGGCCCGCCAGCAGCAGCCATTTTTTATACGGGAAGCTGTCGAGGGCGGGGATGCCGGGACGCAGAAACCCGGCCCGCTCGCGCTGGCTGATGAGCGAGGCCGGAAGTGCTCCGGTGGGCTGCTCCGCAGGGGCAGTCTTATACGGCAACAGTAAGTCCGGGTTAACCCGCGTGCCGCGCGCGCCCTGGCTCACCAGATACCCTTCACCCGTCAGAATGGCGTACGCCGTTTCAACGGTTTTACGCGCCACCTTCAGCTCTTCCGCCAGCACGCGGATGGCAGGCACCCTGTCGCCCGGCTTCAGCACGCCGCGCATGATGTTGTCACGGTAGCGGGAATAAATCTCGTGATAGCCCGGCTTCATGTCCTACCTCATTTCACGCTTTTTGTATCTTTTTACTATGTCATGAACGGCGTAGATTTGCCTCATCGCACGGCACATGCCGCACAAAAAGAGGAAAGACCATGAGCACTCGCGTTAACCACCATAAAGTTACACCTGCCCTCGCCAACGCGCTGTCTGCCCTGAGCATGGAGGTGGCAAAAACCTCCATCGATCCGGCGCTGAAGCACCTGATCGACATTCGCGTGTCGCAGCTGAACGGCTGTACGTTCTGTCTGGATATGCACTCAAAAGAGGCGAAAATCGCCGGCGAGCGCGAACTGCGCCTGTACCATCTGGCGGCCTGGCGCGAGTCCCCGCTGTTCAGCGCCCGTGAAAAAGCCGCGCTGGCCTTCACCGAAGCGCTGACCCAGATTGGCGTTCATGGGGTGAGTGACGCGCTGTACCGCAGCGTGGCGGAGCACTTCTCGGACGTGGAGATTTCAGAGCTGAACTTCGCTATCGTGGCGATCAACGCCTGGAACCGTCTGGGGATTACCTCCCGCATGGCGCCCGGTTCGCTGGATGCGGCGTACGGGCTGAATAAAGCTAACCTGGAATAATTCCGCGCTCGCGGATCATCGCCACCAGCGCCCGCAACCCCGGCGGGACGTGGCGATGGCCGGGATAGTACAGGCGCAGCCCGGCAAACGGCTGCGTCCAGTCGTTTAAGACGCTCACCAGCTCCCCGCTTTTCAGCTCGTCCCGAATATAGAGTTCCGGTAAAAATCCCACCCCTAATCCCGCTTTCACGGCGCGGATGGAGGCAAAAAGATCGGACGTCGCAAAGCGCGGCGGCACGGCAAGCGCGTACGTTTCCCCCCGACGGGCCAGCTCCCAGCGGTAGATCCCACCGTGAGCCATACGCATGCCGATCCCCTGATGTGAAAGCAGATCGTCCGGCGTCTCGGGTATGCCGTGAAGGGCGAAATAGTCCGGCGTGGCGGTAACGAGCTGGCGGATCTCACCGGTCAGCGGCACGGCGATCATGTCCTGCGGAACGGACTCTTCGAGGCGGATCCCTGCGTCATAGCCTTCGGCAACGATGTCGATCATCCTTGCTTCACTCACCGTTTCCACGCGCATTTTCGGGTAGCGGATCATGTAGTCGATCAGCAGCTGGTCCAGAAACAGGGTGCCGATATGATTCGGCACGTTTAGCCGTAGCGTGCCGGCAGGTTCCCCGGTGTCACTGTGGATCGCCTCCCCGGCGAGACGGATCTCCTGCAGGGCGGGGCCGATACGCGCCACGTAGCGCTGTCCGGCGTCGGTAAGCGCTACGCTGCGGGTGGTGCGGTTGAAAAGTCGCGTCTCAAGGCGGCTCTCCAGCCCGGCGATGGCGTTGCTGACCGCCGTGGCGGACATCCCCAGCTCCTGCGCCGCACCGCGAAAGCTGCCGCGCCGCACTACCGCCATCACCACTTCCAGCTCTGTCAGACCTGAACGATGCATAGATTATCCTGAAAATCGAAACAACCCTTGTAGCATAGCGTGGATTATCGCAACGGAGAAGCCGTGCCAGACTGTGCTCACACAGCCTGAGGAGGGTGATATGCACACTATCGAACAGATCTTTATTAACGGCGAGTTTGTTACCCCGCACGGTACCGAGTGGTTTGATTTGTACAACCCGGCGACGGCGCAGGTCATCGGCCAGGTTCGCCTGGCGGATGAGGTTGATGCTGAACGCGCTATCGCGGCGGCGAAAGCGGCGTTTCCGGCGTGGTCGCAGACCACAAAGCAGGAACGCATCGCCGCGCTGAAGCGCATGCACGCCGCCGTGGCCGCCCGTCACGATGCGCTGCTGGACGCCATTGTCGAGGAGTACGGCGCGCCCGCCTCGCGCTCGGCATGGATGGCAAGCTATCCGGCAGAGGTGATTGCTCAGGCCATCGAGGCGCTTGAGGCGTTTGAGTTTGTCATCCCCGCAGGTGCCGCAACAGTGCAGATGACGCCGCTTGGCGTGGCCGGGCTGATTACGCCGTGGAACAGCGATGCCGGGTTTATCTGCGGCAAACTGGCGGCCGCGCTCGCCGCGGGCTGCACGGCGGTGATCAAGCCGAGCGAAATGAGCGCCCTGCAAACGCAGATTGTCACTGAAGCGCTGCGCGACGCCGCGCTGCCGCCGGGCGTGTTTAACATCGTCACCGGACGCGGCGAGACGGTCGGCGAAACGATTAGCCGTCATCCGGACGTGGCAAAAATCTCGTTCACCGGTTCCACGAATACCGGCAAGGCGATCCTGCGCAACGCGGCGGAAAGCTTTAAGCGCGTGACGCTGGAGTTGGGCGGTAAATCGCCGACGATCCTGCTGGATGATGTGGATCTGGCGCAGGCGATCCCGCTGGTGATCCAGGCCGGGTTTATGAACAGCGGGCAGGCGTGCGTGGCTGGGACGCGCATTCTTGTGCCTTACTCGCGTAAGGAGGAGATCGAAACCGCGCTGGCGCAAGCCGTGGCGGCGGTGAAATCCGGTGACCCGCGCAACAGCACGACAGACGTCGGCCCGATGGTCAGCGAGAAGCAGTGGCTGCGGGTGCAGGGCTATATCCGTAAAGGCCTCGAAGAGGGGGCACGCCTGCTGGCGGGCGGTGAAGGACGACCGGACGGCACGCAGGACGGCTGGTTCGTGCGTCCGACGCTGTTTGCCGACGTGAACAACCGGATGACCATTGCCCGCGACGAGATTTTCGGTCCGGTGCTGTGCGTGATCCCCTATTGTGACGAGGCGGAGGCGATCGCCATTGCCAACGACACCGACTACGGCCTGAGCGCGATGGTGCTGGGCGGCGATGTGGACCGCGCACGACGCGTGGCGCAGCAGATTGTTTCCGGCCGCGTGCTGGTGAACACCCTGGCTCATGAACCGAAAGCGCCGTTCGGCGGGTTTAAGCACTCCGGTTTGGGGCGCGAGATGGGCGAGTGGGGAATTCGGGCGTTTATGGAGCCGAGGTCGATGGTGGGCTAAAATCCGCCCGGTGGCGCTACGCTAACCGGGCCTACATGAGCCCGTAGGCCGGATAAGCGCAGCGCCATCCGGCACAACACTTCGCTCCTTGCCGAAGCATTGTGCTTTTCCCTCCTGCATTCTCTCCCCAACATCACAACGGAGAGAAAACCATGATCGCAGTCCTTTTCGAAGCCAAAGCCGCGCCTGCCCATCAGGCGCGCTATCTTCAGCTTGCCGCAGAGCTTAAGCCGCTGCTGGCGGACATCGACGGCTTTATTGATATCGAACGGTTCCAGAGCCTGACCACCGACGGCAAAATCCTCTCCCTTTCCTGGTGGCGGGATGAAGAGGCCGTCCGCCGCTGGAAGCAGAACGTCTTTCATCAGGCGGCGCAGGCCGAAGGGCGGGAGTCAATTTTTGCGTACTACCGCATTCGGGTGGCGCAGGTCGTGCGGGAATATACCTCTGAAACCGGAGGGCATGCCGATGTATGACGTTCATGTCATTTTTCGCGATATCCCGGGTGAACTGGCGCGCTTTGGGCAGCTGCTGGGCCGCAACGGCGTGGGGCTGGAGGGCGGTGGCGTATTTGGTACAGATGCCCATTTCCTGGTGGAAGACGGGGAAAAAGCGCGACGCGTGCTGCTCGACGCCGGGTTTACCGTACAGGCGGTGCGACAGCCGGTGATCAGAAAGCTTAAGCAGGAACGCCCTGGCGAGCTGGGCGAGATCGCAGCGGCGCTGGCGGCACGCGGTGTGTCTATCCTGACTCAGTACAGCGACCATGCGAATCACCTTATTCTGCTGACGGATGATGATAAGCTGGCCGCAGAGATCACCGAACCCTGGGCGGCCCATGCTTAAGACGAGTTTACCCCCTGACAACAGCGCGATGCTGGAAAAGGCGATTGCCGCTGTAGCGGCTGCAATGGCCGATCCGTCGCGCGTGAAGATGCTCTGTGCGCTAATGGACGGGCGGGCGTGGACGGCCACTGAACTGAGCGCGGCGGCAGATGTCGCACCGTCGACCGCCAGCGGGCATCTCGCCCGGCTGCTTGAAGGGCAACTGATAACCTGCCTGTCGCAAGGGCGGCATCGCTATTATCGTCTTGCCGGGCACGACGTGGCGGCGCTGGTGGAGCAGATGATGGGGCTTTCGTGGAGCCGCATTACCCCGCCGGAAACCAGCGCGCCGAAAGCCATGCGTGAAGCCCGGACCTGCTATGACCATCTCGCAGGCGCGGTGGCGGTGCAGATTTATGATTTCATGCAGGCGGAAGGCTGGCTGGAGGCTGACGGTTCAGCGTTGACACTCTATGGCCGGGAGCAGTTCCTGACGCTCGGCATTTCGTTAAGCGCGCATCCGCGCCGGAAGGCCTGCTGCGCCTGCCTGGACTGGAGCGAGCGGCGGTTTCACCTGGGCGGAGAAGCCGGCGCGTTGCTGCTCGATCATCTGGAAAATAAAGGCTGGATCCAGCGGGTGGCGGGGTATCGGGAGGTGATGGTGACGGCGTCGGGGAAGGCCGCTGTAAAGAGACTTTTTAGCCGCTAAAAACGCCCGGTGGCGCTGCGCTTACCGGGCCTACGCGTACATCGCCTCCAGTAAAACCTTTCGCAATTCCTGCGCTTTCGCCTCTCGTTTCTTGATAGTTACCCTGATAACTATTATCTTGACCGCGTGTGACGAGAGGTTTCCCCATGAGTGAAGAAGAACTGTTCTGCCGCAGACCGATGGGCATGCGGATGGCGATGATCGTGCGCCAGTGGCGTGCCGTCATCGACGAGGCCATTCTCGATACCGGGTTAACCCAGTCGAGCTGGACGGTGATGATGCAGCTTCATCAGCTCGGGGATAACGTCTCAATGAGTGAGCTGGCGGAGGTGCAGGGCATTGAACTGCCGCCGCTGATGCGCACCCTGACACAGCTGGAAAAGCAGGGGTACCTGCTGCGCGCTGTATCGCCTTATGACAAGCGCATCCGGCTTCTGACGCTGACGCCTGAGGGAAAAGCCCTGTTACAAAGGCTCACTCAGGTCATTGAGACGTATCAGGCGCGCGTATCGCAAAACATCGCGCCGGAACATCTCGACATTTTCAGCGCCACGTTGAATCAAATCGCCTGCAATTTGCGGACAATCCGCGAAGAAGATAACAAGACCGAAAAATAATGACCCCTGAACAAAAGTTTGCCCGCTGGGTAAGGGTGAGTATTGCCTCTTTCCTGCTGATGTTTGTCTACTTTATCGTCGCGGATATCTGGATCCCGCTGACGCCGGACTCCACCGTGATGCGCGTGGTGACGCCGGTGTCTCCGCGCGTCTCCGGTTACGTGGCGGCGGTACATGTCCACAACAACAGCCAGGTGAAGAGAGGCGATCTGCTGTTTGAGCTCGATGACACGCCGTTTCGCAATAAGGTGGAAGCGGCGCAAATTGCGCTCGAGCAGGCACGCCTGTCCAACGAACAGCTGGATGCGCAGATCGCCGCCGCGCAGGCCAGCCTGAAAACCGCCGTGCTGACCGCGCGTAACGACAAAGTGACTTTTGATCGCTACCAGAAGCTGAGCAAGCTGCAGAACGTCTCGCAGGCGGATCTGGATAAAGTCCGCACGACCTGGCAGAGCAGCGAACAGTCCGTCAGCTCCATCCAGGCCAATATCCAGAACCTGCGTATCCAGCGCGGCGAGCGGGACGAGCACCGCAACGTGACGCTGCAAAAATACCGTAACGCGCTGGATGAAGCAGAGCTGAACCTCGGCTGGACGAAGGTCTACGCCCAGGCGGACGGCACGGTCAGTAACCTGCAGTTGAGCCCCGGCTTCTACGCTTCATCCGGTTCCGCCGCGCTGGCGCTGGTGAACAACCAGACCGATATCGTGGCCGATTTCCGTGAGAAGAGCCTGCGCCATACCCATCAGGGCACCGATGCGGCCGTGGTGTTTGACGCCTTCCCGGGACACGTTTTCCGCGCCCACGTCACCAGCAGCGACGCGGGGATCCTGGCAGGTCAGGAGGCCGTTAACGGCCAACTCTCCGAGCCGGAAACCTCCAACCGCTGGGTGCGCGACGCCCAGCGCATGCGCATTCACGTGACGCTGGACGAGGCGCTGCCGAAGCATCTGCCGACCGGCGCCCGCGCGACCGTGCAGCTCTACAACAGCGAAGGGCCGTTTGCGCGCTTCTTCTCCGGGATGCAGATCCACCTGGTAAGCCTGCTTCACTATGTCTATTAGTACCCTGGCGCGGGTCTTTACCCCGCACGGCAACATCGTCTACACGGCAAACGACTTTCGCCAGACCCTGCGCATCGTCTTTGCCGGGATGATTGCGCTCAGCATCTCCAGTTTCTACAACACCAGCTACGGCGTGTTTTTCGTGGTCTATCCGATCATGCTGCTCTCGCTGGTGCCGGTGTTTAACCGCCACGTGGCGAAGCAGTTTATCTTCAGCGCATCGCTCAACTGCGTCGAAATGGTGATTATCATCGGCTATCTGTCGCAATGGCCGGTCATCATGACGCTGGTGGTCTTTGCCCTGTATGTGATGCGCTTTCGCTTTATGAGTAAAGGCCCACTGTTTCTGTTCGGTTCGATGGGCGTGGTTTGCCAGAGCGTGATGCTCAACTTTATGAGCTACCCCACCACCAACTGGCACACGCTGCTGTTTTCCAACATCGAAGCGAGTGTAATGGCGGTGTGCCTGAGCGCGCTGATGAACTATCTCCTGCCGGACGTGGAGCCCCGTAAGCCGCCGCCGCTGATTGAGAAAGACGACGCCCGCGTGCGCCACGAGTCGTTGCTCTCCGGCACCGTCGCGACGCTGATATTCGTCGTTTTTCAGATCAGCGATTTAAGCGATTCGCTTTCGGCGCTGATGGCAGGGATTTTGATCCTGTTCCCGATGCACTATCGCGGCGCGGTGATGAGCTCCATCTGGCGCGTGGTCGGCGTGGTGCTGGGCTGTCTCTATATTCTGGTGGTGCAGTTGATCCTCTACGATCACAGCAGCCATATGCTGCTGATGATGCCGCTGATCGGCCTTGGGCTGGCGTTTGGTGCGCGACTCCACGTGATGGAGAAGGTGGGGGCGGGCGTGGGCTTCTCCAGCATCACCACCATCGGGATAATGTTCGGGCAGAACATGCACCCGGACACTGACCTGGTGTTCAGCGATCTGTACCGCATCACCTCCGTTACCTTTTCGCTGGTGGCGACGCTGACGATGGTCTTTCTGGTGCACCTGATCCTGAACCGCTTCGAGGCGACGCGCTACGTCATCGCGCCGCCCAAAGCGGATTAATGTCCCAGCACGGTAGGCAGCTGCGAGAGTAAAAACAGGATCAGGCCAATCGTCCCGCCCACCAGGGTGCCGTTGACGCGGATAAACTGCAGATCCTTGCCAATGTTCAGCTCAATCTGGCGGGACATGTCTTTGGCATCCCAGCTTTTCACCGTGTCGCTGATGTGGCGTGTCAGGAACGCGGCAAAATCCGGCGCGAGGCGGTGCGCGGCCTGCTCCAGATGCTCGTTCAGCGAGGCCTGCAGGTTCGCATCGTTCGTCAGCGTTTCACCGAACCACAGCCCGGCGTTGGCGATGCGCTGCTTCACGCGCGAGTCCTCACTCTGCATATCCGCCTTCAGCCACTGGCGCAGATCGGCCCACATCTCGCCCAGATAGCGGTTAAACGCCTCATCGTTTTTCAGGTAATGCTTGATGTTGTCGGCTTTGGCCGCCATGTCCGGATCGTTTTTCAGGTTGTCGATAAGCTTCAGCGTGGCGCGGTCAAACGCCTGGCGGATCTGGTGCGTGCGGTCGTGGCTGATATCGTCCAGCAGCGTGTTGACCGCGTTCGATACCATCTCCGCACTCTGATCGCCCAGCCACTCCGTGGGCAGCACCATCGCTTTGCGCGGGTGCTCGGTTTTGAGCCAGTGGACGATCTGGTCGGCGATAAAGTCCCGCGTGCTTTCCCGCTGAATCAGGGTAATCAGTCGGTTGATGATGGTGTCGAGCAGCACCTGATGGCGGTTGTTTTTGGTCATGCTCTCCAGCATCACGGCGCTGGTTTCGGTGAAATCGACCTTGTCGATGGCCTTATGCACCGCGCGTTTGAGCAGGCGCTGAATGCGCCCGTCGTCGGTCAGCTCGAGAAAACCGCTCATCACCTGCATCAGATGCAGCCCGACACGCTGGGCGTTGTCAGCCTTGCTGAACCAGGCACCAATCATCTGGGCAGGCTCATAGCGGCGGATCAACGCCACCAGCGACTGGGTATCCAGAAATTTCTCCTGCACGAACTGGCCGAGATTGTCGCCGATCCGGTCTTTATTGCGCGGGATGATCGCCGTATGGCGGGAGATAAAGGGAATCGGCACCCGGCGGAACAGCGCGACGACCGCAAACCAGTCAGCCAGCGCGCCGACCATTGCCGCTTCGGCAATGGCCTTGACGCCACGCACCCAGAAGGTCTGCGGCAGGAACAGGGTGGTGATAAAGGCCGCGGCGGCAACCAGCAGCAGCGACAGCGCCAGCAGCTTGGCGCGTTTGAGTTCAGCGATTTTTTCCATGGGTTAAGGATAGAGGGATACGGGGTGAATGTGCAAAGCAGGGAACGTTATGTCATTCCCGCTTCTGGAATCTACCTTCCGGAATTAAACACCTTTTTACATATTTGGTTTAATCATTGTGCAATTTGTATATGCTTTTTTGTATATACAATCAGGGAAGGGTACACTATGCCAATGGAGTATGAGTGGGATAGCAATAAGGCGAAAAGTAACCTGCAAAAACATGGCATACGTTTTGAGGATGCGGTTATGGTTTTCGACGATCCTTATCATTTGTCTGTTCAGGATCGCTATGAAAACGGGGAATTTCGCTGGCAAACCATCGGCCTTGTGCAAGGCCTTCTTGTTATTTTGGTCGCACATACGGTACGTTTTGAAAGCGGAGGAGAAATCATCCGTATCATTAGCGCACGAAAGGCGGACCGTAAAGAGAGGAGCCGTTATGAGCATCGTTAAACATAAACGAGGTAGTGCGCCTGAGGTAAGCGCTCGTCGTGTGGCTGAGCTCAAAGCATTAGCTGAAAAACCAGATGCGGAGATTGATTACAGCGATATTCCTGCCACGGACGATGAACAGTGGTCTGGGGCGGTGCGAGGGAAGTTCTATCGACCACTCAAAACTCAGGCATCTGTACGCATTGACGCCGATGTGATGGAGTGGCTTAAACGGCCTGGGAAAGGTTATCAGACGCGGCTCAATGCCATTTTGCGTGAAGCAATGCTGCGCGATCAAAACAAAAAATAAATAGTGGGCAGCCAAACGCTGCCCGCTATCTCAGCGTATATTTTCCAGCAGCCGCCACAGCACCCACCCGCCAAACCCTATCAGCACCACCCCCGCCGTGCGCTCTATCAGCCACAGCGCACGGCTGAGCTTCTGTTGCACCGACGATAGCCCCATCATCGACACCAGTGCCAGATCCCACGCCAGCACCACCGTCACCATCCAGACGCCGCACGTTGCCTGCTGAAGCAGCGTCACGTCCGGCCCCAGTAGCGCCGTCATCAGCGCCAGATAGAACAGCGCGTTCTTCGGATTAAGCAGCGCCGAGCCGAGCCCCAGCAGGATCTGCTTGCGCAGCGAGGGGCAGCGTTGACGGGTTTCATTCAGCCTCATCGCCTGCGGTTGGCTGCGCACCAGATGCGAGCCGATCCACAGCAGATACAGCGCCCCGCAAAGCTCTATCAGAGTAAACAGCCATGCAAACTGGCGCAGCGCACTCCAGCCGATAATCACCAGAACAATATAAAGCGCGTTACCTGCAGCGATGCCGACGCACAATCCGGCGCTGCCGCGCAGTCGGTAGCGCGCCGCGTAGCCCACCAGCAGGAAAAAATCCGGACCCGGGCTCAACAGCGCAACAAAATGCGCCAGCGCCAGGGCGAGAAAAGCAGAAGGGAAGAACAGTTCCATAGCAACCTCGGTTAACAATCTGAGGTCAGGCTACGGTGATATCAGCGTTATTTATTGTCAGATATTGATCGGCCCGTCGCGTACTGGCGCGGCGTGGCGGCGGTATAGCTGACGAAGGTCTTATGAAAATGGCTCTGGTCGGCAAACCCGCTCTGGTAGCCGACGTCGGCGATGTCGTCCCCGGCACGTAGCCGCGCTTTGGCGAACTCCACGCGGGAGATGTTGAGGAAGCTGCCCGGCGTCAGACCGGTGTCCTGCCGGAAGGTGCGGATCAGCGTCTCCTTGCGCAGCGAGAATCGTTGGGCAAGTTCGTCAAGCGAAGGCGGTGCGGCCAGGTCGGCAAGAAACGCCTGCCGCACCTGCTGACTGGTTGAGCGAAGCGCATCTGCGTTTTCCACGCAGCGGGGCAGGGCTGAAAGCAGCCTGTCCACGGATACAGGCGACATCATCTCAACAATATCCAGGTAGCGCTTAAACAGCGTAGGGTCGCGAATCACCTGTAACGCCAGAGGAATATCGGTGTCGATATAGAGCATATGGTAGCTGCGCGGTTGCCCGGCGACGGGGTTGCAGCTGTGCGGCGCACAGGCCGGGATCACGATGAGGTCCCCGGGGTTAAGGATGTATTCTTTGTCATGACAAATGCAGCAGGTCTGGCCTTCCATAATCGCGCCGATAGAGAGCTGAGGGTGACTGTGGCGTTTGTACGCCTGCGTGCTCTGCCACGTGCTGCGCAGCTCAAGGCCTGAGGCGCGGTGAAAAGTCTGCCGGATGTGTCGGGTATCGGTCATAAGCCCTCCTTCTGGACGTTTTTTATACCACGTCAGCGAACCGTCTGGCAGCGCTTCATTAAGAACCTTCCGGATATACCCAACTTTACGTCCACGGCCAGTCATGTTGACTACCCTTAATACCCTAAGCGGTAAAACAAGGAGATTCGACATGGCTTATCAGACAGTAAATCCTGCCACTAACCAGCTCATCAAAGAATACCCCTCACATACCGACGCGGATATCGACGCGGCGCTGAAGGCGGCCGATGCGCTTTACCATTCGGACTGGGCGAAAGGCGACATCAATCAGCGCCTGCCGGTGCTGCATAAGCTTGCCGATCTGATCGACGAGCGCACCGAGGAGCTGGCGAAAATTGCCAGTCAGGAGATGGGTAAGCTCATCGAACAGAGCCGCGGCGAAGTGAAGCTGTGCGCGCAGATCGCCCGCTATTATGCCGACAACGCGAAGCAGTTCCTGGCTCCGGTGAAGTATCAATCCGAACTCGGCGAAGCGTGGGTGGAGCACCACCCCATCGGCGTGCTGATGGCCGTTGAGCCGTGGAACTTCCCGTATTACCAGCTGATGCGCGTCCTGGCGCCAAACCTGGCGGCGGGTAACCCCGTTATCGCCAAGCATGCCAGCATCGTGCCGCACTGCGCCGAGACCTTTGCCCACCTGGTGCGCGAGGCGGGGGCGCCGGAAGGCGCATGGACTAACCTGTTTATCTCGTCCGAGCAGGTGGCGAACATCATTGCCGACGATCGCGTGCAGGGTGCCGCATTAACCGGCTCCGAAAAAGCCGGCAGCGTGGTGGCCGCGCAGGCGGCGAAGCACATTAAGAAATCCACCCTTGAACTGGGCGGTAACGACGTCTTCGTGGTGCTGGACGACGCGGACCTGGACAAAGCCGTCAAGACTGGCGTGAATGCGCGTCTCAACAACGCCGGGCAGGTCTGTACCGCGGCGAAGCGCTTTATCCTGCATGAAAAGATCGCGGATGCCTTCCTGAGCAAATTCACCGAGGCGTTTAAGCAGGTGAAGATTGGCGATCCGCTGGACGAAAGCACCACGCTGGGGCCGCTGTCGTCGAAAGATGCGCTAGAAACGTTGACCAAACAGGTTAACGAGGCGGTGAAAAACGGCGCGACGCTGCACTATGGCGGCAAGCCGGTGCAGCGCGACGGGAGCTTTTTTGAACCGACGATCCTGACGAACATCTCGCGCGACAACCCGGCGTACTTTGAAGAGTTCTTCGGCCCGGTAGCACAGATGTACGTGGTGAAAAACGACGACGAGGCAGTCGCGCTGGCGAACGACTCCCACTACGGCCTGGGCGGGGCGGTATTCAGCCAGGATATCGAGCGCGCGAAGAAAATGGCGTCACGGATCGAGACCGGGATGGTGTACATCAACTGGCTTACCGATACCGCGCCAGAGCTGCCGTTCGGCGGCGTGAAGCGCTCCGGTTACGGACGCGAGCTGTCGGATCTGGGGATCAAAGAGTTTGTGAACCAGAAGCTGGTGGTGGTGCGTCAGTAAGAGGTCATAAAAAACCTGCCAGCCGGCAGGTTTACTATGAACAATGTCATCGCCTTTCTTGCCGGGTGGCGCTGCGCTTACCCGGCCTACAATGTGCAACAATTTTAATATATTGCCCCTTTCATTGTAGGCCCGTGCAAGCGTAGCGCCGCCGGGCGAAATGCACACACAGGCTTAGAAGGACACTCCACCGCCTACATATGCGCCGTCAATCAGCGTGTGGTTCGGACGACCGTCTTTACCATCAACGCTCACGTGGCGGTAGCCCACTTTCAGGGTCACCGGCGCGATCGGCGTCCAGCTTACGCCACCATTGGCTTCCACGTAGTTTTTCACGCTGTTGTTCAGCCCTTCTGGCGCCACGTAGCCTTCACCGTACACGTGGATGCTGTCGGTCAGGGCAACGTTTACGCCACCACCGATGGGGAACGCCACGCCGTTATCGCCTTTTTTCGGGCCGATGTAGATGGCTTTGGCACCCGCATTCAGCATTACCGGGCCCACTTCCAGGTTGTAGCCTGCGCCCACGCCGCCGGTCTGGGTGCCGTCATCGGTGTTTTTAAGCCAGTTGCTTTCGGCATACAGGCCGGATGAGGATTTCCCCATTTCGAGGTTGAGGTTGGTAAAGTTTTTACCCTGCTCAATGCTGCCGCCCATTGCCAGAGCGGAACCCGAGAGGGCGGTCAGAGCAGAAAGAAGAAGGATATTCAGTTTTTTCATGTTTTATGCCTCGTCATTAAATTCATCTGGAGGCACCTTAACAAGCGATGTTTATGACTGCAAATGTGATGAGGATCGCTGTTTTATGCTGGAATTGTTAACTTTTTTATTTGAAATGTTGCATCGATGTTTGATTGTCGAGGTGTCAACGCGTGATGTTCGGACGTTTAGGCACCGTTTAATTTTTTGACTAAACATAAACTGAACGAGGAAGGGATAGTGATTAGAGGCGAATTAATTGAGTTTCTAATAATTTCCAAAAGTATTTCAGATGACACACAATACAACATAACCTTACATTTCCGGGCAATGAATATACGTTCACTCGCCCATGCCGATTGCCTTTCCATGTCATTTTTCTGACACGTTTATTCTTTACGTTGTTGGCTTCACTTACTGGATGCTAACAATATGAAAAGAAAAATTATTCCTGTGCTTATCGGTTGTGCGCTCTCTTTCTCTGGCCTGGCGGCACAGCCTACCGCTGAGCGCTATGTCGTCAGCTTCCCTGAGGACTCCCATGTGAAATACAGCGGCGCGTTTGCCGATGCGTTCCCGAACGGGCTCCCGGTGGGGATTGGCTCTGGCCTGCTGTTTACGGGCAAGCAGGGCGATGCCCTGACGTTTGCGACCGTGACCGATCGCGGTCCCAACGCTGATGCGCCAAAAATGGGTAAAAACGAAGCCAAAATATTTGTCACGCCAGATTTCGCGCCGCTGCTGATGACCATCCGCGTCCAGAACGGCAAAGCGGAGGCGGTTGATGCCCGCCCGCTGCATGACGATAAAGGTGAGATTAACGGTCTGCCGCTGCAAAGCGGCGTGATTGGTTCCACCAATGAAGTGGCGTTCAGCGATACCTTAAAGACGCTCAAGGGTGACAACCGCGGACTGGATACGGAAGGCATCACGCCGGACGGCAAAGGCGGCTACTGGCTGTGCGACGAGTACGGCCCGTTCCTGATTAACGTCGACAGCAAAGGCAAAATCCTTGCGATCCACGGGCCGCAGGCCGCGGAAGGGGAAAAATCCATCGCGGGCGGTCTGCCAAACATCATCAAATGGCGCCAGCCCAACCGGGGCTTTGAAGGCCTGACCCGGATGCCGGACGGACGGATTATCGCCGCGGTGCAGAGCACGCTGGACATCGACGGTAAGAGCAAAAAGCAGGCGCTGTTCACCCGTCTGGTGAGCTTTGATCCGGCGACCGGCAAAACCGCGATGTACGGTTACCCTATCGACAGCGCGGCCTACGACAAAAATAGCGACGCCAAAATCGGCGACATCGTGGCGCTCGATAATCAGCACATCCTGCTGATTGAGCAGGGAAGCGATAAAAACGACGGAATGCGTAACCTGATTTACAAGGTGGATCTCAGCAAGGCGAGCGATCTTTCCGCCTTTGACAAGCCGGGCGAGTACCCGGAGTTTGATGATGAGAAAACCCTGGCGCAGCGCGGCATTACGCTTGCAGCAAAAACGCAGGTGGCCGATCTCCGCGCGCTGGGCTGGCAGCAGGAGAAGGCTGAAGGACTGGCGCTGATTGACAGCAAAACGCTTGCGGTGGCGAACGATAACGATTTTGGCGTGAAGGTCGCGATGCAAAACCCGGTCGAGGGCAAGAAGCTCAAGGATTACCGGGTAAACGCGGAAGGCAAGCTGACGCTGGATGATAAACCGGTGGAAACCACGCTCAGCGTGAAGCCGCTGAAGAAGCCGGAGTCCGACAGCGAGTTATGGATTGTGACGCTGCCGGAGGCGGTGAAATAAGTTTACCGCTCACCCCTCTCCCCACAGGGGAGAGGGAATTGTTCGGAGCGCATAGTTAAGCGGGGAGGCTATTTCTTCAGACCCGCAAACGCCGCCCGAATCTCCTCTTCCGGCAGTTGGATGCCAATAAACACCATCACGCTGTGCGGCGGTTCATCGCCCCACGGTCGGTCCCAGTCGGCGCTGTACAGGCGCTGCACGCCCTGGAACAGCAGGCGGTTGGGCTCGCCGTCAATCCACAGCATCCCCTTGTAGCGCAGCAGCTTGTCGGCAAACGACAGCAGCAGGTTCTCCATTACGCGGGAGACTTCGCTGATATCCACCGGATAATCCAGCTCCACCACAATTGACGCCACGTCGTTTTGCTTGTCTCCCATAAAGTGGAAGCGCGGTTTCGCGGTGACATTCTCCTCCAGCATAAAGCCGTTGGTGTTGAACAGCTGAGACAGGTCGATATCGCCGTGCGTCACCGTGTAAATTGGCGCGCGGGAGTTGATGCGCGTCAGGCGCTCGCGAAGCTTAACGCTTTCGCCCGCCACGTCGGTTTTGGTCAGCAGGATGCGGTCGGCGTAGCCCACCTGAGACTGGGCGATGGTGAACTGGTTCATCTGCTCGTCCGCGTGGACCGCATCGACCAGGGCAATGACGCCGTCCAGCAGGTAGCGTTGGCAAAGGATCTCATGGGAGAAAAAGGTCTGAATAATCGGGCCGGGGTCGGCCATGCCGGTGCACTCGATCACCAGACGGTCAAAGTCGATTTCACCGCGATCGCGGCTGTCGAGCAGGTCCAGCAGGGCGTCTTCCAGCTCGTTAGAGCGGGTGCAGCAGATGCAGCCGTTGGTCAGGGTTTTGATCTGCGTGGCGCGATCGCCAATCAGCTGGTCGTCTACGGAGACTTCGCCAAATTCGTTTTCGATGACGGCGATTTTGAAGCCGTGCTGCTCGTTCAGAATGTGGCGCAGCAGGGTAGTTTTACCGGCGCCGAGGAAACCGGTCAGCAGGGTAACGGCAATCGGGGTCATGGTCTCTCCTTTAGCAGCAGCGGACGCCGCCTTCTCCACTTCCGCCGTAGCGCGCTTCCTGACGCTCGCGGAAGAATTCGGTGTAGGTCATGTATGGCTTATCCGGATGGTTGGTCTTCATATGCTCAACGTAGTTGTCATAGTCCGGAATGCCAATCAGCATTTTCGCCGCCTGACCGAGGTATTTTTTTGCTTCGCCTAAGTTACCAAACATTGAGGGTTCCAGATAGAAGAAGCCCGGTGGCGCGCAGCGATCCGGGCCTACAGTACCATTGTAGGGCGGGTCAGCGCAGCGCCACCCGCCATTGTTTTAGTGGTGTGAAGAGGTCTTCACGCCGCCTTCCGGCACCGGTACGTACGGGGTTTCTTTATCCGTACGGCCTTCAGCGTTACGCACTTTCAACCAGGTTTTGATGCCGTAGAAGATAATGCTGTACACCACCACCAGGAACAGAATGCTCAGACCCGCGTTGGTGTAGTTGTTCACCACGATATGGTTCATGTTGGCAATCTGCTGGGCAGTCAGGTCTGCGCCGCCTGCGGCAATCTTCTCTTTGTACTGGTTAGCCATGAAGAAGAAGCCTTCCAGCTGCGGGTTGGCGCTGAACAGCTTCAGGCCAAGCGCCCAGGTGGTGCAGAGCAGCAGCCACAGCGCAGGCACCACGGTGACCCAGATGTATTTGGTGCGCTTCATCTTCACCAGTACCACGGTGCCGAGCACCAGCGCCACGGCAGCCAGCATCTGGTTAGAGATACCGAACAGCGGCCACAGGCTCTTCACGCCGCCGAGCGGGTCGACAACGCCCTGATACAGCAGGTAGCCCCAGAGGCCGACGCAGCCCGCCGTACCCAGAATGCCCGCCACCAGAGAGTCGGTTTTCTTCAGGAACGGCACGAAGTTACCGAGCAGATCCTGCAGCATGAAGCGGCCCGCACGGGTACCGGCGTCCAGCGCGGTCAGGATGAACAGCGCTTCGAACAGAATACCGAAGTGGTACCAGAAGCCCATGTCCGCCCACGGCAGCACTTTGTGGAACACGTGTGCGATACCGACAGCCAGCGTCGGTGCGCCACCGGCGCGGTTCAGCACGGACGGTTCGCCGATGTCCTTCGCGGTCTGCATGATCTGCTCAGGCGAAATCACAAAGCCCCAGGAGCTGACGGTCGCCGCCGCGTGTGCGCTGGCGTCTTTCAGTTGCGCCATAATCAGCGCCGCGTTGTCGCCGCCCATCTCGTGCAGGTTAGGCATAGTAATGCCAAGACCCGCCGGTGGGGTGTTCATCGCAAAGTACAGACCCGGTTCGATGATGGACGCGGCAACCAGTGCCATGATCGCCACGAAGGACTCCATCAGCATCGCGCCGTAGCCGATCAGACGTGCGTCTTTCTCGTTCGCCAGCAGCTTAGGCGTGGTACCGGAGGAGATCAGGGCGTGGAAGCCGGAGACCGCACCGCAGGCAATGGTGATGAACAGGAACGGGAACAGAGCGCCTTTCCACAGCGGACCGGTACCGTCGATGTACTGCGTTACCGCAGGCATTTTCAGATCCGGGTTGATCAGCAGGATGCCGATCGCCAGACCAACGATAACGCCGATTTTAAGGAAGGTGGCCAGGTAGTCACGCGGGGCCAGAATCAGCCAGACCGGCAGCAGCGCGGAGATAAACGCATAGCCAATCAGCGCGAAGGTGATAGTCGTGTCCTTGAAGGTCAGCGCCGGGCCCCAGTACGGGTCGTGCGCAATCACGCCGCCGAAGTAGATGGAGGCGACCAGCAGCACGATACCAATCACCGACACTTCACCCACGCGTCCCGGACGCAGGAATCGCATGTAGATCCCCATGAACAGCGCAATCGGTACGGTAGAGCAGACGGTGAAGACACCCCACGGGCTTTCGGCCAGCGCTTTCACCACGATCAGGGCCAGCACCGCAAGGATGATGATCATGATCAGGAAGCAACCGAACAGGGCGATAGTTCCCGGCACGCGGCCCATCTCCTCTTTGACCATCTCACCCAGAGAGGCGCCGTTACGGCGAGAAGAGATAAACAGCACCATGAAGTCCTGCACCGCACCCGCCAGCACCACGCCCGCCAGCAGCCAGAGCGTACCCGGCAGGTAGCCCATCTGCGCGGCCAGTACCGGGCCGACCAGCGGGCCCGCACCGGCGATCGCGGCAAAGTGATGACCAAACAGCACGTAGCGGTTGGTTGGCACGTAGTTCAGGCCGTCATTGTTAATGACCGCCGGGGTGGCACGCGTCGGGTCGAGCTTCATGACCTTCTGCGCGATGTATAAGCTGTAGTAGCGATAAGCCACAAGATAGACGGAAACCGACGCGACCACGATCCACAGGGCGCTTACGTGTTCGCCCCGGCGTAATGCGACAACCGCCAGACAAAAAGCGCCGAGGATCCCGAGTAAGGCCCAGGGCACGTGCTTCAGAAGTTTTTTAGTATCCATAGTAAGACCTGGTTTTTTATGTAAAGAAAAAAGGGTCAGGGTTCGTTGTGAGGAGGTATTGATTAATGCTGGAGCGATCGTGCCAGATCAACGCGCGCGTAAAGGACGGTAAATGAATGAGTGGTTGAAAGTGCCGGGTGAGCGGTCAAAGGCGGCGACGAGCGGTTTCGGCTCGCCGCCAGTGGGCGAAATTATGTGATTGAGATCACTTGATTATTCGGGGTACGCTCCACGGCCAGATAGCTTTCCAGCGTCCTGATGAGCTTCTCCTTCAGCCAGCTCGGTTCCAGTATCTGAATATGGGGGAGCCAGTAGAACAGCAGCGGCAGGATCTGGTTCTCGTGGGCCGCCTGGCAGCGCAGCGTGACGCCGCCCTGTTGCTCCTCCACCAACTCCTGTTCCGGCAGAAGATCGCGGCGCAGGAAGTAATGTGAAATATTATCTTTAATGAATATTTTCACTGAGAAAGTATCTTCGGACACCCAGGGATCAAGGCTTTTTTCCAGCAGCTCAAGGACATTTTCTTCGGGAGTGAAGGTCGTTTTCTGAATATCAAACCAGCTAATCTGGCTTAATGAGAAGGATTTCAGCCGGCTATTTTCGGTGGCTTGTAAATACCATATATTTTTTTTGTTAATGAGTTTATAGGGATTAATCAGGCGGGTTTTGCCCTTATAAACGATCTGGCAAACATTATGGTTTTTAATCGATTTCTCGACTTTCGTTAAATGACGGCGAATATCGCGTTCTAACGTGTGTTCCGCTTCATTACCAAGAATAAGAATATGGTTTTCGTCTACGCGCGTCTCAAGCTTTTGCCAGAATTCCGTATTTCTTTCAGGGAAAAAGCTGTCGGCATTCAGAAAGTTAGCCAGAGTGTGGTGCAATCCTTGTCCGCCGGGCGATTGTGCAGAATGAATCAGACGATATAGCCCGTTACCGGTATGTTCAACAATGGGAGAGAGTGCATTTAAATCCCGATAGACGGTGCGCTCGGTAATTTTAAATTTCTCCATTAGCGCACTGCGGTTTACCACACCGTTTAAATGTAGCTCAAGGAGAATATCGACCAGACGTTCAGCCGAGCGGCTCCGCGTCGTTTTAGCCATAAGGTCATCCTGTATATATAGGCATGCGCTGAATGATGCGGGGGCACTGACACAACCTGTCAGTATTCAGGCACAGAAAATTTCTCTTATGGGTATATAACGGCGTGATTTAGCGGAAACCTTAGGAGTTTTTGCAGAAAGCGGCGCTGGGCGGAAAAAAGGCCAGCGCGAGGGAGATCACACGGCGGCTTCCGCCTCCAGCATGACCGGGTGGAAACGTCGCCTGAAGTAGATCAGGCCGTGGCCCGCATCACTCAGGATGATGTTTTTAATTTCAACAAGATAAACCAGATGCGTGCCGATGGTTTGCACCTGGCTTATTTCGCCTTCAAGGCTGGCCAGCGCGCCCTTGAGCACCGGCTGCGCCAGCGGGCCTTTCTGCCAGCAAGAGAGGGCAAAGCGATCCTCCATCGTCATTCCGGTCATCCCGGCGAAATGGCGAGCCATGATCTCCTGTTCGTGGTTCAGCACGTTAACGCACAGCCTGCCGTTGCCCTGGAATACCGGGTTCATGGCGCTGTTGGCGTTGATGCATACCATCACCGACGGCGGGGTGTCCGTGACCGAGCAGACAGCGGTGGCGGTGATGCCGCAGCGTCCGGCCTCACCCTCGGTGGTGACAACATTGACCGCGGCCGACAGGCTGGCCATCGCGTCGCGAAAACGCAGGCGTTGTTCTGATTGCATGAAAACCTCCCGCTGCGCTATTTCAGCAGCTTATCCAGCATGTTGATATCGCTGTTATTGTGCAGGTGCGGCACCGTCCAGCCGTGTTGGTCGTATTCGGACATGCAGCGGTCGACCATCGCCATCATCTTGTCCATGTTGCCGGAGCTCTGCGCCTGGCGCAGACACTGCAGGCGGATCTCATCCTGGCTGCCGGAGTAGTTAATTTCGTACAGCTCGTGACGACCGCCAAACTCGCTGCCGATGGCATCCCACATCAGTTTCAAAATCTTGATGCGTTCGACGTGATCCATGCCGTTGGAGCCGCGCACGTATTTCGCCAGATACTGGTCGATCTGCGGGTTGTTCAGATCCCGGGCGCTGGACGGCAGGTAGATCAGCCCGGAGGTGACGTTACGCTCGATGATGTTCTTGATCTTCGCGTAGGCCATCGGGGCCATCACGCGGTAGGTCTGCAACGCCGCGTGGTCAGGAAGATACGCACCGTTGACCCACGGCGTGGCTTCGGAACACATGGAGTCGCTCAGCGCCCAGAACATGTTGCGCCATGCCACCACTTCGCCGAGATCCGCCTGCACGCCGCGGAACTCCAGGGTGCCGGTACACTCCAGGGATTTCTTCAGCAGGGCGGTGATGAAGTCGAGCTTCACCGCCAGACGCACGCAGGCCTGCAGCGGGTACATTCGCGCAAAGCCGCCTTCCATCGTCCAGCGGCGGCAGCGGTCGAAATCGCGGTAGATCAGCACGTTTTCCCACGGGATAAGCACGTGATCCATCACCAGGATGGCATCGTTCTCGTCAAAGCGGCTGGAGAGCGGATAGTCGTACGGGGATCCGGTTGCGCCTGCCACCATCTCGTAGGAGGCGCGGGAGATCAGCTTCACGCCCTCGGCATCCATCGGCGCGACGAACATCAGCGCGAAGTCCGGGTTTTCGCCCATCACCTGCGCAGATCCAAAGCCGATCATGTTGTAGTGGGTCAGGGCGGAGTTGGTGGCCACCACTTTCGCGCCGCTGACGATAATCCCGGCGTCGGTCTCTTTCTCCAGCTTGATGTAGACGTCTTTTACCTCGTCCGCTGGCTTGTGGCGGTCGATCGGCGGGTTAACGATGGCGTGGTTGAAGTACAGGCCGGTTTCCTGAATGCGGGTGTACCAGTTCCGGGCGTTCTGCTCGAACTGGCCGTAGAAGGTCGGGTTGGCGCCCAGCGCACAACCGAACGCGGCTTTATAGTCCGGCGTGCGGCCCATCCAGCCGTAGCTCAGTCGCGACCACTCGGCGATGGCATCGCGCTGCTGGCGCAGGTCGTCGGCGCTTTTCGCCACGCGGAAGAACTTGTGGGTATAGCCGCCGCTGCCGGTGTCGGTGCCCCAGCACAGCGTGTCCTGCATGTCCGGCTTGTGCAGCGCGTCGTACATCTGCGCGATGGAGGCCGCCGCATTGCGAAATGCCGGATGGGTGGTGACGTCTTTGACGCGCTCGCCGTAGATATAAATCTCACGACCGTCCTGCAGGCTTTTTAAATACTCTTCACCGGTTAACGGACGTTTGGCATCAGCGCGGAACTCTTCAGGCTTCATAGGGGACCTCGTATCGGAATAGGTTTGTTAAATTTATGTTTTGTTTTTGTTGTTTAATTGAAGCCTGAGAGGGACGTAACGTGAAGGGACGTTTGGGACAACGACGGGTACTTTTCGGGTGGGATGTGGTTTTGTGATCTGTGCGGCTTTTCGGCGGGTGGCGCTGCGCTTACCCACCCTACGAACCGTGATGCGTTCAGGAAACCGGTACTTTCTGCGCCCGATACGCGCTGGGCGAGCATCCCACTAAGCGGTTAAAAAAGCGGGCGAAATAGGCCGGATCTTTGAACCCCAGCTGCCAGGCAATCTCGCTGACGGTGCTGTCGGAGAAGAGCAGCAGGCGCCTGGCCTCCCGCAGCTGGCGGTCGAAGATCAGGCGTTTTGGCGGGCGGTTGGCGAAGCGGCGGCAGATATCGGTCAGGCGAGATTCGGTCAGGTGCAGCTCGCTGGCGTATTCCGGCACCGTCCAGTGCTGATGGTAGTGGGTGTCGATCAACTGGGTAAAGCGCTGGAACAGCTTCAGCTCGCCGCGCATGCCGCCTGAGGCGTGGTCGTCGAGCTTCGCGTTGCGCAGCAGCAGGGTAAACACCGCCTGGGCCAGCAGGACCAGAGTATGCTCGCGCCCGGGCAGCTGCTCCGTGGATTCCCGGGCAATCAGCTGCCAGTAGTGCTTCAGCGCCGCCAGCTCGTCCGGCTTGTCGGCAAGCGAGAGGCAGATCCCCGGCAGGCCAAACGCCTCCCGCGTGCCGGGGTAGAGCACCTCCAGCAGCGGCCAGATGAGATCCTCGCGCACCGTCAGCACGTGACCGTCGCTGTCGGATTCGGTGATAAACGCGTGCGGCACCGACGGCGGCGTGAGGACGAACAGCGGCGCCTGCACCGAGTAGCGGTGATCGTCGAGCTGGAGCTCGATTTGCCCGGTATCGAGAAAGTGCATCTGAAAGTACTGGTCGTGACGATGCGCCTGCATGTCGCGGCCAAAAAAGGCCGCCATGCGGGCGAACGACTGGTAGTGCACATCGTCGGTGCCCAGACTTTCGTCGTACTCCTTGCTGATATCAATGTTGGCGATAGGGTTCTGGCACATGATCGTTCCTCTGTTGATCCCGCTGCGTCATCGGAATGCGCGTCAGCACCAGCGCGCCGACCACCAGCAGCCCGGCCACAAACCACAGCCCCGAGCTGAAGCTGCCGGTCGCGTCGCGCAGGATCCCAATCAGCAGCGGGCTGACGGCGGAGCCGACGTTGCCGATGGCGTTGATCACCGCCAGCGCCACCGCGCGGGACTGCAGGCTAATAACCCGATCCGGCGTGGTCCAGAATATCGCCATGGCGGTAAACGATCCGGTTGAGGCCATGATGATGCCAAGCAGCTGGATCAGGCTGTGATCCGTCGCGGAGGCCAGCATCCATCCCGCCGCGGCGAACAGGTACGGCAGGATGGTGTGCTTTTTTCGCTCTTTCAGCCTGTCGGAACGGCGGCTCCACCAGATCATCCCGAGGATGGTGCAGAACTGCGGGATCGCCGCCAGCAGGCCGATGACGATGTTGCTGCTGCCCGTATTGAAGCTTTGCAGGATCTGCGGCGTCCAGATGTTGATCGCACTCAGCGTATTGGTCAGGCAGAAGTAGGCCAGCGTGTAGAGCAGCACCGCCGGGGTCAGCACCTCGCGCAGCGTCGAACGCGGCGTGACGGATTGGGCAATCGCGACCTCCTGCTCGCGGGCGATCATCGTTTTGAGCGCCTGCTTTTCGTCCTCATCCAGCCAGGTGGCCTGGTCCGGCGTGTCGTTGAGGTAAAACCAGGTCACCACGCCGAGCACCACTGACGGCAGCCCTTCCAGCAGGAACAGCCACTGCCAGCCCTTGAGGTTCCACAGTCCGTCCATCGCCAGAATGTAGCCGGAGAGGATCGAGCCGAGCATCATGGTGACCGGCATAGCAATCATAAACAGCGCGTTGGCGCGGGCGCGGTGATAGGCCGGGAACCACCAGGTGAGATAGACCAGAATACCCGGCAGGAAACCGGCTTCGGCAATGCCCACCAGCATGCGAAGGACGTAAAGGGTTTCGGGGCTGGTGGCGAACATGGTGCAGGTAGAGGCAATACCCCATACCACCATGATCCCGGCGATCCAGCGGCGTGCGCCGATCTTCGCCAGCATGATGTTGCTCGGGATGCCGCACAGCACGTAGGTGACGTAAAACAGCGTCGCGGCCAGGCCAAACATGGTTGACGTGAGGCCCAGATCTTTACCCATTGTCAGCCCGGCGAAGCCGATGTTGATGCGATCGAGGAACGAGAAGACAAACAGGATAAAGAGAAAGACGATCAGGCGTCGGAACAGCTTGTGAATGACGCGGTGTTCAACAGCTTTATTATCATGCGTTTGCAGGGTAGAGGTCGTCATGGTGCGCTCCAGATCTTACGTTTAGTAGACGGATTTATTGTTATGAACTGACGTAACCGGTGTTTCGATAAAGCGTGCCGCCAACGCTTCCGCGCCGCGGGCAAGCAGGGTAGTGTCGACCCCGACGGCAACAAACAGCGCGCCGAGCTCAAGATAGCGTTTTGCCAGCGGTTCATTCGCCATCAGGATGCCGGGAGCTTTACCGGCAGCGCGTATCTGCGCGATCGCCTGCTCAATGGCGGCCTGCACCTCCGGGTGCTGCGGATTGCCGGCAAAGCCCATGTCGGCGCTCAGATCCGCCGGGCCGATAAACACGCCGTCGACGCCTTCCACGTCCAGGATCTGCGGCAGATTTTTCAGCGCCTCGCGGGTTTCAATCTGCACCAGCACGCACATGGCGTCGTTGGCCTGCTGCAGGTAATCGGGAATGCGGTTCCAGCGCGACGCGCGCGCCAGGGCGCTGCCCACCCCGCGAATGCCCGCAGGCGGGTAGCGGGTGGCACGTACCGCCAGCCGCGCTTCGTCGGCGTTTTGCACCATCGGCACCAGCAGGGTTTGCGCACCCACGTCCAGCAGCTGTTTGATCTGCACAGGGTCGTTCCACGACGGGCGGACCACCGGCTGGCTGGGATAAGGGGCGATAGCCTGCAGCTGGGTTAAGACGGTCTGCACGCTGTTCGGCGCGTGCTCGCCGTCGATCAGCAGCCAGTCGAATCCTGCTCCGGCCAGCAGCTCGGCGCTGTAGCTGCTGGTCAGCCCCAGCCATAATCCAATTTGCGGACGGCCTGCTTTTAGCGCCGCTTTAAATGCGTTTTGCATCGTGCTCTCCTAGACAAAGCGGCAGCTGATGGAGCCCATGTTGCCGTAATCGACGTGGAAGGTGTCGCCTCTGCTGGCGGGCACCGGGCGGGTAAACGAGCCGCCGAGAATGATTTGGCCAGGCTCAAGCTGCACGTCGTACGGCGCAAGCTTGTTGGCCAGCCACGCCACGCCGTTGGCCGGGTGGTTCAGGACGCCTGCGGCCACGCCGGTCTCTTCGATCACGCCGTTGCGGTAGAGCAGGGCGGAGATCCAGCGCAGGTCCAGCTCGTCGGGCTTAATCGGACGGCCGCCGAGGATCACGCCCGCGTTGGCGGCGTTATCGGAGATGGTGTCGAAGACCTTGCGCGGACGCTGGGTCTCCGGGTCGACGTTGTGGCAGCGGGCGTCGATCAGCTCCAGCGCGGGGATGACGTAATCCGTGGCGTTATAGACGTCGAAGATCGTGCAGTTCGGGCCGCGCAGCGGTTTTGCCAGCACGAACGCCAGCTCCACTTCAATGCGCGGGACGATAAAGCGATCGACGGGAATGTCGCTGCCGTCATGGAAGAACATGTCGTCCAGCAGCGCGCCGTAGTCCGGCTCGCTGATCTGCGAGCTGGCCTGCATCGCTTTAGAGGTGAGGCCGATCTTGTGGCCCTTCAGCACGCGGCCTTCGGCGATCTTCAGGCTCACCCATTCGCGCTGGACGGCGTAGGCGTCTTCAATCGTAATCTCCGGATAGTCCAGCGAGATCGCGCGGATCTGCTCCCGGGACTGTTCCGCCTGATGCAGACGATGGGCGATCAGGGTATGGGTATGTTTGTCGAGCATGGCGTATCCTTTATGCGGCTGTTGCCGGGTGGCGCTTCGCTTACCCGGCCTACGTTCGAGCCGTTGTAGGCCCGGTAAGCGAAGCGCCACCGGGCAAGCAGACGGCTACTTAAACAACGTGTGCACGTTGTTCTGTTTGTAATTGAGCGTCGGGTGCAGCTCGTCGAGCTCAAACGACAGCGCCAGGTAGCGGCTCGCCATCAGCTCCGCGAAGTGCGCTTTGATAAGCTCAAACAGCATCTCCCCCACGGCCTCCCGGCTCTCCAGGCTGCGCCCGGCACCAATCTTCAGCGTCATATGGACAAAGGCGTAATCGTGCTTGCCGTCGGCCATCTGCCAGGTGTCCAGCCAGTGGGCGCGGCTGCGGATACCGCCGAGCGGGAAGATGCCCGTGGCGGCGAGCGCCTCGTTCACTTTGGCGAACAGCGCCGGCAGGTCGGCCTGCTCGCGGATGTTGTCGGTACATTCAGCAATAAAGTGCGGCATGGTGGCTCCTTACGCGGGCAGGGGGAAAACGGCGTTGACCTGGCCGGTGCCGGAGCTGGCGAACAGCTCGGTGAGAAACTCCACCTTGCCGTCGTATTTGTCCCAGCCGAGCATGCCCAGCAGCATCACCGTGTCGTGCATATTGCCCTCGCCGTAGCAGTAGTCGGCGTACTCCGGCAGCATGCTGCAGAATTCTTTGAACTGACCCTCGCGCCACAGCTTCACCACGCGCTCGTCCATCTGGCGGTCGAACTCGCGGGTGTAGCTGTTCATCCCTTCTTCCGCGCGCTGGTCGTCAATAAAGCGGTGCGACAGCGAGCCGCTGGCGAGCACCGCCACGGTGCCGTCGTATTTTTCAATGGCGCTGACGATGGCCTCGCCCAGCCTGCGGCTGTCGGCGAAGTCGTGAACCGTGCAGAACGCCGAGATGGAGACCACTTTGAAGTGCTTATCCGCGTTCATGTAGCGCATCGGCACCAGCGTGCCGTACTCGAGCTTCAGGCTCGGAATGTTGTGCGCTTTGGCGCGCACGCCAAGCTTCACCGCCTCGTCGGCAATCAGCTGGCCGAGTTCCGGGTTGCCGTCGTAGTCGTAAGTCATGTCGCGGATAAAGTGCGGCAGCTCGTTGCTGGTGTAGACGCCCGAAAAATGGTCCGCACAGTTGATGTGGTAGGCGCTATTCACCAGCCAGTGAGTGTCGAAGACGATAATGGTATCGACGCCCAGCTCCCGGCAGCGCTTGCTGATCTCTTTATGTCCGTCGATAGCGCCCTGGCGGCAGCCGTGGTTTTTACCCGGCAGTTCGGAGAGATACATCGACGGCACGTGGGTGATTTTTGCCGCTAACGCTAATTTACCCATTTTCAGATCCCCCACTTTGGAATCGGATGGTCGCCCATGGAGATGCAGACGTTCTTCATCTCCGCGAACACCTCGAAGCTGTACTCGCCCCCCTCGCGGCCGGTGCCGGAGGCCTTCACGCCGCCAAACGGCTGGCGCAGGTCGCGCACGTTCTGGGTGTTGACGAACACCATGCCCGCTTCGATATTGCGCGCCAGACGGAGTACCTTGCTGACGTCCTGGGTCCAGATGTACGACGCCAGGCCGTACTCCACGTCGTTGGCCAGGCGCAGCCCTTCCGCTTCGTCCTTGAACGGCAGCAGGCAGGCCACCGGCCCGAAGATCTCCTCCTGCGCCACGCGCATGCGGTTATCAACATCCGCCAGCACGGTCGGGCGCAGGAAGTTGCCGCCTTTCAGGTGTGCAGGCAGGTCGACCGGTTTGTCCGGGCCGCCCGCCAGCAGGGTTGCGCCTTCCTCGATGCCGAGGCGGATATAGCCGGAGACTTTCTCCCAGTGCTGCTGGCTAATCAGCGCGCCAATCTGGGTATTTGGATCGGTCGGGTCGCCCACGCGCAGGCGGTTGGCGCGCTCGGCAAAGCGCTTGACGAATTCCGGGTAGATGCTCTGCTGGATAAAGATGCGCGAGCCCGCGGTGCAGCGCTCGCCGTTGATGGAGAAGATAGTGAACAGGGCGGCGTCCAGCGCGCGCTCGATATCCGCGTCTTCAAAAATCAGTACCGGGGATTTGCCGCCCAGCTCCATGGAGTACTTCTTCAGCCCGGCGTTTTTCATGATGTTGCGCCCGGTGGCGGTGCCGCCGGTGAAAGAGACCGCGCGCACGTCGTGATGCCGCACCAGCGCATCGCCTGCCGTCGCGCCGTAGCCCTGAACGACGTTCAGCACGCCCGCCGGAATACCCGCTTCGAGGGCCAGTTCGCCCAGACGGTCGGCGGTCAGCGGGGAGAGCTCGGACATCTTCAGCACCGCGGTATTACCTAAGGCCAGACAGGGCGCGACCTTCCAGGTGGCGGTCATAAACGGCACGTTCCACGGCGACACCAGCGCGCAGACGCCCACCGGCTGCACCAGGGTGTAGTTGAGCATCTTGTCGTCAACCGGGTAGGTCTTGCCGTTCATTTGCTGGCACACCTCGGCGAAAAATTCGAAGTTGTGCGAGGCGCGCGGGATCAGCACGTTTTTGGTCTGGTGGATCGGCAGCCCGGTATCGGCGGTTTCCATGGCGGCGATCTCCGGCACGTTCTGGTCGATCAGATCGCCCAGACGACGCATCAGGCGCGCGCGCTCCTTCATCGGCAGGTTGGCCCACTTCGGAAACGCCTCTTTGGCGGCGGCAACGGCCTGATGGATTTCGGCTTCACCGCCGGAGGCCACTTCTGCCAGGACCTCGCCGGAGGCCGGGTTAGTGGTGTGGAAGTAGTCGCTGCCCGCGACGTTTTTACCGTTGATCCAATGGTTAATCTTTTTCATTTTGCCGTCTCCTCACTCACAATTCGGTTCACCAGGCGTCCCACGCCTTCCACTTCCACCACCACCTCATCGCCCGGCACCACGTCGGAGAGCCCCTTCGGCGTGCCGGTGGCAATCATGTCGCCCGGCTGCAGGGTCATAAAGTCGCTCAGGTAGGCGATCAGGTACGGGATGCTGAAGATCAGATCCGCCGTGGTGCCTTCCTGGCGCAGCTCGCCGTTGACGAAGGTGCGCAGGGCGAGGTTGTGCGGGTCGGGAATGGCTTCTTTTGGCACGATGTTGGGGGAAATGGGGGTCAGCCCGTCGCGGCTTTTCACCCGCAGGTTCGGGCGGTAGTAGTTTTCCAGGTAGTCGCGGATGGCGTAGTCGTTGCAGACCGTATAGCCCGCAACATAGTCCATCGCCTCGGCTTCGCTCACCTTACGCGCCGTTTTGCCGATGACCACCACCAGCTCCGCTTCATAGTGCATGTACTCGACGTTGTTCGGGCGCACCGAGGTCTGGTTGTCGCCGTTGAAGGTGTTCGGCGCTTTGATAAAGACCAGCGGCTCGGTGGGCGGCTTGAAGTCCAGCTCGCTGGCGTGATCGGCATAGTTCAGACCGAGGGCAAACAGCGTGGCGTGCGGCGGCGTGCGGTGTGTGTTAGCGACGTCGCGTTCATCCACCACCGGGTTTTCCAGCGGCGGAAACCCCTCCGCCAGAATACGCACGCGATCGCCCGGGCGGATCTCAACGCGGCTGTGCGGGGTACCGAGCAGGATCGCATCGCCGGGATTAAGGGTGGCGAACTCGCTCAGGGCGCTCAGCAGTTCGGCAGCGCTGCGCTGCAGATCGGCGGTGTTCCAGTGGTCCGCTTCGCGGCCGTTGATCTCGGTGATGATGGTCAGGTTATCCACGTTATCAACGGCGACCGGTTCGCCAAGCGGGCAGAATCCGTCCCGGCATTTGGCCTTGATGGCCGGGCGGTAGAAGCTCTCTTCCGGCAGGCTCACCTCGTTGGCGAGCGCGTACCCCGCAATATATTCCGCGGCGTCCTCCACGCGCACCTTGCTGGCGGTTTTACCGACCACCAGCGCGACCGTGGCGCCGCTCAGCACCGTTTCCCCCTGCGGGAACGGAATGGGCTCGCCCGCGCGAATCACGGTGTTATGCGGTTTGATAAACCACACCGCCGTTTTCGGCGGCGTGTTGTAGGGGGCTTTTTCAAACGCCTCACGCCAGGCTTCGCGCTGGCTTTGATGGTTGAGGGCGACGGCAAAAACGGTACCTTTCATTCACATACTCCTCAGGCCGGAGGTCCGGTTTGGATTTCATTAATATGTTAATGATCTGGTTTTATGCTTTTGCTGTTTATTTCGCAATCAGAAGTGAAAAATTTGTGATATGAATAACAATAAATTTACATATTCTTTTTTATGCATAGTAAAATCAGTCGGTTAATAAAATTAATGGGTTTCTGTTAGACTTTTTGGCAGAAAACGTGTTGTTTATAAAAACATCTTTTAGTGTTTGTTTACTTGTTAATGATGTGAAGGGAACAGGCTATGCATGATTCATTAACCATCGCGCTGCTGCAGGCGCGGGAAGCGGCGATGTCCTACTTCCGCCCGATTGTGAAGCGCCATAATCTTACCGAGCAGCAGTGGCGTATTGTGCGCGTGCTGGCTGAACATCCGTCGATGGATTTTCACGATCTGGCGTTTCGCACCTGCATCCTGCGCCCGAGCCTGACCGGCATCCTGACGCGCATGGAGCGCGACGGTCTGGTGCTGCGCTTAAAGCCGGTGAACGACCAGCGCAAGCTGTACGTCTCGCTGACCAAAGAGGGCAATGCGCTGTATGAGCACGCCCAGGCGCAGGTGGAAGAGGCGTATCAGCAGATTGAGGCGGAATATACGCCGGAGAAGATGAAACAGCTGACGGCGCTGCTGGAAGAGTTTATTGAACTCGGAAACCGTCATAACGCAGCGCGGGATGAAGAGTAAAAACCACAAATTCCAGGATGAATTTCGTAAAGTTTTCCCTTTCCAGGCCGAAAATTCTGTATCTGTCTGAGGAAAGAGAAAACATGTTAAACCGTATCAAGATTGTCACCAGCTTAATGCTGGTTTTAGCGATATTTGGCCTTTTACAACTCACATCCGGTGGTCTTTTCTTTAATGCTCTGAAGAATGACAAAGAGAATTTCACCGTCCTGCAAACCATTCGCCAGCAACAGTCCACGCTGAACGCCAGCTGGGTAGCGTTGCTGCAAACCCGTAATACCCTGAACCGCGCGGGTATCCGCTACATGATGGATCAGAGCAATATCGGCAGCGGCGCGACCGTGAACGATTTGATGCAAATCGCCTCTGTGTCTCTGAAACAGGCGGAAAAAAACTGGGCTGCCTACGAAGCCCTGCCGCGCGATCCGCGTCAAAGCGATGCGGATGCCATGGAGATCAAGCGTAACTATGATATTTACCACGGCGCGCTGGCGGAGCTGATCCAGCTGCTGGGCGCGGGCAAAATCAACGCCTTCTTCGACCAACCGACCCAGAGTTACCAGGACGGTTTTGAGAAGCAGTACGTGAGCTACTTGCAGCAGAACGACAAGCTGTACCAGATGGCGGTCGAAGACAGCAACAGCTCCTACAGCCAGGCTATCTGGGTGCTGATCAGCGTCCTGATTGCCGTGCTGGTGGTGATCGTGGCCGTCTGGCTGAATATCAAGCAGACGCTGATCTCCCCGCTGAATCGTCTGATCGATAACATTCGCCATATCGCCAGCGGCGACCTGGTGAAGCGTATTGAAGTTCAGGGCACCAACGAGATGGGTGAACTGGCCGACTCGCTGCGCCATATGCAGGGCGAGCTGGTGCGTACCGTTGGCGACGTGCGTAACGGCGCGAATGCGATCTACAGCGGCGCGAGTGAAATCGCGATGGGCAACAATGACCTCTCCTCCCGTACTGAACAGCAGGCCGCTTCCCTGGAAGAGACCGCTGCCAGCATGGAGCAGCTGACGGCGACCGTTAAGCAGAACGCCGAGAACGCCCGTCAGGCGAGCCATCTTGCCCTGAGCGCCTCCGAAACCGCGCAGAAAGGCGGCAAAGTGGTGGATAACGTGGTGCAGACCATGCGCGATATCGCGGGCAGTTCGCAGAAAATTGCCGATATTATCAGCGTGATCGACGGCATTGCTTTCCAGACTAACATCCTGGCACTGAACGCGGCGGTAGAAGCGGCGCGTGCGGGCGAGCAGGGCCGTGGTTTTGCGGTGGTAGCAGGTGAAGTGCGTAACCTGGCCCAGCGCAGCGCCCAGGCGGCACGCGAGATCAAGAGCCTGATTGAAGACTCCGTGGGTCGCGTGGAAGTGGGGTCAACGCTGGTCGAAAGTGCCGGTGAAACCATGGGTGAGATCGTGAATGCGGTCACCCGCGTCACGGACATCATGGGCGAAATCGCCTCTGCGTCTGACGAGCAGAGCCGCGGTATCGACCAGGTCGGTCTGGCGGTGGCAGAGATGGATCGCGTGACCCAGCAGAACGCCTCGCTGGTGGAAGAGTCTGCCGCAGCGGCAGCCGCACTGGAAGAGCAGGCAAGCCGTCTGACGCAGGCCGTGGCGGTGTTCCGCATTCAGCAGGAGCAGATGAAAGCGCGCGAATTCGCTTCTGCGAAAACCGTTGCAGCACCGGCGATGGCGCGTAAAACGGTTACCGCTGATGCAGGTGATAACTGGGAAACGTTCTAACGCCGTATGTTGTGCCGGGTGGCGGCTGTGCCTTACCCGGCCTACGGTTCGTGGTTTTGCCGGGTGGCGGCTGCGCCTTACCCGGCCTACGGTTCTTGGTTTTGCCGGGTGGCGGCTGCGCTTTACCCGGCCTACGGTTCGTGGTTTTGCCGGGTGGCGGCTACGCCTTACCCGGCCTACGGTTCGTGGTTTTGTAGGCCCGGTAAGCGCAGCGCCACCGGGCGATATTACAGAGGTAGGCGCATGGCGCAGCGCGTTTCATACACGAAACCGTGCGCTGTCTCTTCTTCCCTTTTCTGACGCAGTTCAGGCGTCAGCGTCGTCATTTTTTCAAACCCCAGCCGCGCATAGAACGGCGCATTCCACGGTACGTCCCTGAACGTCGTCAGCGTCAGCGCTGTCAGCCCCCTGTTCCGGGCATGGTCTGCCACGCAGGCGATGAGCTGCCTGCCGATCCCTTTTCCCTGCCAGTCCAGATCAACCGAGAGTTCGACAATAAACAGTGACGACGGATGGGCTTCGGCAAGAATAAACCCGACGGGGTGGTCGTTTGCCAGCGCCAGCCAGCTTAGCCCGCGTTCGACATAGCCGAGGTGTTGCTCAGCGGAAATGACCTCGCCATCGGCAAGCCAGGCGAGTGCCGGGAAGTCACGGAAGCGCCCGGCCGCCGCGCGTTCAATGGCGGACAGGGCGGCAACGTCGTTACGGATGGTGGGGCGAATGCGAATAGTCATGGCGGCAAGTATAACCTGACCCGTCGACATTATTCCGAGCAGATCAGCACCGGCGAATAGAAATTGCTGATCACCAGCGCGTCTTCCGGCGTGCGCTCGATCGTCAGAAGCCTTTTATTGCCCAGCGTCAGGCCGGCAACGTATTTTTCAAAGACCCCGGGCGGCATGGCGTCATGGCTAAAACGCTCCACTTTTTGAATAACGATCTCATACAGTTCGCCTTCCACGTGACGCCATTTAAACATCTCCTGGCGGGAAACCTCCCAGCTGCGCGGGGCATTCACCACACTGCCGTTAACCGTGATGTACCCCGTTTTGTCGGGATGAAAACGCATAATGATCTCACCGTCAAAGGTGAAATCGTGACTGTCGCGCCGGTCGGAGAAGGTCAGGTTTCCGTCACAGGCCACCGACAGCGGGGGCGTGTGAAAGTACCACGCCAGCACGGTGCCCAGCAGCAGCAGATTGAGGATCAGGATTAGCCAAACTTTTTTGTGTCTCATATCACCACTCGTAATAGTAAAGCGTACGACAGGCGCTGGCTTTACCCTGCGTGAGGGAACATTGGGAGAGCACCAGCCGCCCTTCGTGGCCGTAGAAAAGCGTTCTCTGAATGTGCATGTAGAAAATTGAATTTTTCAGGCACGGAAGATGGCCGTCCTTCTGAAGCGTTTGCGCCAGCGTAATCGCCTTCCCGTGAAACACGTCCGCCAGCGGCGTAAAGGTGTAGACCGGACAGGTGCCAATGTGCGTCAGCAGATGGATCTCCCGCTGTGAATTTTCCGGCTTGATGAGCGCGATCCAGAGGCATAGCGCAACGACGACCAGCGTGAGCGCGCCGCAGAACAGCCCTTCCGGGCGAACGCGCCATGCAGGTTTCGCCGTTTCGGCGGTCGGCGGAGCCTCCTCCAGCGGAGTGACCGTGACATCGGCGCTGAGCATAAAGCCTGTTTTCGGTACGGTAACGATAAACAGCGCGTCGGGAAGCAGGGTCGCCAGCATCTTGCGCAGAATGCTGATGTACTGGTTTAAGGAGTTGTTAGACCCCTGGAGCCCTCGCCGATCCCAGACTTCCTGGAGAAAGGTTTCCCGTTCAACCACGTTCCCATGATGCTGAACCAGCAGCTTCATGATGGTATTGGCCGTACAGGTGAGGAGCTGCGCATCCTCGTCCGGCGCATTGATAAGAGAAACAGAACCGTCCTCGTCGTTGTAGACGATGGCGTCAGCAAGCAGGTATTTCATAAGTTCTTGTAATAAAAACAGAGATAAAAAATAAAAAGAGAAGGCCTACGCCTTCCGGGCTGCATTGCTGGCTATTTTAACGCCACTGTTACCGATAACATTGATCCAGACAGGATTTTGGGTGGTTTAATAAGTCAGCGTGATAATCACGTCATCAATAAATTCCCCGGTGCCGGTTAGCGGCTGCGCCGGGACCTCGCCGTAAACGGTGTAGTTCTGGGTGCCGCCAGCGGGATTGGTGACCTGCAGCGCATCGCCGCTGCTTTGATCTCCCCAGCGTTGCGTGGCCGCCTCATCCTGCCAGAGCCCGTAGCGCAGGCACTGGCCCTCGCTGTTGCAGAGCTGCCGCTGGTTACCGCTGGCATGGTTGCCTTTGCCCATGGCAAGGGTGAACGCGGTTCCGGCCGGACAGCGCGTGGTCAGGGTGGCGGTGGAACGCGTCGGACGCAGGGTCGCGGTGCTGGTCAGGGTGCCGAAGTTAAGGGGCGTCACGCGCTCGATGTAGCACCCCTGGCTGATTTCGGCCTGCGCGCTGGTGCCGCCCTGCACCTGCTCCCCCTCTGCGGAACCGTCCGAGCAGTTTTGCAGGGCATCCTGACGCAGGGCGCTGTGCCAGGCGATACGCAGATTCATGTTGTAGTTGTAATAATGGTAGGCCGGAAGCTGGCTTTGCCCTGCCAGAATGGTCGCGATAAGCGGAAAGGTACCGCTGACGTTGGCATTGCTTTCCGCGACCAGGGTTTGCTGAATCAGGTTCCCGCTGCTGGCAGGCCCCAGCTCCTGAGATCGCGCTGCACCGTTCAGCAGGCGGAAGAGGAGGGTGTACTGTTTTCCCTCCTGATCCCCCGGCGAGATCATCTCAAAGGGCGGGGCGTCTACGCTGCTCAGGCAGACGTTGAGATATTCCGTCCTGCCCTCGTTGTCGGCCTGGCAGCTAAACTTGACCTCGGTGTTGACGGAGGTGGTATTGCCCGCCACGACGTTGCCAAAGTTAATGGCGGGCATGGAGGTTATCCAGCAGGCTGCCGCCATCGCCTTCACGGACAGGACGATCAGCAATAATAACGGTGCTCTTAATGACACAGTTGTTCTCCGATATTCTGTATAGATGACCCGGTACGGGGCGCCGGAAGCGTGACCCGGCACTCCCCCTCACCGGTCTTCACCACCAGCTCACCCGGCAGGGGCGGATCTTCAAGCCAGATAAAGCCGTCGCGTCCCACGATGGTGGCACCCTGCGGCGTTGACACGACGCTGCCCAGCGGGAGCGGCCTGCGGCGGCTGTCGACCAGCCGGGCCTGAACTGTGACGGCGTGATGGACGTTAAACTCGACTTTGACCGCGCTGCTGTTGCCCGGCCTGGCATGCATGTCGGTGACGGGGGCGATCACATCGGCGGGCAGATCGAGCGGGTTAATGCTGACTTTGCTGTTGTGGTAGCGCGGCAGATCGGTCAGCAGGAGATAACCGTCCTCATCCGTTTCACCGGCCGGGCGGTTTTCCAGCATCACCGGTACGTGCCCAACACCGTGCGTGGAGACCAGCGCCATGCCCTGCTGGATGTAGCGCAGCGCGTGCAGGCTGCCGTCCAGCAGCGTCAGGCTACCTTCGGCGGAGGCGTACTGGTTGCCCTGGCTGGCACCTTGCTGCAACCCAACGTGCCATTCGCCCGCTCGGCCCAGATAGCCTACGTCCGCATATTTTTCACGTCGTTCGCCAAAGCCCTGGCCCAGCTCCCATGACCAGCCGCCGGCCTCATCGTCCGGCTGGTGGCGGTAATCCATGCGCGGCGTATCCCGGCTGGCCTGAGCGGAGAGCGTGTCCTCGCGACCCAATGGGACGGAAAACAGCAGCTGAACGTGACTCGACGCATCCGTAAACGAGCGGGTGTAGCTCAGCGTGGTGGAGATGTGTGCCGGCAGCGATACCGACCAGGAGGCGTTGAGGTAACGCTCTGTGCTGCCCTGAATGTTCTGCTGTACCCAGCCCGCGCCCACGGTACCGAAATGGGGGATGGACTGGCTTACCCACACGCTGTCGCTGCGCCTGACGGGCGCGGCACCGCTCATGCGGGCGTTGTCGGCGAAATCCGCTTCGGTACGGACGGTGCTGGCAGAAATGCCCGTTCCTCTGCCGTTCCACTGCCAGCCGAGGCCCCACTGAACGCCCTGACCGTAAGGGCTGTCGCTCACGGCAACGTGCTGGCTGAGCACCCCTACGGCGGGGGAGACCAGCCAGTCAGCGCCCGCGCCCACGTTGCGCAGCCTGCGCTGCTGCTCCGTATGCAGCGCCAGCGTCAGGTGATTATTGACCCCATAGCGCCAGCCTGCGTCCAACAGCGGCGAGGCGGCATAATCGTCGGAATGCAGGGCGTAGTTTTCGCGCATCCAGCCGATGTCCAGCGAACCGCTGCTGAGCCCTTCCGCCAGCATGCCCGGCGCGCCGTAGAGATCGAGCTGTACGGCGCGACGCTGGCCGTTGATATCGGTAATGACCACCTCCGCCTGCCCGCTTCCGGTGAAGGAGGGCAGGGTATCCAGCAGAAAGTTTCCCGGCGTGACGCGCTGGCTGCTCTGCTTAAGGCCGTCGATATACAAATCGACCGTGGAAGGCAGCACGGCGGTGTCGCTGTAGCGACTGCGCGGTTCGGTATTGAGCTGGGGATTGAGTTCAAAGTTACGTGCCCAGTGCAGCCCGCCAAAGCGCACCTGTCGGCTCCAGCGGGTGCCGGTGGTGACGCTGTCGCCCAGCGCCAGCATGGTCAGCGAGTCGGTGTTATCCCACTGCCAGCGGGTTTCGAGACGCGTGTGGGTCGGTCGACCGGCGCTGTTTTCCTCCCCGGCATGGCTTGAAAAACTGCTGCTGAACGTTCCGGGCAGCCCGCCGGACGCGGTCAGCATGGTCTGGGCGTTGAGCTGGCGCTTCCCCTGCACGTCGCTGGCGTAGAGCGCGTATCCGAGCGTATAGGCGCTGACGGGCTGCGCATCAGGATAGCGGTACATCGGCGTGGGCTTCGAGACGGTCAGATGCTGCTGGCCCTCGAGCGCGTCGGCCTCTGCGGTAATTGACACCTGCTGGGACAGCACGTCGAGATTGACCTTCAGGCCCGGCAGGGAGGTCAGCTCAACCCACCCAGCGCGATCCTCCGGGGCGTGAAGCCCCAGCTTTTTCATGTCGCTGCGGCTTATCCATAGCGCATTATCCACCACCCGGCAGGCCCAGAGCTCGCCTCGCGGGGCGTGGTTCACGGTAATGGCCAGCCATTGCACGGTGTCGGCGGGGTCAGTCCGGGCTGACAGCATGAGCGGTAGCCAAAACAGGAGCGCGAGAAGCGAGCGGGCGCAGAGGTATCTGGCTGGCATGATGGTCATCATTGAGATAGACACGCAGCGCGCTGAGCGCGTGACGTGTGGGCTGCTTGAGCGATAAAAGGGCGGTTTGTCCCGGGAGCACATAGCCCGCCAGGCCTTTAATCGACCCTACAACTTTCCCATCGGCCGTCAGGGCCTCAAGGTGGCTCAGGCGGATGTGGCGGTTTCCGGCGTTAAAGCAGCGGAGAGTGGCCGGTATGTCTGCCTGCTCACAGCTCAGGGCATCGTGGCTGACGGGCGCGCTCTGGTTCCCGGCAATAAACACCGGAATCGAGTAGCGCAGCAGGAAGTGTACCGCGGAGGGGTTGGCGGCACGGGACGCGGCGTCCGGCAGTTCGTCGATGACCAGCCGGTAACTTTGCTCCTGCGCACGGTTGCCGGGCTGCATGACGATAATGCGCACCAGCTGCTGCTGGCCCGGCGCCAGTGATGTCATCGCCGGGCTGCTGACCACCTCCCCGGTGGCCACCAGCACATCTTTACCGTTTTTTTGCGTCCATTCGTACACCCGAATCTGCGCATGGATAGCCGCTTTCCCACTGTTAGTGAGATAGACCGCCGCTGCCCGCTGGTCGCTCTGCAGATCGAGCGTTACCGGGGCCACCTGAAGCGTGGCGGCCAGCGCGTAGCGCGACAGCAGCGCCAGCATCATGAGCCACAAAATGAAGCAGGGAAGGTAACGACGCACGATCAATACTCCAGTTTTAACGTGATATCGTCGCTGTAGTTCCCTGCCTGGGCGGTTGTCAGCGCCCCGGCGTCAATGACGCCATACAGCGTTTCCTCCTGTTCCGCACCGTTGCCGGTATCGTCCAGGCCATTCGTGCCGGTGATTTGCGTCTGTTTGCCTTCGTCAGCAAAGAGCTTCCACGCAATCTTCTGCGCGCCCGTTTCGCCATTTTCCGGCTTCAGCCAGAAGGTTCCATTTTCGCCGTCGTTGCTGGTGGCGGTCAGAGTGAACGGCGTGCCGTTGGTACAGACGATATCGACCTGCGTTTTGGCCTGGATTTCGCTCGACTCATCGGAGCCGTGACGCGAGAAGTTGAGGTCGTTGGCTTTGAGGGTGCACGACTTCACGACCTCAAGTGAGACGTGCATCGTCGCGCTTGCGGTACTGTCTGCGGCGATCGCAGCAGCAGGAAGCAGGAGAGCGGAACAACATACAGCGGTGGGAATAATTTTCATGATCTTTTTTCCTGACGTGAGTAACAGTGCAATTACAAAGCGAATGACTGAGCGTCCAGCAGGCAGCGTTTTTGATGGCATTCCGCCAGGTTGTGGCAGCAAAAAGTGGGGCAAGGCCATAAGCAGGCGTTGCCGCGCAGAACGATGACCCGATCGCCAGCATTCGGAATGAAAGGGGTCATTTTCTCCCCCACAGATAGCCCTGGCCGTAATCGGCCTCGCTGGCGCGGGCCAGCGCGAAATCACCCGCGGTTTCGATGCCTTCGATCAGGACCTTGCTGGCGACGCGCTTGCACTCGCGGGTGAGATGCAGAAACTTCGCCTGCTCGGTCCGTCCGTTCCAGAAGGTATGTTTGTCAATTTTGATGCCGCAGAAGCGGATCTGGCTGGTCAGCAGGTCGGGAAGAAGGTCTTCGCAGACATCGTCTGCCCACACTTCTATCCCCCACTGATGGAGCGTCGCGATGCATTTTTGCAGCACCCGGCTTTGCGTATCGTCGAGTTGGACCATCGTATGGAGATCGGTGATCTCGATAGCAAGTCTCTCCGGGCACGGGGTTTCTTCTTTTAGCCTGTCGAGGAAGTCCGTTTCCAGCAGTAAATCCGATGTCGCATTGAGATAATACTTGTCGCCATCCTTGCAAAACATGGCGTGACGAAGCTGCGCAAAGAAGTGCGCTTTACGCTGCGTCGCCGACATCGAGCCAAAGTAATCTTCAAGATTGACGTTGGGCTTTGCCGTGGACAATACCTCCCAGGCAATCACATTTTCACTGCGCAGTGCCCGGATGGATTCGAACTTATAGCCGGTTAGCATGATAAACGTGCGTAACGCTCCGTGGTGATTTCAGGAGCTGCACATTTTATGGATTTGGTTTTTGGCAGGATATTTATAGATAAAAATGGCTTATATAAAGTGTTTTTATCTAATTTATAAGAATTATATAGGATTATTTATTTTCATAAGCGCCCGGCAGAACGCCGGGCGCGACGCGCATTAACCCGCTTTGCTGATGATTTTGATTTCGACCATGCCGATCCCGATCTCGCGCGGTGAATGCCCAAGGATATTCCCCTCGTTCGTGGACTGCGGGTCCGGCGGCACGATGACCAGGGTATTGCTGCGTGAAGGATTCTCAAAATGCAGCGTGTGCGTGCTCACGTCGTTTCCAAGCGTTAACGTCTGCTCCCGATCGCCCACGCGCACGGGGACGGGCTTGTTAGCATTCGGCCCATAGGCCCTGGCGGTGATCACCAGGTCGAACTGTTCCGGCAGGGGATGGGTGTACTCAATTTTCACCTCATTGCCCAGCTGCGCGTTGGACCAGCGTCCCCAGGACTCCGGCCGCGAGATGCCGCTAAACTGCTTCACTTCTTCCGGCGCGCCAGCCACGTTAAAGATAAAGCTGTCCGCTTTGTAGCGAATATCGTTGTCGACGATTTTCAGCATGTCGACGTTACGCTGATAGCGCGCGGTATCAATCACCGTATCGTTGAAGGCGGTTTTGCCTTTCCAGTTTGCCTTATCCACGTGCTGCACGGTTTGCTCGCCGCCAAGCTGACCCTGAGAGACGCACCAGTCGGTAGAGAGCGCCAGCGGCTGCGACCAGAGCTGGCCCATTTTGTAGCACCGGTCGACCCAGACGAAGTTATCGCGTGGCGCAAAATCGGCCAGCTGATAGCGCAGCGGCGCGGAATACTCGCTTTCTGGCAGCGGCTCAACGCGACCCTCCGACACGCGTACCAGCAGCGGCAGGCGGAAGTTGCTGCCCGAGAAGGCAATGGTGTTTTTATCCCGATCGACGGTGAAGTCCTTCATCTCTTTCGGGAAGTTCCACAGGCGGATGATGTCGGGCTTCCAGGCGAGGATTTTTTCCTTCATGTTGAGGAACACTTCCGACAGGGATTGCCCCGACAGCGTGCTGCGGCCCAGGCCAATAAAGTTGTCGCCGCCCAGGATGTCCAGCACGGTGGCGCCGTTATCCATGGAGTTGCGTTTGGTGGCGATCTCCTCCTGCTGCGGCTGGTCGCCGCGCAGGACGAAGAACAGATTGCTGCGATCCTGCTTGTTGAGCTGGTCCCACGCGCTGTTTTTCATCGCCAGATGGTCAGACGAGACGACGATGACGGTGTTTTTAAACCAGGGCGAGGCTTTGATTTTCTCGACCAGCGCGGCAATGTGCTCCTGACTGCAGGTGACTGCGCTGAACGATTTGTTGTTTTTACCATCAATGTCATAGCTTTTGCGCTTGCAGGTGCGCGAGACAAACCCGTCCGGATGGTGGGTGTCCACCGTCAGCGCAAAGAGAGAGAAACGCTTGCCCGCGCGGGACAGCTCCTCGAATTTCTTCCAGGTTTCGTCGAGTACCGTATCGTCATAGAAGCCCCAGTCGTTGCGGTAGCTCGGATCGGCAACCGTCGTTTTTAACTCTTCTGAGCCGTACAGGTGGTCAAAACCGTGGGATTTCAGGAACACATCTTTTCCGGCGAAGCGCAGGTTTGCTCCCTGCACAAAATAGTTTTCGTAGCCGGAGTTTTTCAGGATATCGCCGAGGCAAATATTCTGCGGGAAGAAGGTCGACATGGAGGCTGAGGCGTTACCTTCAAAAGGCGCGAACAGCGGGATACCACACTGGGAGGCAACCATACCGGCAATCGTGTAATCCGTACCGGGCAGTTGCATGGTGTGGCTGAAATCGAGACCTTCATTTTTCAGCGCACCCAGATCTGGCGTCAGGTCCGGGAAGGCATCGTTATCAAAGTACGTGCGCTCCAGACTTTCACCGTAGATATAGACCAGATTGAGCGTCGGGTTAGCGATCGTTTTCGACGGCTCTTTGTAGTAAGCCGCGAAATCCGGATCGCCGTCGCGCGACTGGGATTTCACCAGTTCGGTAATCTGATGGAACGCCGGGCTGGCGTCGACGGAGGCCAGCGCCAGGAATAACGCCAGCAGGCTATAGCCATGATGGTGCGGATGATGGCGACGTCGACGCAGCACCCAGGCCAGTGCGCCAAAAATGGTGACCAGTGCGACGACAAGGCCGAGCCCCGGCAGAATGTACTTGCTTACACCCGCGCCCGTCAGGCTGTTTGTTAGCGTGTAGAGCACCGCATCGTTAATGCCGTCACCGGTAAAGTAATCGCTGGCGTATAAGGTAATGTTTAAAATAATAAAAATGCCGAGCACCACCAGCGTGGCGATAAACCACCAGGTGTGACGGCCGGCTTTCCAGGCGTAAACGCCGACAGAAGCCAGAAAAAGGATAAGAGACAGGAATTCAGACAACAGCATATCCTCGTGACGCCAGATGCTTCGCTGGCTAACTGTTTATTTTTTGGGTCATACAATGTAATTGCGATGTCGTTAAGCTGCAATTTTAGTGTCACTAAAGTGTGCTGTTGTTAGGATTTGGTTTAGAAAATCGTTTTTATGAAGACGTGCACATCCTGACAAACGGACGCTGAGACGGTGGCAGGCAGGAAAAACGCTCATTTAGCGCCGCGTTGCAAGACTATCGCATTAAACGCGGCGTGTTGTGGCAGAAAATGGGGTGGATCAGGAGATGAAATTAACGCCTTGTTTCAGCACCAGATCGCAGGCTTTGGTTTTCACCTGTTTGGCCAGAGAGGAGTTGCCGAGGGTGCTCAGGTTAAGCTGCTGACCGTTCTGCGCGTTAAGCAGGCCCTGAATGCCGTCCATATAATTGGTGTCCGCTTTTTGCTCCTGGGTATCCAGACCCAGTTTACCCAGCACCTGGTTTTTCACGTTTTGCGCGTCGGTCACGGAGGCCAGCTTTTGCTTCGCGCAATATTCCAGAATCCCCGCCGCGTTGTTCATCGTGCCCGCGCTCAGGCTCTGACCGCTGTTGCCCAGCAGGCTGGTGAGGGAAGAGGCGGAGAGTCCGCCCTGCGTGCTGCTGCTCTCTTTGGTCAGCTCGTTTGCTGCGCTTGACAGGGACTCCTGCCAGGACGCCGCCTGCGCTGCACCGGTTACCAGCAGCGCGCCTAAAAAGGTGCTGATTAGATTCTGTTTTTTCATCATGGCTCTCTCAAAAAGGTCCGTTTTGGGCCGAAGGGGTTCCAGTATATACCTGCGACCTGTCGGCGATTCCTGGAACTGTCTTAATACTCTTTCCCGGTGACGCGGCTGCGGTAACTGTCCCAGTCGAAGATGACATACAGGCTGTTACCCAGCTTCATGCGGTCCATGACGCGTTCCCCCAGCAAGCGGGTCATCTCGTCGATGTTGTGGTTTGTCAGCATGCCGGTGGGGCGTTTGGATGAGGAGCGGCGATCGACAATCTGGTTAATGATCACCTTTTCATAGCGGGATTCCGTCTGAACGCCAATCTCGTCGATGACCAGCAGGTCGACATTACTCAGATCGTTAAGCAGCTGTTCTTCGCTGGTTTCGCGGTTGCTGAAGGTGTCTTTCATCGCGGACATGATATCGGCCACGGTGATGATCAGGACCGATTTACCGCGCAGAAGCAGCTCGTTGCAGATGGCGGCAGCCAGGTGGTTTTTACCGGTGCCCGGTTTGCCGCTAAAGATGAAGCTGGCGATATTGCCGTCGAATTCATCCACGTACTGCCGCGCGGCGGCCAGCGCGTTCATCTGCCCGGTGGTTTCAATTTTATAGTTATCGAACGAGCAGTTCTGGTGCAGGGGACGAATACCGGAACGGTTAAAGGTGCGCTGCATTTTCATTGCCCGATTTTCGCGGGCAAGCGCGGCGGCGCGGATCTTACCTTGCTCTTTTTGCCACGCCAGCAGCTCTTCACCGGTGGTGAAAGCAGGCTTCACGTTGGCAGGCATCATTTTTTGCAGACGTTTCATCAGGTCGCCGACGTTCTTCATTTCGCACCTCGGAATCCGCTGGGGATCTGTTTATCCGGTTCTGAAAACGCATTGATATCACGTTTTGGCTGGCCGTTGTTGCCGGCGCGGGTAATCTGGAGATGACGCGCGAGCTTTTGCTGCCACTGAATATGGGTGAACACTTTCCCTTCCGCCTGCCACCAGGCGGTAAACGCGGCAAGCTCTTCCGCGGTGGCGGGTTGGGTTAACGCAATGCCCCACAGCGCGGCCTGCCGCTGAAAATCTGCATCCGGCTGCCAGCCCGCATAGAGGGCGAATTTACCCATCGGAACGGTCACGGGAACGTTAACCGGTTCATCAAAGAACTGATTATCCAGCGTGACATCGCTTGCCGGGCGTGACAATTGCGCTTCGATCTCCAGAAGCTGTGCCAGACGTTCCGGTGTGATTGCGTAAAACGCCGGCGCGTTGTCGGCAAAAACCGCAACCGTGCCCCCTTCGGCGTGGGTCAACACACCGCGAGGGTCGCGCATAAAGGCATCAATACCAGCAATGCTGGTGGTCAGAATTCTGGAGGACATAACGCTTACTCTACTGATGACTACGGGCGTGATATGGGCTTATGGTAGCACAGAGAGGGGAAAGGGAAGGAGGGGTTTTGCCCGGTGGCGCTGCGCTTACCGGGGCTACACTTGTAGGCCTGATAAGCGCAGCGCCGTCAGGCAGTTATCACGCGATGATGTTCAGCGTGACGTCGATGTTGCCGCGGGTTGCATTAGAGTACGGGCAAACAATGTGCGCCGCATCGACCAGCTTTTTAGCTTCCGCAGGATCCATACCTTCAACATGGATGTTCAGTTTTGCTTCAATACCAAAACCGGTAGGCAGCGGGCCAATACCCACTTCGCCTTCAATAAAAGCATCTTTTGGCAGGGTAAATTTGTCGCGTGCGGCCACGAATTTCATCGCGCCCAGGAAGCAGGCAGAGTAGCCCGCGGCAAACAGCTGCTCAGGGTTGGTCACGTCTCCCCCCATGCCGCCCATCTCTTTTGGCACGCCCAGTTTGACGTCCAGTACGCCATCGGAGGAGGTGGCACGACCGTCACGGCCACCGGTGGCTTTTGCTTTGGCGGTATAAACAACTTTTTCTAAAGACATGGCAGGTTCCTCATCTTGTTTTAACGTGTGCTATTAAATAGCGTGCTATATATATGGGTAAATAATCACGCGTAAAGTATAGCGTTACGCGCGGTGTAGCTGTTGTCGCAAAAGTTCGAGCTGCTGTTTGAGCGCCAGCAGGGCGTCAGTATCACACTGCGCTGCGCACCCCACCGCATGGGGGATACCCAAAGCCTGTTGCTGGAGCTCACGTCCCGCTTCACTCAGGGTGACGGCGACCTGACGTTCGTCTTTGCGTGAACGGTGGCGGTTGATGAGCCCGGCGCTTTCCAGACGCTTCAACAGCGGCGTCAGGGTCGCAGAGTCAAGAAACAGCCGTTCACCGATGTCCGACACCGTCATATCATCCTGCTCCCACAGCACCAGCATCACCAGATATTGTGGATAGGTCAGGTTCAGCGGTGCCAGCAGCTGCCGGTACAGCTTGTTAAGCGCCAGATTTGCCGAATAGAGGGCAAAGCAGAGCTGGTTATCCAGCTTGAGCGCAGCGGTTGCATCGTTCGTTTTCGCGTTCATGAGATGAATATAGATAGTGTGCGATTTAATTGCAAGCAATTTTATGGGCAGGTGTAACGGAGCGCCACCTGAACGGCCATTTTGCGGTAGTGCTGGCGCTGTGCCTGTTCGTCTGCGCCTTCTTCAAACAGCAGCGTAAAGGTGTAGCTGTTGGCAACGTAGTGAAAGCTGAAGCTGCTTATCAGACGATGAAGATCGCGGGCGTCTACCGTCTCACTGAAGAGCTGTTTTTCTTTCCCCCGGCGCAGGATCTCCTCCAGCAGGTCGAGCGCGCTGCGATTGACCTGGCGGAGATAGCTCGACTGCTGCATAAAGCGGCCGCGCTGCATGTTTTCCATGCAGATAATCCGGATGTAGTCAGGGTGGTCGGCATGATAGTCAAAGGTGGCTTCAACCAGATTGACCAGCGCTTCGACCGGGGGCATTCCCGTCAGGCTTAGCGCTTTTTCACTGGCGCGAATCTGGGTGTAAACATGTTCCAGTACCAGGAGATAGAGGTTCTCTTTATTCTTGAAATGGTAAACCACCATGCGTTTGGTGGTGCCCGCTTTCTCTGCGATCTGCTCCATCCGTGCACCGTTCAATCCATACTCGGCAAAAAGCGCGATGGCGCTCTGAAAGATTTTCTCTTTCAGGCTGGATTCTTCACTGTGCTCGGGGTGTTCGCTGCCAGGGTTAGCCACATCCTTTCCTTATTTTCACCAAACGGACCAGACGGATTATCTCCACGGCAGCGAAATAACACAAATATCAAACGCGTGGGCGTTTGCGGTACAGCCACAGGCCGGGGATCGACAGCCCGATGGAGAGCGCGCCGACGATGGAGGATGCCTTAAGAAAGTTGCTCAGGAGGAGGATCATCTGAGGCTCGGTATAGCCGAAATGGCTGATTTTCACCGCGGAAATCATTGCGGTATAGGCCGATATGCCCGGGAACATCGGGATCACTGCGGCAACGGTGAACACTTTGGGATGTGCCAGGTACCAGCGCGACCACTGAATGCCGATACTGCCGACCAGCATGGAGGCCATAAATGTCGACCATTCGATGTTAAAACCCGCCGTCATCATGACCATGCGTGAGCCATGGCCAATCGCGCCTAGCAGGGCACACCATGGCAGAGCGCGTTGCGGGACGTTAAATACCATCGCGAAGCCGATGGCCGGAATCGCGGCCAGAAGCATGTCCTGCGCCAGCGCCAGCAGAAAATCGATCACGCCCATCCGCGTAGCCCCCAGAGTGTCATGGCCATGACCACGCCGATGCAGGTCGCCAGCGTCAGCAGGCTGGCGATCGCCCAGCGTGCCAGACCGGTATTGATGTGCCCTTTAAACATGTCGGCGACGGCGTTGATCAACGGAAAGCCCGGAACCAGCAGAAGCACGCTGGCGGCCATGGCAACGGTCGGGGTGTTGGCAAACTGCGGCAGACGCAGCAGCAGGCCAGAAACCGTGGTGGCGACAAATGCGGTAATGCAGAAGTTAATTTGCGGGTGCAGCTGCCGATGCGTCAGCAGCTGGCGAACATACATGGCGATACTGCTGGCGAAAAAGGTGATGATTGCTCCGTCCCATCCGCCTTTGTTGAGCTTACAAAAGCAGGCGCACGAGAGCCCTACCATCAACACGACGAGCCAGCGCGGATAACGTAATGGCTTGATCTGGTTGAACCGTTTTTCAATCTCCCTGAGATCGAGAAGCTTATGTTCAGCGAGGATGACAATGTGCTGCACTTCGGTCACGACGTGCATGTTTATGCCGCGGTCATGGTTTTTGCGCGTGGAGGTCAGGCACTGACCATCTTTAATCGTGGTCAGCACAATGGCATTGGATGAGATGGCACTTTCGACGCTGTCCATCCCTAGCGCCAGCCCCAGCCGGGTGGAAAGCTCCTCAACCAGCGCGCTTTCCGCGCCGTGCTGGAGCAGAAAAAGACCGCACTGAATACATAGCCGCGTGATAGCACGCTGCGTTGACCGCTCTGCCTGCATGTCGTGTCCTGAAAAAGATGGAGAGGTTGCCGGTTAGCCCATAATGAGTACTTTTAGCACAAAGTGCAGTCCCTCTTGCTGTGGGCCAGATCAAGGTTTGTGCAAACAGTGACAGTCGGTGTCGTGAAAGGGGGCGGGATTAATTTATTAATGCCGTGAATTATTAATATCAAAATATAAAATATTTGTATTTAGTTATTCTAATTTTAAATTGTCGTTATTTTAATGACTCCACAATTAAATTTTATTTCGCTTTGTGAGATATTACTGCTGTTTAGGCATTTCTTAAACTAAGCATACATCTCATCTTCTGCTTGTATTAACCAGTCTTACACTCAGGGACGAAATAGTCATACGTTGATGTGTTTTAACGTTACTCATCAAATGAAAAATGGACACGGAGGGTCTATGTTGTCATTGCATGGTAAGCATGGCGTTGTCATTAGCCGGATGCCCGTGATGCAAAACGGGCTAGGGGGTGTGATGGCACGTCATTTCCCCGATTTTGAATTGAGCTATTGCCGCTCATTGCAGGAATTAACGCTGCTCCAGTTACGCCGCGCGGACGTCATTATTGCCGATATTTCAGGCGAATACAGGAATCCTCGGGGTGCGCTTGAAGAATATTACAGTTTATTGAATCAATACCGGGACATTCACTGGATCTTTTTAGTCTCGCGTCCGCTTTACCCTATTGCGGTTGAGTTACTTATGCGCCCGGAAAGTACGTTGCTTTCTGATATGGAGCCCATTGAAGGCGTGGTTAACGCGATTCGGGCAGGGAGTGAGCGGGCAGAGCGGATAAGCCAGACGTTATTAACCCCGGAGCCTCAGGGTACGGAGGATGAAAGCGAACACGTTATCGCGCTTACGCACTCCGAACGTAAGGTCCTGCGTCTGTTAGGGAAAGGATGGGGGATTAACCAAATCGCCACATTGCTTAAGAAGAGCAATAAAACCATCAGTGCGCAGAAAAACAGTGCGATGCGACGGCTTTCATTACGCAGCAATGCGGATATGTACGCCTGGATCAACAGTACACAGGGAATGAGAGAGCTGAGTTTGTTGTCAGCCTATGGAGAGTTCGAGGAATGGAAAAAACCGATTCAACAAGACATATCGCCATCATCGAAAGTTGCACGATGACGGCTGTCGGGCTAAAGCATCTTTTTGCGATGCCCGGCCTGAGCCATTATCAGCTACACCTGTTTAGTGAATTTGACAGCTTTAAGAATGCACTTCGTCACGTTAATTTTTTCTCGCTGCTCTATTCCCTTTCCGATGCGCGAGAGGAGCGCCGTAACTGCCTGGCGCACCTGCGGGACCTTGCGTTTACGCACGGCCATATCCAGCGCATCATTTTGGTTTCTGACGAGATGGAAGCACGGCTAATTAGTCATCTTTCTCCATCACGCCTGCACGGTGTCGTCAGTAAATCGGTGACGCTTGAGCATCTGCAGAAGGAACTCGTGGAGTTGCTGAGCGAAACGCTGCGTATCAATGACAATATGCTGAATCACTGGTACCGGAGCCAAAACAGGATGCTGAGTCCCACAGAACGGGCAATATTGCGTTATATGTCCTGCGGGTATTCCATCCCTGAAATCGCGGCACATCTTGAACGGAATATTAAGACCATCCGGGCACATAAGTTCAATGCGATGGTGAAACTGGGCGTGAATTCAGACGTAGGGTTACTTGATGCGGCAGATATTATTACGCATCTTCCTGCAAGAGAGCCGCAATGTTTGACTCTCCTCACGCCCACCTTTTTATAAACCGTTTTTTGCGCGCCAGATACGCTCTGGCGCGTCAATCAGATACAGACATCCACCCATTTTGCGGAAGTCAGCTCTGCCATTCTGTCAGGTGAAATGCGCACAGCGCTGTGAATTGCGCCTGCGGCAGGCAGCACTTCGGCGTACTGCTTTAAAGAGATATCGCAATATACCGCGAGCGGGTTTTCCAGCCCGAACGGGCATACGCCGCCAACGGGATGACCGGTGATGGTCACCACTTCATCACTGCTGAGCATGCGCGCTTTCGCACCAAACGTGTCTTTCAGCTTTTTGTTATCCAGACGCGCATCGCCTTTCGCCACGACCAGAATCACCTCATTTTTAACCTTGAGTGACAGGGTCTTGGCGATTTGTCCCGGCTCGACACGATGGGCGGCAGCAGCCAACGCAACGGTAGCAGTACTTTGACTAAGCTCAATAACGTCTATATCCGGCGCGTTGTCGGCAAAAAACTGCTGTACAGACTGCAAACTCATTGTTTCCTCCTGACAAATATCCTGCGTAATCTGTCATAAGAAATTATGCTCTGTAAATATCTCTTAAGTAACAAATATCCCAAACGGCTGATTTCTGGATCCTCTTCACAATCACAGAAACCGGTTACAGTAACCGGTTGCAGAGCGGGAAGCGTAGATTAATACTGAGTACGTAACGTCCCCTGTATCCAATAATAAGAGCCAAATATGAAACCATTTCGTCTGAGCAGTACCGCTGGTTGGCAAGCCAGCAAGGTTGTGAAGCTGATGTATGGAACAACGTGCGGCGCGTATGTGCCCGTAACAAACGTCTGACAGGAGATCTGCCATGTCTGCCAACCATGCTGCGTTTAACCTGATATTCCGTTTCGTCGAAAATTACGTCAGCCCGATAGCCGGGCGGATCTCGTCCCAGCGTCATGTTATGGCTATTCGTGACGGGTTCATCTCCGCGATGCCATTTATGATTGTGGGTTCGTTTTTGTTAGTGTTCGCTTACCCACCTTTTTCGCCTGATACCACCTGGGGTTTCGCCCGCGCCTGGCTGGATATGGCGAAGCAGTTTGAGGGCCAAATCCTGACGCCGTTTGATATGACAATGGGCATTATGTCCATTTATATCTGTGCGGCGATTGCCTATAACCTTGGCAAACACTACGTCAAATCTCATCAGCTGGACCCGTTTATGTGCGCCATGCTGTCGCTGATGGCGTTTCTGCTGGTCGCGGCACCCAAAACCAAAGGCACGCTCCCTGTCGACAGTCTGGGGGGAACGGGCATTTTTACCGCGATTCTGGTGGCGATTTACTGCGTTGAGATGATGCGTTTCCTCAAAGCGCATAACATCGGCATTCGACTGCCGGACCAGGTCCCGCCGATGATCAAAAACTCTTTTGATCTGCTGATCCCGGTGCTGGTGGTGGTGGTGACCCTCTATCCTCTGAGCCTGGTGATTCAGTCTCAGTTCGGCATGCTGATCCCGCAGGCCATTATGTCGGTCTTTAAACCTCTGGTTTCCGCGGCGGATTCTCTGCCTGCGATCCTGCTGGCCGTGTTGATTGGTCATCTGCTGTGGTTCGCCGGGATCCACGGCGCCGCCATCGTCTCCGGAATGTTGCAGATGTTCTGGCTGACTAACCTGGGCGCTAACCAGACCGCACTGGCCGCCAGCCAGCCTCTGCCGCATATCTTCATGGAGGCGTTCTGGACGTTCTTTATCGTGATTGGCGGGTCGGGCGCCACGATGGGGCTGGTGATTTGCTATCTGCGTAGTCGTTCAGCCCATTTACGCTCTATTGGCCGTTTGAGCGTGGTTCCCAGCTTCTTTAACATCAACGAGCCGGTCATTTTCGGTACACCGATTGTAATGAATCCGGTGTTCTTTATTCCGTTCCTGCTGGCACCGATGGTCAACGCCGTGCTGGCGTGGGCGGCGATGACGTTTGATTTGATTGGGCGCGTCATCTCGGTCGTTCCCTGGACGGCACCGGCGCCGATAGGCGCAGCGTGGGCCCTGGGCTGGGACTTCCGCGCGGCTATTCTGGTTGTGGTTCTGGCCTGCGTATCGGCGATCATCTACTTCCCGTTCTTCAAAGTGTATGAGAAGCAGCTGCTGGAGCAGGAAGCGGAAGAAGCGCAGCGTAGCGCGGAAGAGGACAATCAACAGGTGGCATAGGTAAAAACAAAACGGCAACGCAGGTTGCCGTTTTTTGTTTTTGTAGGCCTGGTGAGCGAAGCGCTACCGGGCAATTCACTGCTCTACTTCAGCGTGCAATCTCCACACTGCTTAACGTCCGGCAGGCGATAACGCTGGCAGCAGGTGCGGCGAACCAGAAGCCCGTCACGGAGTACAACGGTGCGGAATAGCGGGTTGTCACGGCCATCGGAAAGCTGCCTGGCAAAGAAACAGGACTGACGCAGGGCCTCAACGTTCTCATCACCGAGCAGCGGCTTCATTTCCGTTAAATACCAGTGGATTAAATAGCCCGTATTGCTCCAGATAAGCTTCCCGTTAATCTCTCCCGTCGCTTCCAGCGCTTCCACCACCGGGATCAGAGTCTGGGTAATGAGCTGCTCCATACGTTCCTGAGCCGTCAGGCGTTCAGCGCTATGGTCTTCGTGGAGATCAATCCAGAAGCAGGCAGCACGTCCGGTTTCGTGAAACTCAACATGGAAATTATCCGGCGAGAGTTCCAGCATGCTCTTCTGTGTTAACAGCGCCAGCATGAGCGGCGGCACCATCAGCCCGATATACCACTGCGCCCAGAGAGAGAGCAGGGGTTTATTTTCCCGCGTAAGGGTGGGTTGATTGCGATAGATATGGTCGGAATAGGTGGCCAGCAGCGATTGCAGCTTTGACGGCTGTCGCCACTCTGAGAGTGTCATCGCGTGGGACGGGGGCGCTTCATCAAGCCGGATAAAATCCAGCAGGTGGGCGCGCGTTTCCGCAATTTTGTCCCGTATCGCATCTGCAAGCGAAGCATTCCCGCTGGTGAGCGGCGCTCGCCAGAGGAGAGGTTCGACGATGTGTGCAGTATGCGTGGCCATAGTATAGATAGAAATCTAAATGATAATGATTGCCAATCCTAACTATTGCTCATACCAATGGCAAGACTTTTGTCCGGGTGACATCGTCGTTATGTCTACGCCGTCTGAATCTCTTCACTTAACAGAATGTTATTGCGTCCCATATGCTTTGCTTCATAGAGGGCTTTGTCCGCTTTTTCCAGCGCGCCTTCCACGTCTTCATCCTCGAAAATGGCGATACCAATGCTGATGGTGACGTTTGTCGCGACGCTTTCGTTAAACAGATGCGGGATTTTCAAATCGTACACTTTCTGACGGATCCGCTCGGCCGTCTGGCGGGCGTGTTCGAGTGAAATGTTGGTCAGCAGCACCATAAACTCTTCCCCACCAAAACGCGCCACAATATCGCGAGAACGCACGGCATCGCGGATTGCCGCAGAGACGCGCTTCAGCGCCTGGTCGCCCATCATATGGCCGTAATGGTCGTTATAGGCTTTGAAGTGGTCGATATCCATCAGCAGAACAAAGTGCTCGCCATTTTCTACCGTGGGCAGATTCTCCAGACGGCTTTGCAGACCGCGACGATTATAGAGCCCGGTAAGCGGGTCCATCATGCTGAGATCGGTAAGGGTTTCTCGTTCTTCCAGAAGGCGAGAGAGCAGCTCCTGAGCGAAACGGTCGTTGCGTCTTTGCAAAATGTTATGAATAGCAATTGCCACCACAGGAAGTGCGAAAGAATAGGTCATTCTCAGCCATATATCGTGATCGCTTAACCACAGGCAGACAATAAAGGTGGGCAGTGAATGCAGCGTAAAGGCTTTGATATTACTGGCGAACGCCAGCGTGCCGATAAAAAGCACCGTTAAAAGCGCGATTAACAAATACGTCGCATGATCGTGGGTAATTAAGGCGAATTTGGAGACAATTTGCCAGGCCCACAAAATACCGAAGATCCCTGAAACGACAGGAATATTTATCTTCCGCGCGCGCTTTCTCCAGTGCCAGATGAACAGGCCGGTACTGATGGAGAAAATAGCAATCAGAGGGGCGGAAAACAGGCGTACAGAATTGAGCGGGTTTGTTACCGAGAACACAGCCGAGGTTGCGTTCAGAAATAAAAATAAACGTAACGATAATTGATATTTTCTGTGAACCAAAGACCGCCAGGATTGTGATGTCATAGTCGTGTGTTTTTATTAAAATTTAATTAAAACAAATAAATAGATGTCGTTTCGCAATAAAATATGCAAAAAGCGCAAAGAGTAATTATCAGAAAATCTTTAGACGTTGTTAACAGGTGCGCAATTTATCACCTTAGGCAATTCCTGTCATTACGGGAAAGGTAAAGGTCGATGGATTTTGATTCATTCAGCTGACAAATGATAATCTCTGTCATATGATATTGGTTATCATTATCGTTGAAAGAGGGCAGATCATGTTGAACAGGGCGCTGGGCAGCGGTTGGGGGGTATTGCTACCGGGAGCCATTCTCGGCGGTTTGACGTTTGCCGATCTCTCTCTTGATACCTGGAAAGCCATCATTGTGTCAGGACTGTTAGTCACGTCAGGCATGATCTGGCATAAGCAACTGCGTCACTTTGTTTTACTGCCATCGTGTGTCGCGCTGGTCAGCGGAATTCTGGTGATACTGATGAGTTTGAAATAACAGGGAAAAGAAGACATTCAGAAGGGTTGTAAGATAATTGGTGCGAGGGGGGGGACTCGAACCCCCACATCCTAAGGACACTAACACCTGAAGCTAGCGCGTCTACCAATTCCGCCACCTTCGCACAGTCATCTTACTCTTTGTTGCTATGTTGATATCGCCTCGTTGGTGCGAGGGGGGGGACTCGAACCCCCACATCCGTAAGGACACTAACACCTGAAGCTAGCGCGTCTACCAATTCCGCCACCTTCGCCCAGTGCGAGCAATATCATCGTGATTTATGGTGCGAGGGGGGGGACTCGAACCCCCACATCCGTAAGGACACTAACACCTGAAGCTAGCGCGTCTACCAATTCCGCCACCTTCGCATACCATCGATACTGTAAAAGTATCGTAACCACGGAGGCGCATTCTAGATGTTTTCAGCTTTACGTCAACAGAAAAGTGCGCGTGATGCCTTGATTGATGGAAAAATGGCCGATGGACGCGCCCTGTATAGCCGGATGGCGCTTTCGCGTATCCGGCTATACAGGGGAGGCGATTACTTTTTGGCCTGACGTGTCATCACGGTGCGGTAGACCTTAAAGCGACCCGTCTGGGCGATGACTTCGTGGAAGCCAAAGGTTTCATCCAGCACTTTCGGGTACGCCAGGAAGGCGTTCGCAACGATACGCAGCTCGCCGCCGCTGTTGAGGTGACGGGTTGCGCCACGGATCAGCGTTTGTGCCGCTTCCAGGCTGGTCTCCATACCGTCGTGGAACGGCGGGTTAGAGATGATCATGTCGAAGCGACCGGTGATGTCGGAGAAGACGTTGCTGGCAATCACCTCGCCTTCAATGCCGTTTGCGGCAAGCGTTGCGCGGCTGGCTTCAACCGCCGGGGCGCTCACGTCACACAGGGTTAAACGCACCTTTGGCGAATGGCTGGCGAGCACGGTAGAGAGCACGCCCGCGCCGCAGCCCACGTCCAGCACTTTGCCTTTAGTGTGCGGCGTCAGAGTGGAAAGCAGCAGCTTGCTGCCCGTATCCAGCGCATCGCGGCTGAACACGCCCGGCAGCGTTTTGATGGTCAGGCCGTCAAGCTGGTACTCGTCCCAGTATGCCTGCGCATCAAATGTTGTCTGTTTTTCCAGACGGCCATGGTATAGACCACAGCGGCGAGCGCTGTCGACTTTGTTCAGCGGCGCATAGCCTTCCAGCAGCTGTTCCGCGCTACGCACGCCGCTGCGGTTTTCACCAACCACGAAAATATCGCAGCCGACCGGCAGCAGGGAGAGCAGGTTCATCAGCTGGAACTGGGCTTCCGGTTTATTCTTCGGCCAGTAGTAGATCAGCGTATCGCAGTCGGCGATATCGCTCTGCTCTGCAACAAGGCTAAAGCGCGCGCGCTCGCCCATCTGGCGGCTCAGCACCTGCCAGTGGTGGTAGTATTGGGTGTGGGCACGGCTTTCAGCACAGTCGAAACGCGCGGGCAGGTCATCCTGCATATCTCCGGCAAACAGAATACGGCTTTCTTCGAAATCATCACTGTGACGCAGCAAGACTTCACTTGCCGGGGTAAATGCAGACATGAATTGTTCCTCAATAAACTCAGGCGGGGATTATAGTAGGTAGATGGCGCACTTTCGACACATTTGCTATATTTGCGCGCCTGAGAGACAGGAGTTTTCCCTATGACATCCCGACGAGACTGGCAGTTGCAGCAACTGGGCATCACCCAGTGGGCTTTGCGTCGCCCGACGGCGTTGCAGGGCGAAATCGCCATCTCTATCCCGGCGCACGTTCGTCTGGTGATGGTGGCGGAAGAACTGCCTGCCCTGAATGACCCCCTGATCGATGATGTCCTTCGCAGCCTGAAGCTGACGGCCGACCAGGTTTTACCGCTGACGCCAGAGCGTGTCGCGATGCTGCCTCCTGATAGTCGCTGTAACAGCTGGCGTATCGGAGAGGCGAATGAGATCTCTCTTCAGGGGAGCCAGATCTGCTCGCCAGCGCTGGACGAACTGAAAGCCAACCCAAAAGCGCGCAGCGCGCTATGGCAACAAATCTGCGAATATGAACACGATTTCTTCCCTCACGACGCCTGACCTGTCCACAGCGTTCGCGATTGAAACACGCGCCCACGCGTTTCCGTGGAGCGAAAAAACCTTCGCCAGCAATCAGGGCGAACGGTATCTGAACTACCGCCTGGACGTTGACGGCACCATGGCCGCTTTCGCGATCACGCAGGTTGTTCTTGATGAGGCGACGCTGTTTAATATCGCGGTTGATCCCGCGTTTCAGCGCCGTGGGCTGGGAAGAGAACTGCTTGAGCACCTCATCCGTGAGCTCGAAACCCGTGACGTTTTCACCCTGTGGCTGGAGGTGCGCGCGTCGAATGTCGCCGCCATCGCGCTCTATGAAAGCTTAGGCTTTAACGAGGCGACAATCCGCCGTAACTACTACCCCACCGCAGAGGGACGTGAAGACGCCATCATAATGGCTCTGCCGATTGGATAATAAAAAATAAGGTTGTAACGATGAAATGGGACTGGATTTTCTTTGATGCCGACGAAACGCTGTTTACGTTCGACTCGTTCGGCGGCCTGCAGCGGATGTTTCTCGACTATAGCGTAACCTTCACCGCTGAAGATTTTCAGGACTATCAGGCGGTCAACAAACCGCTGTGGGTGGATTACCAGAACGGTGCCATCACCGCGTTACAGCTTCAGCACCAGCGCTTTGACGTCTGGGCGGAACGCTTAAAGGTCAGTCCGGGAACGCTGAACGAGGCTTTCCTTAACGCCATGGCCGATATCTGTGCGCCGCTGCCGGGCGCGGTTTCCCTGCTGAATGCGTTGAAAGGTAAGGTGAAACTGGGGATCATCACCAACGGTTTTACCGCCCTGCAGCAGATCCGCCTTGAGCGTACCGGCCTGCGCGATCATTTTGACGCGCTGGTGATCTCGGAAGAGGTTGGCGTGCCGAAGCCAGATCCGCGAATTTTCGACTACGCGCTGGCGCAGGCCGGCAATCCCGACCGCGATCGTGTCCTGATGGTGGGGGATACGGCAGAGTCAGATATTCTGGGCGGCATGAAGGCCGGTCTGTCGACCGTGTGGCTCAATGCGCATGGCCGTGAGAAGCCTGACGGCATCGAGCCGACCTGGACCGTGACGTCGTTGAACGAACTGGAGCAACTCCTGTGTAAACAATGATTGCCTGCCCCCCGTTGATGGGTAAAATAGCCGCAATTTTGTATTCCATGATGCGTGGCGTGCTGCCGCGCTTATAAAAGAAGATTTAATTATGACGTTGTCTCCTTATCTGCAAGAGGTGGCCAAGCGCCGCACTTTTGCCATTATCTCGCACCCCGATGCCGGTAAAACGACCATCACTGAGAAGGTGTTGCTGTTCGGACAGGCGATCCAGACTGCGGGTACCGTTAAAGGCCGTGGCTCAAGCCAGCATGCAAAATCCGACTGGATGGAGATGGAAAAGCAGCGTGGTATTTCGATTACCACCTCCGTGATGCAGTTCCCGTATCACGACTGCCTGGTGAACCTGCTGGACACCCCGGGCCACGAAGACTTCTCCGAAGATACCTACCGTACCCTGACGGCGGTGGACTGCTGTCTGATGGTGATCGACGCCGCGAAAGGTGTAGAAGATCGTACCCGTAAGCTGATGGAAGTCACCCGTCTGCGCGATACGCCGATCCTCACCTTTATGAACAAACTCGACCGTGACATCCGCGATCCGATGGAGCTGATGGATGAAGTGGAAAACGAGCTGAAGATCGCCTGTGCGCCAATCACCTGGCCGATTGGCTGCGGTAAGCTGTTCAAAGGCGTCTATCACCTCTATAAAGACGAAACCTACCTGTATCAGACCGGTAAAGGCCACACCATTCAGGAAGTGCGCATTGTTAAAGGTCTGGACAACCCGGATCTGGACGCGGCGGTCGGGGAAGAGCTGGCCGCGCAGCTGCGCGACGAGCTGGAGCTGGTCAAGGGCGCGTCTCACGAATTCGACAAAGAGCTGTTCCTGAGCGGCGAAATTACCCCGGTCTTCTTCGGTACCGCACTGGGTAACTTCGGCGTTGACCACATGCTCGACGGTCTGGTGGAGTGGGCGCCGCAGCCAATGCCGCGCAAAACCGACACCCGTGAAGTGGAAGCAAAAGAAGAGAAGTTCACCGGCTTCGTATTTAAGATTCAGGCCAACATGGATCCGAAACACCGTGACCGCGTGGCCTTTATGCGCGTGGTGTCCGGTAAATATGAAAAGGGCATGAAGCTGCGTCAGGTGCGTATCGGGAAAGACGTTGTCATCTCCGACGCGCTGACCTTTATGGCGGGTGACCGTTCGCACGTTGAAGAAGCCTATCCGGGCGACATCATCGGTCTGCACAACCACGGCACCATCCAGATCGGCGACACTTTCACGCAGGGTGAAATGATGAAGTTCACCGGTATTCCGAACTTCGCACCGGAACTGTTCCGTCGCATTCGTCTGCGCGATCCGCTTAAGCAGAAACAGCTGCTGAAAGGCCTGGTTCAGCTCTCCGAAGAGGGTGCCGTGCAGGTCTTCCGCCCGATTGCGAACAACGATCTGATCGTTGGTGCGGTCGGCGTGCTGCAGTTTGACGTGGTCGTTGCGCGCCTGAAGAGCGAATACAACGTAGAAGCGATTTACGAATCGGTGAACGTCGCGACCGCGCGCTGGGTTGAGTGTTCTGACGTGAAGAAATTCGAAGAATTTAAGCGTAAGAATGAAGTTCAGCTGGCGCTGGATGGCGGCGATAACCTGACCTATATCGCGCCAACGATGGTCAACCTGAACCTGACGCAGGAACGTTATCCGGACGTTCAGTTCCGTAAAACCCGCGAGCACTAATCCCCTCTCAGAGCACGGCAGTAGCCGTGCTCTTCTTTTATTCCTGTCTTATTAATCCCTTGCGGAATGTTCTTAATTCAACGCAATTTCACGCTATTCGCCCATTTTTTACCCAATTCTGAAAGCGGCTCTGTGAGAGTGATCTATATTTAACTCAGTGTTTAACACCGGGCGTGGATAAATTAACTGTTCAATGCATGACTTTAGGTTATCCATTTTGCCCGCGTGTTTATTCGCAATATATATCACTACTAAGGAAGTACGTAGCCCGAATAACGGGTCAACACAGGAATAGATCGATGAATATGACAAGACTGAAGATTTCTAAAACTCTGCTGGCTGTAACTCTGGGTAGCGTTCTGGTGAGCGGCTCCGCCCTGGCGGAAAGCAGCACCATGGATAAAGCACAATCCACGGCTGACAGCGCAGGGCAAAAAATCGATAGCTCTATGAATAAAGTCGGCAATTTCATGGATGACAGCTCTATCACAGCAAAAGTGAAAGCCGCACTGGTGGATGATGAAGCCATCAAGAGCACCGATATTTCCGTTAAGACCGACAAAAAAGTGGTCACGCTGAGCGGCTTTGTTGAAAGCCAGGCTCAGGCAGAACAGGCGGTGAAAGTGGCGAAAGGCGTCGAAGGCGTTGCCTCCGTCAGCGATAAGCTGCATGTCCGTGACGGCAAAAATGCGTCGGTGAAAGGTTATGCCGGTGATGCAGCCACCACCAGCGAAATCAAAGCTAAACTTTTAGCAGATGACATCGTGCCGTCCCGTAAGGTGAAAGTGGAAACCACCGATGGTGTGGTTCAGCTTTCCGGTACGGTAGATTCGCAGGCGCAAAGTGAACGTGCCGAGTCCATTGCGAAAGCGATTGATGGTGTGAAAAGCGTTAAAAACGATCTGAAAACGAAGTAAATCTGGACCATTCGCCCGTCTGGCTAAAACCTGCGGGCGATATAAGAACGACTCTGGAAAAACGCCGGTGAGTGACCTGAGCGCTCACGTTTAGCGGCCGACATTAACTATGGTAAAGGAGAAGCTTATGTTTCGTTGGGGCATTATATTTCTGGTTATCGCGTTAATTGCCGCCGCATTGGGCTTTGGTGGACTGGCAGGTACAGCGGCATGGGCAGCTAAAATTGTCTTCGTTGTCGGTATTATTCTGTTCCTGGTCAGCCTGTTTACGGGGCGTCGACGTCCGTAGCAAACGCAATATTCCGTCAACAAAATAAAGCCAGTCACTGCGACTGGCTTTTTCTTATTTGCGTAACAGGTCGGGTGCGTTACTGTGGTGTTATAAAATAATCAAAACAGGAAAGCAGAGGTGGGGCAACGAATTCCCGTTACGCTCGGCAACATTGCGCCGCTGACGTTAAAACCGTTTCGCGCAGGTCAACTCGCGCTGGTCTGCGAGGGTGGCGGACAGCGCGGCATTTTCACCGCTGGCGTGCTGGACGAATTTATGCGCGCGCAGTTCAATCCGTTTGACCTGTACTTCGGCACGTCTGCCGGGGCACAGAACCTCTCTGCCTATGTCTGTAACCAGCCCGGCTACGCGCGAAAGGTCATCATGCGCTACACCACGGCGAAAGAATTTTTTAATCCGGTGCGCTTTGTGCGCGGCGGTAACCTGATCGACCTCGACTGGCTGCTGGAGTCAACCTCCAGCCAGATGCCGCTGGCCATGGACACCGCGGCCCGCCTGTTTGATAGCGGTAAAGAATTCTGGATGTGCGCCAGCCGGGGAGATGACTATTCGCCGGGCTATTTTTCGCCTCAGAAAGATAACTGGCTGGACATCATCCGCGCCTCCAGCGCCATTCCCGGTTTTTATCGTACCGGTGCGCTGCTGGACGGCATTAGCTATCTGGACGGCGGGATCAGTGACGCGGTGCCGGTGCAGGAAGCCGCCCGTCGCGGGGCGAAAACCATTGTGGTGATCCGTACCGTACCGTCGCAAATGTATTACACCCCTCAGTGGTTTAAGCGGATGGAGCGCTGGCTGGGCGACAGCAGCTTGCAGCCGCTGGTGAACATCGCGAAGCAGCATGAAACCACCTACGGCGCGATGCAGCGTTTCATTGAAAAGCCACCGGGTAAGCTGCGTATTTTTGAAATTTATCCGCCTAAGCCGCTGCTGAGCATGGCGCTGGGCAGCCGCGTCCCTGCGCTGCGCATGGATTACAAAACGGGGCGGCTGTGTGGACGCTACTTCCTGGCGACGGTGGGGAAAATGCTGGCGGAGCAACCGCCGCTTCATCGCCATAAACGCATTATTACGCCGCCTGCGATTGTCGCCAACGACGCTCTGACGGTGCCCCTGGTGGACATTCCGCAGGCGAATGACGCTTTACTGGATAACGAGGATCTGGCGTGACGCACCGCTTTGTCGATACCCATTGCCACTTTGATTTCCCACCGTTTACGGGAGATGAAGAACACAGTATTGCGAAAGCGGCCGAGGCAGGCGTTCAGGCCATTATTGTGCCTTCAGTGGAAGCGGCTTACTTTTCCCGCGTGCTGGATCTTTCCACGCGTCACCCTGCGCTCTATGCCGCGCTCGGCCTGCATCCGATCGTGATTGAGCGGCATCGTGATGAGCACATTGAGAGACTTGATGAGATCCTGCAGACCGCAGAGGACAAGCTTGTCGCCATCGGGGAGATCGGCCTCGATCTTTATCGCGAGGACCCTCAGTTTGAGCGCCAGCAGACGATCCTCGACGCGCAGCTCAGGCTGGCGAAGCGTCACGATCTACCGGTGATCCTCCACTCCAGACGTACGCACGATAAGCTGGCGATGCACCTGAAACGCATCGATCTGCCGCGCAGGGGCGTCGTACACGGTTTCTCCGGCAGCCTGCAGCAGGCGCAGCGTTTCATTGAACTGGGCTACAAAATTGGTGTGGGTGGCACCATCACCTATCCGCGCGCCAGTAAAACCCGTGACGTGATGGCACAGCTGCCGCTGTCGGCGCTTCTGCTGGAAACCGATGCGCCGGATATGCCACTGAACGGTTTTCAGGGACAGCCGAATCGCCCGGAAGAGGCGGCGCGCGTGTTCACCACCCTGTGTGAACTGCGACAGGAGCCGGAAGAGGTAATTGCCGATGCGCTGCTGGAAAATACGCGTTCGATATTTGGCATCACGCTATAGATAAAGCGCCGGGCGGATCACCGTTATTTTCTGTTTTTCCAGCGCCCGCGCCAGCGGTTCAACGTCCTCGGGCGTGGCGCTGCGCCATGACGCTGCCTCACCGTATACGCCGTGCGCATGAAACGCGTTGAGGCGCACCGGCACGTTTCCCAGCCCGTGGATAAATGCCGTCAGCGGCTTCAGATGTTCCAGGTAATCACACTGCCCCGGAATGACCAGCAAGCGGAGCTCCGTCAAACGGTAGCGTTCTGCCAGCCAGCGGATACTCTGCTTGATCTGCTCATTGTCGCGTCCGGTCAGGAAGCGGTGGTGTTCGTTCCCCCACGCTTTAAGGTCCAGCATCGCGCCATCCAGTACCGGCAGCAGCTTTTGCCAGCCGGTTTCGCTTAACAAACCGTTGCTGTCGACCAGGCAGGTCAGATGATGCAGGGCGGGATCGGCTTTGATCGCGGTGAACAGCGTCACTAAAAACGGCAATTGCGTTGTGGCTTCCCCGCCGCTTACGGTGATCCCTTCGATAAACGGTGCGGATTTGCGGATCTGGGTGAGGAGCTCCTCCACGCTCAGGCGGTGCGCCATGGGCGTCGCCTGCTGCTGGCACAGGTGCAGGCAGGTGTCGCACTGCTGGCAGTCGCTCTCCTGCCACCAGACGCGCCCGGCCTGAATGGTCAGCGCGTCGTGCGGGCAGTGGGGCACGCAGTCCCCGCAGTCGTTGCAGCGGCCGATCGTCCACGGGTTGTGGCAGGTTTTACAGCGCAGGTTGCAGCCCTGCAGAAACAGGGCCAGGCGGCTGCCCGGCCCGTCCACGCAGGAAAAAGGAATGACCTGACTAACTAAAGCGCATCTGCTGTTCATGGCTAATCACGCGCGGCTGACGTTCCAGAATGCGGGTATTGCGTGCGGCTTCTTCCCCCAGCCACGTGGTGTTCGTTCTCGACCCTGCTTCCCGGTATTTCTCCAGATCCGATAGCCGCACCATATACCCGGTGACGCGCACCAGATCGTTACCCGCTACGTTGGCGGTAAACTCGCGCATACCCGCCCTGAACGCGCCCAGGCACAGCTGGACCACCGCCTGCGGGTTGCGTTTTACCGTTTCATCCAGCGTCAGGATATCGCTTATCCCGGAAGAGTAGTGCTTGTGATGGGGAGCCACCGCCAGCAGGTGGCTGATGGGATCCGGCTCGTCACCGTAGGGCAGGCGCGCGCCCGGCGTGGTGCCCGAATCGGAGCTGATCCCCGACTGCGCATGAAGCATCGCGCGCTGCTTCCAGCCGTGTTTCACCGGCGTGTTTTCGACAAACGCCGCAAGCTGTTCGCTGATGCGATAGCCCAGCGCGTTGGCCTGCTCATCTTTGCCGTAACGTCCCGCGATGCCTGCTTTCTCACAGAGCACGTTTACCGCTTCTGCCAGACCGTACATGCCAAACATCGGCACAAACCGATCGGCATCAATCAGCCCCTCTTTCACCAGGAAGCTATTCTCAAAGAAGCCGGATTGTTGATACAGGAAATCGCAGCGGGCATTAATGATGGCCATTTGCTGCTGGCAGTAGTGCGGAAGGGCGCGGCTGAAGAAGTCTTCACTTGTCGTGCTGTGTTCGGCGATGGCCTTGAGATTGAGACGCACCAGGGTGCTGCCACCGCCAGCCAGAGGCAGGGAGTTGTAACAGCTCACCACGCCATAACGGCCTTTTGTGAAAATTTTATCATTCACCGGGCCATTAGAAATATGCGGTTTGCTGCATTCACATATGTTTTTCGCCACCTCAAGCAGTAATTCATCCGGGGTGTTCTCTGGATCATAAATAAAGGTCAGGTTCGGCGCGACCTGCTTCAGCTCTGCATCGGCACGCAGAATGGCACGGGTGATGGGCATATCTTCCGGCCCGATATTGGCATGCATAAAGGCATCCGGCAGCGTACGGTCAAGATAGCGCCAGAAACGTTTTATTCGGCTATTGATTTCTTCTTGTGTTAGAATTCTAACATATGGTTGCAGCAGCGCATCAAGCTGGCCGAGATAGACCGGCATCGATGTGACGGACGGAACATGATGGTAGAGGATGGTTAACAGCGAGAGGGCATCGTCGAGATCTTTTGCGCCTTCCAGCTCCAGCCATTCTGAACCGTTAGCCAGAAATTTTGCGTAATCCGGCAGAACGTAACGGGGTTTGTAAGGCGCATGGCCTTCGAACATGTCGCAGATAAACCCCTCGTCCAGCGCGGCGCGCGCAGCTTCAGGAAGTGCCGGATACGGCAGGTTGTTTTCCGCTTCCAGCGCCAGAAAATGACGTTTTTGTTCCGGGGTTAACACCGGGCTTGTCACAATCTGCTGGCAACGTTGCTGCAGGGCGTCGGGGCTGGAGTGGGGCATATTCGCTTCCTTGAATGTTCTGCGGATGATGAACGGATTGTAGAAAGCCTGCCTGTTGGCGCTTTTGATCCCACAGGGGGTATTGCTGCTTTAGTCGGCAATTTGCGCACTAAAGTTTGAAGAAGATCTCATTACAGTAATGCAAATTTGTACGCAGTTTTCATTAACTGTGATGAATGTCGAAGTGTGGATGCGGGTGGATGTTAGAATACTCACAGACCCGCAAGGTAAAATTTATACGGCACTGCCGTTGGAGATTGTTATGACCGATTTAACTGCAAGCAGCCTGCGCGCGTTGAAACTGATGGACCTGACTACCCTGAACGATGACGACACCAATGAGAAAGTCATCGCCCTGTGCCATCAGGCGAAAACGCCAGTGGGTAACACCGCAGCCGTTTGTATCTACCCGCGCTTTATCCCGATTGCCCGTAAAACGCTGAAAGAGCAGGGCACCCCGGACGTGCGCATTGCAACCGTGACTAACTTCCCGCACGGCAACGACGATATCGAGATTGCGCTGGCAGAAACCCGCGCGGCGATTGCCTACGGTGCAGACGAAGTTGACGTGGTGTTCCCTTACCGCGCGCTGATCGCCGGTAACGAGCAGGTCGGTTTTGACCTGGTGAAGGCCTGTAAAGACGCGTGTGCGGCGGCAAACGTGCTGCTGAAAGTGATCATCGAAACCGGCGAGCTGAAAGAAGAGGCGCTGATTCGTAAAGCGTCTGAAATCTCCATCAAAGCCGGTGCGGATTTCATTAAAACCTCTACCGGTAAAGTGCCGGTAAATGCGACCCCGGAAAGCGCGCGCATCATGATGGAAGTGATCCGCGACATGGGCGTGTCCAAAACCGTAGGCTTCAAACCTGCGGGCGGCGTGCGTACCGCCGAAGACGCGCAGCAGTTCCTGGCGATTGCCGACGAACTGTTCGGCGCCGACTGGGCCGATTCCCGTCACTACCGCTTCGGTGCGTCCAGCCTGCTGGCCAGCCTGCTGAAGGCGCTGGGTCACGGCGACGGTAAGAGCGCAAGCAGCTACTGATTGCCAACAATGCCGGATGACGCCTCGCTTATCCGGCCTACAGGATCGTAGGGCGGGTAAGCGTAGCGCCACCCGCCACAATTCCCCCGATTCCGCATGGAGGTTACCGTGTTTCTCGCACAAGAAATTATTCGTAAAAAACGTGATGGTCATGCATTAAGCGACGAAGAGATCCGCTTCTTCATCAACGGCATTCGTGATAACACCGTCTCAGAAGGGCAGATTGCGGCTCTGGCGATGACCATTTTCTTCCACGATATGTCGATGCCTGAGCGCGTGTCGCTGACCATGGCGATGCGAGATTCAGGAACCGTTCTGGACTGGAAAAGCCTCAACCTTAACGGCCCGATTGTGGATAAACACTCCACCGGCGGCGTGGGTGACGTGACCTCCCTGATGCTCGGCCCAATGGTGGCAGCCTGTGGCGGTTACATCCCGATGATCTCCGGGCGCGGCCTGGGCCACACTGGCGGTACGCTCGACAAACTGGAAGCCATTCCGGGCTTCGATATCTTCCCGGATGACAACCGCTTCCGCGACATTATTAAAGACGTTGGTGTGGCGATTATCGGCCAGACCAGCTCTCTTGCTCCGGCAGACAAGCGTTTCTACGCGACCCGCGATATCACCGCGACCGTTGACTCCATCCCGCTGATCACCGCCTCTATCCTGGCGAAGAAGCTGGCAGAAGGGCTGGACGCGCTGGTGATGGACGTGAAGGTAGGCAGCGGCGCGTTTATGCCAACCTATGAACTCTCTGAGGCGCTGGCCGAAGCGATCGTTGGCGTCTCCAACGGCGCAGGCGTGCGCACTACCGCACTGCTCACCGATATGAACCAGGTGCTGGCTTCCAGCGCCGGTAACGCCGTCGAAGTGCGTGAAGCCGTCCAGTTCCTGACGGGGGAATACCGTAACCCGCGCCTGTTCGACGTCACCATGGCGCTGTGCGTTGAGATGTTGATCTCCGGCAAGCTCGCCAAAGACGACGCCGACGCCCGCGCGAAGCTGCAGGCGGTGCTGGACAACGGCAAAGCGGCGGAGATCTTCGGCCGCATGGTCGCGGCGCAAAAAGGCCCGACCGATTTCGTCGAAAATTACGCGAAGTACCTGCCAACCGCGACGCTCAGCAAAGCGGTGTATGCCGATAGCGAAGGGTTTGTCTCCGCCATGGACACCCGTGCCCTCGGCATGGCGGTGGTCTCAATGGGCGGCGGCCGTCGTCAGGCCTCAGACACCATTGATTACAGCGTCGGCTTTACCGATATGGCCCGTCTGGGCGACAGCGTTGACGGCCAACGTCCGCTGGCGGTGATCCACGCCAAAGACGAAGCCAGCTGGCAGGAAGCGGCGAAAGCGGTGAAAGCGGCCATCATGCTTGACGATAAAGCACCGGAAACCACACCGACTGTCTATCGCCGTATCACCGAATAGCGGTATACTGATCTGATCGATAATTTTTGAAGCACTACGTACGGAGAACAATTATGAAACGTGCATTTATTATGGTGCTGGACTCATTCGGCATCGGCGCAACCGAAGATGCAGAACGTTTTGGTGACGTGGGTTCCGATACCATGGGTCACATCGCGGAAGCCTGTGCGAAAGGCGAAGCGGACAACGGTCGTAAAGGCCCTCTGACTCTACCTAACCTGACCCGCCTCGGGCTGGTGAAAGCGCATGAAGGCTCTACCGGTAAAATCGCAGCCGGTATGGACGGCAACGCGGAAGTCGTGGGCGCCTATGCCTGGGCGCACGAGCTCTCCTCCGGTAAAGACACCCCGTCTGGCCACTGGGAAATCGCCGGTGTGCCGGTGCTGTTCGACTGGGGTTACTTCTCCGATCACGAGAACAGCTTCCCGCAGGAGCTGCTCGATAAGCTTGTGAAGCGTGCCAACCTGCCGGGTTACCTCGGCAACTGCCACTCTTCCGGTACCGTGATTCTGGACCAGCTCGGCGAAGAGCACATGAAAACCGGCAAGCCGATTTTCTACACTTCTGCTGACTCCGTGTTCCAGATTGCCTGCCACGAAGAGACGTTTGGCCTGGATAAACTCTACGAGCTGTGCGAAATCGCCCGCGAAGAGCTGACCGAAGGCGGCTACAACATCGGCCGCGTGATCGCGCGTCCGTTTATTGGTGACAAAGCGGGTAACTTCCAGCGTACCGGTAACCGTCACGATCTGGCCGTTGAGCCGCCGGCGCCAACCGTGCTGCAGAAGCTGGTCGATGAGAAAGACGGTCACGTAGTGTCCGTGGGTAAAATCGCGGATATCTACGCTAACTGCGGCATCACCAAAAAGGTCAAAGCGACCGGTCTCGATGCGCTGTTCGATGCCACCATCAAAGAGATGAAAGAAGCGGGTGACAAGACCATTGTCTTCACCAACTTCGTGGACTTCGACTCCTCCTGGGGTCACCGTCGCGACGTCGCGGGTTATGCTGCGGGTCTTGAGCTGTTCGACCGCCGTCTGCCGGAGCTGATGGAGCTGGTGGGTGAAGATGACATTCTGATCCTGACCGCGGACCACGGCTGTGACCCAACCTGGACCGGTACCGACCACACCCGCGAGCACATTCCGGTGCTGGTGTACGGCCCGAAAGTGAAGCCGGGCTCGCTGGGTCACCGTGAAACCTTCGCGGACATCGGCCAGACCCTGGCGAAATATTTTGGTACGTCTGACATGGAATATGGCAAGGCCATGTTCTGATGTCATTGCCCGGTGGCGCTTCGCTTACCGGGCCTACGGTTTTGTAGGCCGGGTAAGGCGTAGCCGCCGCCCGGCAAAAACAACAATGTAAAAGGAACTGAAGATGGCAACTCCTCACATTAATGCAGAAATGGGTGATTTCGCTGACGTCGTGTTGATGCCGGGCGACCCGCTGCGCGCGAAGCACATTGCAGAAACCTTCCTCGAAGACGTGCGTGAAGTGAATAACGTACGCGGCATGCTGGGCTTCACCGGTACCTATAAAGGCCGCAAAATCTCCGTCATGGGTCACGGTATGGGTATCCCATCCTGCTCTATCTACACCAAAGAGCTGATCACCGACTTCGGCGTGAAGAAAATCATCCGCGTGGGCTCCTGTGGCGCGGTGCGTATGGACGTTAAGCTGCGCGACGTGGTTATCGGCATGGGTGCCTGCACCGATTCCAAAGTAAACCGCATGCGTTTCAAAGACCATGACTTCGCGGCAATCGCTGACTTCGGCATGGTGCGTGACGCGGTTGACGCGGCAAAAGCGCTGGGCGTTGACGCGCGCGTGGGTAACCTCTTCTCTGCCGATCTGTTCTATGCACCAGACGGCGGCGAGATGTTCGACGTGATGGAAAAATACGGCATTCTGGGCGTGGAAATGGAAGCGGCGGGCATCTACGGCGTTGCGGCTGAGTTTGGTGCGAAAGCGCTGACTATCTGCACCGTGTCCGACCATATCCGTACTCATGAGCAGACCACTGCCGCTGAGCGTCAGACCACCTTCAACGACATGATCAAAATCGCGCTGGAATCCGTTCTGCTGGGCGACAAAGCGTAATGTTGTCTGCCGGGCGGCATTCGCTGCCCGGCATTTTCACTTCTTACAGATACACGACGCTGATCGTCGCCTGACCATCAAACTCGGTGTCTTCCGTCAGAGACAGCTTCTTCAGGTTTTCCACTGCCAGCGAGACGTTCAGCGGGAAAGAGACGCTGGTCACCGCCATCGGGTCGGTTTTACCGGCAGATGCCACGCTCATCAGACCCAGGTCTTTGTTCGCAATGGTGCCACCATTGGCTTTCTGCCAGCGGCCCATACTTGTACCTGCAGACAGCGCAGTACGGATAGGCTCAACCGTTGCGCCGTTCGCCGTGACGTCACCGGTGCTGGTATACACTGAGTATGCGCCGATGTTCTTACCGTCATGCGTTTTACCCAGACCAAAGGTCGAGATGCTGCCGCGCAGCTCGCCACCGTTAGACGTCGCATTCATCACCTTCAGATTGGAACTGCTGCCGGTGCTGGCGTTGGTGTCTGCGCGGTTATCCGCGATGCTCCAGCCCACTTTAGTCGGCGTTGGGCAGTTGATCGTGAGTGTCAGACCCTTTTCACCCAGCTGGGTTGCCTGGGTTTGAGAGAGATCGCCGACCTGGACGGTACCGAAATCGATCACGCCATTGTTGCTGAGTTCAGGCGTACAGGAATTGCCGGTCAGCGACGCTTTGACTTTCAGTACCGCTGTGTCACCCGCATGAGCACAGGTCGCTGCCAGTGCCAGTGCGGCGGCAAGGAGACTCTTTTTCATGGTTAATCCTTAACATAGATGTAATGAATATTAAATTGAATGGACGGATCCATAATTTAAAAGGTTTATTTTTCTTCTTACTCTTCACCCAAAAAATGAATACGAAGGTGAATTCTTTTACTCGCTTGTTAATAATTCCCAGGCGAGGGTGCTTTCCAGGTCGGTATTATCGGAAATTCTGCGCAGCTGGTTATTATTAATGATGGGTATAAGTTTTATGGTTACGCTCATTTGCTTGCCCTGAACCGGTGTCGCGTTTTGGCGAGCAATGATGCCGTCGTTGTTTTTCAGGAAAACGTGTTCTTTGGGGCTGTCTGATGAGGTAAATTTTACCCGGTCGGTGGTTTTGACGAGATCGTAGTGGCGTCCGTCTACCGTCATGTTGTTCGCGACCAGCGCCAGCCGTCCCTCCTGCCCAAACAGCACGCCGCCGTTGGCGCCAGATGCGGACTGCATGAACAGGGCCATGACCTGAGGCTGAGGGCAAAACACGTTGATCATCACCTCTTTTGCGGGCATGCGATTCCAGTTTTTCAGCGAGGCAGCAATATCGTCCTGTTTGAATCGGCCAAACGAGACGGTCGGCTGAGAAAGGGTCATCTGGCACTCCTCGCTGAATACCTGAGAGGCGAAAAATAATGTCAGACCGCTCAGCATCACGTTAACTATTTTCACTGGCATGTTCCTTCTGCTTTTTCGTAATAGGCGTCTTTATCTTTCTCTTCATTCAGCGTGTAGTGGATCTGGCATAAACGCGTCATATTGTCGTCCACGACATACAGCTCCGGCGTCGTCGAGGCATCGGAAATAAACACGCTGCCGTTATCCATCACACTGACAATATAGTTGCTGTCTTTGTCCACGATACTTAGCCCTTTTTCGAGCCAGCCGCCATTGACATGTTTTACCTTCAGCATCACGCGACGGGTATTCAGCACATGGAAATCGACCTGTGCAAATGAGCCGTAGGCCGCGGACACGGTCTGGATACCATTTGATAAATCCATCCCCTGCGGCAGCGAGCTGGTATTGATCACAATTTGTGATTTCTGCCACTCTCTGAGCCCGGGAACGACGGCTTGCCCCCAGTAATCTGTCCAGACGGTGCCATCGGGTGTGGTGATTTCTATCCCGCTTTCCGGCTCACTTAGCCTTGCGATGCCAAAGGTCTCTTTCACCGGGAAGGGGGCAAAGGTGAGGCCATGGCGGTGCATGACAATGCCACCCCCTAACGATGCGCTGTAGTTATGCTGGTTTCCGTCATTCAGACCGGCAGACAGCCCAAGTTGGGTATAGTGCAGGTTGGTCGTGATATTGCCGTTAAAGGAATCACTTTTGTCCTGATTATCGCGATCGGCAGAAATGGTGTAGTTGAGGTTTCGGCCGACAGAACCGCTGTCCTGGACGCCATAGTTTTGCTTTTCACCCTGAGTACGCATGTAGGTACTGACGCGATCGTCGCCCAGAGGGACGATCAGGCTGACATAGAAGAGATCGTCATTGTTGCTGGTGCTGTTTTCTGTTTCGCTATTGCTCATGGCGTGTTGCCAGTTTACGGACAGCGAGGTACGCCCCAGGCTTTTGCTCCACGAGGCCATCAGATAGCGTGAGTCACCGCTGCTCTCATCGCCAGAGTTCGCGCTGTATTGTAAAGAGAGGGAGCCGATGTATTCGTTGTTCCAGCTGAGGCTGGTATTCCATGCGTTTTCATAGCTTTGCGATTCTTCGTCCATGGCTTCGGTGAGCTCACGAAAGTCGCCGTTATACTGGGAAGCACTGAGCCCGAGCGTCAGCTGCGCGGGGAGTAAAATATTGCTGCTGAGCTCAAACTTGCTGCCCCGCTGCGTATCATAAAAGCGGGACTGACTCAGCAATACGCTGGGTGAAATGAGCCAGTTTTCATTGACGGACCAGTCGAGCTTTGCACCGGTAGACTGGTATTTCTCGGCCAGCACGCTTGCCGCAACGGCAGTCAGGCGTGTAGTCAGGCTCGTACCGTCAGACACGGTGAACACCCAGGGGGAGTTCTTTTCATCGCCACTGTCGCGAACCTGACCAAGTGCCAGATTTAACCCCTCGGCACGGTTGCTCCCTATGACGTTGAGGGCTGATGAGGGCACGGTGAAATGGGTTGTTGAGCCATCGGTTTCGATGACGCTGACATCCAGGTCGACATTGCTGCGCAAAACCGGTACGTCCGGCAGCGTGAAGGGACCGGCATTGATCAGCGAAGAATAGATAACCTGACCGGACTGACGAACTTCTACGCGAGCCTGGTTTGTACGGGCAATACCAGAGACTTCCGTGACCTGAATATTGGGCTGAAGACCGGTTTCAGGCATGAGCTGGACCCCGGTAATTTGCGCGCCGCTAAACAGGGCGGAGTTGATATTGATTTGACCGACCTGCGCACGCATTTTTTTCTCTTCAAAAACGTGCTCAGCGTAGGTGTAAAGATTCTCGGCGCTGCGGGTGCCGTTATCGTCCGTCAGGATGTAGTTACTGCGCAGCGTCCAGTTTGCAATGTTAATACCGGTGCCGATATTTCCCTGTGAAAACGTGCTGTTGCCACCGCTGCCATATTCGTTGTAGTTGGTGAAAGCGTTGTAGTTAATGAGGCCCGCAACGCCGCCGTGAGAGTAAAACCTGGCGGCATAAAACCCGTTATCCATGGCTTCTGCCGGAACGAAGATCTCCAGTGATTCGGTGTTGGGCATGAGCTTGATCGTGGCTGAAGGGTAGTCTTTGAGCAGGTCATGACACGTCTCTTTTTCGCTGATATTTAGCGGTAAAAGCCCCACGGCGCTGATGAAATCATCATCAACGCAGAGCTGCCCTTCGTCCCCAATCTTGACGGCGAGGCTGCCCTTTTCAATGCCGTTTATTTTTACCTGCACGGCATGCTTGCCAGGCAGATAGCGTTGAGCTTCAGAGAAATAGTGGGCGAGGTTGGTACTGATGCCACGTGTCGCCAGAATATCCGTATTAAAGTCCACATCGGACGCATGCAGCGCGGAAGACGGCAATAATGCTGCCACTACTGCCGCTCGGCGCATCCTGTTGCGCAATGATAGCTCAGTCACCAAAGCATCCCTGTCGTTTTAGCGTTTAAGGGGGGCTGTGTAGTTATCCACTTCAATCCCGTAGCGGCTCGCGGGGCTGAACTCTACTGCGTTATCGGCGCTACCCATCGGTTTATCCATCTGCACTTTCATGGTTTCACCCGGCAGGATAAAGGTCTTGTTGACCAGCCCGGTTGCTCGCGATGGAAGGAGGGTAATGGCGGTTGAGAAGCGCACGACGTAAGGGGAGGTATTGCGCACCACAACCTCTTTTCCTTCCAGCGACCAGGTCAGTAACTTCCACGCATCGGTGACGACAGGCAGACTTTTCGGATGGATCAGTACCGGCAGATCCTGGCGAAGGTTAATCCCCACCTTCACGTTTTTATCTTTGCTCTTCGGCGGAATGCCTTCGAAGATCACGCGCTTATAGTGTTCGACCGTGAGAGGTTTATCGGTTTCAAGAATAAAACGCACCTGCTGTTCCTGGCCTGGCTCCAGACGAACAACGGGCTGGGTGACGTTGAGCTTAACGCCATTTTCCCCTTCGATATCGTTGATAGAGGTGTAGAGCAGAGTCGGTATGGTGTCGGTATTTTTGACGCTCATTACGCCGCCGTGGTTGGCTTCATCAATCATCAGCAGCGTGGTTTCAGGTACCATGCCTGCGGCGAACAGCGTGGTGGGAAGCGCGAATAAAAGGACGGAAAACAGGGATGTAGTTTTCATTATTCTGGTCATGATTTTTTCGTGGTTAACGGTATTAAAAAACTCCCCATCGAAATGGAGAGTTTTGCGGCAACATGCTGAATTACAGATAAACCAGCGTAATAGTGGACTGGCCGTCGAGATCGGTTTTGTCGGTCAGGGTCAGATCTTTGCTTGGCGCGATAGCCAGGGCGATTTTCAGTGGGAAAGCCGCAGTGGTGAAGGCCATTGGCGCACGCTCACCCGTTTTGGCAACGGTCATTACGTCGGTACCGTCGTTCATGATGATGCCGCTGGTCCACATGTTGACCCAGCTTCTGCTGCTGATGGCGCCGCCGGTGTACATAGACGCGGCAATAGGCTGAGCCGTTGCGCCGTCTGCGGTGACGGAAGTCAGATAGGTCGCAACGGAATAGGCACCGATGTTTTCCCCTGCGCTGGTTTTACCCACGCCGTTCAGCTGGTAGTTACCGGATGCCTGAGCACCGTTCGCCGTGCCGTTATCCACGTGGAACTCGCTTGATGTTTTATTCTTACCGGCATTTGAATCTGCACGGTCATCTTTGATCGTCCAGCCTACGCGGGTAGCCGACTGGCATTTGATGGTGAATGTCACATCTTTATGGCCAGCCTGGTAGGCCGCGGAGGAGGAAAGCGAATCCAGACCCACTTCGCCGAAATCGGCCAGACCGCCGTTGCTGATTTCAGGCACGCAACCAGCACTGGTCAGCGTTCCCTGAACTTTCAGCATTGCAGTCGGTTCAGCATAGACCGCAGTCGCTGCCATTGATAAAACGGTAGCGAGAAGGAGCTTTTTCATTGTTATTCCTTAACCATAGAAAGAGTTAATAACTCAGATATTTTTAATTTAAAAATGACTTGCAAATCGATAAGTATCGGCATGACAAGCAGCGCCGATTTTAGTAATGATTTAAGTAATTCAATAATTAGTTTTACTTACACGTGCTTTGAGATTTAATAAGGCTCATTTAAACATTTATGAATGTATTTATTTAAATGAAAACGGCGGAATACTCCGCCGTGATAGTGACCAATCGTCAATGATTACAGGTAAACCAGCGTGATGGTGGTTTCGCCGCTCAGCTGAGCTTCATCCGTGGTGGACAGGCGGTTAGTGTTAACAATCGCCAGAGACACTTTGAACGGATAAACCACGTTGGTGATGGCCAGCGGTGCGGTATAGCCAGGCTTGGTTGCGGTGATAATTTCCGCGTTACCGTTAGCGATAACGCCAGACGCCAGGTTGCGCCACATGTATTCGCCTTTGCTGTTCACGTAGGCTGGGGCATAGATAGCCTGGGCAGGCATGCCGTTAGCCGTGATTTCATTGACGCGGGTGCTGATCGCATACGCACCAATTTTGTCGCCAGCGGCAGTGGTGCCCACGCCATAGGTGGTGCCTGCACCATACACGTCTCCGCCATTGTCTTTAGCATCACGAATATAAAACTCGCTGGAGCTCAGATCGTTTGCCGCATTGGAGTCTTCTTTGTTATCGGCAATACTCCAGGCAACTTTGGTTGCAGACGGGCAGTTGATGGTCAGAGACATGTCTTTCTGGCCCATCTGGTTGGTCTGGGTTGGAGAGAGCTGATCCAGCGCGATAGTCCCAAAATCAATAGAACCGCCGTTGCTTAATTCAGGGGTGCAAGAAGCATGGTTCATTTTACCCTGAACCTTCATCACGATACTGCCGTCTGCCAGCGCTGCCGTGGACGTCATTGCAATCAGTGTTGCAAGAAGAACTTTTTTCATTGTTATTCCTTAACCAATAATTGAATAATTGTATTAATTATCATGAAGTCATTAACTTGCAGTGTTGCAAGCGCGAGGATTCTATTAATGGTTAATGTTAATTCTATAATGATTAATTCTAATTTTTGTTTTGAGAAATATTAATGCGGGTAAATACATTTGTGCATGTATTTACATGTAGAGGGAGGCGAATAATAAAAAAGCGGTGCATTTATTCACCGCTTTTTATCCGGGTTATTTTATAGCCTGGGCGATCCAGGCCGATAATTCCCGCAATTCTCTTTCTTGTTGCGGAAAATCGCCGATCAGCGCATCACACTCCTGCTGCAACATATCCGCCCGATACAAACAGCCCTGCAGACGCGCGGCCAGCGCCTCTAACGGTGCCGGATTGAGACTATCCGTAAAGACCTGCGTGCGGGTAATGTGGCCCTTCTCAACGTCAAAGTGCAATTCCACGCCGCCCCAGGTAAAACGTTCGTCCAGCAGATGGGAAAAGGCAGGGGCCTGACCGAAGTTCCACTCCCAGCTGCTCTGGCGGGCGAAGGTGTCGGCGAAGTTGGGCAGGTCCGGCGTTTTGTCCGGGGAGATCACTTCGGCTTCTACCCGCTCACCGTAATGTGCAAAGAAAGCGTCACGGATCGCATCGCAAATCTGCTCGTGAGTAATCCCGGGCAGCAGTTCCACCAGATTCGCCACGCGCCCGCGTACGGACGTAATGCCCTTAGCCTGTAGCTTTTTCTTATCAGGATTAAGGTAGTTCGCCAGACGGCTCAGATCGGCATTCAGCAGCAGGGTACCGTGGTGGAAGCCGCGATCCATCGTTTCACGATAGGCAGAGCCGGAGACCTTGCGGTCACCGTCGGGCGTTTTGACCACCAGATCGTTGCGTCCCGAAGCTTCAGCCGTCACGCCGAGCGCATTGAGCGCGTTGAGGACGATGGATGTTGAGATGGTTTTGTCGTATTCCGGTTTTCCCGCCATAAAGGTAAAGCAGGTATTGCCAAGATCGTGGAACACCGCACCGCCGCCGCTGCTCCGGCGCGCCAGGCGGACGTTGTCTTCTTCCATGCGCCGGGTGTTGCACTCTTTCCACGGATTTTGCGCACGACCAATGACCACCGTATCGGCGTTACGCCAGAGAAAGAGGACGCGCTGGGTAGCAGGCATCTGGCGGAAGATGCACTCTTCCACCGCGAGATTAAACCAGGGATCGTAAGAGTCAGAGATAAGCAGGCGTAACGTCGTCATGGCAAAGTTCCTTTTCTGAATCGTTCGCCTACTTTATCACTATTCTTTCTTCTCGCTCTCTTCGTCTTCGGGGACCGACCGGCTGGCGGTCAGCAGGAACGGGGATTGCTGCCAGCGCGTGCGTTTGCCGCGAAGCAGGGTGCGCGCCAGCACAACGCCAATGGCGAGCGAAAGCAGCAGCATCAGGCGCAGAATGTTGGTGGTATTATCGACCTGCTTGGCTTCAGTCGGAAGAGTATGGGTGTCGAGCGTCAGGCGCAGGTACCCCAGAGGGCCATTCTTGCCCTGAATAGGTTCAACAAGCTGTTGGTTGAAGTAGCCGCCGGCTTTTTTGCCGTCAAGCGCCAGCCTGTCGCGCACGTCGACATGTTCGCCCGCGCGGGCAATCAGGTTGCCTTGCTCATCATAGACGCCCGCATCAAGAATGCGGCTGTTCTCCGTCAGCAGGCGTAAAACCTGGCCTATCCGCTTCTCGTCCGGCGTTTCGGTTCGCATGGACGGCGCGACGTTGAGCGTCACCTGGCGTGCCAGCGTGCGGGCCAGCTCTTCAAACTGCGGGTTGCGTTGCCGTTGATGATTCTGGCTAAACCACGATGCCCCTTGCATCAGCACCACTAAGAGTGCGAGACAGGAAAGGACAATCACGGCGCGATGGAGCCGGAATTTCAGTTTTGCGCGAGCCATATTCCACCTGCTGAAAATTTACGGCTTAATGTTGCCAGAAGTGATGGTTACAGGGTAGCCTCATGCGTTATTTTCCCTCTGCAACCTTCCGGCGCGAACGAAATTACAGGAGCTTTAATGCCGAACATTACCTGGTGTGACCTGCCAACGGATGTCTCTTTATGGCCAGGATTGCCGCTCTCTTTAAGTGGCGATGAGGTGATGCCTCTGGATTACCACGCCGGTCGTAGCGGCTGGCTGCTGTACGGACGCGGTCTGGATAAGCAACGCCTGACCCAGTATCAAACCAAACTGGGGGCCGCGATGGTTATCGTCGCCGCCTGGTGCGTGGAAGACTACCAGGTCATTCGTCTGGCGGGCTCTCTGACGCAGCGCGCCACGCGCCTGGCGCATGACGCCGGGCTGGACGTCGCGCCGCTGGGGAAAATTCCGCACCTGAAAACGCCGGGCCTGCTGGTCATGGACATGGACTCTACCGCCATTCAGATCGAGTGTATTGACGAAATTGCGAAGCTGGCGGGCAGCGGCGAGCTGGTGGCGGAAGTCACCGAGCGTGCGATGCGCGGCGAGCTGGATTTCACCGCCAGCCTGAGACAGCGCGTGGCGACCCTGAAAGGGGCCGATGCCAACATTCTGCGTCAGGTGCGCGATGTGCTGCCGCTGATGCCCGGGCTGACGCAGCTAGTGCTGAAGCTGCAGTCCCTCGGCTGGAAGGTGGCGATCGCCTCCGGAGGCTTCACCTTCTTCGCGGATTATCTGCGGGAAAAACTGCATCTGACCACCGTGGTGGCCAATGAGCTGGAGATCATGGACGGCAAGCTGACCGGCCAGGTGATCGGCGATATTGTGGATGCCCAGTACAAAGCCAATACGCTGACGCGTCTGGCGGAAAAATATGAAATTCCGGTTGTCCAGACCGTCGCCATCGGGGACGGTGCGAACGACCTGCCGATGATCAAAGCGGCCGGCCTGGGCATTGCCTACCATGCCAAGCCAAAAGTGAATGAAAAGACGGAAGTGACTATCCGTCACGCTGACCTGATGGGGGTGTTCTGCATTCTCTCCGGCAGCCTTAATCAGAAATAACGGTCTGCTTTGTAGGCCGGGTAAGCGTAAGCGCCACCCGGCACGCAGGCCGCAGAGAAATAACGAGGTAAACCGTGGCGAAAGCTCCAAAACGCGCATTTGTCTGTAATGAATGTGGTGCGGATTATCCGCGCTGGCAGGGGCAATGCAGCGCCTGTCATGCCTGGAACACCATCACCGAAGTGCGTGGTGTGGCGGCTTCGCCGAGCGTGGCGCGCAATGAACGCCTGAGCGGCTACGCGGGCAATGCGGGCGTAGCGAAAGTCCAGAAGCTCTCGGACATCAGCCTCGAAGAGCTGCCGCGCTTCTCCACCGGGTTTAAAGAGTTCGATCGCGTGCTCGGCGGCGGCGTGGTGCCAGGCAGCGCGATTCTTATCGGCGGTAACCCGGGCGCGGGTAAATCGACCCTGCTGCTGCAAACGCTCTGCAAGCTTGCCGAACAGATGAAAACCCTGTACGTCACAGGGGAAGAGTCCCTGCAGCAGGTGGCGATGCGCGCGCACCGTCTGGGCCTGCCGACCGGTAATCTGAACATGCTGTCGGAAACCAGCATTGAGCAGATCTGCATGATCGCCGAAGAAGAGCAGCCGAAGCTGATGGTGATCGACTCCATCCAGGTGATGCACATGGCGGACATCCAGTCCTCGCCGGGCAGCGTCGCGCAGGTGCGTGAAACGGCGGCCTACCTGACGCGCTTTGCTAAAACGCGCGGCGTGGCGATTGTGATGGTGGGCCATGTGACCAAAGACGGCTCGCTGGCGGGGCCGAAAGTGCTCGAACACTGTATCGACTGCTCCGTGATGCTCGACGGCGACGCGGATTCCCGCTTCCGCACCCTGCGCAGTCATAAAAACCGCTTTGGTGCGGTGAACGAGTTAGGCGTGTTTGCCATGACCGAGCAGGGGCTGCGCGAAGTCAGCAACCCGTCGGCCATCTTCCTGAGCCGTGGCGATGAGATCACCTCCGGCAGCTCGGTGATGGTGCTGTGGGAAGGGACGCGCCCGCTGCTCGTCGAAATTCAGGCGCTGGTCGATCACTCGATGATGGGCAACCCGCGGCGCGTAGCGGTTGGTCTGGAACAGAACCGTCTGGCGATCCTGCTGGCGGTGCTGCACCGTCACGGCGGGCTGCAGATGGCGGATCAGGACGTCTTCGTGAACGTGGTCGGCGGCGTCAAAGTCACCGAGACCAGCGCAGACCTGGCGCTGCTGCTGGCGATGGTCTCCAGTCTGCGCGACAGACCGCTGCCGCAGGATCTGGTCGTCTTCGGCGAGGTGGGGCTGGCCGGGGAAATCCGTCCGGTGCCGAGCGGGCAGGAGCGAATCTCCGAGGCGGCAAAACACGGTTTCCGTCGCGCGATCGTTCCCGCCGCCAACGTGCCGAAAAAAATCCCGGAAGGGATGCAGGTTTTTGGCGTGAAGAAACTCGCAGATGCGTTAAATGTCTTTGACGACTTATAATTACGTATTCGATTTTGCAGGAGGCACCGTAATTTATGTCATCATTTGACTACATCAAGACCGCTATCCGCCAGAAGGGCTGCACGCTGCAGCAGGTGGCAGACGCCAGCGGCATGACCAAAGGCTACCTGAGCCAACTGCTGAACGCCAAAATCAAAAGCCCCAGCGCGCAGAAGCTGGAAGCGCTGCACCGCTTTCTGGGGCTGGAATTCCCGCGTATGCAAAAGAACATCGGCGTGGTGTTCGGCAAGTTTTACCCGCTGCATACCGGGCATATCTATCTGATCCAGCGCGCCTGTAGCCAGGTGGATGAGCTGCACATCATCATGGGGTACGACGAAACCCGCGATCGCCAGCTGTTTGAAGATAGCGCCATGTCGCAGCAGCCGACCGTGCCGGACCGCCTGCGCTGGCTGCTCCAGACCTTCAAGTACCAGAAAAACATTCGCATTCATGCCTTCAACGAAGAGGGCATGGAGCCGTACCCGCACGGCTGGGACGTGTGGAGCAACGGCATCAAAGCGTTTATGGAAGAGAAGGGCATTGCACCTAACTGGATCTACACCTCTGAAGAGTCCGACGCGCCGCAGTTCCGCGAGCATCTGGGCATTGAGACGGTGCTGATCGACCCGAAACGCACCTTCATGAACATCAGCGGGGCGCAGATCCGCGAAAACCCGTTCCGCTACTGGGATTACATCCCGACCGAGGTGAAGCCGTTCTTTGTGCGCACCGTCGCGATCCTGGGCGGCGAGTCGAGCGGTAAGTCAACGCTGGTCAACAAGCTGGCGAATATCTTCAATACCACCAGCGCGTGGGAGTACGGGCGCGACTATGTCTTTTCCCATCTGGGCGGTGATGAGATGGCGCTGCAGTATTCCGACTACGACAAAATCGCGCTCGGTCACGCTCAGTACATTGATTTCGCGGTGAAATACGCCAACAAGGTGGCGTTTATCGATACCGATTTTGTCACCACCCAGGCGTTCTGCAAAAAGTACGAAGGGCGTGAACATCCGTTCGTGCAGGCGCTGATTGACGAATATCGCTTTGACCTGGTGATCCTGCTGGAAAACAACACCCCGTGGGTGGCCGACGGCATGCGCAGCCTCGGCAGCTCCGTCGACAGGCGTGAATTCCAGACCATGCTGGTGGATATGCTCAACGAAAACAACGTTGAGTTCGTGCATGTGGAAGAGTCGGATTACGACTCCCGTTTCCTGCGCTGCGTCGAGCTGGTGAAGGAGATGATGGGGGAGCAGGGTTAAAGACGGCTCCGTGCTATCCCCTCTCCCCTATGGGGAGAGGGTTAGGGTGAGGGGGAACAAGCCACTCAGAACTCAATCACCACTTTCCCACGCATATGCCCGTCCAGCACTTTACGGTGCGCCTCCGTAATGCTTTCCACGCTCAGCCCGTGCAGCGTTTCACTCAGTGAGCTTTCCACCACGCCGTTATCCACCAGCTTCGCCACCTCATTGAGGATCTCACCCTGGCGCGCCATATCCGCGGTCTGGTACATGCTGCGGGTGTACATAAATTCCCAGTGCAGCGCGGCGGATTTCGACTTCAGCTTGTCCTGGTTCAGCGGGTGTTCATTCTCAACGATAGAACAGATATGCCCCTGCGGCGCAATCAGTTCGCTGACCGCCTCCCAGTGTCCGTCGGTATCGTTGAGGATGAAAATGTAATCCACAAAGTTCAGCCCGTGCTTCGCCAGTTCGCCTTTCAGATCGCGGTAGTTCACCACCACATCTGCACCGCGATCGCGGCACCACTGGGCGGAATCTTCACGGGACGCCGTTGCGATGACCTTTACCTTGCTGTTGTGCTTCGCAAACGGGATCGCCAGCGATCCCACGCCGCCCGCACCGCCGATGATCAGCAGGGTTTTGTCCGTACCGGCATCCTGAATATTCAGCCGTTCAAACAGGCCTTCCCACGCGGTGAGTGCGGTCAACGGCAGTGCAGCGGCAGCCGCCCAGCCGAGGCTTGCCGGTTTGTGCCCGACAATGCGCGCGTCGATCAGCTGGTGTGTGGTATTGCTGCCCGGGCGGGTGATGTCCCCTGCATACCACACCTCATCTCCCGGTTTGAATCCGGTGACGCCAGCGCCAGCGGCTTTGACGATCCCGCTGGCATCCCAGCCGAGCACGCGCGGCTCTTTCAGCCCGTTTTTGGCAATGCCCGCGTGGACTTTGGTATCGACCGGGTTAACCGAGACGGCTTTGACCTCCACCAGCAGATCGTGCTCGCCGGGCTGTGGCATCGGTGGAGTGATTTCAATGAAGGTGGACGGATTTTCCGGGTTCACGGCAATGGCTTTAACTGACATGGTGTGCTCCTCAATGGCATGCGTTTTGTTGAGGCTAGTCTATTAAGTGGCCAGCTGCATGATAAGATGGACAATCAAGAACTCAGCGTTCGTACAGGATGAACAATCATGTTTAAACAGCTGCAGGATATGGCGCTTTTCGCGCTGGTGGCGGAGATGGGCAGCTTTACCGCGGCAGCCCAGAAAGCCGAACTGCCGAAATCCAGCGTCAGCCAGCGAATTAGCCAACTGGAGCAGCAGGTGGGTATCCGCCTGCTGAACCGCACCACGCGCAGGCTGAACCTGACGTTTGCGGGCGAGCACTATCTGGTGCATTGCCGCGAAATGCTGGCGGCCAGCGAGCGGGCGGAGTACGCCATTCAGCGCCTGCGCGAAAACCCGAGCGGGCGGCTGCGCATCACCTGTCCGGCTGGGATTGGCGCGACGCTGCTGGCGCATATGAATGCCGAGTTCCAGCTTCGCTATCCTGAGGTTTCGCTGGACGTGTCGATCTCTGATGATGTGGTGGATCTGGTCGAGTCCGGCTTTGACGTGGCGCTGCGTACCGGCAAGCCGCAGGACTCCTCCCTGATTGGCCGAATGATCGGGCATTGTCCGCGCTACATGCTGGCCTCGCCGGACTATCTGGCGCGGCGGGCGCCGCTAACGCATCCCCGTCAACTGGTGGAGCACCGCAGCATTACACACAGAGCCTGGTCGGAGTGGCTTCTGCGAAGCGAGAATGAGGATTACCGCTACCTGCCAGATAACGCACACATGACCGATAATCTGGTGTACGCCCGCGAGTGCGCGATGGCCGGGGCGGGGATCACGCTGCTTCCTGCATTTTTGCTGGAAGATAAGGTTGAAAAGGGCGCGCTGGTGCAGGTGCTGCCGGAGTGGAACGTTGAAGGCAACGACCTCTGGCTGGCCTACCCGAGCCGCAAGCTGAATTCGCCCGCGCTGATGAGCTATATCGAGTTTGCGATGCAGTTTGACGAGGTGAAGCGGTATTACGTGGGCAAATAAAAAAGCCGGGTGGCGGCTTCGCCTTACCCGGCCTACACACTGTGCGGCCTGATGCCCTCACCCTGGCCCTCTCCCACAGGGAGAGGGAACAACCATAAAAAACGGCAACCGAAGTTGCCGTTTTGCTTTTATTTCGCAATACGCTTGTACTTAATACGCTTCGGCTCCAGCGCGTCGGCGCCCAGCGTGCGTTTCTTGTACTCTTCGTATTCGGTGAAGTTACCTTCGAAGAACTCCACTTTACCTTCGTCCTGGTAGTCCAGGATGTGGGTCGCGATACGGTCCAGGAACCAGCGGTCGTGCGAGATAACCATCGCGCAGCCCGGGAACTCCAGCAGGGCGTTTTCCAGCGCGCGCAGGGTTTCGATATCCAGGTCGTTTGTTGGTTCATCGAGCAGCAGAACGTTACCGCCCACCTGCAGCAGCTTCGCCAGGTGCAGACGACCGCGCTCACCGCCGGACAGCTCGCCCACGCGTTTGCCCTGATCGGTGCCTTTAAAGTTAAAGCGACCAACGTAGGCGCGGCTTGGCATCTCGGTGTTGCCGATACGCATGATATCCAGACCGCCGGAGACTTCTTCCCACACGGTTTTGCTGTTATCCATCGCGTCACGGAACTGGTCAACGGAGGCCAGCTTCACGGTCTCACCCAGGGTGATAGAACCGCTGTCTGGCTGTTCCTGACCGGACATCATGCGGAACAGGGTTGATTTACCCGCGCCGTTCGGACCGATGATGCCGACGATAGCGCCTTTCGGTACGGAGAAGGTCAGGTCGTCGATCAGCACACGGTCGCCATAAGACTTACGCAGGTTGGTCACTTCAACCACTTTATCCCCCAGACGTGCTCCAGGTGGAATAAACAGTTCGTTGGTTTCGTTACGTTTCTGGTATTCGGTGTTGTTCAGCTCTTCGAAGCGTGCCAGACGGGCTTTGCCCTTAGACTGACGGCCTTTCGCGCCCTGACGCACCCACTCCAGCTCTTTCTCGATAGACTTACGACGGGCCGCTTCCTGAGACGCTTCCTGAGCCAGACGCTGATCTTTCTGCTCCAGCCAGGAGGAGTAGTTGCCTTCCCATGGAATACCTTCACCGCGGTCCAGCTCCAGGATCCAGCCGGCGACGTTGTCGAGGAAGTAACGGTCGTGGGTAATCGCCACAACGGTGCCTTCGAAGTCGTGCAGGAAGCGCTCCAGCCACGCCACGGATTCCGCATCCAGGTGGTTAGTTGGTTCGTCGAGCAGCAGCATGTCTGGTTTTTCCAGCAGCAGGCGGCACAGCGCCACGCGGCGGCGTTCACCCCCGGAGAGGTTCGCGATTTTTGCATCCCAGTCCGGCAGACGCAGGGCATCCGCCGCGCGCTCCAGCTGCACGTTCAGGTTGTGACCGTCGTGCGCCTGGATGATCTCTTCATACTTGCCCTGCTGTGCGGCCAGCTTGTCGAAGTCCGCATCCGGCTCGGCGTATTTGGCATACACTTCATCCAGACCTTTCAGGGCGTTAACCACTTCAGATACCGCTTCTTCAACGGATTCGCGAACGGTGTGTTCCGGGTTCAGCTGAGGTTCCTGCGGCAGGTAGCCAATCTTGATGCCAGGCTGCGGACGGGCTTCACCTTCGATGTCTGTATCAATGCCGGCCATGATGCGCAGCAGGGTGGACTTACCGGCACCGTTGAGACCCAGAACACCGATTTTTGCGCCCGGGAAGAAGCTCAGCGAGATATTTTTAAGAATATGACGTTTCGGCGGGACAACTTTGCCGACACGATGCATGGTATAAACGAATTGAGCCACGTTGGACTTCGCCTCTTTTATCGTAATGAGAAGGAATTTCAGCCTCGAAGTGTAGCCTTTTTCCCGCCCTAATCCCAGCCAGGAACGTCGGGAGTGTTAAAACGCGCAAGAAAGGTAAAAAAGTGTCCATGACGTGGCGCGTTGAAGGATGCCTGGTTAGCATAAGTTAATTAGACTTTGACGTGGCAAGACGCTGCAATTGACGAAAAAACAATGAGGAAGAGCTTGTGGAAAAAGCCAAACAGGTGGTCTGGCGTCTGCTGGCTGCCAGCGTATGCGTAATGGCGGTAAGCCAGGCGGTGCATGCCGATTCACTGGATGAACAACGTAGTCGCTACGCTCAGATTAAACAGGCGTGGGACAACAAGCAGATGGATACCGTGCAGGCGCTGATGCCGACGCTAAAGGATTATCCGCTGTATCCGTATCTCGAGTATCGCCAGATCACGGACGATCTCATGAACCAGCCAACCGTCACCGTGAATAACTTCATTCAGGCGAACCCGACCCTGCCACCAGCCCGAAATCTCCAGTCTCGTTTTGTGAATGAGCTGGCGCGTCGCGAAGACTGGCGCGGACTGCTGGCGTTTAGCCCTGAAAAGCCGAATACCACCGAAGCGCAGTGTAACTACTACTACGCAAAATGGGCGACCGGCCAGCAGGAAGAGGCCTGGGCCGGGGCGAAAGAACTCTGGCTGACCGGGAAAAATCAGCCGAACGCCTGTGATTCGCTGTTTGGCGCATGGCGTGCTTCCGGCAAGCAGGACCCGCTGTCCTACCTTGAGCGCATCCGCCTGGCGATGAAGGCAGGCAACACGCGGCTGGTGACCACGCTGGCGGGGCAGATGCCGTCCGATTACCAGACGATCTCCACGGCGGTTATCTCGCTGGCAAACGATCCCAACAGCGTGCTGACCTTTGCCCGCAGTACGGGCGCGACCGATTTTACCCGCCAGATGGCGGCGGTGGCTTTTGCCAGCGTGGCGCGTGATGATGTGGAAAACGCACGACTGATGATCCCGCAGCTGGTGCAGGCACAGCAGCTTAATGAGGAGCAAACCCAGGAGCTGCGCGATATTGTGGCGTGGCGACTGATGGGCACCGATGTGACCGACGAGCAGGCGCGCTGGCGAGACGATGCCATTATGCGTTCGAACTCCACGTCGCTGGTGGAGCGCCGCGTGCGCATGGCGCTGGGTACGGGCGATCGTCGCGGGCTCAATACCTGGCTCGCGCGGTTGCCAATGGAGGCCAAAGAGAAAGACGAATGGCGCTACTGGCAGGCCGATCTGCTGATGGAGCGCGGTCGTGATGATGAAGCCAAAGAGATTCTCCATACGCTGATGCAGCAACGCGGGTTCTACCCGATGGCGGCCGCGCAGCGCCTGGGCGAGGAGTACACCTTCCGCATTGATAAGGCGCCCGCTGACGCGAACCCGGCGCTGACGCAGGGGCCAGAAATGGCGCGCGTTCGCGAGCTGATGTACTGGAATATGGATAACACCGCGCGCAGCGAATGGGCGAATCTGGTGACCAGCCGCACCACCGACGAAAAAGCCCAGCTTGCCCGCTATGCCTTTGATAACCACTGGTGGGATCTGAGCGTGCAGGCGACGATCGCCGGTAAGCTGTGGGATCATCTCGAAGAGCGTTTCCCGCTGGCGTACAACGATCTGTTCGAGCGCTATACCCGCGGCAAAGATATTCCGCAAAGCTACGCGATGGCCATTGCCCGTCAGGAGAGTGCCTGGAACCCGAAAGTCCGTTCCCCGGTGGGCGCCAGCGGCCTGATGCAGATCATGCCGGGCACGGCGACGCACACGGTGAAGATGTTTAACATCCCTGGATACAGCAGCCCGTCACAGCTTCTCGATCCGGATACCAACATCAATATCGGTACCAGCTATCTCCAGTATGTGTATCAGCAGTTCGGTAACAACCGCATCTTCTCATCGGCGGCCTATAACGCGGGACCGGGTCGCGTGCGCACCTGGCTCGGCAACAGCGCCGGACGCATCGACGCCGTGGCGTTTGTCGAGAGCATCCCGTTCTCGGAAACGCGTGGCTACGTGAAGAACGTGCTGGCCTATGATGCCTACTATCGCTACTTCATGGGGCAGAAAGATACCCTGATGAGCGATGCCGAGTGGCAGAGACGTTACTGATCGGCGTGGGTTGTGTTATGCTGTACTCGCTAAAGAGTACAAGAGGCAGCATAACATGACCCAGCATTCCCCGTATTCCTCGGCAATGGCCGAACAACGTCATCAGGAGTGGCTTCGTTTTGTGGAGTTGCTTCGTCAGTCTTACGAGCAGGATTTGCATTTACCCCTGATGCAGCTGATGCTCACGCCGGACGAGCGTGAGGCGCTGGGAACGCGCGTGCGGATCATTGAAGAGTTACTGCGCGGCGAGATGAGCCAGCGCGAGCTGAAAAATGAGCTCGGCGCGGGCATCGCAACGATTACCCGCGGATCGAACAGCCTGAAATCGGCGCCCGTTGAGCTGCGTCAGTGGCTGGAAGCGGTGTTGTTGAAAAATACCTAACGATAAATCGCGTTATGGAACGGGCTTAACGCCAGGATCACCGCCTGGTGGTAAACGCCTGAACGCGTCAGCGCGCCTGCGGTAAAGACGCCAATCGCCCCTTCTTTACGGCCAATCTCATCAATGCCGGTGTACTGCGACATCACCGGCCCGAGCGCTTCACCCGCACGCACTTTTTCCAGAATGATTTCCGGCAGGGGTAGGGTGGCCGAACGCGCTTCGCCGCGCTGTTCACGGCTTTCGATCACCACCCAGCTAAAGGTTGCACCTTCGTCGATACCGGCTTCAATCGCCACCCAAAAGTCCGCATCCGGTGCCGCAGCCCTGGCATTTGCCACGCGATTTCGTGCGCCAGCGCGCGTTTCCTCGCTGCCAAACGGCTGTTCAGGAACGCCACTCTCGACGCCGATGGCCTCAATATGGCAGGATCCTGCGCCGAAGATCTCGTCAAATGCCCTTAGAATTGCCTGAATTTTGGCAGGATTAGTGGTAGCAGAGACAACATGGTGCATAATTAAGCTCGATTCAAAAAAAACTCATCGCAGTATAACGGAAAAAAAGCATGTTACAGGTATACCTTGTTCGCCACGGTGAAACGCAGTGGAACGCCGAGCGACGTATTCAAGGCCAGTCAGACAGTCCTCTCACTGAGAAGGGTGTGCAGCAAGCGTGGCAGGTGGCAGAGCGTGCCAGAACGCTGGGCATTACCCACGTCATTACCAGCGATTTAGGTCGCACACAGCAGACGGCGCGCATCATCGCAGACGCCTGCGGCTGTGACGTCATGCTTGAGCCGCGCCTGCGCGAGCTGGATATGGGCGTGCTGGAAAAACGCCATATCGATACGCTGACGGAAACGGAAGAGGGCTGGCGCCGCACGCTGGTGAACGGTACCGAAGATGGCCGCATTCCTGAGGGCGAATCCATGCAGGAGCTCAGCGTACGTATGCATGCCGCCCTGGCGGAATGCCTGAAGCTTCCGGCGGGAAGCCGTCCGCTGCTGGTGAGTCATGGGATTGCGTTGGGTTGCCTGGTGAGCACCATTCTGGGGTTACCGGCTTACGCTGAGCGCCGTCTGCGTCTGCGTAACTGCTCCATTTCCCGAATTGATTATCAGGAAAGCGCGTGGCTGGCGTCAGGTTGGGTCGTGGAGATGGCAGGGGACATTTCGCATCTTGATGCCCCTGCGCTTGACGAACTGCAGCGTTAACGACGTATTGGAATCAAGAATTCCATACGCAGATTGATAGGGCCTTCTTCCGGTTTCGCATCCTGAGCCGGGTAGTAGAGCTCAATGTCCTGACCTTTACGGCGATTCAGATTCAGCATCGGCATGCAGGTTCCGTAAACGGTCAGGATAAACTCCTGCACCCCCGTTCCCAGCCCTTCATAGGCGAACATCACGTATTCGCCGCCTTCCAGCACGACAGGTTTCGAACCCTGAATGTAGCCATTGGCCATCTCTGGCGTCAGCGCGGTGGTGTAGAACACCTCCTGCTCGTCGTCTTTTTCCTGGCTTGGGTGCGTTTCGTTGAGACCATACAGGATCGGCGGGATCGCCGGCGCGTGGCTCAGGAAGTCGCGCCAGAACTGAACGCGCATCTGATGACGGAACTCGGAAATCTGCTCCAGTGAACAGGAGTAGCTCTGCGTTGTGCCGATCAGATGGGTCTCCGGCAGGGTAATAATTTCATACTTCGGCATCGCGAACTCGCCCAGACGCAGCGGCGGACGCATGCCAAACGAGCTCCAGTCAGGCGAGCGACGATACAGCGCTGGCGTCAACGAGAACTGTTTTTTAAAGGCGCGGGTGAAAGTCTGCTGCGAATCGAAACGATATTGCAGGGCAATATCCAGAATCGGGCGCGCGGTCAGGCGCAGAGCCACAGCAGATTTCGATAAACGACGTGCGCGAATATAGGCCCCGATAGCATGACCGGTGACATCCTTGAACATCCTTTGCAGATGCCACTTGGAATAGCCTGCTTTAGCCGCCACATTATCCAGTGACAAAGGCTGGTCGAGATGACCTTCCAGCCAGGTGAGCAGGTCGCGAATAATTCCAGCCTGATCCATATACTATCCTCATCCTTAAAACAGCAGGTGCCTGATAACAGGTTAGCGGATAATAGCATTTTTTGATGTTTTAGCATTCAGTGTTTTTTTTGCGCATTCATGCTTTTTGCAGGGCATTATGGGCAAATATATTCTAATCCTGTGATCTTGCTACATTTTTGTCTAAAGTGTTGAATAATCGCTCAGTGTAATTTTAAAGAATGGTAACAATATGAAATACAAGACTTTGCTCTTCACCGCGCTGATGTTGATGGCCGGACGCGCTGCACAGGCGGAACAGATTGGTTCCGTCGATACCGTGTTCAAAATGTTTGGCCCGGACCACAAAATTGTCGTTGAGGCGTTTGATGATCCAGACGTGAAAAACGTCACCTGCTATGTCAGCCGTGCGAAAACGGGCGGTATCAAAGGCGGCCTGGGGCTGGCGGAGGACACCTCCGATGCGGCGATCTCCTGTCAGCAGGTGGGACCGGTTGAATTGAGCGATAAAATTAAAAACGGCAAGGCGCAGGGCGACGTGGTATTCCAGAAACGGACCTCGCTGGTGTTCAAAAAGCTGCAGGTTGTGCGTTTCTACGATGCCAAACGCAACACGCTGGCCTACCTTGCCTATTCTGACAAAGTGGTGGAAGGCTCACCGAAGAACGCGATCAGCGCGGTGCCGATTATGCCGTGGCATTAATTCAGGGATGAATCATGCAACAACCTGTGGTCTGGCTGGTTGAAGACGAAACCAGTATCGCCGATACGCTGATCTACATGCTTCAGCAGGAAGGATTCGCGGTAAAGGCGTTTGAACGCGGTTTACCCGTGCTGGAGGAGGCTCAGCGGCAGGTTCCGGCGCTCGCCATTCTGGATGTCGGACTGCCGGACATCAGCGGGTTTGAGCTTTGCCGTCGGCTGCTGGCGCAGCATCCCTCGCTGCCTGTACTGTTTCTGACGGCGCGCAGTGATGAGGTCGACAAGCTGCTTGGCCTGGAAATGGGCGCTGATGACTACGTTGCGAAACCTTTCTCCCCTCGTGAAGTCTGCGCTCGGGTGCGGACTGTTTTACGGCGCATGCAAAAATCCGCCGCACCCTCAGAAACGTTGCGTATCGGGCAGTTTGAACTGAACGAGCCTGCCGCACGAATCAGCTGGTGCGGGGAAGCATTGCCCCTGACCCGCTACGAATTCTTGCTGCTCAAAACCTTGTTACAGGCGCCCGGTCGGGTCTTTTCGCGTCAGCAGCTCATGGACAAGGTGTGGGGTGAAGACGGCGACAGTTTCGATCGTACCGTGGACACCCACATCAAAACCCTGCGCGCCAAGCTGCGGGCGGTGAACGAGGAACTGTCCCCCATCAGCACCCATCGCGGTATGGGCTACAGTCTGGGCCTTTACTGATGCGCATTGGGATGCGGTTGCTGCTGGGGTATTTCCTGATCGTCGCCATCGCCGCGTGGTTCGTGCTGTCGATCTTTGTTCAGGAGGTGAAGCCCGGCGTGCGCAGGGCAACCGAGGGCACATTAATCGATACCGCGACCCTGTTGGCTGAAATCGGACGTGATGATTTGCTTTCGGGTCACGCGCAGCAGGGCAAGCTGGCACAGGCCTTTTCTCAGCTTCATCAGCGCCCATTTCGCGCCAATATTGGCGGGATTCATAAAGTGCGTAACGAGTATCACGTCTACATGACCGATGCGCAGGGCAGGGTCGTGTTTGATTCCGCTGGTCTGGCCGTGGGAAAAGATTACTCGCGCTGGAACGATGTCTGGCTGACGCTTCGCGGCGAATACGGCGCGCGCAGTACCCAGAGCCATCCAGACGATCCGGAAAGCACGGTGATGTATGTTGCCGCGCCGGTTGTGGATCAGGGCAAGATAATCGGCGTGCTGTCGGTGGGGAAACCGAACAGCGCGATGGCTCCGGTGATTCACCGCAGCGAGCGACGGATACTGTGGGCAGGCGGTGCGCTGCTCGGCATTGCCCTGCTGATTGGCTTGGCGGTGGCGTGGTGGATCAATCGATCTATCGGTACGTTATCGCGCTATGCCGACTCGGTAACCACCGATACGCCTCTCCCATTGCCTAATCCAGGCAGTAGCGAGCTGCAAAAGCTGGCACAGGCGCTGGAAAATATGCGTATTCGCCTTGAAGGGAAAAACTACATTGAACGCTATGTCCATGCGCTGACCCACGAGCTGAAAAGCCCGATTGCCGCCATACGCGGCGCGGCAGAAATTCTCTCCGAGCAGCCGCCGCCGCAGGTTGCCGCGCGGTTTATCGATAATATTCTGGTGCAAAATGCGCGCATGCAGTCGCTGGTTGAAAAGCTGCTCACTCAGGCGCGGCTTGAAAATCGTGTCGAGATTACGCCTGAGGCTGTCAGCGTTGACTCGCTCTTCACTCGGCTTGCAGACGCGCGAGCGACGCTGTTGGCAGCGAAAGAAATTGTGCTGACCCTTCAGCCGACATCGCTTTATGTGGCGGGCGATCCCGACCTTCTCGAACAGGCGCTCGGCAATTTGCTGGATAACGCTATCGATTTCACCCCGCAGGGGGGCGCCATTGCGCTGGCGGCCCGGGAAGATCGCAGGCAGGTAGAGCTGATCGTCACCGACAGCGGAAGCGGGATCCCGGATTACGCGCTGGAGCGTATTTTTGAGCGCTTTTATTCCCTTCCGCGCGAGAACGGGTTAAAGAGCAGCGGGCTCGGGCTGGCGTTTGTTCAGGAGGTGGCGCGTCTGCATCAGGGAGAAATTACATTGCGTAATCGTGATGAAGGGGGCGTGATGGCCACGCTGAGACTTCACCGTCCCTTCACATAACTTCAAACTGACCCCACATAGCCTGGTTACGCTCTCCTCATCACAAAGGAGACGTAATGATGAAATCCCCCCTGTTCTGGAAAGTTAGCACCCTGCTGGGGTGCATCCTGCTGCTGTTAGTCCCGCTTTTTATGGTCAGTAACCTGATATCAGAGCGAGAGAGCTACCGCAACGATGTTGAAAATACGCTGCGTCAGAGTACCAGCGGGCCGCAAAAACTGGTCGGGCCGCTGATTGCTATCCCGGTAACGGAGATTTTTTACAAGGTAGAGGATGAGAAGAAAGTCGAGTACAAGAAAAGCTATATGCATTTTATTCTGCCGGAGTCACTGGTTGTTGAAGGTAGCCAGCACGTTGAGTCCCGAAATATCGGGATCTATGACGGACAGATCTGGAACACCGATCTCAGGATAAAAGTGCGGTTCAGCACCGAGAAAATGGCGCAGCTTAAAGGGGAAACGATGACCCTTGGGCAACCGTTTATCGTTGTCGGCGTGGGGGATGCGCGGGGCATTGGCACGGTGAAAGTCTCCAGCATCAATGGCGAGGCGTTGAGCGTCGAGCCGGGGTCGGGTGTGGATGGTGCGCTTTCCGGTATTCATATTCCGCTGACTGACAAAACGCTGGAGTCAAAAACGTTTGCCCTGGAGATGTCCCTGAATCTGGCCGGAACGGGGAGTTTTGCCGTGGTTCCTGTGGGACGCAACAGTGAAATGACGCTCAACAGCAACTGGCCTCATCCGGGTTTTATGGGTAACTATCTGCCGGTGAAACATAAAATTGGTGATTCTGGTTTTCAGGCGAACTGGCAGAGCAGCTGGTTTGCGAACAATCTTGAGAGCTGGTTTAACGGCAGTGAATCGCCAGAGTGGGAATCAATCCCTGCTTTTAGCGTTACGGTAGCCACGCCTGCCGATCAGTATCAACTGACTGACCGTGCGATCAAGTACGCCATTTTGCTGATTGCGCTGACGTTTATGGCCTTCTTTGTCTTCGAAACCTTAACCGGATTACGCCTTCACCCGATGCAGTATCTGCTGGTGGGTCTGTCGCTGGTCCTGTTCTATCTGGTGCTGCTGGCGCTGTCTGAACACGTCGGGTTTACCCCCGCCTGGGTTGTTGCAAGTCTGGTTGGTGCAGCAATGAACGTAATGTACCTGCAGGCCGTGATGAAAAGCTGGAAGCGCAGCGGGCTGTTTGTGCTGGCGCTACTCGGGCTGGATGTCGTGATGTGGTTCCTGCTGCGCTCGGAGGATAGCGCGCTGCTGTTGGGGTCAGCGGTTCTCGCGCTGGCGCTGTTTGCCGTGATGTACCTGACCCGGCATTTCGACTGGTACTCGCTCTCTCAGCCGAAGCGTCCTGAGCCACCAGCAGAGCCTGATTACGACACGATGCGGATCTGGAAATAAAAAAAAACGGCGCAAATGCGCCGTTTTTTAATGCGTTAACTGCGGGATTACTCCTGCAGGTCACCGCAGAAACGGTACCCTTCGCCGTGGATCGTGGCGATGATTTCCGGCGTATCTGGCGTAGATTCGAAGTGCTTACGAATACGACGGATGGTGACGTCTACGGTACGGTCGTGCGGCTTCAGCTCACGGCCGGTCATTTTCTTCAGCAGCTCTGCACGGGACTGGATCTTGCCCGGGTTTTCGCAGAAGTGCAGCATCGCGCGGAATTCACTGCGCGGCAGTTTATACTGCTCGCCGTTCGGGCTAATCAGCGAACGGCTATTGATATCAAGTTCCCAGCCGTTGAATTTGTAGCTATCAACGCTACGACGCTCTTCGCTGACCGTGCCCAGATTCATGGTACGGGACAGCAGGTTGCGTGCACGAATGGTTAACTCGCGAGGGTTGAACGGCTTGGTGATGTAATCATCCGCACCGATTTCCAGGCCAAGAATTTTATCAACTTCGTTATCACGGCCCGTCAGGAACATTAACGCGACGTTCGCCTGCTCGCGCAGTTCGCGCGCCAGAAGAAGACCGTTTTTGCCCGGCAGGTTAATATCCATGATCACCAGGTTGATATCATTTTCAGAAAGGATCTGATGCATCTCTGCGCCATCGGTCGCTTCAAAGACATCGTAGCCTTCTGCTTCGAAAATGCTCTTCAACGTGTTGCGTGTTACCAACTCGTCTTCAACGATAAGAATGTGCGGGGTCTGCATGTTTGCTACCTAAATTGCCAACTAAATCGAAACAGGAAGTACAAAAGTCCCTGACCTGCCTGATGCATGTCGCAAATTAACATGATCGGCTTAACGTGACTAAAGTACGTAATTGCGTTCTTGATGCACTTTCCATCAACGTCAACAACATCATTAGCTTGGTCTTGGGTACTTTCCCTTTGGACCCGACAGTGTCAAAAACGGCTGTCATCCTAACCATTTTAACAGCAACATAACAGGCTAAGTGACACCAGACACCCAATAAAACTACGCTTCGTTGACATATATCAAGTTCAATTGTAGCACGTTAACAGTTTGATGAAATCATCGTAGCCGAATGCTAGCCTTTGTCACAATTTTTCAATAAACCAACTAGTTGCGGACATTGATTTATAAACGAAGCGAATCCAATCAGAATAGGGTATTCATGTCGCTATTATCATTATAAAACATAAGGATAATAGTGTTCTGTTAACATTCTAACTGATTGTTCAGACACAGAATAGTTTAGCGTTTTTAATTTGTTATGAAACGCTATTTCGGTGATTTGTGTTGCAATTTTGTAAATTCGCGCTGCGTAATATGTTGAAGTGCATCACATTTTTACCGGCTAACTGATTAAAAAGAGAGCATAAATGCATCTGTCGATTGTACTGGTTGCCCCAGCCAGAGCAGAAAATATAGGCGCAGCGGCGCGTGCCATGAAGACCATGGGTTTTACCGATTTGCGTATTGTGGACAGCACGGCCCATCTAGAACCCGCCGCCCGTTGGGTGGCGCACGGATCGGGAGATATTCTCGATAATATAACCACTTACGCTACGCTTGCCGATGCGCTGCACGATATTTCGTTTACCGTCGCAACCACGGCGCGCAGCCGGGCGAAGTTCCACTACTATGCCACGCCAGCGGAGCTGGTGCCGATGCTCAGCGAGAAAAGCCAGTGGCTGGAGAAAGCGGCGCTGGTGTTTGGGCGTGAAGATTCTGGATTAACCAATGAAGAGCTGGAACTGGCGGACGTGCTGACGGGGGCACCGATGGTCGCGGATTATCCGTCCCTCAATTTAGGCCAGGCGGTCATGGTGTATTGCTATCAATTAGCATCCTTAATACAAATTCCCCCGTCGCAAAATACAGGAACCGATGAAAATCAGCTTGCCGCACTTCGCGCGCGCGTAGAAAACCTGCTCGTGCATCTGGGGGTGGCGGACGATCAAAAAATGGCTGACTGGCTGCAGCAGCGTTTGGGGCGTCTTGAACAGCGGGACACCGCCATGCTGCACCGTTTGCTGCACGATATTGAAAAAAAATTGGCCGAGTAAAACACTGCCATAAGTTTTTACTATGGCGAATAAGTCTGTCTGGATGGGTTGCACATGGGGGAATCGGATGAAAATAAATCTGCACACAGCGGGACGTGAGAGTCTCCCGAATTGTGATCAAATTAAAAATTCGTTGACTTAAGGTGCCCGATCCTTTAACCCTAAAAGAATACAGCACAGACAGATAATAATGACAGAGTACACAACATCCATGAAACGCATCAGCATCACCACCATTACCACAACCATCATCATTACCACAGGTAACGATGCGGGCTGACGCGTACAGGAAAAACAGAAAAAAGCCCGCACCTAGACAGTGCGGGCTTTTTTTTCGGCTAAAGGAAACGAGGTAGAACCATGCGAGTGTTGAAGTTCGGCGGTACATCAGTGGCAAATGCGGAACGTTTTCTGCGTGTTGCCGATATCCTGGAAAGCAACGCCAGGCAGGGGCAGGTTGCGACCGTGCTCTCTGCCCCGGCAAAAATCACGAACCATCTGGTGGCGATGATTGAAAAGACCATCGGTGGTCAGGATGCACTTCCGAACATCAGCGACGCAGAGCGTATCTTCGCTGACTTACTGCAAGGGCTGGCAGAGGCGCTGCCTGGCTTCCCGCATGCGCAGCTGAAGTCCTTCGTTGAGCAGGAATTCGCGCAAATTAAACATGTCCTGCACGGCATCAGCCTCCTCGGCCAATGCCCGGACAGCATCAACGCGGCGCTGATTTGTCGCGGTGAAAAACTCTCTATCGCCATCATGGCGGGCGTGCTGGAAGCGCGCGGCCATAGCGTGACCGTGATCGATCCCGTTGAAAAACTGCTGGCGGTGGGCCACTACCTCGAATCCACCGTTGATATTGCCGAATCAACCCGCCGTATCGCCGCCAGCAAAATACCGTCTGACCACATGATCCTGATGGCGGGCTTTACTGCCGGTAACGAGAAGGGCGAGCTGGTGGTGCTGGGCCGTAACGGCTCCGACTACTCCGCCGCCGTGCTGGCCGCCTGTTTACGCGCGGACTGTTGTGAGATCTGGACTGACGTTGACGGCGTCTATACCTGCGACCCGCGCCAGGTACCGGACGCCAGGCTGCTGAAGTCGATGTCGTACCAGGAAGCGATGGAGCTTTCCTACTTCGGCGCCAAAGTGCTTCACCCGCGTACCATCTCCCCGATTGCCCAGTTCCAGATCCCTTGCCTGATTAAAAATACCGGTAACCCGCAGGCGCCGGGAACGCTGATTGGCGCGAGCACCGATGAAGACGGTCTGCCGGTGAAAGGCATCTCCAACCTCAACAATATGGCGATGTTCAGCGTCTCCGGTCCGGGGATGAAAGGAATGGTCGGCATGGCGGCGCGTGTGTTTGCGGCCATGTCCCGCAACGGTATTTCGGTGGTGCTGATCACCCAGTCCTCTTCCGAATACAGCATCAGCTTCTGTGTGCCGCAGGCTGACTGCCTGCGCGCCCGCCGCGCGCTGGAGGAAGAGTTCTATCTGGAGCTGAAAGAAGAGCTGCTGGAGCCGCTCGCGATTCAGGAGCGTCTGGCGATCATCTCCGTGGTGGGCGACGGTATGCGCACCCTGCGCGGTATCTCCGCCAAATTCTTTGCCGCGCTGGCGCGCGCCAATATCAATATCGTGGCGATTGCCCAGGGCTCGTCAGAACGTTCAATTTCTGTTGTCGTCGATAACGACGATGCCACCACCGGCGTTCGCGTGGTACACCAGATGCTGTTTAACACCGATCAGGTCATCGAGCTGTTCCTGATTGGCGTGGGGGGCGTGGGCGGCGCGCTCCTGGAGCAGGTGAAGCGTCAGCAGGCGTGGCTGAAGAAGAAACACATCGACCTGCGCGTCTGCGGGATCGCGAATTCCAAAGCGCTGCTGACCAACGTCCACGGCCTGAACCTGGAAAACTGGCAGGCCGAGATGAAGGAGGCAAAAGAGCCGTTCAACCTGGGCCGCCTGATCCGTCTGGTAAAAGAGTATCACCTGCTTAACCCGGTCATCGTCGACTGCACTTCGAACCAGGCGGTGGCCGACCAGTACGCGGACTTCCTGCGTGAAGGTTTCCACGTGGTGACGCCGAACAAAAAGGCCAACACCTCGTCGATGGATTACTATCACCAACTGCGTCTGGCGGCGAGCAAGTCGCGCCGCAAGTTCCTGTACGACACCAACGTGGGGGCGGGCCTGCCGGTTATCGAGAACCTGCAGAACTTGCTTAACGCGGGCGACGAACTGCAGCGTTTCTCCGGCATTCTCTCCGGCTCGCTGTCGTTTATCTTCGGCAAGCTGGATGAGGGGATGAGCCTCTCGGAAGCCACCCGCGCCGCGCGCGAGCTGGGCTATACCGAGCCGGATCCGCGTGACGACCTTTCCGGTATGGACGTGGCGCGCAAGCTGCTGATCCTTGCGCGCGAAACGGGCCGTGAGCTTGAGCTTTCCGATATCGTGATTGAACCGGTCCTGCCGGCAGAATTTGACAGCAGCGGCGATGTTGGCGCCTTTATGGCCAGGTTGCCGCAGCTTGACGACGCGTTTGCCGCTCGCGTTGCAAAAGCCCGTGATGAAGGTAAGGTATTGCGCTATGTTGGCAACATTGAAGAAGATGGCGTGTGCCGGGTGAAGATTGCCGAGGTGGACGGCAACGACCCGCTGTACAAAGTCAAAAACGGCGAGAATGCGTTGGCGTTCTACAGCCACTATTATCAGCCATTGCCGCTGGTGCTTCGCGGTTATGGCGCAGGGAACGATGTTACGGCGGCGGGTGTGTTTGCCGATCTGCTGCGTACCCTGTCATGGAAGTTAGGAGTTTAACATGGTCAAAGTTTATGCCCCGGCTTCCAGCGCGAATATGAGCGTCGGATTTGACGTGCTGGGTGCGGCGGTGACGCCGGTGGATGGTTCGCTGCTGGGCGATACGGTGACGGTGGAAGCGGCTGACAGCTTCAGCCTGAACAACGTGGGCCGCTTCGCCAGCAAGCTACCGTCCGACCCGCGCGAGAACATCGTCTATCAGTGCTGGGAACGCTTCTGTCAGGAGATCGGCAAAAACGTGCCGGTTGCCATGACGCTGGAAAAAAGTATGCCGATCGGCTCGGGTTTGGGGTCCAGCGCCTGCTCGGTGGTCGCCGCGCTGGTAGCAATGAACGAGCACTGCGGCAAGCCGCTGAACAACAATCGCCTGCTGGGCTTAATGGGCGAGCTGGAAGGGCGTATCTCCGGCAGCATTCACTATGACAACGTGGCGCCGTGCTTCCTCGGCGGCATGCAGTTGATGATCGAAGAAAATGGCATCATCAGCCAGCAGGTGCCAGGGTTTGATGAGTGGCTGTGGGTGCTGGCCTATCCGGGTATCAAGGTTTCAACCGCGGAAGCGCGTGCGATCCTGCCCGCGCAGTATCGTCGTCAGGACTGTATTGCCCACGGGCGTCATCTGGCGGGCTTTATCCACGCCTGCTACACCCGCCAGCCGCAGCTGGCGGCCAAACTGATGAAGGACGTCATTGCCGAGCCGTACCGCACGAAGCTGCTGCCCGGCTTTAACGAGGCGCGACAGGCATCAATGGATATCGGCGCGCAGGCGTGCGGCATCTCCGGCTCCGGCCCGACGCTGTTCGCCCTGTGCGACAAGGCAGACACTGCGCAGCGCGTGGCGGACTGGCTCTCTAAACACTACCTGCAAAATCAGGAAGGCTTTGTTCATATTTGCCGTCTGGACACGGCTGGCGCACGAGTACTGGGATAATTAATGAAACTCTACAACCTTAAAGATCATAACGAGCAGGTCAGCTTTGCACAGGCGGTGACTCAGGGACTGGGCAAAAATCAGGGGCTGTTTTTCCCTCATGACCTGCCGGAATTCCAGCTGACCGAGATTGATGACCTGCTTAAGCAGGATTTTGTCACCCGCAGCACCAAAATTCTGTCCGCGTTTATCGGCGATGAAATTCCGCAGGAGCTGCTGGAAGAGCGCGTACGCGCGGCATTCGCGTTCCCGGCGCCGGTTCAGCAGGTTGAGCCTGACGTCGGCTGTCTGGAGCTGTTCCACGGCCCGACCCTGGCGTTCAAAGACTTCGGCGGCCGCTTTATGGCGCAGATGCTGACCCACATCAGCGGCGACAAGCCGGTGACCATCCTGACCGCAACCTCCGGCGATACCGGCGCGGCGGTAGCCCATGCGTTCTACGGCCTGAAAAACGTCCGCGTGGTGATCCTCTATCCGAAAGGTAAAATCAGCCCGCTGCAGGAGAAACTGTTCTGCACCCTCGGCGGCAACATTGAAACCGTGGCAATTGACGGTGATTTCGATGCCTGCCAGGCGCTGGTCAAGCAGGCCTTCGACGACGAAGAGCTGAAGGTGGCGCTAGGTCTGAACTCCGCCAACTCCATCAACATCAGCCGTCTGCTGGCGCAGATCTGCTACTACTTCGAAGCGGTGGCGCAACTGCCGCAGGAAGCGCGCAACCAGCTGGTGATCTCCGTGCCGAGCGGTAACTTCGGTGACCTGACGGCGGGCCTGCTGGCAAAATCCCTGGGTCTGCCGGTGAAACGCTTTATCGCCGCCACCAACGCCAACGACACCGTGCCGCGCTTCCTGAAAGACGGGAAGTGGGCGCCGAACGCCACGCAGGCGACCCTCTCCAATGCGATGGATGTGTCACAGCCAAACAACTGGCCGCGCGTGGAAGAACTGTTCCGCCGTAAGATCTGGCGTCTGGGCGATCTGGGCTATGCCGCGGTGACGGATGAGACCACCAAATCCACCATGCGCGAGCTGAAGGCGGTGGGGTATACCTCTGAACCGCACGCGGCGATTGCCTACCGCGCGCTGCGCGATCAGCTTAATCCGGGTGAATACGGCCTGTTCCTGGGAACCGCACATCCGGCGAAGTTCAAAGAGAGCGTGGAGGCGATTCTGGGCGAAACGCTGCCGCTGCCAAAAGAACTGGCCGAGCGTGCCGACCTGCCGCTGTTGTCTCATGAGCTGCCTGCAGACTTTGCCGCGCTGCGTAAGCTGATGATGACTCGCGCATGATTTTTTGTCGGGTGGCGGCTACGCCTTACCCGACCTACAACCAATGATGACGCGTGCGTGATTGTGTTGCCCGGTGGCGGCTACGCCTTACCGGGCCTACAACGACGAACAAATCGTAGGCCGGGTAAGCGAAGCGCCACCCGGCTTTTTTTGTGAAGAAATTAAGGAGAAAAATAGCAGGGAAAAAGTAGAAATTCCCAATAAATGCGGTCACTTAGCGTTTAGGATTGCAGAGAATAACATCCCCCGTTTCCCTCGCGTACTCTCCTTACATCGGCCCACGTTGGGCAAAGATAATAAGGAGTCACCGATGTCTACACTGAAACCTGTGCTGATTGCGCTTTCACTGATGCTGGTCGCTCCCATGGCGGTACAGGCATCCGAAATCACCCTCGTACCCGCGGTCAAACTGCAGATTGGCGACCGGGATAATAACGGGCATTACTGGGACGGCGGCCGCTGGCGCGACCACGACTGGTGGAAAGCGCATTATGACTGGCGCGATAACCACTGGCGCCCACATGATGAGCATCGTAAACACGACGATCGTCACGATGACCATCACCACGATGACCGCCACGACGATCGCGGCCCGGACTGGAAACACCACTAATGCAAAACCCCGCCAGCTGGCGGGGTTTGTTTTTACTGCTCGTGGCGCTTAAACACCAGTTCGCCTTTCCCTGACGACGCCTCGTCAAAGAAGTAGCCTTCACTGTTGAAGGCGGTTAGCTGCTCCGGCTTCGTCAGGCGGTTCTGGATAATGTAGCGGCTCATCAGGCCACGCGCTTTCTTGGCGTAGAAGCTGATCACTTTGAACTTGCCGTTCTTCTCGTCAAGGAATACCGGCTTGATGATGTCGGCATCCAGTTTTTTCGGCTTCACCGACTTGTAGTATTCATCGGACGCCAGGTTAATCACTACGTTATCGCCCTGTGCACGCAGCGCCGCATTCAGCTTATCGGTGATGATATCGCCCCAGAAATGGTAGAGGTCTTTGCCTTTGGCATTCTCCAGACGAATCCCCATCTCCAGACGGTACGGCTGCATCAGATCCAGCGGGCGCAGTACGCCGTACAGACCCGACAGCATGCGCAGATGCTGCTGGGCAAAATCGAAATCGGCTTCGCTAAAATCTTCCGCCTGCAGGCCGGTATACACGTCGCCTTTAAATGCCAGAATCGCCTGACGAGCGTTGGCAGGGGTGAAATCCGGATGCCATTCATGAAAGCGGGTCGCGTTAAGGTCTGCCAGCTTGTCGCTGATGCTCATCAGCGAGGCGATTTGCGGCGCAGAGAGCTTACGCGCTTCGCGGATCAGCTGTTGCGAATAGTCCAGCAGTTCAGGCTGGGTATAGCGTTCGGTGGCGAGCGGGCTCTGGTAGTCGAGCGTTTTTGCAGGTGAAATCAGAATCAGCATATCCAGTCCTTGCAGGAAATTTAGAGCGACTTTAGCAAAAAATCGCCCCGAATTGATCGATAGCTGTTATTGCCGCGGCAAATCATCCCACGTGCCGGGGGCAAGCTGCGCCTTGATATCGGGATAGCGGGCGGGATCAAAGACCGGCGGAACGCCGAGTTTGCGCTGACGCAGATAGTCTCTGGCAATCAGGGTAACCACGGGCGAGAGCAGCAGGATTGCCGTGAGGTTAGTGATCGCCATTAGCGCCATAATGATATCGGCCAGCTGCCAGACCAGCGGCATACTGAGCAGGGAGCCTGCAATCACCATCAGGATGACCCCCAGGCGCAGGGTTCCGATTGCGGCGCGGGAGTCGAGTTTCAGGAAAATAAGGTTATTTTCGGCGTAAAGGTAATTCACCACTATCGAGCTGAAGGCAAACAAGATCAGGATGAGCGAGACAAATCCGGCTCCCCAGCCGCCGGTCAGGTTGACCAGCGCCTGCTGGAGAAGCTGTATCCCGACGGTGCCCGACGCGTGCGGTACGGGGCCTGCCAGCAGCAAAATCATGGCGCTGGCGGAACAGATAATAATGGTATCGGTAAAGACGCCAATCATCTGCACAATGCCTTGTGCGGCCGGGTGCGGCGGCCAGGAAGAGGCGGCGGCGGCCGCGTTGGGGGTTGACCCCATACCGGCTTCATTGGAGAACATGCCCCGTTGAAAACCCGCCATCAGCGCCTGGCTGAAGGTGTAGCCCAGCGCCCCGGAGGCCACTTCGCGCCAGCCAAAGGCGCTTTTGACGATGGTGGCAATCACGCCCGGCACCTGGTCGAGATGCAGCGCGGCAACGAACAGGCTCGCGGCAACCCAGAGCAGCGCCATAATGGGCACCAGCCACTGCATCAGACGAGCGATGCCCTTGAGACCGACCGAGATGGTAAGCAGAACAACGAGGGCTAAAGCGAGACCCGCGATCCACTCGGGGCAGGCGAAGGCATAGCGCAGGGCGTTGGCGACCGAATTCGCCTGGACGGTATTAAAAATAAGACCGTACGCGAGCAGTAAAAAAACCGAGAACAGGACGCCCATCCAGCGCATCCCTAAGCCACGCGCCATGTACCAGGCAGGACCACCGCGAAACTGGCCGTGTTTATCTTTCTCTTTGTAGAGTTGTGCAAGCGAACTTTCAGCAAAGGAGGTGGCCATCCCGAGTAGCGCCGTTACCCACATCCAGAAGACCGCGCCCGGCCCACCGGCGCTGATGGCCAGCGCAACGCCCGCCAGATTGCCGCTGCCGAGGCGAGCCGCGAGGCTGGTACAGAGCGCCTGGAATGACGTTAATCCGCCCGGCTGAGGCGTGACGCTGTTTTTCAGACTTCTGCCAAACTTGCGAATATAGCGAAACTGGATAAACCCACTGCGTAGCGTAAACCAAATCCCTGCTCCCAGAAGCAGGTATATCATTATCGAACCCCAAAGGACTTCGTTAATAAAGAAAAAGAAATCAGGCATTAACGTCCCTCTTGTTGATGCCAATGTGAATATGTAAGCGCTACCACTGATTGGGCACGCTGTTGCTTAGCAGCCTGTTAATATTTCCAGTTTATCATACTCTGCCTAAGCGCACTGTCTGCGGTTGCGCTACCCCTCCGTCGTGTTATCATCAGGGCAGACCGGTTACATCCCCCTAACAAGTAAACCTGTCATTTTTCCGCTGCAGGCATGCTGTCGGTAGCGTGAATTATCCAGGGCACGTTAAAAGAGAAACACTATCATGACGGATAAATTGACCTCCCTTCGTCAGTTCACCACTGTCGTAGCTGACACCGGAGATATCGCGGCAATGAAGCTGTACCAGCCGCAGGATGCCACAACCAACCCTTCTCTGATCCTTAACGCCGCACAGATCCCTGAGTATCGCAAACTGATTGACGACGCAGTGACCTGGGCGAAAGCGCAGAGCAATGACCGCGCGCAGCAGGTTGTGGATGCCACTGACAAACTGGCAGTGAACATCGGTCTGGAGATCCTGAAACTGGTTCCTGGCCGTATCTCTACCGAAGTGGATGCGCGTCTCTCCTACGACACCGAAGCGTCTATCGCCAAAGCGAAACGTCTGATCAAAATGTACAACGACGCGGGCATCAGCAACGACCGTATCCTGATCAAACTGGCTTCTACCTGGCAGGGTATTCGCGCGGCAGAGCAGCTGGAAAAAGACGGCATCAACTGTAACCTGACCCTGCTGTTCTCCTTCGCGCAGGCGCGTGCTTGTGCAGAAGCGGGCGTATACCTGATTTCTCCGTTCGTAGGCCGTATTCTGGACTGGTACAAAGCCAACACCGATAAGAAAGAGTACGCACCGGCTGAAGATCCAGGCGTGATTTCTGTGACTGAAATCTACGAATACTACAAACAGCATGGCTATGAGACTGTGGTTATGGGCGCAAGCTTCCGTAACGTCGGTGAAATCATCGAGCTGGCTGGCTGTGACCGCCTGACCATCGCGCCTGCGCTGCTGAAAGAGCTGGCAGAAAGCGAAGGTACCCTGGAGCGTAAACTGTGCTACACCGGTGAAGTGAAAGCACGCCCAGAGCGCATCACTGAATCCGAGTTCCTGTGGCAGCATAACCAAGATCCAATGGCGGTAGACAAGCTGGCGGACGGTATCCGTAAGTTTGCTGTTGACCAGGGCAAACTGGAAAAAATGATCGGCGACCTGCTGTAATCATTCTGCGTGACCGGGCTCCCGGTCACGCGACTTCTTTCGTCCCCTGTCTGAATCCCCTCTCTGCGTGTATCATTCCCTTTAATCAGTACTCTTTGAATGGAATGGATATGAATACCTTACGCATCGGCTTAGTGTCGATTTCTGACCGCGCCTCCAGCGGTGTTTACCAGGATAAAGGCATCCCCGCTCTGGAAGCGTGGCTGGCCAGTGCACTGACTACCCCGTTTGAGATCCAGACTCGCCTGATTCCCGACGAACAGCCGATCATCGAGCAGACCCTGTGTGAGCTGGTGGATGAGATGAGCTGTCACCTGGTGTTAACCACCGGCGGAACCGGCCCCGCACGCCGCGACGTGACGCCGGACGCGACGCTGGCGATTGCCGATCGTGAAATGCCTGGCTTCGGCGAACAGATGCGCCAGATCAGTCTACACTTTGTTCCGACGGCCATTCTTTCCCGCCAGGTGGGGGTGATCCGCAAGCAGGCGTTGATCCTTAACCTGCCGGGCCAGCCGAAGTCGATCAAAGAGACCCTGGAAGGGCTTAAAGCGGAAGACGGCAGCGTCATCGTTCACGGTATCTTTGCAAGTGTACCGTATTGTATACAGCTGCTTGACGGCCCGTATGTCGAAACCGATGAGAAAGTGGTAGCAGCTTTTCGTCCTAAAAACGCGCGTCGCGAAACTATCTCCTGAAATTAATCAATATGTGACATAAGCTGAAGCGGCGATAGCGTGGTAACGGTTTTACGGTATAGTAATTTTTTCTTTACGATTGCTGTAAAAATAAATCCACAATACACGCATAATGGTTCGCTATGTCACATAACACCCGACCTCTGAATCGACAGGATTACAAAACACTCACGCTCGCGGCTCTGGGCGGCGCGCTGGAGTTTTACGATTTCATTATCTTCGTCTTCTTCGCCGCCGTGGTGGGGGAGCTCTTCTTCCCGGCAGATATCCCGGAGTGGCTGCGTCAGGTGCAAACCTTCGGCATATTTGCCGCCGGGTATCTGGCGCGTCCGCTGGGCGGCATTATCATGGCCCACTTTGGCGATCTGGTCGGCCGTAAGAAGATGTTTACCCTTAGCATCCTGCTGATGGCGGTACCTACGCTGGCCATTGGTCTGTTGCCTACTTATACCTCGATGGGCATTCTCGCGCCGTTGCTGCTGTTGCTGATGCGCGTCCTGCAGGGGGCGGCGATTGGCGGTGAAGTGCCGGGCGCGTGGGTGTTTGTCGCGGAGCATGTTCCCGTGCGCCGCATTGGTATCGCCTGCGGAACCTTAACGGCGGGGCTAACGGTCGGGATCCTGCTCGGCTCGGTGGTCGCCACCATTGTGAATACCAGCATGACGCAGCAGACCGTACACGACTGGGGCTGGCGTATTCCGTTCCTGCTGGGCGGGGCATTTGGTCTGGTCGCGATGTACCTGCGCCGCTGGCTGCAGGAGACCCCCATTTTCCTCGAAATGCAGCAGCGCAAAGCGCTGGCGCAGGAGCTGCCGGTGAAGGCGGTCGTGGTACGCCATAAAAAAGCGGTGGTGATATCGATGCTGCTCACCTGGCTGCTCTCGGCGGGCATAGTGGTAGTGATATTGATGTCCCCAGTCTGGCTGCAAAAGCAGTACGGTTTCGCCCCTGCCGTGACGCTACAGGCAAACAGTATCGCGACAATCATGCTCTGCTTTGGCTGTCTGGCCGCCGGGCTGGCGGCAGATCGTTTCGGCGCCAGCGTTACCTTTATTGTCGGCAGCCTGTTACTGGCCGCTTCAAGCTGGGCGTTTTACCATCTGGCAGGCAGCCATCCTGAACAGTTGTTCCTGCTGTACGGCGTGGTAGGGCTGTGCGTGGGCGTTGTCGGGGCGGTACCGTACGTGATGGTGCGCGCGTTCCCGCCAGAGGTTCGCTTTACCGGGATTTCGTTTTCCTACAACGTGTCGTATGCCATTTTCGGTGGGCTGACGCCGATTGCGGTGACGGTCCTGATGGGCGTGTCTCCTATGGCTCCGGCCTGGTACGTGCTGGCGCTGTCGGTGATGGGGCTGGTATTAGGGATTTGGCTGGGGCAGAAGAAGGGATGTCGTGCCCGCGAGGCGGACACGACAGAAGGATCAGTGTTTTTCACCAATCGGTAGAACGGTGCGGTCAAACTGCTCGTTCAGCACTTCACCCATTGCCAGGTAGATAGCGCTTGCGCCGCAAACCAGACCAATCCAGCCTGCAACATGAACGATGCCTTCGTTATCCACGAGGTGACCAATCGCCAGCAGGGCGAACAGGACGGTCAGGCTCAGGAAGACGAACTGCAGCATGCGGTTGCCTTTCAGGGTACCGAAGAACATGAACAGGGTGAAGACGCCCCACAGGCCCAGGTAAACGCCCAGGAAGTGGGCGTTTGCCGCGTCTGCCATGCCCATTTTAGGCAGCAGCAGAATGGCAACCAGGGTCAGCCAGAAAGAACCGTAAGAGGTGAAGGCGGTTAAGCCGAAAGTATTGCCTTTCTTATATTCCAGCAGGCCCGCGAAAATTTGCGCGATACCGCCGTAAAAAATGCCCATCGCCAGGATGATGCCATCCATCGGGAACATCCCGATATTGTGCAGGTTCAGCAGAATAGTGGTCATGCCAAAACCCATCAGGCCCAGCGGAGCCGGATTAGCCAACTTAGTGTTGCCCATAAGTCCTCAAAAAAATCATCATTAATATGGTGAAATGGTTAAACCCGCGTCAGTTCTCCCTGACGGGGCGCGGCATCATAATGGGCGCAATCGATGGCGTCTATGATCTCATCAGGGTGAAATTAAAATTTTTTTTATCATTCCCCCTTGATGGATGCCGTCGCGACCCCATCTTGTAGTCAACCGCAGTGTGTGGACCTGAAAAAAATCAAATCTGGGCAGTTGAAAAAGCACGTTCTGCCCTTATTACAGGTACACAACCACATGTTGACTGAATTTTTAGTGGAGACGTTTAGATGGGTAAAATTATTGGTATCGACCTGGGTACAACCAACTCTTGTGTAGCGATTATGGATGGCACTACTGCACGCGTGCTGGAGAACGCCGAGGGCGATCGCACCACGCCTTCTATCATTGCTTATACCCAGGATGGTGAAACTCTGGTTGGTCAGCCGGCTAAACGTCAGGCAGTGACAAACCCGCAAAACACCCTGTTTGCGATTAAACGCCTGATCGGCCGCCGCTTCCAGGACGAAGAAGTTCAGCGTGACGTTTCCATCATGCCTTACAAAATCATCGCAGCAGATAACGGCGATGCATGGCTTGATGTGAAAGGCACCAAAACGGCACCACCGCAGATTTCTGCTGAAGTGCTGAAAAAAATGAAGAAAACCGCTGAAGATTACCTGGGTGAGCCGGTAACGGAAGCTGTTATCACCGTTCCTGCCTACTTCAACGATGCTCAGCGTCAGGCAACCAAAGATGCTGGCCGTATCGCAGGTCTGGAAGTAAAACGTATCATCAACGAACCAACCGCGGCTGCACTGGCTTACGGTCTGGATAAAGAAGTTGGCAACCGTACTATCGCGGTCTACGACCTGGGTGGTGGTACCTTCGATATCTCTATTATCGAAATCGACGAAGTTGACGGCGAAAAAACCTTCGAAGTTCTGGCAACCAACGGTGATACCCACCTGGGTGGTGAAGACTTCGATACCCGTCTGATCAACTACCTCGTTGACGAGTTCAAGAAAGATCAGGGCATTGACCTGCGTAACGACCCGCTGGCTATGCAGCGCCTGAAAGAAGCCGCTGAGAAAGCGAAGATCGAGCTGTCTTCCGCTCAGCAGACCGACGTGAACCTGCCGTACATCACCGCAGACGCGACCGGTCCTAAACACATGAACATCAAAGTGACCCGTGCGAAACTGGAAAGCCTGGTAGAAGACCTGGTGAACCGTTCTATCGAGCCGCTGAAAGTTGCTCTGCAGGACGCTGGCCTGTCCGTGTCTGATATCAACGACGTTATCCTCGTTGGTGGCCAGACCCGTATGCCAATGGTCCAGAAGAAAGTGGCTGAGTTCTTTGGTAAAGAGCCACGTAAAGACGTTAACCCGGACGAAGCGGTGGCAATTGGTGCTGCGGTTCAGGGTGGCGTACTGACCGGTGAAGTGAAAGACGTACTGCTGCTGGACGTTACCCCGCTGTCTCTGGGTATCGAAACCATGGGCGGTGTGATGACGGCGCTCATCAACAAAAACACCACCATCCCAACCAAGCACAGCCAGGTGTTCTCTACCGCTGAAGACAACCAGTCTGCGGTAACCATCCATGTGCTGCAGGGTGAGCGTAAGCGTGCGGCGGATAACAAATCTCTGGGTCAGTTCAACCTGGACGGTATTAACCCGGCACCGCGCGGCATGCCACAGATCGAAGTCACCTTCGACATCGATGCTGACGGTATCCTGCACGTGTCTGCGAAAGACAAAAACAGCGGTAAAGAGCAGAAGATCACCATCAAGGCATCTTCTGGCCTGAACGAAGCAGAAATCGAAAAAATGGTTCGCGATGCCGAAGCTAACGCGGAATCCGACCGTAAGTTCGAAGAGCTGGTTCAGACCCGTAACCAGGGTGACCATCTGCTGCACAGCACCCGTAAGCAGGTTGAAGAAGCCGGCGATAAGCTGCCAGCGGAAGACAAAACTGCTATCGAAACTGCACTGAGCGCGCTGGAAACGTCTCTGAAAGGCGAAGACAAAGCGGACATCGAAGCGAAGATGCAGGAGCTGGCACAGGCTTCCCAGAAGCTGATGGAAATCGCTCAGCAGCAGCACGCTCAACAGCAGGCGGGCGCTGACGCTTCTGCGAACAACGCGAAAGACGACGACGTTGTCGACGCTGAGTTCGAAGAAGTTAAAGACAAAAAATAATCGCCCTGATGCAGGGTAATTAATCGGCACGGGCGTAGGAGAACTCTCCACGCCCGTGCTCGCATGTTAAGGGGCTTAAAAAAACCAATGGCAAAGCAAGACTATTACGAGATTTTAGGCGTTCCGAAAACTGCGGAAGAGCGTGAAATCAAAAAGGCGTATAAGCGCCTGGCCATGAAATTCCACCCGGACCGTAACCAGGGTGACAAAGAGGCTGAAGCCAAATTTAAAGAGATCAAAGAAGCCTATGAAGTCCTGACCGATGCACAAAAACGTGCGGCCTATGACCAGTACGGTCACGCAGCCTTTGAACAGGGCGGCATGGGCGGCGGTGGATTCGGTGGCGGCGGCTTTGGCGGCGGCGCTGACTTCAGCGATATCTTTGGCGATGTGTTTGGCGATATCTTCGGCGGCGGTCGTGGTCGTCAGCGCGCGGCGCGCGGCGCGGATCTGCGCTACAACATGGATCTGACGCTGGAAGAGGCCGTTCGCGGTGTCACCAAAGAGATCCGTATTCCGACGCTGGAAGAGTGTGACGTCTGTCACGGCAGCGGCGCGAAAGCGGGTACGCAGCCGCAGACCTGTCCAACCTGTCACGGTTCCGGCCAGGTGCAGATGCGTCAGGGCTTCTTCGCGGTACAGCAGGCCTGTCCGCACTGTCACGGTCGCGGTACGCTGATTAAAGATCCGTGCACCAAGTGCCACGGCCACGGTCGCGTTGAGAAAACCAAGACCCTGTCCGTTAAGATCCCAGCTGGCGTCGATACGGGCGACCGCATCCGTCTGGCGGGTGAAGGTGAAGCAGGCGAACACGGCGCACCGGCAGGCGATCTGTACGTTCAGGTGCAGGTGAAGCAGCACGCGATTTTCGAGCGTGAAGGGAACAACCTGTACTGTGAAGTGCCGATCAACTTCGCGATGGCGGCACTCGGTGGCGAAATCGAAGTACCGACGCTGGATGGTCGCGTCAATCTGAAGATCCCGGGCGAGACCCAGACCGGTAAGCTGTTCCGCATGCGCGGTAAAGGCGTTAAATCCGTTCGTGGTGGTGCGCAGGGCGACCTGCTTTGCCGCGTCGTCGTGGAAACGCCGGTTGGCCTGAACGACAAGCAGAAACAGCTGTTGAAAGAGTTGCAGGAGAGCTTCGGTGGCCCGACGGGTGAGAAAAACAGCCCGCGCTCCAAAAGCTTCTTCGATGGCGTCAAAAAATTCTTCGATGATTTGACCCGCTAATCGATCAGCTGGTTTTCATCCGCAAAAGCCCGGAAGCGATTCCGGGCTTTTTCTTTTTGTCGATATTGCTCGGTTAAACTGAATCTATACTCAATATTAATCTGTTTTTGCCGAGTTATCTGGCTTGGTATTATGGTTTTATCGAGGTATTGTTGTAAAAGAGAGAACTAAAGTGAAATTACTACACCGTTTCTTTAGCAGTGAGGCATCCGGCGGCGTGATCCTGATTATGGCTGCTGCGGCCGCGATGGTACTGGCCAACGTCGGATTGACCCGCGATCTGTATCATGCTTTTCTGGAAACGCCCGTTGAACTGAAGGTCGGGGCGCTGGAAATCAACAAGAACATGCTGCTGTGGATCAACGATGCGCTGATGGCGGTGTTCTTCCTGCTTGTGGGGCTTGAGGTCAAGCGCGAGCTGGTGCTGGGGTCGCTTGCCAGCCGCCAGCGTGCGGCGTTCCCGGTCATTGCTGCGCTCGGCGGGATGGTGGTGCCGGCGCTGCTCTTTCTGGCGTTCACCTGGCAGGATCCGATCGCACGTCACGGCTGGGCAATCCCGGCTGCGACGGATATCGCTTTTGCGCTCGGGGTGCTGGCCTTGCTGGGAAGCCGCGTGCCGGTAGCCCTGAAAATCTTCCTGATGGCGCTGGCGATTATTGATGACCTTGGCGCCATTGTGATTATCGCGCTGTTCTACACCAGCGATCTGTCGATCCTGTCCCTGAGCGTGGCTGCCGGGGCGATTGCGGTGCTGGCGCTGCTGAACATCTTTAATGTGCGCCGCATCGGTATCTACATCCTCGTGGGGATGGTGCTGTGGACGGCGGTGCTGAAATCAGGCGTGCATGCCACGCTGGCTGGGGTGATCGTCGGCTTCTTCGTGCCGCTGAAGCCACAGGACGGCAAGTCGCCTGCCAAACAGCTGGAGCATGTTCTGCACCCGTGGGTCGCCTTTATGATCCTGCCGCTGTTTGCGTTTGCCAACGCGGGCGTTTCCCTCGGCGGGGTGACGCTGGACGGGCTAACGTCCGTGCTGCCGCTGGGCATTATTGCCGGGCTGTTTATCGGTAAGCCGCTGGGTATTAGTCTTTTCTGCTGGCTGGCGACGAAACTGAAGCTGGCGTCATTGCCGCACGGCACCACGTTTAAGCAGATTATGGCCGTCGGCGTGCTGTGTGGTATCGGGTTTACGATGTCGATCTTTATCTCGACGCTGGCGTTTGGCGCGCATGCGCCTGAGCTGATCGTCTGGGCGAAACTCGGCATTCTTATCGGGTCATTACTGGCCGCGGTAATCGGTTATACCTTGCTGAAGGTAAAATTGTCCGGACAGGCCGTCCAGGCATAACGGAACACCGGGAGGAGGCGAGCCTTCTCCCGATACACACTCAGGGAGAGAAGACGCGATGTCTCATTTGAATTACAACCATCTTTACTACTTCTGGCACGTCTATAAACAGGGATCGGTGGTCGGGGCAGCAGAGGCGCTCTACCTGACGCCGCAAACCATCACCGGGCAAATTAAGGCGCTGGAAGAGCGTTTGCAGGGCAAGCTGTTCAAGCGTAAGGGGCGCGGGATTGAACCCAGCGAACTGGGTGAACTGGTTTTCCGCTACGCGGACAAGATGTTCACCCTGAGCCAGGAGATGCTGGATATCGTTAACTATCGCAAAGAGTCGAACCTGCTCTTTGATGTTGGCGTGGCGGATGCGCTGTCCAAACGGCTGGTGAGCGGCGTGCTGGACGCAGCGGTGGTTGAAGATGAACAAATTCATCTTCGCTGCTTTGAATCCACTCACGAGATGCTGCTGGAACAGCTAAGCCAGCACAAGCTGGACATGATTATCTCGGACTGCCCGATTGACTCCACGCAGCAGGAAGGCTTGTTCTCGGTGAAGATTGGTGAATGCGGCGTGAGCTTCTGGTGCATTAATCCGCCGCCGGAGAAACCCTTCCCGGCCTGCCTGGAAGAGCGTCGCCTGCTGGTGCCGGGAAGGCGTTCCATGCTCGGACGCAAGCTGCTGAACTGGTTTAATTCCCAGGGGCTGAAGGTGGAAATCCTCGGCGAGTTCGACGATGCGGCGCTGATGAAAGCCTTTGGTGAAGCGCACAACGCCATCTTTGTTGCGCCGACGCTCTACGCGCACGATCTCTATTCGGATGACAAGATTACGGAGATAGGCAGAGTGGATAACGTGATGGAGGAGTATCACGCCATATTTGCCGAAAGAATGATTCAGCACCCCGCGGTACAGCGAATCTGTAACCGTGACTACTCGGCGCTGTTTACGCCACCGGCAATCTGAAGACATAAAAAAACCCGCGTTAAGCGGGTTCTTTTAAAACAAGCAACAACAAGCGGCGATTAAGCCAGTTTGTTGATCTGCGCGGTCAGGTTTGCTTTATGACGCGCTGCTTTGTTTTTGTGGATCAGACCTTTAGCAGCCTGACGATCCACGATTGGTTGCATTTCGTTAAATGCGTTCTGCGCAGCAGCTTTGTCGCCAGCTTCGATAGCTGCGTATACTTTCTTGATGAAGGTACGCATCATAGAGCGACGGCTTGCGTTGTGCTTACGAGCCTTCTCAGACTGTACGGCACGTTTCTTAGCTGATTTGATATTAGCCAAGGTCCAACTCCCAAATATGATCTATGTGGACAATTCAAAGGCCGAGGAATATGCCCTCTATACCTTCTTTTGTCAATGGATTTGTGCAAATAAGCGCCGTTAATGTGGCGACGCTACGTTACGTAGTGATGGCGCAGGATTCTACCAGCTTGTTGTTCGTGAATACAGCTTTTCGGCATAAAAATCGCAGTTCGCGAGCAGATTTTTTCGCTGCGAAAGGTCAGCCTGATGAAATCATTACGGCTTTCTGTTTTGCACGAACAATCGCCGGTTAACCTTAACCGCTGTACAAGGTATACTTTGGCGATTTTCACTGTTTTGAGCCAGACATGAAGCTGATACGCGGCATACATAATCTCAGCAGAGCCCCGCACGGGTGCGTGCTGACCATTGGTAATTTCGACGGCGTGCATCGTGGTCATCAGGCGCTGTTGCAGGGATTGCGTAAAGAAGGGGAGGCCCGCGGTCTGCCCGTTGTAGTGATGATTTTCGAACCGCAGCCGCTGGAGCTGTTCGCGGGCGATAAATCTCCCGCCCGTCTTACACGCCTGCGCGAGAAGTTGCGCTATCTGGCTGAGTCCGGCGTGGACTACGTATTGTGCGTACGTTTCGATCGCCGCTTTGCCGCGCTGACAGCACAAAATTTCGTCAGCGACCTGCTGGTTAAGCGTCTTGGCGTGCAGTTTCTTGCCGTGGGCGATGATTTCCGCTTTGGCGCTGGTCGTCAGGGCGATTTCTTGCTATTACAGAAGGCTGGTCTGGAGTACGGTTTTGACGTCACCAGCGCGATGACCTTCTGTGAAGGCGGCGTGCGCGTCAGCAGCACGGCGGTACGCCGGGCACTGGCCGATGACGAACTGGATACGGCAGAAACCCTGCTGGGGCATCCGTTCACCATCTCTGGCCGCGTGGTCCATGGCGATGCGCTGGGCCGCACGATAGGTTTCCCGACGGCGAATATACCGCTGCGTCGTCAGGTTTCCCCGGTTAAAGGGGTCTATGCGGTAGAAGTGGCAGGACTGGGCGATAAGCCGTTCTACGGCGTCGCCAATATTGGCACGCGTCCGACCGTCGCCGGTGTGCGTCAACAGCTAGAAGTGCACCTGCTGGACGTTGTAATGGACCTGTATGGTCGCCATATAGATGTAATACTGCGTAAAAAAATACGCAATGAGCAGCGATTTGGTTCGCTGGATGAACTCAAAGCGCAAATTGCGCGAGATGAATTGACGGCCCGCGAGTTTTTTGGGCTTTAGAACCGGCTTAACTGCCTACGTGATAAATACGGAACCGAGAATCTGATGAGTGACTATAAATCAACCCTGAATTTGCCGGAAACAGGGTTCCCGATGCGCGGCGATCTCGCCAAGCGCGAACCGGGAATGCTGGCGCGTTGGACTGATGATGACCTGTACGGCATCATTCGTGCAGCCAAAAAAGGCAAAAAAACCTTCATTCTGCATGATGGCCCTCCCTATGCGAATGGCAGCATTCATATTGGTCACTCGGTTAACAAGATTCTGAAAGACATTATCGTGAAGTCCAAAGGACTCGCGGGCTATGACTCGCCTTACGTTCCGGGCTGGGACTGCCACGGTCTGCCAATCGAGCTGAAAGTCGAGCAAGAGTTCGGCAAGCCAGGTGAGAAGTTCACCGCCGCCGAGTTCCGTGCGAAGTGCCGCGAATACGCAGCCACGCAGGTTGACGGTCAGCGTGCTGACTTCATCCGTCTGGGCGTGCTGGGCGACTGGTCGCACCCGTACCTGACCATGGACTTCAAAACGGAAGCCAACATTATCCGTGCGCTGGGCAAAATCATCGGTAACGGCCACCTGCACAAAGGCGCAAAGCCGGTGCACTGGTGCGTGGACTGCCGTTCTGCGCTGGCAGAAGCGGAAGTGGAGTATTACGACAAAACCTCTCCGTCTATCGACGTGGCCTTCCACGCGGTGGATCAGGATGCGGTAAAAGCCAAATTTGGCGTCGCCTCGGTAAACGGCCCGATCTCTCTGGTGATCTGGACCACCACCCCGTGGACTCTGCCTGCCAACCGTGCGATCTCCCTGTCCGGTGAGTTCGAATACGCGCTGGTGCAGATTGACGGTCAGGCGGTTATCCTGGCGAAAGATCTGGTTGAGAGCGTGCTGAAGCGCGCGCATATCACTGACTACACCGTGCTGGGCACCGTGAAAGGTGACGCCCTGGAGCTGATGCGCTTCAAACACCCGTTCCTGGACTTCGACGTTCCGGCGATCCTCGGCGACCACGTGACGCTGGAAGCGGGTACCGGTGCGGTACATACCGCCGGTGGCCACGGTCCTGACGACTACAACATCAGCCTGAAGTACGGTCTGGAAATCGCTAACCCGGTTGGCCCGGACGGTTCTTACCTGCCTGGCACCTACCCGGCGCTGGACGGTATCAACGTCTTCAAAGCGAACGACATTATCGTCGACATGCTGCGTACCAGCGGCGCGCTGCTGCACGTTGAAAAAATGCAGCACAGCTATCCGTGCTGCTGGCGTCACAAGACCCCGATCATCTTCCGTGCGACCCCGCAGTGGTTCGTGAGCATGGATCAGAAGGGCCTGCGCGAGCAGTCTCTGAAAGAGATCAAAGGCGTGCAGTGGATCCCGGACTGGGGCCAGGCGCGTATCGAATCCATGGTGGCTAACCGTCCTGACTGGTGTATCTCCCGTCAGCGTACCTGGGGTGTGCCGATGTCGCTGTTCGTGCATAAAGAGACGCATGAGCTGCACCCGAACACCCTGGAACTGATGGAAGAAGTGGCGAAGCGCGTCGAAGTTGACGGCATTCAGGCGTGGTGGGATCTCGACGCCCGTGACATCCTGGGCGCTGATGCGGATAACTACGAGAAAGTGCCGGATACCCTGGACGTGTGGTTCGATTCCGGGTCTACCCACTCCTCCGTGGTTGACGTGCGTCCGGAGTTTGCCGGTCACGCTGCCGATATGTATCTGGAAGGGTCTGACCAACACCGCGGCTGGTTCATGTCATCTCTGATGATCTCTACCGCCATGAAGGGTAAAGCGCCTTACCGTCAGGTACTGACTCACGGCTTCACCGTGGATGGTCAGGGCCGTAAGATGTCCAAATCCATCGGTAACACCGTTTCTCCGCAGGATGTGATGAACAAACTGGGCGCAGACATTCTGCGTCTGTGGGTGGCATCGACCGACTACACCGGCGAAATGGCGGTGTCTGACGAGATCCTGAAACGCGCTGCCGACAGCTATCGTCGTATCCGTAACACCGCGCGCTTCCTGCTGGCGAACCTGAACGGGTTCGATCCGGCAAAAGACATGGTGAAACCGGAAGAGATGGTCGTGCTGGACCGCTGGGCGGTAGGCTGCGCGAAAGCGGCGCAGGAAGATATCCTGAAGGCCTACGAGTCTTATGACTTCCATGAAGTTGTGCAGCGCCTGATGCGCTTCTGCTCCATTGAGATGGGCTCGTTCTACCTCGACATCATCAAAGACCGCCAGTACACCGCGAAAGCGGACAGCGTGGCGCGTCGTAGCTGCCAGACCGCACTGTTCCATATCGCAGAAGCGCTGGTACGCTGGATGGCGCCGATCATGTCCTTCACCGCGGATGAAATCTGGGGCTATTTACCGGGCGACCGTGAGAAGTATGTCTTCACCGGCGAGTGGTACGAAGGTCTGTTCGATCTCTCCAGCACCGAAGCGATGAACGATGCCTTCTGGGACGAGCTGCTGAAAGTACGTGGCGAAGTGAACAAGGTTATCGAGCAGGCGCGTGCTGATAAGAAAGTCGGCGGCTCTCTGGAAGCGGCAGTAACCCTGTACGCGGAGCCAGAGCTGGCGGCGAAGCTGACGGCGCTGGGCGATGAATTACGATTTGTCCTGTTGACCTCCGGTGCGAAAGTTGCGGATTATGCCGAGGCTTCTGCTGATGCTCAGCAGAGCGAACTGCTCAAAGGACTGAAGGTCGCGCTGAGCAAAGCCGACGGTGAGAAATGCCCGCGTTGCTGGCATTACACCACCGATGTCGGTCAGGTGGCGGAACACGCAGACATCTGCGGACGCTGTGTAAGCAACGTCGCCGGTGACGGCGAAAAACGTAAGTTTGCCTGATGAGTAAAACTCTCTGTTCAACAGGACTGCGCTGGCTGTGGCTGGTTGTGGTGGTGCTGATTATTGATCTGGGCAGCAAGTTCCTGATCCTCCAGAACTTTGCTCTGGGGGAGACGGTCCCGCTGTTCCCGTCGCTTAACCTGCACTACGCGCGCAATTACGGTGCGGCGTTCAGTTTCCTTGCTGACAGCGGTGGCTGGCAGCGCTGGTTCTTTGCGGGTATCGCTCTCGGTATCTGCGTGATCCTGGCGGTGCTGATGTACCGCTCGAAGGCAACGCAAAAGCTGAATAACATCGCCTACGCGCTGATCATTGGCGGCGCGCTGGGCAACCTGTTTGATCGCCTGTGGCACGGCTTTGTGGTCGATATGATCGACTTCTACGTCGGCGACTGGCACTTCGCGACCTTTAACCTCGCTGATAGCGCCATTTGCATCGGTGCGGCGTTAATCGTGCTGGAAGGCTTCTTGCCTAAACCCGCTGCGAAAGAGCAGGCGTAAGCATCAATGCCGGGTGGCGCTACGCTTACCCGGCCTACAGAATTTGTGGCTTCCCGTAGGCCCGGTAAGCGTAGCGCCACCGGGCAACAGGTGACCCAAAACAAGCGAGCAATTTGCATGTCTAAATCCGTACAGAGCAACAGCGCGGTTCTCGTTCACTTCACGCTGAAGCTGGATGATGGTTCAACGGCTGAGTCCACCCGCAATAACGGCAAACCGGCCCTGTTTCGTCTTGGCGATACCTCCCTGTCTGAAGGTCTTGAGCAGCAGCTTCTGGGCCTGAAAGAGGGCGAGAAAAAAGCCTTTTCGCTGGAGCCGGATGCGGCATTTGGCGTGCCAAGCCCGGACCTGATCCAGTATTTCTCGCGCCGCGAGTTTATGGACGCAGGTGAACCGGAAATCGGCGCGATTATGCTCTTTACCGCTATGGACGGCAGCGAAATGCCTGGCGTGATCCGCGAAATCAACGGCGACTCGATTACCGTTGACTTCAACCATCCGCTTGCAGGGCGTACCGTTCATTTTGATGTTGAAGTGCTGGAAATCGATCCGGCACTGGAGGCCTGAAATGCAGATCCTGTTGGCTAACCCGCGCGGCTTCTGCGCCGGTGTAGACCGCGCTATCAGCATTGTTGAAAACGCGCTGGAGATTTACGGCGCGCCGATTTATGTACGTCACGAAGTGGTGCATAACCGCTACGTGGTCGACAGCCTGCGCGAACGCGGTGCCATCTTTATCGAGCAGATCAGCGAAGTGCCGGACGGTGCGATCCTGATTTTCTCCGCGCACGGCGTCTCTCAGGCGGTCCGTAACGAAGCCAAAAGCCGCGATCTGACCGTCTTCGATGCCACCTGCCCATTGGTGACCAAGGTGCATATGGAAGTGGCGCGCGCCAGCCGCCGTGGTGAAGAGTCGATCCTGATTGGCCATGCTGGCCACCCGGAAGTCGAGGGCACCATGGGCCAGTACAGCAACCCTGAAGGGGGAATGTACCTGGTGGAGTCGCCTGAAGATGTCTTCACGCTGAACGTGAAAAACGAAGCGCGCCTGTCGTTTATGACCCAGACGACGCTCTCCGTCGACGATACCTCAGACGTGATTGATGCCCTGCGTCAGCGCTTCCCGAAAATCGTCGGGCCGCGCAAGGACGACATCTGCTACGCCACCACCAATCGTCAGGAAGCGGTGCGCGCACTGGCTGAACAGGCGGACGTGGTGCTGGTGGTCGGCTCTAAGAACTCCTCCAACTCTAACCGTCTGGCTGAACTGGCACAGCGAATGGGGAAGGCGGCGTTCCTGATCGACGATGCCACGGATATTCAGGAAGTGTGGGTTAAAGACGCGGCCTGCGTAGGCGTGACGGCCGGGGCATCCGCGCCCGATATTCTGGTACAAAACGTCATTTCCCGTCTGCAGGAGCTGGGCGGCGGCGAAGCGGTGCCGCTGGAAGGACGCGAAGAGAATATTGTTTTCGAAGTGCCGAAAGAGCTGAGAATCGACGCCCGCGAAGTCGAATAGTCCCTTTTCTGATGAAAGGCCAGCACCTCCTGTGCTGGCCTTTTTTTTACCCGTTACTTTATCGTGACGACAAAATCATGTCTTTTACTGATATTTAAGTCGGTTTCACGTTAAATTCTAATTATTGGTGTTTTCAGTTGGCAGTGCTCAGAAAGGCTGGTTAATCTGAAAACGGTTTACATCATTTTAACGTAAGAGAATAACTATGCATGATGCACAGATCCGTGTCGCCATTGCGGGCGCGGGTGGACGTATGGGCCGTCAGCTGATTCAGGCGGCACTTCAGATGGATGGCGTAGCACTTGGCGCGGCGCTGGAGCGTGACGGTTCATCGCTTCTGGGGACCGATGCTGGCGAGCTGGCGGGCGCGGGAAAGACCGGCGTCACCGTACAAAGCAGCCTGGACGCGGTTAAAGATGACTTCGATGTGTTCATCGATTTTACCCGTCCTGAAGGGACGCTCACGCATCTGGCGTTTTGCCGCCAGCACGGCAAGGGGATGGTGATCGGCACCACCGGTTTTGACGATGCGGGCAAGCAGGCTATCCAGGATGCATCCAAAGAGATTGCGATTGTCTTCGCCGCAAACTTTAGCGTGGGCGTTAACGTCATGCTGAAGCTGCTGGAGAAGGCGGCGAAGGTGATGGGCAACTACACCGATATTGAGATTGTCGAAGCTCACCACCGCTATAAGGTTGATGCGCCATCAGGCACGGCGCTGGCAATGGGCGAAGCGATTGCTCATGCACTTGATAAAGATTTAAAAGACTGCGCGGTCTATGCCCGCGAAGGCCACACCGGGGAGCGCGTGCCGGGCACCATTGGTTTCGCAACCGTCCGGGCGGGTGACATCGTCGGCGAACATACCGCGATGTTCGCCGATATCGGCGAGCGCGTCGAGATTACGCATAAAGCGTCCAGCCGAATGACGTTTGCCAATGGTGCCGTTCGATCCGCCTTGTGGCTGAAAGAGAAGAAAAATGGTCTTTTTGATATGAGAGATGTGCTTGATCTCAACAATCTGTAAGCATTATTACCCATCGTGATGTGGTTATTGCAGTCGTAATCCTTTGATTGCATAGGGCAATAATTTATTGCCCTTTTATTTTATCTGTTTCGTGCTTATTTCGTTCCTTTAGCCTTGAAAGTATAGCTATTCCCCTTTATTCTCGTTGCTAAAATATAAATTTTGACCATTTGGTCCACTTTTTGATGCCGTGCCTACTCATTTTTCATTAAACCCGGTGCGCAAGCGTTTTCCGCAGTGATTTACCTGATCTTTTTGTCGCTTAAGCTTCACTCACCTCGTCAGATACGCAAAATACTAAACAAAATATCGGTTTTAAGTTGACTTTTACCCACCAAATCTCCAGAATGCCGCCGTTTGCCAAAAATCCGCTGGCAACACATTTGCATTGATCCATGACATGGTTATGAATTAATATGCAAATAAAGTGAGTGAATATTCTCTGGAGGGTGTTTTGATTAAGTCAGCGCTATTGGTTCTGGAAGACGGAACCCAGTTTATCGGTCGGGCCATAGGGGCAACGGGTTCGGCGGTTGGGGAAGTCGTTTTCAATACTTCAATGACCGGTTATCAAGAAATCCTCACTGATCCTTCCTATTCTCGCCAAATCGTTACTCTTACTTATCCTCATATCGGCAATGTCGGCACCAATGCGGCTGACGAAGAATCCTCTCAGGTACATGCGCAAGGCCTTGTCATTCGTGACCTGCCGCTGATTGCCAGCAACTTCCGCAATACCGAAGACCTCTCTTCTTACCTGAAGCGCCATAACATCGTGGCGATTGCCGATATCGATACCCGTAAGTTAACGCGTCTGCTGCGCGAGAAGGGTGCACAGAACGGCTGCATCATCGCGGGTGATAACCTCGATGCGACGCTGGCGCTGGAAAAAGCGAAAGCCTTCCCGGGCCTGAACGGCATGGACCTGGCGAAAGAAGTGACTACCGCAGAAGCCTACAGCTGGACGCAGGGTAGCTGGACGCTGGAAGGCGACCTGCCGGAAGCGAAAAAAGAGAGCGAGCTGCCGTTCCACGTGGTGGCCTACGATTTCGGCGCCAAGCGCAACATCCTGCGCATGCTGGTTGACCGCGGCTGCCGCCTGACGGTAGTGCCAGCACAAACGTCTGCTGAAGACGTACTGAAGATGAATCCGGACGGTATTTTCCTGTCCAACGGCCCTGGCGACCCGGCGCCGTGCGATTACGCCATCGCTGCCATCAAGTCCTTCCTGGAAACCGACATTCCGGTATTCGGCATCTGCCTCGGCCATCAGCTGCTGGCGCTGGCGAGCGGTGCGAACACCGTCAAAATGAAGTTCGGCCACCACGGTGGTAACCACCCGGTGAAAGATATCGATAACAACACGGTGATGATCACCGCGCAGAACCACGGCTTTGCCGTCGATGAGGCCTCAATGCCGGCTAACCTGCGCGTGACCCATAAGTCGCTGTTCGATGGCACCCTGCAGGGGATTCATCGTACCGATAAGCCAGCGTTCAGCTTCCAGGGGCATCCTGAAGCCAGCCCGGGCCCACACGACGCCGCGCCGCTGTTCGATCACTTCATCGAACTTATCGAGCAATACCGTAAGACCGCTAAATAATCAGGAGCCGAGAAGACAATGCCAAAACGTACAGACATAAAAAGCATCCTGATCCTTGGCGCTGGCCCGATCGTCATCGGCCAGGCCTGCGAATTCGACTACTCCGGCGCGCAGGCATGTAAAGCCCTGCGTGAAGAGGGTTACCGCGTCATCCTGGTTAACTCTAACCCGGCTACCATCATGACCGACCCGGAAATGGCAGATGCGACCTACATCGAGCCGATTCACTGGGAAGTGGTGCGTAAAATCATCGAGAAAGAGCGTCCGGACGCGGTGCTGCCAACCATGGGCGGCCAGACGGCGCTGAACTGCGCGCTCGAGCTGGAGCGTCAGGGCGTGCTGGCCGAATTCGGCGTCACCATGATTGGTGCGACCGCCGACGCGATTGATAAAGCCGAAGACCGTCGCCGCTTCGACGTGGCGATGAAGAAAATCGGCCTCGACACCGCGCGCTCCGGTATCGCACACAACATGGAAGAAGCGCTGGCCGTTGCGGCTGACGTGGGCTATCCGTGCATCATCCGTCCATCGTTCACCATGGGCGGCACCGGCGGCGGTATCGCTTACAACCGTGAAGAGTTCGAAGAAATTTGCGAACGCGGTCTGGATCTCTCTCCAACCAAAGAGCTGCTGATTGATGAATCGCTGATTGGCTGGAAAGAGTACGAGATGGAAGTGGTGCGTGATAAAAACGACAACTGCATCATCGTCTGCTCCATCGAAAACTTCGATGCGATGGGTATCCACACCGGCGACTCCATCACCGTTGCGCCAGCCCAGACGCTGACCGACAAAGAGTACCAAATCATGCGTAACGCCTCGATGGCGGTACTGCGTGAAATCGGCGTGGAAACCGGTGGTTCAAACGTGCAGTTCTCCGTGAACCCGAAAACCGGCCGCCTGATTGTTATCGAAATGAACCCGCGCGTGTCCCGCTCCTCCGCGCTGGCCTCTAAAGCGACCGGCTTCCCGATTGCGAAAGTGGCGGCGAAACTGGCGGTGGGTTATACCCTCGACGAGCTGATGAACGACATCACCGGTGGCCGCACCCCTGCGTCCTTCGAGCCATCCATCGACTACGTTGTGACCAAAATTCCACGCTTTAACTTCGAGAAATTTGCAGGCGCGAACGACCGTCTGACCACCCAGATGAAATCTGTCGGGGAAGTGATGGCGATTGGCCGCACGCAGCAGGAATCCCTGCAAAAAGCGCTGCGCGGTCTGGAAGTGGGTGCGACCGGTTTCGACCCGAAAGTGAGCCTGGACGACCCGGAAGCGCTGACCAAAATCCGCCGCGAGCTGAAAGACGCGGGCGCAGAGCGTATCTGGTACATCGCCGATGCCTTCCGTGCCGGCCTGTCCGTCGACGGCGTGTTCAACCTGACTAACATCGACCGCTGGTTCCTGGTGCAGATTGAAGAGCTGGTGCGTCTGGAAGAGAAAGTGGCCGAGCTGGGCATCAACGGCCTGGACGCTGACTTCCTGCGTGTGCTGAAGCGTAAAGGCTTCGCCGATGCGCGTCTGGCTAAGCTGGCGGGCGTGCGTGAAGCGGAAATCCGCAAGCTGCGTGACCAGTATGACCTGCACCCGGTCTACAAGCGCGTGGACACCTGTGCGGCTGAATTCTCGACCGACACCGCGTACATGTACTCCACCTATGAAGACGAGTGCGAAGCGAACCCGTCCGTCGACCGCGACAAGATTATGGTGCTGGGCGGTGGTCCAAACCGTATCGGCCAGGGCATCGAGTTCGACTACTGCTGCGTACACGCCTCGCTGGCGCTGCGCGAAGACGGTTACGAGACCATCATGGTCAACTGTAACCCGGAAACCGTCTCCACCGACTACGATACCTCCGACCGCCTCTACTTCGAGCCGGTTACCCTGGAAGACGTGCTGGAAATCGTGCGCATCGAGAAGCCAAAAGGCGTTATCGTGCAGTACGGTGGCCAGACTCCGCTGAAGCTGGCGCGCGCGCTGGAAGCGGCAGGCGTACCGGTTATCGGTACCAGCCCGGATGCGATTGACCGTGCGGAAGACCGCGAGCGTTTCCAGCAGGCGGTTGACCGTCTGAAGCTGAAACAGCCGGCGAACGCCACGGTGACGGCCATCGAACAGGCCGTAGAGAAGGCGAAAGAGATTGGCTACCCGCTGGTGGTGCGTCCTTCCTACGTGCTGGGCGGCCGCGCGATGGAAATCGTCTACGACGAAGCCGACCTGCGTCGCTACTTCCAGACGGCGGTGAGCGTCTCCAACGATGCGCCAGTGCTGCTCGACCGCTTCCTCGACGATGCGGTAGAAGTGGACGTTGATGCCATCTGCGACGGCGAAATGGTGCTGATTGGCGGCATTATGGAGCATATCGAGCAGGCGGGCGTGCACTCCGGTGACTCTGCCTGTTCTCTGCCAGCGTACACCCTGAGCCAGGAAATTCAGGATGTGATGCGCCAGCAGGTGCAGAAGTTGGCCTTCGAGCTGCAGGTTCGCGGCCTGATGAACGTCCAGTTCGCGGTGAAAGATAACGAAGTCTACCTGATTGAAGTCAACCCGCGTGCGGCACGTACCGTACCGTTCGTCTCCAAAGCCACCGGTATTCCGCTGGCGAAAGTGGCGGCGCGCGTGATGGCAGGCCAGACGCTGGCACAGCAGGGCGTGACCAAAGAGATCATTCCACCGTACTACTCGGTGAAAGAAGTGGTGCTGCCGTTCAACAAATTCCCGGGCGTTGACCCGCTGTTAGGGCCAGAAATGCGCTCAACCGGGGAAGTGATGGGCGTAGGCCGCACCTTCGCAGAAGCGTTCGCGAAGGCGCAGCTGGGCAGTAGCTCAACCATGAGAAAATCGGGCCGTGCGCTGCTCTCTGTTCGCGAAGGCGATAAAGAGCGCGTGGTTGACCTGGCCGCCAAGCTGCTGAAGCAGGGCTTTGAACTGGACGCGACCCACGGTACGGCGATTGTGCTGGGTGAAGCGGGCATCAACCCGCGTCTGGTGAACAAGGTGCATGAAGGTCGTCCGCACATTCAGGATCGTATCAAGAATGGCGAATACACCTACATCATCAACACCACCGCAGGCCGCCAGGCGATTGAAGACTCCAAGCTGATTCGCCGCAGCGCGCTGCAGTACAAAGTGCACTACGACACCACCCTGAACGGCGGTTTCGCAACAGCCATGGCGCTGAACGCGGATGCCACCGAGAAGGTGATTTCGGTTCAGGAAATGCACGCGCAGATTAGCAAGTAATCTGCGTAGGCCCGGCAAGCGGTAGCGCTGCCGGGCAAATGGCGGGTGGCGCTTCGCTTACCCGCCCTACTTTTTTCTTTATCCATCTTCAGAACCTTCTGGTTTTTCATCCGCATTCAGTGAGTTAGCCTAAAATCATTAGGTCGATAACGAAATTCAACTGAGAGCAGGGGAAAACACCATGCAAAATAAATTACTGATCGCCACCCTTCTTGCCGCCACTGCTACGTTTACCGTCGCGGGCTGTTCCTCTAACCAGGCAGTGAAAACCACCGATGGCAAAACCATTGTCACCGACGGAAAACCAGAGGTCGATGATGATACCGGTCTGGTGTCGTATAAAAATGCGGAAACGGGTCAGACCGAGCAGATCAACCGCGATCAGGTTAAATCAATGGGCGAGCTGGATAACTAATAAAAAAGCCGTGGCGTTTGCCACGGCTTTTAGTCTTTCAGGAACGATTACCAGCGGTGGTTCAGCAGGATATGACCGCCATAAGCAGCATAGCTGTTTTCACCCCACTCGCCGCTGGCGCGCAGGGAGAGCGTGGTGGTGTCGTTCAGGTTACCGGTGACGCCCAGTTCCAGCTGCCCACGATCTTCCGGCGTATCGTTGCTGACAGTCTCGCCGTTAAACGCCAGATCGTTTTGACCCGCACCTTTCAGCCAGTTCACGGCAACGTACGGCTGCCAGGCTTTCACATCTTTCTGTTGGAAGTAGCTTGATTTGACGCCCAGACGACCAAACAGACCGTCGTTGTCCAGCGTTGTCACCCGCACGCCGTCGCGATCGGTATGATTTTCCTGATCCAGATAGCTGTAGACGATCTGAGCCTGCGGTTCGATTTTCCAGGTGCGCTCATTCTCTGAATCAACCACCCACGCATGGCCCACTTCGACGGAAGCGGCAAAACCGGTGCTGTCGTAGTCTTCATCGTTGCGATTGCTGGTCACTTTATTGTTGTACCAGCTGTAGGCGGCCCAGGTATCAACGTAGCTGCCCAGGCGCAGCTTCTGATCTTCCTGCCAGGTTGCATACAGGCCGACGTTAAAGCCGTCCACTTTGCCCTGCGCATCACGCACGTTGTGTTTTGCATCAGAGTGGGTTTTCGCCTGACCGGCCCCGAACATGCCGCCCGCACGCAGAATACCGTTGTCCATAGGCTTGCTCATAAAGTCGCTGCCTACCTGAAGCACGGTGGTGGTGGTGTCATAGCTGACTTTGTCGCCGCCTGCATCGTTTTCATGATAGCGACCTTTGACGTACATCCAGGTGTTGAGGTCTTCTTCATTACGGAAGGTGATCTGATCGCGATCGTCACGCTTGTGCAGGAACATGCTCTGCGCGGCAAGGTAGTTGCCTAAGTAAGCGCCAACCTCCGGAGCCATGACCTCAGGACCGCAGTTGCTGCCGTTGTCGGTGTTACCGCCGTTGTCGGTGTTACCGCCGTTGTCAGTGTTACCGCCGTGGTCAGTGTTACCGCCGTTGTCGGTGTTACCGCCGTTGTCGGTGTTACCGCCGTTGTCGGTGTTATCACCGTTGTCGGTGTTATCGCCATCATCGGTATTGTCAGACGGTTCATCGGAAGGCGTGGCCTTTGACTCCAGGTACCAGTTGCCGTTGCTGTGCTGATAGAGATTATATTCCCACGCACCGGCAACCACCGGTTTGGCAAGGGTCAACTGGGCTTCGGAGCTGCCGCCAACGCTGATAATTTCCATGCCGTTAACGGTTTGCGCGCCCAGGCCGCCAATGTTGTTAACGCTGACGTCGGACTGGCCAAAGCTGCTGCCGGTAATGGTGAGATGATCGGTTGGCGAGTTGTCTTCACCCAGGGTACTGTTCATCACGATCTGACTGCCCGCAGAGCCGGTATAGTCGCCGTTAATGGTGAAATTATTGCCAACGCTGTTATTGGCGGCGCTGAGTAACAGTGTGCCACCGTTGGTGACGTTGCCGTTGACCGTATCGATACCTGAAACGCTCAGCGTATCGTTACCCTGAATCGCATTCCATGCTGCCAGCGTACCACCCGTGAGGATGTTGATATTGTCGTTTACTTCGCCAGCAGTGGCAAACTGAGCGCCATTTTCGACAGTAATCGTCGCGTTGCTACTCTTTGTACCAAGCGTTGAACCAACAGCGACAAGCGTGGTGCCGCTATGCAGAACGGTATCACCCGTGTAGGTGTTTTTGCCGGTTAGCGTCAGGGTGTTGGAATCCACTTTTTCAACATTGCCGCTACCGGTAATGCCGGTGGCGAACGCCGTATTACTGCCCTGATTAAAAATAAGGGTGCCGTTGTTGGTCAATCCACCGCTCAGCGTCGCCGTTTTCGTGCCATCACCCAGCTGGAGAGAAGCATCTTCGGCAACGAGAGTCGTGCCTGCATTAGACACATTCCCCGACAGGATTAAATCACCGCTGTTAACCAGCAGCGAATTGCCAGAACCGATAATGTCGATATTCCCTGAGAGCGCCCAGCTTTCACCGTCCATTTCAAAAGAAGCAAAGCCATCGCCTTCCGATAAGCCAACAAAATTGCTGTCTTCTGTGCCGGTTCCTGCCAGGGTTATCGTATTTCCTTTAGAGACGCTAGAAATGACGTCGCCTTTCAATGACGAGCCTGTATCAAGTACCAATGTATTATTTTTGCTGCTGGCAAACGTAATCGCCGTACCGCCACCGCCAATCGAGCCCTTGTTAGTGATATCAACTTTCGCCGTATCCGTTACGTTGATGCCGTTCTGAAGGCCCTGAACGGTACCCGTGTTGATGATTTTCGAATTGCCATCGCTCAGGATAATACCGTTGTCACTCGTGCCGGTGATTGTACCGCTGTTATCTATACCGGCCCCTGTTTGAGCACTGATACCGTTTTTACCTTTTATCACTCCCGATGACGTATTGGAAATATTTATTGCAGAGGAAGATTCACTGACAAAGATCCCATTTTCAGCGCCGGAAATATTTCCCTCATTATTTAAGTCACCCAGCATTGACTGGATGTTAATAGCGTTGCCTGTTTTAGATGTAATATTTGCGTTGAGATCATTATTAATAATGACGCGCTGCGCGCCAGTATTAATCTCTAGCCCGTTTGCCGTTCCAGAAATATTTCCCTGATTGGTGGCCGTTTTTACGTTAAACCCTGTTACGGAGACGGCCGCCTCATTCCCGGAAGAGGTGATCGTAACGTCTTTACTTATGACGTATTCAGTGTCGGCGGAGAAATCTTGCGGCACGGAGGTGGACTGGTCAATCGTACCGGAAAAGGCTACGGCGGGCGTGAATATCAACAAGGCAGGAAACAGATTGCCCAGCGTTCTGGTTGTTTTATTGAGTCTGAAATAATTGTTGCTCATGTACACATCCATTTGAATAAGAAGGGCGCGATATAACGCATTAAAATAACGTTTATATGCGAAGTAAAAGAATGAGCTCGCGACAAAGAGCATAAAATTATTATTTTTTCAATGTGTTATGTATAGATCGATTTATTAAAAAATTATTTTAGATTTTCTTAAAATATCTCATCTTTATATGGATTAATGGGAGGAATTCATGTCATGGATCTTTTGCGAAGATAAAAACGTCCTGCGAATGATGATTACCAATAGCTGCGCTTTCCTTTTCATGGCCTCTACGCCCCTTTCACCGGGCGGGTTAACTGTCTACACTCACTGCTACAAGAAGAGAAGAAGACAGGCCATTTGATGATACTCATTATTTACGCGCACCCTTATCCGCAGCACTCGCATGCGAATAAGCGGATGCTTGAGCAGGTAAGGACGCTTGATAACGTAGAGATACGTTCTCTCTATCAACTTTATCCCGATTTCAACATCGATATCGCCGCTGAACAGGAGGCGCTTTCCCGTGCCGATCTGATCGTCTGGCAGCATCCCATGCAGTGGTACAGCACGCCCCCGCTGCTGAAGCTGTGGATTGATAAGGTCTTCTCCCACGGCTGGGCGTATGGCCACAATGGTCATGCGCTAAAAGGGAAAAGCCTGATGTGGGCGGTTACCACGGGCGGAGGAGAAAGCCACTTTGATATTGGTTCCTTCCCGGGTTTTGAGGTCCTGGCACAGCCGCTGCAGGCGACCGCGCTCTACTGCGGCCTGAACTGGCTCCCGCCTTTTGCGATGCACTGCACCTTTGTCTGCGATGACGAAACGCTGCAGGCGCAGGCTCGGCATTATAAACAACGCTTACTTGAGTGGCAGGAGGCGCACCATGGATAGCCATACGCTGATACAGGCGCTGATATACCTTGGCGCAGCGGCGCTGATTGTGCCCGTGGCGGTACGCCTTGGGCTGGGCTCTGTTCTCGGCTACCTGATTGCGGGCTGCGTTATTGGACCGTGGGGCTTTCGACTGGTGACGGATGCAGAGGCGATCCTTCATTTTGCTGAAATTGGCGTTGTGCTGATGCTCTTTGTGATTGGTCTGGAACTCGATCCGCAGCGCCTGTGGAAGCTTCGCGCCTCGGTATTTGGCGGCGGGGCGCTGCAGATGGTGGCCTGTGGCCTGCTGCTGGGTGGGTTCTGCATCCTGCTGGGCATGGACTGGAAAGTGGCAGAGCTTATCGGCATGACGCTGGCGCTCTCCTCGACCGCCATTGCCATGCAGGCCATGAACGAGCGCAATCTGACGGTCTCGCAGATGGGACGCAGTGCGTTCTCGGTGCTGCTGTTCCAGGACATTGCCGCTATCCCGCTGGTGGCGATGATCCCGCTGCTGGCGGCCAGCGGTTCCTCCACGACGCTGGGGGCGTTCGCGCTGTCGGCATTAAAAGTCGTGGGGGCGCTGGCGCTGGTGGTGCTGCTTGGTCGCTACGTCACCCGTCCGCTGCTGCGGTTCGTGGCCCGCTCGGGCCTTCGCGAAGTGTTCAGCGCCGTGGCGCTCTTCCTGGTGTTTGGTTTCGGTCTGCTGCTGGAGGAAGCTGGCCTGTCGATGGCGATGGGGGCCTTCCTGGCCGGCGTTCTGCTGGCGAGTTCCGAATACCGTCACGCGCTGGAAAGCGATATCGAGCCGTTCAAAGGCTTGCTGCTGGGGCTGTTTTTCATCGGCGTAGGAATGTCCGTCGACTTCGGCACGCTGGTGACGCACCCGCTGCGGATCGTCGTCCTGCTGGTCGGCTTCCTGATCATTAAAATGGCGATGCTGTGGCTGATTGCGCGTCCGCTGAAGGTGCCGAATAAGCAGCGCAGCTGGTTTGCGGTTCTGCTGGGGCAGGGGAGTGAATTTGCGTTCGTGGTCTTTGGCGCGGCGCAGATGGCAAATGTCCTCGATCCCGAGTGGGCAAAAGCGCTGACGCTGGCAGTCGCACTGTCGATGGCCGCGACGCCCGTTCTGCTGGTGGTGCTGACGCGTCTGGAAAAATCGGGTAGCGATCAGGAGCGCGAAGCCGATGAGATCGACGAGGAGCAGCCTCGCGTCATCATTGCCGGATTTGGCCGCTACGGGCAGATCGTTGGTCGTCTGTTGCTGTCCAGCGGGGTGAAAATGGTTATCCTCGATCACGACCCCGACCATGTCGATACACTGCGTAAATTTGATATGAAGGTGTTTTACGGCGATGCAACGCGCGTCGATCTATTGGAATCCGCCGGGGCGGCGAAAGCGGAGGTATTAATTAACGCGATTGACGATCCGGAGACCAGCCTGCAGATGGTGGAAATGGCGAAAGAGCATTTTCCGGATCTGACCATCATTTCCCGCGCCCGCGATGTGGATCACTATATCCGGCTGCGACAGGCGGGGGTAGAAGCACCGGAGCGTGAAACCTTTGAAGGCGCGCTGAAGTCTGGCCGCATGGCGCTGGAAAACCTGGGGCTCGGCGCGTATGAAGCCCGCGAACGGGCGGATCTGTTCCGTCGCTTTAATACCGAAATGGTGGAAGAGATGGCGGCGATGGCAGGCAGTACGGCCACGGAGCGTGCGGCAGTGTTTAAACGCACCAGCGCCATGCTGACGGAAATCATCAATGAGGATCGCAATCACCTGTCGCTGATCCAGCGTCACGGCTGGCAGGGCACGGAAGAGGGCAAGCATACCGGCGATCCGGCTGACGAACCGGAGAGTAAACCTTCCGCGTGAAGTGGAGTTGCCAGCAATATTAAAAAATTTCTGTATCTTTACTCTGCCGCCAGTCGACGAAAGATTAAGCTTTCCGTATAGTGGCGGCAATTTTTTGCATCCGGGAAATTTTCAATGATCAGTCTGATTGCAGCGCTGGCGGTGGACCGCGTTATCGGTATGGAAAATGCCATGCCGTGGAACCTGCCTGCCGATCTCGCATGGTTTAAACGTACTACGTTAAACAAGCCGGTAGTGATGGGCCGCCTGACCTGGGAGTCGATTGGTCGTCCATTGCCGGGCCGTAAAAATATCGTTATCAGTAGCCAGCCGGGTACTGACGATCGCGTCGAATGGGTAAAATCCGTCGACGAGGCGATTGCTGCATGCGGCAATGCCGAAGAGATCATGGTAATTGGCGGCGGGCGCGTGTACGAGCAGTTCCTGCCTAAAGCGCAGAAGCTGTATCTGACCCATATTGATGCGGAAGTGGAAGGGGATACCCATTTCCCGGACTACGATCCGGACGAGTGGGAATCGGTATTCAGCGAATTCCACGATGCGGATGCACAGAACTCTCACAGCTACTGCTTCGAGATCCTGGAACGTCGTTAAGTGATTTGCCCTCTCCCGCCCGGGAGAGGGCATGATTCAGGAGGCGACGGCCTCACTTTCCCCTAAGTCCAGCTGTCGGTTGGACGGCTGAACAAAGTAAGCTTTATCTTCCCAGCGTAAACAGGTTAACTCTCCGCCCCAGCAGCATCCGGTATCCAGACCGTAAATCCCGTCCGGCGTCCCTTTTCCTTCCAGTGCAGCCCAGTGACCAAATACCACGTTGTACTCGCTGGTCACCGGTCCCGGAATGGCAAACCACGGTTTGAGCGGGGCCGGTGCGCTTTCCGGCGTCTCTTTGGAATACATGTCCAGCTGTCCGTTCGGGAAGCAGAAACGCATGCGGGTGAAGGCGTTCGTGATAAAGCGCAGACGGGCCAGACCGCTGAGATCCTCGCTCCAGTGGTTCGGCATGTCGCCGTACATGGCATCGAGGAAGAAAGGATACGAATCGCTTGCCAGCACTGCCTCAACGTCACGCGCACAGGTTTTCGCTGTTTCAAGATCCCATTGTGGCGTGATCCCGGCATGCGCCATGACCAGCTTTTTCTCTTCGTCGACCTGAAGCAGGGGCTGACGGCGCAGCCAGTTAATCAGATCGTCCGCGTCCGGCGCATCCAGCAGCGGGGTGAGGCGATCTTTAGGTTTATTGCGGCTGATCCCGGCGAACACTGCCAGCAGATGCAGATCGTGATTGCCCAGCACCATGCGCACGCTGTCGCCCAGTGATTTGACGAAACGTAATACCTCAAGCGAGCCGGGGCCACGTGCGACTAAATCGCCCGTCAGCCAGAGCGTGTCCTGTTCTGGCGTAAAGTCGACCTGTTTTAATAATGCGATCAGTTCATCGTAGCAACCGTGAACGTCGCCAATCAGATATGTAGACATTAGATTAATGAATAAGTGTGGTTACGGCGAGACGGAACACGGGAATGGCAACGCGGAAGCCATTGCCATCGACATCGACCATTTCATAATGGCCTTGCATGGTACCCATCGGCGTTTCAATCACCGCGCCGCTGGTGTACTGGTACTCTTCGCCAGGGGCGATGTGGGGCTGTTCACCGACCACACCTTCCCCCTGAACTTCGATTTCGCGGCCATTGCCGTTGGTGATAAGCCAGTAGCGTCCGCGCAGCTGCACGGGCGTCCGCCCCAGGTTGCGAATGGTCACGGTGTAAGCAAAGACAAAACGTTCTTCGTCCGGCGAGGACTGTGATTCAACATAGACGCTTTGTACATGGACACATACGCGGGGCGAATCAATCATGGCTTAACTCTCCTTCGGCGGCGCATTTTCGCTGATGTAATTAGCCAGCTTGCAGTACTGCTCTACGGAAATGTTCTCCGCACGCATTGCCGGGTCGATCCCCAGTTCAGCTAATACCTCAACGGTGAATGAATTGCTGAGGCTATTACGGATCGTTTTACGACGCTGGTTAAAGGCTTCAGTGGTAATGCGGCTCAGTACACGCAGATCTTTAACCGGGTACGGTTTCGTTTTGTGCGGCACAAGGCGCACAACCGCTGAATCCACTTTCGGTGGCGGTGTGAACGCTGACGGCGGTACTTCGAGTACCGGGATCACGTTGCAGTAATATTGTGCCATCACGCTTAAACGACCATACGCTTTACTGTTCGGACCTGCAACCAGACGGTTAACCACCTCTTTTTGCAACATGAAGTGCATATCGGCAATGGCATCAGTATAGCTAAAGAGGTGGAACATGAGCGGCGTGGAGATGTTATACGGCAGGTTGCCGAATACGCGCAGCGGCTGGCCCATTTTTTCCGACAGTTCGCCGAAGTTCATGGTCATGGCGTCCTGCTGATAGATAGTCAGCTTCGGCCCGAGGAACGGGTGCGTTTGCAGGCGTGCGGCCAGATCGCGGTCCAGTTCGATGACGGTCAGTTCGTCGAGGCGTTCGCCTACCGGCTCGGTCAGTGCGGCAAGGCCCGGGCCGATTTCGACCATCGCCTGGCCTTTTTGTGGATTAATAGCCGAGACAATGCTTTCGATCACGAACTGATCGTTAAGGAAGTTTTGCCCGAAACGTTTACGGGCTAAGTGGCCCTGATGGACTCGATTAGTCATTGAGTATTAACAATCATTTTGATGGCGAGATTAAGCGCCGTAATAAAACTGCCGACATCCGCTTTCCCCTGGCCTGCCAGATCCAGCGCAGTACCGTGGTCAACGGACGTTCGAATAAAGGGTAAACCGAGGGTGATATTCACCCCGCGGCCAAAGCCCTGGTATTTTAGCACGGGCAGGCCCTGATCGTGGTACATCGCGAGCACGGCGTCGGCATTATCCAGGTATTTCGGCTGGAAAAGGGTATCAGCAGGCAGCGGACCGCTGAGGTTCATTCCCTTCGCCCGCATTTCGTTGAGTACCGGAATGATGGTGTCGATCTCTTCGGTGCCCATGTGCCCGCCTTCGCCCGCGTGCGGATTCAGGCCGCAAACCAGCACATGCGGCTGCGGGATCCCAAATTTTGTCTGCAGATCGTGATGCAAAATCCCGATGATCTCGCGCAGGAGATCGGGGGTGATCGCATCCGGAATCGCTTTGATCGGCAGATGGGTGGTCACCAGGGCAACGCGCATCGCTTCGGTCGCCAGCATCATCACCACTTTCGGACTGTGCGATCGCTCTTCGAAGAACTCCGTATGCCCGGTAAACGGTATGCCCGCTTCGTTGATCACGCCTTTGTGGACGGGGCCGGTAATCAGGGCGGCAAATTCGCCCTTCAGGCAACCGTCGCAGGCGCGCGCAAGGGTTTCAACCACATAATGGCCGTTTTCCGTGCTGAGCTGGCCAGGAATGACCGGCGTACGAAGGGGAACAGAGAGAAGGGTGAGGGTACCGGCTTGCTGCGGTGCAGGCTGTTGGCCTTCAACGTAAGGGATGAGCGTTAAAGGCAGACCGAGCAGCGTTGCCCGGTCCTGTAACAGTGTTGCATCCGCGCAGACAACCAGTTCTACTGGCCAGCTGCGCTGGGCGAGCTGGACAACGAGGTCAGGCCCAATCCCGGCGGGTTCGCCGGGCGTGATAACAACACGATGCTGTTTCATTAGTTGCTCAGCACTTTCACGTAAGCACTGGCGCGTTGTTCCTGCATCCAGGTGGCTGCTTCTTCGGAGAACTTACGGTTAAACAGCATACGGTAGGCTCTGTCTTTCTGCGCCGCATCCGTTTTATCAACATTACGGGTGTCCATCAGCTCGATCAGATGCCAGCCAAACGAAGAGTGGACCGGCGCGCTAATCTGGCCTTTGTTCAGCTTCATCAGCGCGTCACGGAAGGCAGGATCGTAGATATCCGCTGCCGCCCAGCCCAGATCGCCGCCCTGGTTAGCAGAGCCAGGATCCTGCGAGAACTCTTTTGCTGCTTTCGCAAACGAGGTTTTACCGCTCTTAATGTCTGCTGCAATCTGTTCCAGCTTCGCACGCGCCTGATCGTCAGTCATGATTGGTGACGGTTTCAGAAGAATATGACGAGCGTGAACTTCGGTAACGGAGATATTTTGGCTCTGGCCGCGCAGATCGTTCACTTTCAGAATGTGGAAGCCCACGCCTGAACGGATTGGACCGACGATATCCCCTTTCTTCGCCGTGCTCAGGGCCTGGGCAAAGATGGATGGCAGCTCCTGAATACGTCCCCAGCCCATCTGGCCGCCTTTCAGCGCCTGTTGGTCTGCGGAGTAGGTGATGGCCAGCTTGCCAAAGTCACCGCCGTTACGCGCCTGTTCGACAATTGAACGCGCCTGACTTTCTGCTTCCGCAGCCTGATCGGACGTTGGATTCTCTGGCAGTGGGATCAGAATGTGGCTCAGATTCAGCTCCGTGCTCGCATCGTTCTGGTTACCCACCTGTTTTGCCAGCGCGTCCACTTCCTGAGGCAGGATAGTGACGCGGCGACGCACTTCGTTGTTACGCACTTCCGAAATCAGCATCTCTTTACGGATCTGATTACGGTAGGTGGCGTAGCTGATGCCGTCATAGGCCAGACGGCTGCGCATCTGGTCTAAAGACATGTTGTTTTGTTTCGCGATGTTAGCGATCGCCTGATCGAGCTGCTCGTCAGTGACCTTCACACCCATTTTCTGCCCCATCTGCAGAACGATCTGATCCATGATCAGACGCTCCAGGATCTGGTGGCGCAGTGTGGCGTCATCCGGAAGCTGCTGACCCGCTTCGCCCGAATTGAGCTTCACCGATTTCATCAGACCGTCAACGTCACTTTCAAGCACGACGCCGTTGTTAACCACCGCGGCGACTTTATCAACAACCTGGGGGGCCGCGAAGCTGGTATTCGCAACCATAGCGACACCGAGCAGCAGCGTTTTCCAGTTCTTCATACTTTTTCCATTTCAATTAACCGCAAAGCGGATTACGTTGCAAATCAAGCACATTACAAGGAACTGCGGTAAGGCAGAATATTCGAGCGCAGCATTTTCTGCGTACCCAGACCGTAGTTGGAACTCAGGCCGCGTAACTCGAAGTTAAAGCCAATCACGTTATCGTATTTGCTTTGATTGTTTTCCCAGCCGTTAAGCTTACGTTCGTAACCGACACGCAGTGCGTAGCAGCAGGAGTTATATTGCAGCCCCACCATCTGGTCAGCAGCTTTATTCGCGTTAGTGTCAAAGTAGTAAGCGCCTACGATTGACCAACGGTCGGCGATGGGCCAACTCGCTGCCGCACCGACCTGAGAAATACCATCCGAATATTGTGGCGATTTCCAGTAGTTGATGCTGTTCTGATCATTGCTTTTCGGTAGCGTTGCCTGAATATATTCTGGGCTAGCGTAACGATAGCTTACCTGAATCATACGATCTTCATCGCGACGATACTCTATGGCTGCACTACTGTTAGCAACGTTGTCGAGACGCGTGTCATACTGCACACCGCCACGCAGGCCCCAACGGTCAGTCATACGCCAGTAGGTATCTCCCGCCCAAACTATCGATCCCGTTTTGTTGTCTTTCTCCCACTGAATATTGTCATCGCCCGTGCGAGACTCTGTGAAGTAGTAGATTTGACCCACAGAAACGTTAAAACGTTCAACGGCGGCATCATCATAAACACGTGTTGTGACGCCGGTCGTTAACTGGTTCGCTGAGGCGATGCGGTCCAGACCGCCGTAAGTACGGTCGCGGAACAGACCACTGTAGTCAGACTGCAGTAAAGAGGAGTCGTAGTTCTGAATGTTGCTCTGATCGCGGTATGGCACGTACAAATACTGCATACGCGGTTCAAGCGTCTGGGTATACCCATCCGCCAGCAGGGCCATATCACGCTCGAAGATCAGCTTACCGTCCATTTTAAACTGCGGGAGCGTTCGGTTAACCGACTCTTCCAGATGCGCACTGTTCGTTGCGTTGTAATTATCAAGATTTTTTTGCTGATAGTGCGTCGCCATCAGCTTGGCTTCAGTATTCAGGCTTGCCCAGTCGTTAGACCATGGCAGATTGATCGTCGGCTCAAGGTGAACACGCGTGGCTTCAGGCATGTCCGAATCCGTGTTCACGAAATGCACCGCCTGAGCGTAAACCCGGGTGTCGAATGGACCAACATCATTCTGGTACCAGTTGACGTCCAGCTGTGGCTCAGCGCCATAGGTAGGCGTGGACTGGTCAGAAAACACCTGGAATTTCTTGGTCGAGACGGTTGCATCAAAGTTCTGCACCGCATAGCCTACGCTGAATTTCTGCGTGGCATAGCCATCGGTACTCGAGCCGTATTTGGACGAGAAGTCATTAAAATAAGCCGAATCGCTGACTTTGGTGTAGTCAACATTAAAGCGCCACACCTGATCCATCACCCCGGAATGCTGCCAGTAGTACAGCCAACGGTGACGGTTATCACCCGAGACGTTTCTGGCGTCGTCCTTGTAAACGTTATCCGACGGCAGATAATCCAGCTCCATCAGACCCGCACCGGCGTGGGTCAGATAGCGGAATTCGTTCTCCCACATGACGTTGCCGCGCTTGTGGATATAGTGCGGCGTGATCGTCGCATCCATGTTGGGCGCGATATTCCAGTAATACGGCAGGTAGAACTCAAAGTAGTTCGTAGTGCTGTATTTGGCATTCGGGATCAGGAAACCGGAGCGACGTTTGTCACCCACGGGGAGCTGCAAATAAGGGCTGTAGAATATGGGGACCGGACCCACTTTGAAGCGGGCGTTCCAGATCTCTGCGACCTGCTCTTCGCGGTCATGGATCACTTCGCTCCCGACCACGCTCCAGGTATTTGAACCCGGCAGACACGACGTGAACGTGCCATTTTCCAGGATGGTATAGCGGTTTTCTCCGCGCTGTTTCATCAGGTCTGCGTCACCGCGCCCCTGGCGACCCACCATCTGGTAATCACCTTTCCAGACGTTAGTGTCTTTCGTATTCAGGTTTGACCAGGCTTTCGGACCTTTCAGGATGACCTGATTGTCGTCATAGTGCACATTACCCAGCGCATCCACCGTGCGTACCGGCTCGGCCGCGCCTTCCGGCTGCTTCTGGTGCAACTGCACTTCATCTGCCTGCAGGCGGCTATTGCCCTGATTAATATCGACATTGCCTGTAAACGTGGCATTGTCAGGGTAAGTCCCTTTTGAACTGTCGGCAGTAATGGTTACCGGCAAGCTATTGGTATCGCCACTCACCAGTGGGCGATTATAACTTGGGACGCCAAGCATACACTGCGAGGCGAGATCGGCCGCCAGCCCCTGTTGACTGTACAGGGCGGTGCCAATCATTGTGGCCAGGAGGGTGGGGATACGTTTTTTCATACGTTGTATTTTATTGTTCCGTCATCAGTGGCTACGGCTTACAAACGCTCAGAGACTATCTTACTCATCTGCGCAGTACCAGCGTTAATCCTGCCCGTTTGCGTGCCAGAGTGTTAGGCTCGCTATCGAATGACGAGTATGATAAAGCAAATTATAGGCGATGTCCTTCAATTGACCGTGACTTGAACACAGTGATGATGACGTTGCGTCGGCCAGGAATATGACTATCCGGGGAGTATATGCAGTATTGGGGTAAAATAATCGGCGTTGCGTTCGCCATCATCATGGGTGCCGGGTTCTGGGGAATAGTGCTGGGGCTTATTATTGGCCATATGTTTGATAAGGCGCGCAGCCGCAAAATGGCCTGGTTTGCCAATCAGCGCGAGCGTCAGTCACTCTTTTTCTCCACCACCTTTGAGGTGATGGGGCATTTAACCAAATCCAAAGGCCGCGTTACGGAAGCCGATATTCAGATTGCCAGCGTCTTTATGGACCGCATGAATCTGCACGGTGATTCCCGCCTGGAGGCGCAAAATGCGTTTCGCATCGGGAAATCCGATAACTATCCGCTTCGCGAAAAAATGCGTCAGTTCCGCAGCATCTGCTTCGGCCGTTTTGATTTAATTCGGATGTTTCTGGAAATTCAGATTCAGGCGGCCTTCGCCGACGGCTCGCTTCATCCTAACGAGCGCGATGTTTTATACGTGATTGCGGAAGAGCTGGGCATCTCCCGTATGCAGTTCGACCAGTTCCTGCGCATGATGCAGGGCGGGGCGCAGTTTGGCGGCGGCTATCACCAGCAGTCATCTGGCGGTGCCTGGCAGCAGGCGCAGCGTGGTCCGACGCTGGAAGATGCCTGTAACGTACTTGGCGTAAAGCCTTCTGACGATCAGACCACGATCAAACGTGCCTATCGTAAGCTGATGAGCGAGCACCATCCGGACAAGCTGGTCGCGAAAGGCTTACCGCCGGAAATGATGGAGATGGCGAAGCAAAAGGCGCAGGAAATTCAGAAAGCGTACGAACTGATTAAAGAGAAGAAAGGCTTTAAATAAAAAAAGCCCGACGGTGTCGGGCTTTTTTTTAGAAGTCCACCGGAGCTTTAAACGTCATCGCATTACCGAAGGCAGGATGGGTGATGGTGAGCGTCTGCGCGTGCAGCTGCAGACGTGGCGCTAAGGCCAGCGCTTCAGGCGGCGCGTAAAACCGGTCACCCAGAATCGGATGACCCAGGGCAAGCATATGCACGCGCAGCTGGTGTGAGCGACCGGTAATCGGCTTAAGCAGGACGCGCGCGGTATTATCCGGCGCGTACTCCAGCACTTCATACTCGGTCTGCGCGGCCTTGCCGGTTTCGTAGCACACCTTCTGCTTTGGCCGGTTCGGCCAGTCGCAGATCAGCGGTAAATCCACCAGCCCTTCCGCCTGCGCGGGGTGACCCCAGACGCGGGCGACATACTGCTTTTTCGGCTCGCGCTCGCGGAACTGGCGCTTCAGCTCGCGTTCCGCCGCCTTATTCAGCGCCACCACAATCACGCCGCTGGTCGCCATGTCCAGGCGATGGACAGACTCCGCCTGAGGATAATCGCGCTGAATGCGCGTCATCACGCTGTCTTTGTGCTCATCCAGACGCCCCGGCACGGACAACAGCCCGCTGGGCTTGTTGACCACCATAATGTGTTCATCCTGATACAGAATGACCAGCCAGGGATCCTGCGGCGGATTGTACGGCTCCATCACCATCTTGCGCTCCGGTTACTGATGCGTCACAACGATAAGACGCAGGGCATCCAGACGCCAGCTAGCCTGGTTGAGGCTTTCCAGCACCTGCTGACGGTTGCTTTCAATCGCCGCCAGCTCGTCGTCACGGATGTTAGGGTTCACGGCCTTCAACGCTTCCAGACGCGACAGCTCCGCAGACAGTTTCTCGTCGGCTTCCGCGCGTGCGGCATCAATCAGCGCTCTGGCCGCTTTCTCAATCTGGGTTTCGCCCTGCTGCAGAATAGCGTGCACGTCCTGCTGGACCGCGTTAACCAGCTTGCTGCCGGTATGGCGGTTCACCGCGCTCAGCTGTCGGTTGAAGCTTTCGAACTCGACCTGTCCGGCCAGGTTCGTGCCGTTTTTATCCAGCAGCAGACGGACCGGCGTCGGCGGCAGGAAGCGGTTGAGCTGCAGTTGCTTCGGCGCCTGTGCTTCCACAACGTAAATCAGCTCCAGCAGCAGCGTCCCCACCGGCAGCGCCTTGTTTTTTAACAGGGAGATCGTGCTGCTGCCGGTATCACCGGAGAGGATCAGATCCAGCCCGTTGCGGATCAGCGGGTGTTCCCAGGTGATGAACTGGGCATCTTCACGGGACAGCGCCACGTCACGCTCGAAGGTGATGGTACAGCCATCTTCCGGCAGGCCCGGGAAATCCGGTACCAGCATGTGATCGGACGGGGTCAGGACTATCAGGTTCTCACCACGATCGTCCTGGTTGATGCCGACGATATCGAACAGGTTCATCGAGAAGCTTATTAGGCTGGTGTCGTCATCCTGCTCTTCGATGCTCTCTGCCAGCGCCTGCGCTTTCTCGCCACCGTTGGAATGGATCTCCAGCAGGCGATCGCGACCCTGTTCCAGCTGCGCTTTCAGCGCGTCGTGCTTCTCACGACAGGATTTAATCAGATCGTCAAAGCCGTCGGTGTTTTCCGGCGCGGCCAGGTAGCCGATCAGATCGCCATGCACCTGATCGTAAATGGTGCGGCCCGTCGGACAGGTATGTTCAAACGCATCCAGACCTTCGTGGAACCAGCGCACCAGCACGGACTGGGCCGTTTTTTCCAGATACGGCACGTGGATCTGAATATCATGGGCCTGACCGATACGGTCCAGACGGCCGATACGCTGCTCGAGCAGATCCGGGTTGAACGGCAGATCGAACATCACCAGGTTGCTGGCGAACTGGAAGTTACGGCCTTCGGAACCGATTTCCGAGCACAGCAGAACCTGCGCGCCGCTGTCCTCTTCGGCAAACCACGCCGCGGCGCGGTCGCGTTCAACGATGGACATGCCTTCGTGGAACACGGCGGCGCGAATACCTTCACGCTCGCGCAGAACCTGCTCCAACTGCAGGGCGGTAGCTGCCTTGGCGCAGATCACCAGCACTTTCTGGGAGCGGTGTGCGGTCAGGTAGCCCATCAGCCACTCTACGCGCGGATCGAAGTTCCACCAGGTGCCGGTATCGCCTTCGAACTCCTGGTAGATTTGCTCCGGATAAAGCATGTCGCGGGCGCGCTCTTCCTGCGTTTTGCGCGCGCCCATAATGCCGGAGACTTTAATCGCCGTCTGATACTGCGTCGGCAGCGGCAGTTTAATGGTGTGCAGCTCGCGTTTCGGGAACCCTTTCACGCCGTTACGGGTGTTACGGAACAGCACGCGGCTGGTGCCGTGGCGATCCATCAGCATGTCGATCAGCTCTTTGCGCGCGGATTCCGCATTGTCGCTCTCGCTGTTCGCAGCCTGCAAAAGTGGCTCGATATCCTGCTCGCCGATCAGATCGCTCAGGGTGTTGAGTTCGTCATTAGAAAGACGCTTGCCCGCCAGCAGTAGGGCGACGGCATCTGCCACCGGACGGTAGTTATTTTGTTCTTCCACAAACTGCTCAAAATCGTGGAAACGGTTTGGATCGAGCAGGCGCAGACGGGCGAAGTGGCTTTCGAGACCCAGCTGTTCCGGCGTTGCGGTCAGCAGCAGGACGCCAGGCACGCGTTCGGCAAGCTGCTCGATAGCCATATATTCGCGGCTCGGCGCATCTTCGCTCCAGACCAGGTGGTGCGCTTCGTCGACCACCATCAGGTCCCACTCGGCATCGCACAGATGCTCAAGACGCTGCTTGCTGCGGCGCACGAAATCCAGGGAGCAAATCACCAGCTGTTCGGTTTCAAACGGGTTGTCCGCATCGTGCTGCGCTTCGGCGTAGCGTTCGTCGTCGAACAGAGAGAAACGCAGGTTGAAGCGGCGCAGCATCTCAACCAGCCACTGGTGCTGCAGGGTTTCTGGCACCACGATCAGCACGCGCTCGGCGGCGCCAGAAAGCAGCTGTTGATGCAGGATCATACCCGCTTCAATGGTTTTACCCAGGCCCACTTCATCTGCCAGCAGCACGCGCGGCGCGTGGCGACGGCCCACGTCATGGGCGATGTTCAGCTGGTGGGGGATCAGGCTGGTGCGCTGGCCGCGCAGGCCGCTCCACGGCATGCGGTACTGTTCACTCTGGAACTTACGCGCGCGATAGCGCAGCGAGAAGCGATCCATACGGTCGATTTGCCCGGCAAACAGGCGGTCCTGCGGCTTGCTGAACACCAGCTTGCTGTCGAGCAGCACTTCGCGCAGGATGACATTGGCCTCGTCGGTGTCCAGGCGAGTGCCGATGTAGGCGAGCAGTCCATTCTCTTCTTTTACGTCTTCAATCTTGAGCTGCCAGCCGTCATGGCTGGTCACGGTGTCACCCGGATTAAACATCACGCGGGTTACAGGGGAGTCATTGCGAGCGTACAGGCGGTTTTCACCAGTGGCAGGGAAGAGGAGGGTAACCATGCGCGCATCAACGGCAACGACGGTTCCTAATCCAAGTTCGCTTTCTGTATCGCTGATCCAGCGTTGACCAAGTGTAAAAGGCATAGTTGTTCGGCTCTAATCTTTAATTGCAGGCAATAGTTCGACCACCGTCAAAAAAGACGGTCATCGAAAAATGGGTCCGGGAATGGAAAGGGCGCTATGGTACTGGATGGCAGCCATTTCGTCACGTGTCAAAATAGGCCAAGTTGCCCTGTAACCAGTGTAGCAAAGTCGTCGTCGATGAAGGGCAAAATTCCGTCGGCAACCGGCTGAAGCTGACGCGTCAGATAGTGTTCGTAATCCAGAGGTGAGTGCTGATAATCCACCGGTTCCGGACCGTTTATCGTCCAGACGTATTTGATGGTGCCCCGGTTCTGATACTGCGGCGCGCGGCCGCGGCGGACGTTTTCGTCGTCCGCAAGGCGCGCGGCGCGCACGTGCGGAGGAACGTTGCGCTGGTACTCCGCGAGCGGGCGGCGCAGGCGTTTGCGATACACCAGCTGCGCGTCAAGCTCGCCCGCCATCAGGCTGGCTATCGTCTCGCGCACGTAGTCCTGATACGGTTCATTGCGAAACACCCGCAGATAGAGCGTTTGCTGGAACTGCTGCGCCAGCGGCGTCCAGTCGGTACGTACCGTCTCGAGCCCTTTAAACACCATCCGCTGTGCGTCGCCGTCCTGAATCAGCCCGGCGTAGCGCTTCTTGCTGCCCTGATCGGTACCGCGAATGGTGGGCATTAAAAAGCGGGCGAAATGGGTTTCAAATTCCAGCTCCAGCGCGCTGGTTAACCGCGCTTTCTGCAGATGTTCCTGCCACCAGTCGTTCACGAAGGCGACCAGCGCTTTGCCGATTTGCGCGGCGTCTTCTTCTGAATGCGCGCCCTTAAGCCACACAAAGGTGGAGTCGGTGTCACCATAGATGACGTCATAGCCCCGGGACTCAATCAGCGCTTTGGTCTGACGCATGATCTCGTGCCCGCGCATGGTGATCGACGACGCCAGACGCGGGTCGAAGAAGCGGCAGGCGCTGGTACCCAGCACGCCGTAGAAGGCGTTCATGATGATTTTCAGCGCCTGTGATAGTGGCTTGTTGCCGTGGCGCTTGGCCTCATCGCGGCCGTGCCAGATGTTTCCCACGATGTCGGGCAGGCAGTGTTTTTCCCGCGAGAAGCGTGCGCCGAGGAAGCCTTCGGTGCTGTGTTCATCATCCGGCTGGGCCAGGCCCTCAACCAGCCCGACGGGATCGATCAGGAAGGTGCGGATTATCGACGGGTAGAGGCTTTTGTAGTCCAGCACCAGAACGGAATCATACAATCCTGGCCGGGAATCCATGACGTAGCCGCCGGGGCTGGCCTGCGGCGGCACCTCCCCGAGGTTAGGGGCGACATATCCTGCCCGGTGCATTCGGGGAAAGTAGAGATGGCTAAAGGCGGCAACCGATCCACCATGCCTGTCGACCGCAAGGCCGTTCACCGTCGCGCGTTCCAGCAGGAAGGGCATAATTTCGGTTTTGTGGAAAATCTGCGTGACCAGCTCGCAGTCTTTCAGGTTATAGGTGGCGAGCGCGGGCTTGTCTTCGTTAAAGCGCCGGTCGATCTCGTCCATTCTGTCCCAGGGGTTGTCGATGGATTTGCCTTCGCCAAGCAGCTCCTGCGCCACCGCTTCGAGAGAGAAGGAAGAGAAGTTCCAGAAGGCGGACTTGAGCGCCTCGATGCCGTCGATAATCAGGCGACCATTCGCCTGGGCGAAGAAAACGCCGTTCTTAAAACCGTGCTCGCGCCACTCCAGCTCGCTGTTGCCGCGCCCGAGCATCAGCGGGATGCGGTAACGCTCGGCGTGTTTTTGCAGCACGCGCAGGTCGAACTGCACCACGTTCCAGCCGATCAGAACGTCGGGATCGTAGTTGGCAAACCACTGGTTCAGCTTCTCCAGCAGCTGCGGGCGGCTGTTGACGTACTCAAGCCGGAAATCCAGCGCAGAGGCATCACCATTTGCCGGCCCGAGCATATAGACAACCCGATCGCCGCAGCCTTCAAGTCCTATGCAGTACAGTTCGCCGTGGCGGGTGGTTTCGATATCCAGGGAGACCCACTTCAGCGGAGGGCGGTAGTGCGGGTTCGGCTTCAGCCGCGCGTTAACGAGGCTGCCGTTGTGCGCAGTGCCGTCGACCCAGACGGGCGCGGTAATAAACCGCTCCATCAGAAAGCGCTCCGGTGGGCGGATGTCGGCTTCGTAGAGCGTCACGCCCGCTTCGCGGAGCAGTTTTTCATAGCGCATCAGCTGACGATGGGCGCGACAGTAGAGGCCATAAACCGGTTGACGGTGGAAATCTTTCAGCTCAAGCGGGGTAATGCGCCAGCCGTTTTCACCGCGCAGCAGCTGTTTCACTTTTTCGACGTGCGCTTCTGGAATAAACGCCACGGATTCCTGCGGCGGCAGCGTCACCTGCAGCGGGCCGTTGTCCGTTGCCAGCCAGAATTCAACCTCGGTGCCCTGAGGCGTATCCCGCCAGTGTCGGGTCAGTAAAAAGCCTTCTTGCGCCTGCGCCACGCCGTTATCCCAGAAAACAAAACCAGGCCTGATTATAGCCTGGTTGAGGTAGGTTTGCTGGGGTTTTATACAGTGCCTGTTTCGCCGGATGGCGCTACGCTTATCCGGCCTGCAGGTTCCGTAGGCCCGGTAAGCGCAGCGCTACCGGAAAGGGTTTACTGCCCGTAGTAGGCCTTCGCACCGTGCTTGCGCAGGTAATGTTTATCCAGCAGGGTTTGCTGCATATCCGGCAGCTGCGGCGCCAACTGGCGACAGAAGATCCCCATATAGGCGATCTCTTCGAGCACGATGGCGTTATGCACCGCGTCCTCCGCGTTTTTCCCCCAGGCAAACGGGCCGTGGGAGTGCACCAGCACGCCGGGCATTTGCGCCGCGTCGATTCCCTGTTTTTCGAAGGTCTCGACGATCACATTACCGGTTTCCCACTCATACTCGCCGTTAATCTCCGCATCGGTCATCAAACGCGTGCAGGGAATCGTGCCGTAAAAGTAGTCCGCGTGGGTGGTGCCGGTCGCCGGGATGGACTGGCCCGCCTGCGCCCAGATAGTGGCATGGCGCGAATGGGTATGCACGATACCGCCGATGGTTGGGAAAGATCGATAGAGCAGGCGGTGAGTGGGCGTATCGGATGAGGGCTTTTTGTTGCCTTCCACCACTTCACCCGTTTCGATGCTGACAACGACCATATCGTCCGCTGTCATCACCGCGTAATCGACGCCGGAAGGCTTGATCACGAACACGCCTTTATCGCGGTCAACGGCGCTCACGTTGCCCCAGGTCAGGGTGACCAGATTATGTTTCGGCAGCGCCAGGTTGGCTTCAAGTACCTGCCGTTTGAGCTCTTCTAACATTGTTGTCTCCAGTGCCGGATGGCGTTTCGCTTATCCGGCCTACAGGATCGTAGGCCCGGTAAACGCGGCGCCACCGGGCATTCCGTGCTTTAGCGTTTTGAACCGTAATAGACTTCATTCCAGCGCAGCGCGTCCTTGAAGGCGGGCAGGCGGGTATCGTTATCAATGACGGTCAATTCGATATCGTGCAGCTCGGCGAACTGACGCATGTCGTTCAGATCCAGCGCGTGGCTGAAGACGGTATGGTGCGCGCCACCGGCCAGGATCCAGGCTTCTGACGCGGTCGGCAGATCCGGCTGTGCTTTCCACAGGGCGTTGGCGACCGGCAGTTTCGGCAGAGAATGTGGTGTTTCAACCGCATCGACGCAGTTCACCAGCAGGCGGAAACGATCGCCCAGATCGATCAGGCTGGCGTTGATGGCCGGGCCCGTGCGGGTGTTGAAGATCAGACGCGCCGGATCGGCTTTACCGCCGATGCCGAGGTACTGCACGTCGAGGATCGGTTTTTCCTCTACCGCGATGGAAGGACACACTTCCAGCATGTGCGAGCCGAGCACCAGGTCATTGCCGTTCTCGAAGTGGTAGGTGTAGTCCTCCATAAAGGAGGTGCCGCCCTGCAGACCGGTCGACATCACCTTCATGATGCGAAGCAGAGCGGCAGTTTTCCAGTCGCCTTCGCCGGCAAAGCCGTAGCCCTGCTGCATCAGACGTTGTACTGCCAGACCCGGCAGCTGTTTCAGACCGTGGAGATCTTCAAAAGTGGTGGTAAAGGCGTGGAAACCGCCCTGTTGCAGGAAGCGCTTCATGCCCAGTTCGATGCGCGCCGCATCCAGCACGTTCTGACGCTTGTCGCCGTTGATCTGTGCCGCAGGCGTCAGGCGGTAGCTGCTTTCGTACTCGTCCACCAGCGCGCTTACGTCGCCATCGCTGATTTCATTCACCACCTGCACCAGGTCGCCCACGGCCCAGGTATTCACGGAAAAGCCGAACTTGATCTGCGCGGCCACTTTGTCACCGTCGGTGACCGCCACTTCACGCATGTTGTCGCCGAAACGCACCACTTTCAGGTGGCGGGTATCCTGCTTCGAAACCGCCTGGCGCATCCAGGATCCTATACGCTGTTGCGCCTTGCCATCCTGCCAGTGGCCGGTGACCACTGCGTGCTGCTGACGCATACGCGCGCCGATGAAGCCGAACTCGCGGCCGCCGTGTGCGGTCTGGTTCAGGTTCATAAAGTCCATGTCGATGCTGTCCCATGGCAGGGAGGCGTTGAACTGGGTATGGAACTGCAGCAGCGGTTTGTTGAGGATAGACAGGCCGTTGATCCACATTTTTGCCGGTGAGAAGGTGTGCAGCCACACCACCAGACCGGCGCATTTATCGTCGTAGTTCGCGTCGCGGCAGATATGGGTAATCTCATCCGGCGTGGTGCCCAGCGGTTTCAGCACCAGCTTGCACGGCAGTTTGGCTTCCGCGTTCAGCGCGTTAACGACGTGCTCCGCGTGTTTCGTTACCTGCTGCAGCGCTTCCGGTCCGTAAAGATGCTGGCTGCCAATCACAAACCACACTTCATAGTTATTAAAAATGGTCATCATCGTGTCCTTAATGGGTCAGGGTTGCCGTAGTGTCCGCGGTGCTTTTGGCCGGGGCGGCGACAGGGAGATAGTGAAGTTCGGCGCTTTTTGCCCACTGCTGGTAGCGCTGATAAAGCTGTTCAAAGCGTTGTGCCTGCTGAGCACGCGGCTGAAGGGTGTTTTCGACGGCGCTCGCCATGTGCTGCTGCGCAGTGGGGATATCCGCATGGACGCCCGCGGCGACGGCGGCGAAAATCGCCGCGCCCAGCGCGCAGCACTGATCGGACGCCACAATCTGCAGCGGACGGTTCAGCACATCGCAGCAGGCCTGCATGATCACCGGGTTTTTACGGGCGATGCCGCCCAGCGCCATCACGTTATTTACGTCGATGCCCTGATCGGTGAAGCACTCCATAATGGCGCGGGCACCGAAGGCCGTTGCGGCAATCAGGCCGCCGAACAGCGCAGGCGCGTCGGTTGCCAGGTTGAGGTCGGTAATCACCCCTTTCAGGCGCTGGTTGGCAAACGGCGTGCGGCGACCGTTAAACCAGTCCAGCACCACCGGGAGGTGTTCGAGAGACGGATTTTTCGCCCAGGCGTCGGTGAGCTGCGGCAGAAGCTGCTTTTTGCTCTCGGCTATCTGGGTTTTCAGTTCAGGATGCGCCGCCGCCAGTCGATCCAGCGGCCAGCCCAGCACGCGGCCAAACCAGGCGTAGATATCGCCAAACGCGGACTGACCGGCTTCGAGGCCGATGAAGTCCGGTACCACGCTGCCGTCAACCTGGCCACAGATGCCTTTTACCGCGCGGTCGCCGACGGTGGCTTTATCCGCCGTCAGGATGTCGCAGGTGGAGGTACCGATAACTTTGACCAGCGTGTTTGGCTGTGCGCCCGCGCCCACGGCGCCCATATGGCAGTCAAACGCGCCGCCGGAGATCGCCACGTTTTGCGGCAGGCCGAGGCGCGTCGCCCACTCCTCACAGAGGGTGCCGACGGGAATATCGGCGGTAAAGGTGTCGGTAAACAGCGGATATGTCAGGCTCTTGTTGATGATCGGGTCGAGTTCATCGAAGAAGGCTGCCGGAGGCAGGCCGCCCCAGCTTTCATGCCACAGGGATTTATGCCCGGCGCTGCAGCGACCGCGGCGGATATCCTGTGGACGCGTGGTGCCGGAGAGCAGAGCAGGCACCCAGTCGCACAACTCAACCCATGACGCTGCAGCCTGCGCAACGGTTGCGTCGGCACGGGTGACGTGCAGGATCTTGGCCCAGAACCATTCGCTGGAGTAAATTCCGCCGATGTAGCGCGAGTAGTCCGTTTTGCCCGGCTGATGGCACAGGCGGGTGATGGCTTCGGCCTCTTCCACGGCGGTATGGTCTTTCCACAGCACGAACATGGCGTTCGGGTTGTCGGCAAACTCAGGACGCAGCGCCAGCACGCGGCCATCGGCATCCACAGGGGCAGGCGTGGAGCCGGTACTGTCGACGCCAATCCCAACAATATCCGCCCGCTGGGCGTTGGTCAGTTCGGCCAGAACGGTTTTAATGGCCGCTTCCATCGACTCAATGTAGTCACGCGGGTGATGCCGAAACTGGTTGTTTGGCGCATCGCAGTAGCGCCCCTCTTGCCAGCGCGGGTACCACTCAACGCTGGTTGCTATCTCCTTGCCGGACGTACAGTCCACTGCCAGCGCGCGAACCGAATCGCTGCCAAAATCGAGGCCAATCGCAATTGCCATGGTGTTGCTCCATCGAAAAAAGAGGTATGGAAGAACATTAGAGACTGGGGACAAAAGTCGTCAGGCAGGATCCGCTAATCTTATGGACTAAATTGCTGTTACAACGGAAAGTGTGACGCCGTGCAAATATTCAATGTGGACATTTCTGCCGCAGTTATAGACACTTTTGTTACTGCTTATCTGCCTGCTCAGGCGGAGAAATCAGGGGGAAAGGCTGAAACATGGCGGACGTAAAAGCGGCGTGATGCTTTTTGGATCTTTTCGCGGGCCATTTTTAACCTGCTTTTAGTGATATGGACAATTGGTTTCCTTGAGGACCCTTGGGAGAACTGAATCTATGGCCGAAACGCAAAACGATCCTTTGCTGCCGGGATACTCGTTTAACGCGCACCTTGTGGCGGGACTGACTCCTATCGAGGCTGAAGGATATCTCGACTTTTACGTCGACCGACCGCTTGGGATGAAAGGATATATCCTCAACCTGACCGTGCGAGGGGAAGGGATCATCAAAAACGGCGACCAGCAGTTTGTCTGCCGCCCGGGGGATATCCTGCTGTTCCCGCCGGGGGAGATCCACCACTACGGCCGTCATCCGGATGCCAAAGAGTGGTATCACCAGTGGGTCTATTTCCGTCCGCGCGCCTACTGGCAGGAGTGGCTTTCCTGGCCGGCGATTTTTGCGCACACCGGTTTTTATCGCCCGGATGAGGTGCATCTGGCGCAGTTTCGCGAACTTTTTGCGCAGATTATCGAGGCGGGACAGGCCGGTGGGCGCTACGCTGAACTGCTGGCGATTAACCTGCTTGAGCAGCTGCTGCTGCGACGGATGGAGGCGATTAACGCGTCGCTTAACCCGCCGCTGGATAACCGCGTGCGCGACGCCTGCCAGTACATCAGCGACCACCTGGCCGATAGCCAGTTTGATATCGCCAGCGTTGCCCAGCACGTCTGCCTGTCACCGTCGCGTCTGTCGCATCTGTTCCGCCAGCAGCTGGGCGTCAGCGTGTTGAGCTGGCGCGAGGATCAACGGATCAGCCAGGCGAAGCTGTTGCTCAGCACCACCCGGATGCCCATTGCCACCGTGGGGCGCAACGTGGGCTTTGAGGATCAGCTCTATTTCTCCCGGGTATTTAAAAAATGTACCGGTGCCAGCCCCAGTGAATTCCGCGCAGGATGTGAATAAACGGTAAAAAAAGATAAACAAACAGGTGAATGCGGGAAGCAACCTGTAAACTATTCAGACAATTGTTGCCTTGACGCGGTGCGGGGCGCTAAGCAGAATCGCTGATTCGTTTTCTGACCGGAATAGTTATGCAGGCATTGCTGGAACACTTTATTACCCAGTCCGTTATGTACTCGCTCATCGCCGTGGCGCTGGTGGCGTTTCTGGAGTCGCTGGCGCTTGTCGGGTTAATCCTGCCCGGCACTGTGATGATGGCGGGGCTTGGCGCGCTGATCGGCAGCGGTGAGGTCAATTTCTGGCAGGCGTGGCTGGCGGGAATTATCGGCTGCCTGCTCGGCGACTGGATCTCCTTCTGGCTGGGCTGGCGCTTTAAGAAGCCGCTGCACCGCTGGTCGTTCATGAAAAAGAACAAAGCCTTGCTGGATAAGACCGAGCATGCGCTGCACCAGCACAGCATGTTTACCATCCTCGTCGGCCGCTTCGTTGGGCCAACGCGTCCGCTGGTGCCGATGGTGGCCGGGATGCTGGACCTGCCCGTTGCGAAATTCGTGGTGCCAAACATTATCGGCTGCGTCTTCTGGCCGCCGTTCTACTTCCTGCCGGGGATCCTCGCGGGGGCCGCCATCGATATTCCTGACGGTATGCAAAGCGGTGAGTTTAAGTGGCTGCTGCTGGGCACGGCGCTGTTGCTGTGGCTCGCGGCATGGCTCTGCTGGCGACTGTGGCGCAGCGCGAAGGCAAATATCGATCGCCTGACGCGCTATCTCCCGCGTACTCGCCTGCTCTGGCTGGCCCCGCTGACGCTGGGTGTGGCGGTGGTGGCGCTGGTGGCGCTGATTCGCCACCCGCTGATGCCGATGTACGGTGAGATCCTGTTGAAAGTTGTGAGCCGTTAAGCGCCGGGCGGCACTGCGTTTGCCCGGCCTACGGTTTTATACCCAATAATCCAGAAGCGCTTTCTTTTCCGCTCATTAATGCTTCTGTTGCTCCATCCCACAAAATGCGTCCCTCCGCGATCACCACCGATCGCGGCGCAATCCGTGCGGCATCCTCAATACTGTGCGAAACCATCAGCATCGTAAGCTGCTGGCGCTGACAGACATCCTGCACCAGGGCCAGCATCTCCTGACGCAGCGCGGGATCGAGCGCCGAGAACGGTTCATCCAGCAGCAGTATCGGCTGCTCGCGCACCAGACAACGTGCCAGCGCCACGCGCTGACGCTGCCCGCCGGAAAGCTCGCCCGGCAGCCTGTCGATAAACCCGGCGATCCCCATCTGCGCGGCAATGACCTCCAGCTTATGGCGCTGATCATCGTTCAGCCTGAGTCCCGGGTGCATTCCCAGCGCGATGTTTTGCCGCACCGTCAGGTGGGTAAACAGGTTGTTTTCCTGAAACAGCATTGAGACAGGACGTTTAGCCGGAGGGGCGCTGGTGAAATCACGATTATCGATGGCTATCGACCCGCTGGCAGGTTGCAGAAAACCGGCGATCAAATTGAGCAAGGTGCTTTTCCCGGCACCGCTTGGGCCAAGCACGGCGATCATCTCTCCCTGGCGCACGGAGAGCGTGAAGCGCATCGGCAGATGCTGATAAAGCCAGGTTACATCAGTCAGTTTTAGCATCACGCCCCGGAAGTTTTTCGATAACGGTAAATAAGGCAAAACACAGCAGCAGCAGTAACAGCGCGGTGACCGCGCCGTCCTGACTGCGGTAAGAGCCGATTTGCTGATAGAGCCAGTATGGCAGCGTGCGGAAATCGTCATTGCCGAACAGCGCCACGACCCCAAAGTCTCCAATAGAGAGCACGCAGGCAAACGCCAGCGCCTGTGCCAGCGGACGCTTTAGCGCGCGCAGTTCAACCACCTTCAGCCGCTGCCAGCCCTGCATGCCCAGCGACTGGCACAGCAAACTGTAGCGGCTGTTGACGTCGCGCATCGGGTTTTCCAGCACCTTGAGCGCGTAAGGGATGGCCATTAAGGCGTTGGTAAAGATCACAATGCCGTCTGCCCTTTCCGGCAGGCCGAGGGTGCTGTTGAACAGTAAAAAGAAGCCCGTTGCCAGCACGATCCCCGGCATCGCCAGAATCAGCATGCCCGTCAGCTCCAGCATTTGTCCGGCTTTTTGCGCCTGGCGGGCGTAAAGCTCACGGCTGCTCCACAACAGCATCATGGTCAGGATGACGCACAGTAATCCGGCAGCCAGCGCGATACGCAGCGAGGTCCAGGTGGCCTGCCAGAGGAGGGGCTGTTGCAGGACGCACAGGAGATTGAGGTTCAGTCCGTCAACGATAACGGCCAGCAGCGGCGGCAACAGCAGCAGGAGCGCCAGCCCGATCAGGATAACATCACTGACGCGGCTGTGCAGGCTGTCCTGCGGATCGCGCCAGCCGGTTATTTGATGACTGCCAGCGGGAATGGCTTTACTCAGCCGCTGGCTCAACAGCACCAGTGTAAGGCAGCACGCCATCTGGACTATCGCCAACAGTGCGGCGCGACCGGGATCGTAGTCGTAACTCAGCGCCTGGTAAATCGCCAGCTCAATGGTGGTGGCCTGCGGCCCGCCGCCAAGTGACAGCACGGTGGCAAAGCTGGCAAAGCAGAGCATGAAGATTAATGCTGCCACGGGCGGGAGCTGGCGGCGCAGCCACGGCCATTCGACAAAGCGGAAGAACGACGCGCCGCGCATGCCGAGCTGGGCAGCAATCTGGCGCTGTTCGCCTGGAATATTCTCCAGCGCCTGCAAAAAGAGGCGCGTTGCCATCGGCATATTGAAAAAGACGTGTGCCAGCAGGATGCCCTGCAGTCCGTAAGGCGAGAATGACCATTCCAGACCAAGCTGGCCGAACAGCGAAGCCAGCCACCCCTGGCGACCGTAAACGCTCAGAATGCCAAATACCGCCACCAGCACGGGCAGGATCAGCGTCATGGCGCACAGGCGCAGCAGAGCCTGCCTGCCGGGGAAGCGCCGCCGATACAGCGCGCGTGCAAGAAAAATAGCCGGGAGCACCGACATCAGGGCAGAAAGAAACGCCTGCCAGAAAGAGAACCGAATGACGTGCCAGAGGTAGCTGTCGTGCCAGAGAGCGAGCAGGTCGCTCTCCGGCGCGTTAAACCACAGCGCAAGAAAAGCCCCCAGGCTGACTGCCACCATTACGACAGCGGCGAGCAGCCCGGGAAGCAACCAGCCGGGAATTAGCGGCTGACGGCGCGTTGCCATTCACTTACCCATGCGGCACGCTGCGCGGCGACCTGCTGCGGCGTAAACTCCAGCGAGGTTTTCGGTTTGGTCAACTGTTCAAAACCTGCAGGCAGTGCAACGCTGGTGACCGGATACATCCAGTTGCCTGCGGGAATGGCATTCTGGAATGCCGGCGAAACCATAAACTTCAGGAACTTCTCGGCCAGCTCAGGCTGCTTGCTGGCAGCGGTACGCGCGGCCACTTCCACCTGCAGATAGTGCCCTTCCGCAAAATCTGCGGCAGCATAGTTATCTTTCTTCTCGGCGATAATGTGGTAAGCCGGGGAGGTGGTGTAGCTCAGCACCAGGTCGCTTTCGCCTTTCAGGAACAGGCCATAGGCCTCGCTCCAGCCTTTGGTCACGGTCACGGTTTTGGCAGCCAGCTTCTGCCACGCTTCCGGCGCCTTATCGCCGTAGACTTTCTGCATCCACAGCAGCAGACCCAGACCCGGCGTGCTGGTCCGCGGATCTTCATAAATCACGCGCCACTTCTGGTTGCTTTCCACCAGCTCTTTCAGGCTCTTCGGCGGGTTTTTCAGCTTGTTTTTGTCGTAAACAAAAGCAAAGTAGCCGTAGTCGAACGGCACAAAGGTGTCGTTCTTCCAGCCGCCAGGCACGTTAACGGCCTCTGCTGCAACGCCGCTTTTGGCAAACAGTTTGGTCTGCGAGGCGGCTTCCAGCAGGTTGTTATCCAGACCGAGCACCACGTCAGCCTTGCTGTTTTTCCCTTCCATGCGCAGACGGTTGAGCAGTGAAACGCCATCTTCCAGCGCCACGAACTTCAGCTCGCAGTTGCAGTCAGCTTCAAAGGCTTTTTTGACAACCGGGCCAGGGCCCCAGTCGGCAGAGAAAGAGTCGTAGGTGTAGACCGTCAGGACGGGTTTGGCTAAAGCGGGCAGCGCGAACAGCGCCAGCAGGGGGAGAACTTTTTTTAACACTTTGCACCTCAGGGTTGAGTGGCAAAGGATTTTGAGCGACAGCCTCAAATCCCTTCGCCGGCGTTATCCGGATCAGGTTCGACGGGTATTATCTCAGCGCACATCTGTGATGCAGCACCCCGTTGAGAACGGCGCTATTGTAATGATTTGGTGAATATTACGAAAGCGTTATGGCTCCGGGGGCGCAAACCAGGCGGATTTGAAATCAAACCAGCCCAGGGTGTTCATCCGCAGGCCGCGCATGCTGCGCTGGCCCTGAATCATCAGCCAGTGGTGGATCAACGGGACGATGGCCTGCTCGGCCAGCAGCTGCTGGCACCACACGGCAAGATTCATCTCGCCCGCACGCCACAGGGCGGCATCCTGCTGCCAGTCACGGTCGATGCAGTGCTGGATCAGCGGGACTTCATACAAATGCGAGAAAAGGGAAAAATCGAGCGGCAGGGTAAAATTAGCGCTGTTGAGCCAGATATCGCTGGCGATCTCCCCCTGATGCCATTCGTCATAGTCCACTTCCCTGATGTCCAGCCTGACCCCCTCGGCTGCCAGCAGGCGGGTCATGATCCTCGCGATAAAACGATGCTCAACATGCTCGCGGTAGTAGGTCAGGGTGATGGACTCCAGCCCTGCGGGTTTGTCGCACTGCGACGGGCGGGCGTGGTGCCAGCGCGGAAGCAGGCCGTACGCCGGGAACCAGTATGTCTGGTACTGCGCTTCCGCATGGTAGATCAGATTGGAAGGGGACAACACGTGGCTGATCCACTTCCGGACGTCCTGGTTTGCCCCGCGGTGGGTGCGGCGGTCAAAAAGGAGATAGTAGCATCCCTCCTCCAGGCGGCTCTCCACGGCCTTTTCTCCCGTGGTGGGGCCTTCCAGCGTCAGCCCGCAGCTCAAGTCTTCATTGAGATCCGGCAATACCCACACGTTCACTTCGTCGATCAGCGCCCGATAGCCAAAGTAGTCATCGAACGCGCGGATTTTCAGCTGATTGCTGTTATTGCGGGACACGGCGTAGGGGCCGGTGCCAATTGGCAGGCTGGCAAAATTGTTCATCGATTCCCACTCGCCGGGCAAAATCATCGATGGCACGTAGCCCAGCAGCCAGGGAAGCCACTTGTCCTGCTGCGAAAGCTCAATATCCAGCGTCCAGGCGGTGGGAGAGTGGATGCGCGAAATATGCGAGTAGAGCGGCAGCCTGCGGGCGCGTTCCAGAGAGGCGATGACGTCGTGCATCTCCAGCTCGCGACCGTGGTGAAAGTGGATGCCAGGGCGTAAGAAAAAGCGCCAGTGGCGCGGGGAAAGCTGCTGCCAGTGGTGCGCGATATCCGCCTCCAGTTCCCCGTTTTCCTCATTTATCCGCGTCAGGCCGCTGAAGATTTGCCGGGCCATATGGGTTTCTGAGCGGCGTAACGCCGTGCCGGGCAACAGATTTTTCATTGGCCGATAGTAGAGTACCCGCAGAATGTGTCGGCCCTGACGAAAACTGCGTCCGAGATGGGAAACCAGCATCTGGCGCACGGCGGCTTTGTCGCCCACCAGCTGGACCAACTGATCGATGCGGTCCTGCTCGAGCAGGTCTTCTGCACGCTGCTGCTGCAATGCCAGCCCGGTGTAGAGAAAGGTCAGCCGCGAGCGTTTCCCGCGTCCCGCTTCCGCTTCCCAGCTTAACCACCCCTGCTGCTGCATGGTGTTGAGCAACGTGCGCATATGACGGCGGGAACAGCTAAGCAGGTCAGCCAGCTCGTTGAGCGTCGTTTCCTGCGATTGCCCCTCGCAGCATTGCCAGAGGCGGATAAATTGTTGCTGCAGACGACCGGAAGGCATAAAAGGGGAACTCCTGACAAAAAACCAGCAATTTATTAATCCCTATATTAGGCCAATAATGCTTCCCGATGAAGCGAGGAGGTAAATGATGAAGAGGTCTACCGCACGTCAGTTTTATCAGCAGTACTTTTCAGCGACAAAAGGATCGTCCTGGCTGGCCCGCCAGTGTGCAGAGCAACGGCTGAAAATGCTAGAAGAACTGATGCAGTGGGACGTTACGAAACCGGCCTCTTCTCGCTGACTCGCCTCGATCATGTGTGACTGAGTATTGGTGCTTATCACCCGCCAGCAAAATGTTTTTTGCTGGCTTTTTTCGTTTATTCTTTCACCCAATTTCGATTCGCTTTCACAAGGACTTGCGCATGCTGTGGTTGATGACGATGGGGCGACGCCTGAACGGCGTGTATGCCGCTTTTATGCTGGTGGCCTTTATGATGGGCGTGGCGGGGGCGCTGCAGGCGCCGACGCTGAGCCTGTTTCTCAGCCGCGAGGTGGGGGCGCAGCCGTTTTGGGTGGGGCTGTTTTATACCGTTAACGCGATTGCCGGGATCCTGGTCAGCCTCGCGCTGGCGAAACGATCGGACAGCCAGGGCGATCGCCGCAAGCTGATCCTCTTTTGCTGCACCATGGCCGTGGGTAACGCGCTGCTCTTTGCTTTTAACCGTCATTATCTGACGCTCATTACCTGCGGCGTGCTGCTGGCGTCGCTGGCGAATACCGCCATGCCGCAGCTGTTTGCGCTGGCGCGGGAATATGCGGATAGCTCGGCACGGGAAGTGGTGATGTTCAGCTCGGTGATGCGTGCCCAGCTCTCGCTGGCGTGGGTCATTGGTCCGCCGCTGGCCTTTATGCTGGCGTTGAACTACGGCTTTACCACCATGTTCACCATCGCGGCCGGGATTTTTGTCATCAGCCTGGCGCTGATAGCCTTCGCGCTGCCGTCCGTGGCGCGCGTCGAACAGACAACGGATAAACCGCTCACCCAGGTGAGCGGCTGGCAGGACAAGAACGTCCGTATGCTGTTTATTGCCTCCACGCTGATGTGGACCTGCAACACCATGTACATCATTGACATGCCGCTGTGGATCAGCAGCGATCTGGGCTTACCGGACAAGCTTGCGGGGATCTTAATGGGGACCGCTGCCGGGCTGGAAATTCCGGCAATGATTCTGGCGGGATATTACGTAAAGCGTTTCGGTAAACGCAAAATGATGGTGGTTGCGGTTGCAGCCGGGGTGTTGTTTTATCTTGGGCTGATCTTATTCCACTCGCGCGAAGCGCTGCTGGCGCTGCAGCTGTTTAATGCTGTGTTTATTGGCATCGTCGCCGGAATCGGCATGCTCTGGTTTCAGGATCTGATGCCCGGACGCGCAGGATCGGCCACGACGCTCTTTACGAACAGTATTTCAACCGGGGTGATTCTGGCCGGTGTGATCCAGGGCGCGCTGGCGCAAAGCTATGGCCATACGTCGGTTTACTGGATGATTGCGGCGCTATCCGTTGTGACGCTCCTGCTGACCTGCCGGGTAAAAGACGTGTGATTCTGGAAGACGGCTTCACAAAATGGAACGACATTCTGACAGAGATCACGAAGGGGAATAGAGTGCGTGGCGGGTGCTTGAGGCTGTTTGCCTCAGGCTTTCGCAAGAGGCAAACAGTGGAGAGTCCCACATCAAAAGATTGATGGGGAGACCAACTTCACAACCAACATTGCGAGGTTAGTCTCTTCATTGCCGAAAAGCAATAAGGAGGCTGGAATGCCAAAACGTACTCTGCTGTTAGGTTTATTTCTGATCTGTACGACGTTGTTGTTCTTCACCTGGATGGTCCGTGATTCGTTGTGTGAATTGCATTTCAGACAGGAGAAAACAGAAATGGCGGCAGTGTTGGCTTACGAAGCAAAACGTTAGCGGTATGGGCGGGGAAGTTTCCCCGCCTCTCCAGAGTGGTTGAGCCTCAACGCACCCTTATCAATGGCCCGCATTTCGCGGGCCATTGCCTTTAGCCCATAAACGCAGGCTGTTTTTTCTCATACGCTGAGATGGCGTCTTCGTGCTGCAGCGTCAAACCAATGCTGTCCAGACCGTTCAGCATGCAGTGACGGCGGAACGCATCAATGCTGAAGCTGTAGGTCTTATCCCCGGCTTTCACCACTTCCGCTTCCAGATCCACTTCAAACGACATACCCGGATTTGCCTTAACCAGCGCAAACAATTCATCGACCTGCTCATCGCTCAGCGTCACCGGCAGCAGCTGGTTGTTGAAGCTGTTGCCGTAGAAGATATCCGCGAAGCTGGGAGCAATAACCACCTTAAAGCCGTAGTCGGTCAACGCCCAGGGCGCATGCTCACGCGACGAGCCGCAGCCAAAGTTTTCCCGCGCCAGCAAAATGGAGGCACCTTTGTATTCCGGGAAGTTCAGAACGAATTCCGGATTAGGCACTTCGCCTTTGTCGTCCAGGAAACGCCAGTCGTTGAACAGGTGCGCGCCAAAACCGGTACGCGTCACCTTCTGCAAAAACTGCTTAGGAATAATGGCGTCAGTATCGACGTTCGCGGCGTCCAGGGGGACAACCCGGCCTGTATGTTGGGTAAATTTCTCTGCCATGATTGTCTCCTTATTTCAGGCTGCGAATGTCGGCGAAATGGCCGGTGACTGCCGCAGCGGCGGCCATTGCCGGGCTGACCAGATGGGTGCGCCCACCGCGGCCCTGACGGCCTTCAAAGTTACGGTTGCTGGTGGAGGCACAGCGCTCACCCGGATTCAGGCGATCGTTGTTCATGGCCAGACACATGGAACAGCCTGGCAGGCGCCACTCGAAGCCTGCTTCGATAAAGATCTTATCCAGACCTTCGGCTTCCGCCTGGGCTTTCACCGGACCGGAGCCTGGAACGACCAGCGCCTGCACGCCCGGCGCGACTTTACGGCCTTTGGCGATCTCTGCCGCCGCACGCAAATCTTCGATACGGGAGTTGGTGCAGGAGCCGATAAACACCTTATCAATGGTCACGTCGGTCAACGGCACGCCGGGCTTCAGCCCCATATAGGCCAGCGCTTTTTCCGCACTGGCGCGCTCGACCGGATCGGCGAAGGAAGCCGGATCGGGAATGGCGTCGTTGACGGAAATCACCTGACCCGGGTTGGTCCCCCAGGTCACCTGAGGGGCAATCTCTTCTGCCTGCAGCGTGACAACGGTATCAAACGTTGCCCCGTCGTCGGTTTTCAGGGTTTTCCAGTAGGCTACCGCGTCGTCAAAATCCTGCCCTTTCGGCGCGTGCAGACGGCCCTTCACATAGTTAAAGGTCGTTTCATCTGGCGCGACCAGCCCGGCTTTGGCACCCATCTCAATGGCCATGTTGCACAGGGTCATGCGACCCTCCATGCTCAGCGCCTGAATAGCGTCGCCGCAGAACTCAACGACGTGGCCGGTACCGCCTGCGCTGCCGGTTTTACCGATAATCGCCAGCACGATATCTTTCGCGGTAATGCCTGGTGCCGCTTTGCCCTTCACTTCAATCTTCATCGTTTTGGCGCGACCCTGCTTCAGGGTCTGCGTCGCCAGCACGTGTTCCACCTCGGAAGTGCCAATCCCGAACGCCAGGGCGCCAAACGCGCCGTGGGTTGCGGTATGCGAGTCACCGCAGACGATGGTCATGCCCGGCAGGGTAATCCCCTGCTCAGGGCCCATCACGTGGACGATGCCCTGATACGGATGGTTCAGGTCGTACAGCTCAACGCCGAATTCATTGCAGTTCTTAATCAGCTCCTGCATCTGGATACGCGCCATCTCACCCGAGGCGTTAATGTCTTTAGTCTGGGTGGAAACGTTGTGATCCATCGTCGCGAAGGTTTTACCCGGCTGGCGCACTGGACGCTTGTGCGCGCGCAGGCCGTCGAATGCCTGGGGAGAGGTCACCTCGTGTACCAGATGTCTGTCGATATACAGCAGTGGGGTTTCGTTTGGTGCTTCGTAGACAACGTGCGCATCAAACAACTTTTCATATAACGTCTTAGCCATGATTACACCCCTTCAGCGACATAGCGGGCAATAATGTCGCCCATTTCATCGGTACTGACTGCCGGCGTGCCGCGTGCTAAATCACCGGTACGAACGCCTTCTTCTAACGCCCGGTTAATGGCGTTTTCAATTGCGGTTGCTGCATCGCCTGCATCCAGGCTGTAGCGCAGCAGCAGGGCAAGGGAGAGGATCTGCGCAATCGGGTTAGCGATGTTTTTGCCGGCGATATCCGGTGCGGAGCCGCCCGCAGGCTCGTACAGGCCGAAGCCTTCTTCATTCAGGCTGGCGGATGGCAGCATGCCCATCGAGCCGGTGATCATCGCGCACTCGTCAGAGAGAATATCGCCGAACAGGTTGGAGCACAGCAGCACGTCAAACTGGGACGGATCCTTAATCAGCTGCATGGTCGCGTTGTCGATGTACATGTGCGACAGCGCAACGTCCGGGTACTGTTTAGCGACTTCGCTGACGATCTCGCGCCACAAAATGGAAGACTGCAGCACGTTCGCTTTATCAATCGAGGTCACCTTATGGCGGCGTTTGCGCGCCGACTCAAACGCGATATGGGCGATACGTTCAATTTCGAAGCGGTGATAAACCTCGGTATCGAACGCTTTTTCATGCTGACCGCTGCCTTCGCGCCCCTTTGGCTGACCGAAATAGATCCCGCCGGTCAGTTCACGCACGCACAGAATGTCGAAACCGTTGGCGGCGATATCGGCGCGCAGCGGGCAAAACTCTTCCAGACCCTGGTACAGCTTCGCCGGACGCAGGTTACTGAACAGTTTGAAATGTTTACGCAGCGGCAGCAGCGCGCCGCGCTCTGGCTGCTCTGCTGGCGGCAGGTGTTCCCATTTTGGACCACCGACGGAACCAAACAGCACGGCATCGGCATTTTCACAGCCTTCCACGGTTGCTTTTGGCAGTGGCGTACCGTGGTTATCAATCGCAATACCGCCCACATCGTAGTGGCTGGTGGTGATTTTCATCGCAAAACGTGCGCGAACGGCTTCCAGTACTTTCAGCGCCTGTGCCATCACTTCCGGGCCAATACCGTCGCCCGGTAACACAGCAATATGGTAATTCTTCGACATTACACGGTTTCCTTGTTGTTCTCTTTATTCTGAGCTTTGCGTTGCAACTCTTTTTCGACTTCGGCGGCGCGCCAGATGTTATTCAGCACATGCACCATCGCTTTCGCGGAGGATTCAACGATATCGGTCGCCAGACCCACGCCATGGAAGCGGCGGCCATTGTGGGTCACAACAATGTCGACCTGGCCCAGTGCATCTTTGCCGTGGCCCTTGGCCGTCAGGTCATATTTGACCAGCTCAACGTCGTACTCGGTAACGCGGTTGATGGCCTGGTAAATCGCATCGACAGGTCCATTTCCGTTAGCTGCCTCTGCTTTAATTTCATCTCCGCAGGCCAGCTTGACCGAGGCGGTGGCGATGTCGCTGGATCCGGACTGCACGTTGAAGTAATCCAGACGGAAGTGCTCTGGCTCTTCCTGCTGTTTGTTAATAAAGGCCAGCGCTTCCAGGTCATAGTCGAACACCTGCCCTTTTTTGTCGGCCAGCTTCAGGAACGCGTCATACAGCTGATCCATGTTGTAATCGCTGTCCTTATAGCCCATCTCTTCCATGCGGTGCTTCACTGCCGCGCGACCGGAACGGGAGGTCAGGTTCAACTGGACCTGGTTCAGGCCGATGGATTCCGGGGTCATAATTTCGTAGTTTTCACGGTTCTTCAGCACGCCATCCTGATGAATACCGGAGGAGTGCGCGAAGGCGCCAGTGCCGACAATCGCTTTGTTGGCCGGAATAGGCATGTTGCAAATCTGGCTGACGGTCTGGCTGGTGCGCCAGATCTCGTTGTGATTAATGCGGGTGTGCACGTCCATGATGTCTTTGCGCACTTTGATCGCCATGATCACTTCTTCCAGCGAACAGTTGCCCGCGCGTTCGCCGATGCCGTTCATCGCGCCTTCTACCTGACGCGCGCCAGCGTGGACGGCGGCGATAGCATTGCCCACGGCCAGACCCAAATCATCGTGGGTGTGGACGGAGATAATCGCTTTATCAATGTTTGGAACGCGGTCATACAGGCCGGTGATGATGTTGGCGAACTCAAACGGCATGGTGTAGCCGACGGTGTCCGGGATGTTGATAGTTTTGGCACCCGCGTTAATGGCGGCTTCCACGACGCGCGCCAAATCGTCGATTGGCGTACGGCCTGCATCTTCACAGGAGAATTCAACGTCATCGGTGTAGTTACGTGCGCGTTTCACCATATACACCGCGCGCTCAATCACCTCATCCAGCGTGCTGCGCAGCTTGGTGGCGATGTGCATGGGCGAGGTGGCAATAAAGGTGTGGATACGGAACGCTTCGGCCACTTTCAGCGACTCGGCTGCAACGTCGATATCTTTTTCCACACAGCGCGCCAGACCACATACGCGGCTGTTTTTAATGGTGCGGGCGATGGTCTGGACGGATTCGAAATCACCCGGAGACGAGACCGGGAAACCCACCTCCATCACGTCGACACCCATACGTTCGAGAGCCAGCGCGATCTGCAGTTTCTCTTTTACACTCAGGCTTGCCTGTAATGCCTGTTCACCGTCACGTAAAGTAGTATCGAAAATAATGACTTGCTGGCTCATGGGTTAGGTCCTTGTCAGTCTTAGGGCGCCTTGCTACGAGCATAAAAAAACCCGCGCAGTGGCGCGGGTTTTTAGTCTTACTGGTGACGATTCAACGCTGAATTTCGCCCGCCAGTCTACCGCGCACAGTGGATGCGTTTAGTAGTAGTAGACCGGTGAAACGAATGGTGCGAATCATGAATCGTGCTCCGTTAAATTCAATATGCTTTTAGTGGTACTGGATACGGCAGTTGATGTCAACCCCTGACGATAAAAACGGACCCGACGGGCGGAACGGGCAGGATTTTACGTTAGCTAATTGTGCTGGTTTTGGCTTTTGCGAGCCGACTAATTGTCTAATTTTGGACTGAAGAAAACAGTTGCAGAAATAAATAAATATAATTGTTTAAAATGAGTGACGCGCGTTACAGAGAGTATTCTGTACATAAAGGGGTTTACTATCATTAAGTTATAATTACGGTGAATCTATTACACGTCGCTAAAAAATGAACAGAGGTAACATGTTATTAACTAACTGATGAGCGATGGCGATAACAGTTTAATAATACTTAAGTCATCATTAATCTGGCGGTCATTGTGTATTTGCTTGGTTTATGGTTTCATTTAAATCCTAAAGTCAAACATATCATTTGCGCTATTTTCTTTTCGTTTGTATAGCGTCTTTATATATTCTGAATTTTAAATAATTCTCTTTCGCTGATCGTATTTGCATGATAAATCATATTTTTCGAGATTATTACCGTACGTGAGCAAAGGGAGTGTAGCGTGACAGTGGAGTCAGAAGTGTCAGAAAATAATATTAAACAACCTCAAGCTACTGATGGGATTAAACCGCAGTTACGCACGGTGGATCTTAATCTTCTGACGGTGTTTGATGCTGTCATGCAGGAACAGAATATCACCCGCGCGGCCCAGGCGTTGGGGATGTCACAACCTGCTGTGAGTAACGCCGTTGCCAGGCTTAAGGTCATGTTTAACGACGAATTGTTTGTTCGTTACGGAAGAGGGATCCAGCCTACTGCGCGCGCATTCCAGCTGTTCGGCTCAATCCGTCAGGCGTTGCAGCTGGTACAAAACGAGCTGCCGGGATCGGGCTTTGAACCTTTAAGCAGCGAGCGCACATTTCATCTGTGTGTCTGCAGTCCATTAGATAATTATTTAACCTCGATTATCTATAATAAAGTCGAAGAGATCGCGCCAAATATCCATCTGGTTTTTAAATCATCCCTGAACCAAAGTACAGAGCATCAGTTACGCTATCAGGAGATTGAATTCGTCCTGGGGTATGAAGAGTTCCGTCGTCCTGAATTTTCCTGCGTACCGCTGTTTAAAGATGAAATGGTTCTGGTGGCCAGTAAAAATCATCCTCGGCTGAAATATCCACTACGCGAAAATGATGTCTATAACGAGCAGCATGCCGTTGTTGCCCTCGACAGATATGCTTCCTTTAGCCTGCCATGGTATGACTCTGCGGATAAGCAGGCGAGCGTGGCTTATCAGGGGATGGCTATGGTCAGCGTATTAAACGTTGTTTCCCAAACACATCTGGTGGCGATTGCACCGCGCTGGCTGGCAGAAGAGTTTTCTGACCCGTTAAATCTGCAAATTTTGCCTCTGCCGCTTAAGTTAAATAGCCGAACCTGCTATCTCTCCTGGCATGAAGCGGCCGGAAGGGATAAAGGACACCAATGGATGGAAGAGTTGCTGGTAGGTATCTGCCGCCGGTAATCGCATCAGGATAAATCGCATCGGATTGTGTGATTTATCCTGAGTTTTTATAGATAATTACTATTTTGTTCTGTGATGCATTTTTTCGGGCCGCTCTTCGGTACGCAAAAATAGATGATTTCCTGCATTGCCCCGCTTTTCAGCGATGATTTATCACACCGTCCTCTATTCCCAGAGGAATTAACCATATCTTCAGTTAACGGCTGCTTTTTCTGCTTTACGCACCGTTTATCTCCCCGGGTTTGCTAATTGCCTGCCTCATAACGAGCGGTTAAGGTAAAGAACACTCTGCAAAATATAAGATTGGTTCATCCCGATCGTAAGACGGTGCGGAAATGAATTCGGCAGTCCGTCTATAACAAAATGCCTGGAGGCAAAGCATGGAGATGTTGTCTGGCGCGGAAATGGTCGTGCGGTCGCTGATCGATCAGGGCGTAAAGCAAGTGTTCGGCTACCCTGGCGGCGCGGTCCTGGATATTTATGATGCGCTGCATACGGTAGGGGGCATTGACCATGTTCTGGTACGTCACGAGCAGGCGGCTGTACACATGGCCGACGGTCTGGCGCGTGCGACGGGTGAAGTGGGCGTGGTCTTAGTCACGTCCGGCCCCGGCGCGACAAACGCCATTACCGGTATTGCAACGGCGTATATGGACTCTATCCCGCTGGTGATCCTCTCCGGGCAGGTAGCAACCTCGCTGATTGGCTACGATGCTTTTCAGGAGTGTGACATGGTCGGGATTTCCCGTCCCGTTGTGAAGCACAGTTTTCTGGTCAAGCAAACCGAAGACATTCCCGGCGTACTGAAAAAAGCCTTCTGGCTGGCAGCAAGCGGGCGCCCGGGACCGGTGGTGGTCGATCTGCCTAAAGACATTCTGAACCCGGCAAACAAGCTGCCGTACGTCTGGCCTGACTCGGTGAGCATGCGTTCTTACAATCCGACAACGCAGGGGCATAAAGGACAGATCAAGCGGGCGTTGCAAACGCTTCTGGCAGCCAAAAAACCGGTCGTCTATGTCGGCGGCGGGGCGATCAACGCAGCCTGTGAAGCCCAGCTTCGTGAGCTGGTTGAAAAACTCAACCTTCCTGTGGCGTCGTCGCTGATGGGGCTGGGGGCGTTTCCCGCCACTCACCGCCAGGCGCTCGGCATGCTGGGTATGCACGGTACCTATGAAGCCAACATGACGATGCATCACTCCGATGTGATCTTTGCCGTCGGCGTGCGTTTTGACGATCGTACCACCAACAATCTGGCGAAGTATTGCCCGAACGCCACCGTGTTGCACATTGATATCGATCCGACGTCCATTTCAAAAACGGTGTCGGCTGATGTGCCGATCGTCGGTGATGCTCGTCAGGTTCTGGAACAGATGCTGGATCTGCTGACCCAGGAGAACGCGACCCAGCCGCTGGATGAGATCCGCGACTGGTGGCAGCAGATTGAACAGTGGCGAGCGCGTCAGTGCCTGAAATATGACACGCAAAGCGAAAACATTAAGCCGCAGGCGGTCATCGAAGCGGTGTGGCGACTGACGAAAGGTGAGGCGTATGTAACCTCAGACGTGGGCCAACACCAGATGTTTGCCGCCCTGTATTACCCGTTTGATAAACCGCGTCACTGGATCAACTCGGGTGGCTTAGGCACCATGGGCTTCGGTCTGCCTGCCGCGCTGGGCGTGAAGCTGGCCCTGCCGAATGAAACCGTCGTCTGCGTGACCGGAGACGGCAGTATTCAGATGAACATTCAGGAGCTGTCTACCGCGCTGCAGTATGAGCTGCCGGTTCTTGTGCTGAACCTGAATAACGGCTACCTCGGCATGGTGAAGCAGTGGCAGGATATGATTTATTCTGGCCGTCATTCGCAGTCCTATATGCAATCGCTGCCGGATTTTGTTCGTCTTGCTGAAGCTTATGGCCATGTGGGGATGCGAGTGACCGATCCGGCCGAGCTGGAAACGAAGCTCGCACAAGCGCTTGAGCACGTTAAAAACAACCGCCTTGTATTTATGGATGTGATTGTTGATGGAACCGAACACGTTTATCCGATGCATATTCGGGGGGGCGGTATGGATGAAATGTGGTTAAGCAAAACGGAGAGAACCTGATATGCGCCGGATATTATCGGTTTTACTGGAAAACGAGTCTGGCGCACTGTCGCGCGTCATTGGTCTTTTTGCGCAGCGCGGTTATAACATTGAAAGCCTGACCGTCGCGCCGACGGAGGATCCCACGCTGTCGCGCATGACGATTCAAACCGTTGGCGACGCCAAAGTACTTGAACAGATTGAAAAACAGCTGCATAAGCTGGTTGATGTGCTGCGCGTGAGCGAGCTGGGGCAGGGGGCCTACGTTGAACGTGAGGTCATGCTGGTGAAAATCCAGGCCACCGGCTACGGGCGTGAAGAAGTTAAACGCAATGCGGATATTTTCCGCGGACAGATTATCGACGTCACGCCTTCTCTTTATACGGTTCAGCTGGTCGGGACAAGTGACAAGCTGGATGCTTTCCTGACGTCCGTGCGGGATGTGGCAAAAATTGTTGAAGTCGCAAGATCGGGTGTCGTGGGTCTGTCACGCGGCGAGAAAATCATGCGTTAGTTGTCAAAAAGGTTCGCCTCTTTCTGCCCGGTCACCAAAGCCGGGCTTTTTTTTGCGTAATCAGCCGACAACGCAGATAAAAGCGGTTGCCGCGAAGGCTTTTCTGCGTTTAGATGTTAAAAGATTTAACCATAACCTTGACAGGGCCATGGACTCTTTTCTTTTTTTAAGGGGCAATTGTGAAACTGGATGAAATCGCCCGGCTAGCCGGCGTGTCACGAACAACGGCCAGCTATGTGATTAACGGTAAAGCAAAGCAGTACCGTGTCAGCGACAAGACCGTTGAAAAAGTTATGGCGGTGGTTCGTGAACATAACTACCATCCGAATGCTGTCGCAGCCGGTCTGCGCGCCGGGCGCACCCGCTCTATTGGTCTGGTGATCCCGGACCTGGAAAACACCAGCTATACCCGTATCGCCAACTATCTTGAACGTCAGGCGCGCCAGCGTGGCTATCAGCTGCTGATTGCCTGCTCGGAAGATCAGCCTGATAACGAGATGCGCTGCATTGAGCACCTGCTCCAGCGCCAGGTGGATGCCATTATTGTTTCGACCTCCTTACCGCCAGAACATCCGTTCTACCAGCGTTGGGCGAACGATCCGTTCCCAATCGTGGCGCTGGATCGCGCGCTCGATCGTGAACATTTCACAAGCGTAGTGGGTGCGGATCAGGATGATGCCGAAATGCTGGCCGCAGAGCTGCGGACGTTCCCGGCGGAAACGGTGCTGTATCTTGGCGCGTTGCCCGAGCTTTCGGTGAGCTTCCTGCGCGAGCAGGGATTCAGAACTGCCTGGAAAGACGATCCGCGCGAGGTTCACTACCTCTATGCCAACAGCTACGAACGTGAAGCCGCCGCGCAGCTGTTCGAGAAATGGCTGGAAACCCACCCGATGCCTCAGGCGCTGTTCACGACCTCGTTTGCGCTCTTGCAGGGCGTCATGGATGTCACCTTACGCCGTGAAGGTAAACTCCCCTCCGACCTGGCGATTGCCACGTTCGGGGATAACGAGCTGCTCGACTTCCTTCAGTGCCCGGTGCTGGCGGTTGCACAGCGTCACCGTGACGTGGCTGAACGCGTGCTGGAGATTGTGCTGGCGAGTCTGGATGAACCCCGCAAACCAAAGCCGGGCCTGACGCGTATCAAACGTAATCTCTACCATCGCGGAATTTTAAGCCGCCAAAAATGAAATGACTGGGGCGGCGAAATCTGCCCCATTTTGCTGAGATAATTCGTGCGGATAATTCCCGGAGAGAAATTAGGATAATTCTTGTGAGATCATAATCGCCTATTTTTCTTAATTCATTTTGGCTTTTAAATTGTTCTTTAAAGAACATCTAAGCGATTTTAAACGGTATTCTTTGTATTATTTTGTTACAAACCCTCTTCGGTCGATGAATATTCAGACGTTTTTTCCTCTTCCTTTGACTGCTTACGTGCTAACCACTGCGCTTACCGTGTGCCTGGGTGAATCTGGCGCTGTCATCCCCTGAGAATCTGTCATAAAATGCTGCCCGCGTCGCAAACTGACACTTTATATTTATCTGCGATGATATTGAGTGAGCCTTAACGCTAGTGTGCATATTCGGTTTTTTTCTTACAAATATTCATAACGTTAATTTTGCCTCGCCAGTTGTGCAGTTATTAACCAGGACTGTTTAACTCTGTAAATAGAGGGCTTTCGAGTCCTTATACGGAGAGTCCTGGCTTGACAAGCTTTTCCCTCGCTCCGTAAACTCCTTTAGGTGGGAATTTGTGGGTTAAAGTGGTGAGGAGGGGTGAGACTGGCATGTTCCGTGGAGCAACGTTAGTCAATCTCGACAGCAAAGGGCGTTTATCGGTACCAACCCGATACCGCGACCAGCTGATTGAGAACGCTGCGGGTCAAATGGTTTGCACCATTGACATTAACTCCCCCTGCCTGCTGCTTTACCCCTTACCTGAATGGGAAATTATTGAGCAAAAGCTGTCGCGACTGTCGAGCATGAACCCGCAGGAGCGCCGCGTGCAGCGGCTGTTATTGGGACATGCCAGTGAATGTCAGATGGATAACGCAGGGCGATTACTGATTGCCCCTGTGTTGCGGCAACATGCCGGTCTGACAAAAGAAGTGATGCTGGTCGGGCAGTTCAACAAGTTTGAACTGTGGGATGAAACGACCTGGTATCAACAGGTCAAGGAAGATATCGACGCTGAGCAGTCTGATTCCGCGACATTATCGGAACGACTGCAGGACTTGTCTCTATAAATATGATGGAAAATTATAAACATAAAACGGTGTTACTGGACGAGGCCGTTAACGGCCTGAATATTCGTCCGGATGGCATCTACATTGATGGCACATTTGGTCGCGGTGGCCACTCGCGTTTGATCCTCTCCCAGCTGGGTGAGGAGGGACGTCTGCTGGCAATCGATCGCGATCCGCAGGCAATTGCCGTTGCACAGACCATCAATGACCCACGCTTTTCCATCGTGCATGGACCTTTCTCTGCGCTCGCGGACTATGTGGCTGAGCGCGGCCTGACGGGCAAGATCGACGGGATTCTTCTCGATCTTGGCGTCTCTTCACCCCAACTTGACGACGCTGAACGCGGTTTCTCCTTTATGCGTGATGGTCCGCTGGACATGCGGATGGATCCGACGCGCGGACAATCCGCCGCCGAGTGGCTTCAGACCGCTGACGAAGCCGATATTGCATGGGTCATTAAAACGTTTGGCGAAGAGCGCTTTGGCAAACGTATTGCGCGCGCCATTGTTGAGCGTAACCGCATTGAGCCAATGACCCGCACCAAAGAGTTGGCCGAGGTGATCGCGGCAGCGACCCCGGTGAAGGATAAGCACAAACATCCCGCGACCCGTACCTTCCAGGCGGTTCGCATCTGGGTAAACAGTGAACTGGAGGAAATAGAGCTGGCGCTAAAAAGCTCGCTCGACGTGCTGGCCCCGGGTGGGCGGTTATCCATCATCAGCTTCCATTCGCTGGAAGACCGTATTGTGAAACGCTTTATGCGTGAACAAAGCCGCGGTCCTCAGGTGCCAGCGGGGCTGCCGATGACGGAAGAACAACTCAGGAAGCTGGGTGGCCGTCAGTTGCGAGCATTAGGCAAGTTGATGCCGGGCGAAGAAGAAGTGGCAGAGAATCCACGCGCCCGTAGTTCAGTGCTGCGTGTTGCAGAGAGGACGAACGCATGATCGGCAGAGTGACAGAGACCCTAAGCAAAGTTAAGGATTCGTTAGGAAGCAACGAGCGCCATGCCTTGCCTGGCGTGATCGGCGACGATCTTTTGCGGTTTGGGAAACTGCCACTCTGTCTGTTCATTTGCATCATTGTCACGGCAGTAACGGTGGTGACGACAGCCCACCATACACGTTTATTGACTGCGCAACGCGAGCAGATGGTACTGGAACGCGATGCGCTGGATATTGAATGGCGAAATCTGATCCTTGAAGAAAACGCGCTCGGCGATCATAGCCGGGTTGAACGGATCGCAACGGAAAAGCTGCAGCTGCAGCATGTTGATCCTTCACAGGAAAATATCGTGGTACAAAAATAAGGGAAAACGCGACGCATGAAAGCAGCGGCAAAAACGCTAAAACCAAAACGTCAGGAAGAACAGGCCAACTTTATCAGTTGGCGTTTTGCGTTGCTTTGCGGCTGCATTTTACTGGCGCTGGGTTTTCTGCTGGGCCGCGTGGCCTGGCTGCAGATCGTCGCCCCTGACATGCTGGTACGCCAGGGCGATATGCGCTCTCTGCGCGTTCAGGAGGTCTCCACGTCCCGCGGGATGATCACCGACCGCTCCGGTCGTCCGCTGGCGGTGAGCGTACCGGTGAAGGCTATCTGGGCCGATCCGAAAGAGCTGCACGACGCCGGTGGCATTACCCTTGATAACCGCTGGAAAGCGCTGGCTGATGCGCTGAAAATGCCGCTGGATCAGCTGGCTTCCCGCGTTAACGCGAACCCGAAAGGGCGTTTTATCTATCTGGCGCGTCAGGTTAACCCTGACATGGCGGACTACATTCGCAAACTGAAGCTGCCGGGCATTCATCTGCGTGAAGAATCCCGTCGTTACTATCCATCCGGCGAAGTAACCGCTCACCTCATTGGCTTCACCAACGTCGACAGCCAGGGGATTGAGGGCGTTGAAAAAAGCTTCGATAAGTGGCTCACCGGTCAGCCGGGCGAGCGAATCGTGCGTAAGGACCGCTACGGGCGCGTCATCGAAGATATCTCCTCTACGGACAGTCAGGCAGCGCACAACCTGGCCCTGAGTATCGACGAGCGCCTGCAGGCGCTGGTCTACCGCGAGCTGAACAACGCCGTGGCGTTCAACAAGGCGGAGTCAGGCAGCGCCGTGCTGGTGGATGTCAGCACCGGTGAAGTGCTGGCGATGGCCAACAGTCCGTCCTACAACCCGAACAACTTTACCGGCACCGCAAAAGATGCCATGCGTAACCGGGCGATTACCGACGTGTTCGAACCTGGCTCCACGGTGAAGCCGATGGTGGTGATGACCGCGCTCCAGCGCGGCATCGTCAATGAAAACACGGTCCTGAACACCATCCCATACCGTATTAACGGCCACGAGATAAAAGACGTGGCGCGCTACAGCGAATTGACCCTGACCGGGGTGTTACAGAAGTCGAGTAACGTCGGTGTTTCAAAGCTGGCGTTAGCGATGCCGTCCTCAGCGTTAGTAGAGACTTACTCACGTTTTGGACTGGGAAAGGCGACCAATTTGGGGTTGGTCGGAGAACGCAGTGGCTTATATCCTCAAAAACAACGGTGGTCTGACATAGAGAGGGCCACCTTCTCTTTCGGCTACGGGCTAATGGTAACCCCGTTACAGTTAGCGCGAGTCTACGCAACGATTGGCAGCTATGGCGTTTATCGCCCGCTGTCGATTACCAAAGTTGATCCACCGGTGCCGGGCGAGCGTATCTTCCCGGAATCCATCGTTCGTACCGTAGTGCACATGATGGAAAGCGTGGCGCTGCCGGGCGGCGGCGGCGTGAAGGCGGCGATTAAAGGCTATCGTATCGCCATTAAAACCGGTACAGCGAAAAAAGTGGGGCCAGACGGCCGTTACATCAACAAATACATTGCCTATACCGCAGGCGTTGCGCCTGCAAGCAATCCGCGTTTTGCGCTGGTGGTCGTGATAAACGATCCACAGGCGGGTAAATACTACGGCGGCGCCGTCTCCGCGCCTGTGTTCGGGGCCATCATGGGCGGCGTATTACGCACCATGAACATTGAACCGGATGCGCTGGCGACGGGCGAAAAAAGTGAATTTGTAATTAATCAAGGCGAGGGTACAGGTGGCAGATCGTAATTTGCGCGACCTTCTCGCTCCGTGGGTGCCAAATGCACCGGAGCGAGCACTGCGAGAGATGGTACTGGACAGCCGCGTGGCTGCTTCTGGCGATCTTTTTGTGGCGGTGGTCGGTCATCAGGCGGACGGGCGTCGTTATATCCCGCAGGCGATTGCGCAAGGTGTGGCTGCCATTATTGCTGAGGCTAAAGATGAGGCAACCGACGGTGAGATCCGTGAAATGCACGGCGTGCCGGTCATCTATCTCAGCCAGTTAAACGAACGTCTTTCCGCACTGGCGGGACGTTTTTATCACGAACCTTCCGACCAGCTGCGCCTGGTTGGCGTAACGGGTACGAACGGAAAAACCACCACCACGCAGCTGATGGCGCAGTGGGCTCAGCTGCTGGGTGAAACCGGCGCGGTGATGGGGACCGTGGGTAACGGTCTGCTGGGCAAAGTGAGCCCGACGGAAAACACCACCGGCTCCGCGGTTGACGTACAGCACGTGCTCGCCGGTCTGGCAGGGCAGGGTGCAACCTTTGCCGCGATGGAGGTCTCTTCGCACGGTCTGGTCCAGCACCGCGTCGCGGCGCTGAAATTTGCCGCGTCCGTGTTTACCAACCTGAGCCGCGATCATCTTGATTATCATGGTGATATGGAGCACTACGAAGCCGCGAAATGGCTGCTCTATTCCACTCACCACTGTGGTCAGGCGATCATCAATGCCGACGATGAAGTCGGTCGCCGCTGGCTGGCGAAGCTGCCCGATGCGGTTGCCGTATCGATGGAAGACCATATCAATCCGAACTGCCACGGCCGCTGGCTGAAGGCGGTTGAGGTGAAATATCACGACAGCGGGGCGACCATCCGCTTTGCCTCTTCCTGGGGTGAAGGCGAAATTGAAAGCCGCCTGATGGGGGCGTTTAACGTCAGCAACCTGCTGCTGGCGCTGGCAACGCTGCTGGCGCTGGGTTACCCGATGGCTGAGCTGCTGAAAACCGCCGCGCGTCTGCAGCCAGTTTGTGGCCGTATGGAAGTGTTTAGCGCGCCGGGTAAACCGACCGTTGTGGTTGATTATGCCCACACGCCGGATGCGCTGGAAAAAGCGCTGGAAGCGGCGCGCCTGCACTGTACCGGTAAGCTCTGGTGCGTGTTTGGCTGCGGCGGCGATCGTGACAAAGGCAAACGCCCGCTGATGGGCGCTATTGCGGAACAGTTCGCAGATATTCCGGTTGTCACCGATGACAACCCGCGTACGGAAGAGCCGCGCGCCATCATTAATGACATTCTGGCGGGCATGCTGGATGCGGGCCGCGCGCGCGTCGTCGAAGGCCGGGCGGAAGCCGTGACGAATGCCATCATGCAGGCACAGGAGAATGATGTTGTTCTGCTGGCGGGTAAAGGCCATGAAGATTATCAGATCGTTGGCAACCGCCGTCTGGATTACTCGGATCGCGTAACGGCAGCTCGCCTGCTGGGAGTCGTCGCATGATTAGCCTCTCGTTAAGCCAGGCCGCTGCGGTATTGCACGGCGACCTGCACGGGCAAGACCTGACCATTGATGCCGTGACGACGGACACCCGCAAAGTCACCACTGGCTGTCTGTTCGTGGCGCTGAAAGGCGAGCGTTTTGACGCGCATGATTTTGCTGAACAGGCCAAAGATAACGGCGCCGGTGCGCTGCTGGTCAGCCGCAAGCTTGATATCGATCTGCCGCAGGTTGTGGTGAAAGATACGCGTCTCGCGTTCGGTGAGCTGGCGGCCTGGGTTCGTCAGCAGGTGCCGGCTCGCGTCGTGGCCCTGACCGGATCCTCAGGCAAAACGTCAGTGAAAGAGATGACGGCGGCGATCCTCAGCCAGTGCGGCAATACGCTTTATACCGCGGGCAACCTCAATAATGACATCGGCGTGCCGATGACATTGCTTCGCCTGACCAAAGAGCACGAGTATGCGGTGATCGAGTTAGGTGCAAACCACCAGGGTGAAATCGCCTGGACCGTGAGCCTGACGCGCCCGGAAGCAGCGCTGGTGAATAACCTCGCGGCTGCGCACCTGGAAGGCTTTGGCTCGCTGGAAGGCGTGGCAAAAGCGAAAGGCGAGATTTACACCGGCCTGCCGGAAAACGGTATCGCCATTCTGAACGCCGATAACAACGACTGGCTTAACTGGCAGAGCATCATTGGTGCGCGTAAAACCTGGCGCTTCTCGCCAAATGCGGCCAACAGTGATTTTGCAGCGACCAATATCCATGTGACGTCGCACGGCACCGAGTTCACCCTCACCACCCCAACGGGTGGCTTGGAGGTGCTGCTGCCGCTGCCGGGTCGCCATAACATCGCCAATGCCCTTGCGGCGGCGGCGCTGTCAACGGCGGTAGGCGCTTCACATGAGGCGATCAAAGCCGGGCTGGCGAACCTGAAAGCCGTGCCGGGACGCCTGTTCCCGATTCAGCTTTCGGAAAACAAGCTGCTGCTGGATGACTCCTATAACGCGAACGTTGGCTCGATGACGGCGGCGGTGCAGGTGTTATCTGAAATGCCGGGCTTCCGCATCATGGTGGTTGGCGACATGGCAGAGCTGGGCGACGAAAGCGAAGCCTGTCATACCCAGGTCGGTGAAGCGGCGAAAGCGGCGGGGCTGGACTGTGTACTGAGCGCAGGAAAACTGAGCCAGGCGATTAGCCAGGCCAGCGGCGTTGGCGAGCATTTTGCCGATAAAGCCGCGTTGATTGAGCGCCTTAAGGCATTAATGACAGAAAAACAAATTGTGACAGTGTTAGTGAAAGGTTCACGTAGTGCCGCCATGGAAGAGGTTGTGCACGCATTACAGGAGAACGGGACATGTTAGTTTGGCTGGCCGAACATTTGGTCAAATATTACTCAGGCTTTAACGTCTTTTCCTATCTGACGTTTCGCGCCATCGTCAGCCTGCTGACTGCGCTGTTCATCTCATTATGGATGGGCCCGCGCATGATTGCCCGTCTGCAAAAGCTCTCTTTCGGCCAGGTTGTGCGTAACGACGGCCCGGAATCGCACTTCAGCAAGCGCGGTACCCCGACCATGGGCGGGATCATGATCCTGACTGCCATCGTCGTTTCCGTACTGCTGTGGGCATACCCGTCCAACCCGTACGTCTGGTGTGTGCTGACGGTTCTGGTGGGTTACGGGATCATTGGTTTCGTCGATGATTACCGCAAAGTCGTCCGTAAAGACACTAAAGGCCTGATTGCCCGCTGGAAGTACTTCTGGATGTCGGTGATCGCGCTGGGCGTGGCCTTCGCGCTGTATCTGGCCGGGAAAGACACGCCAGCGACCGAGCTGGTCGTGCCGTTCTTTAAAGACGTGATGCCGCAGCTGGGTCTGTTCTACATTCTGCTGGCGTACTTTGTGATTGTCGGCACCGGTAACGCCGTTAACCTGACCGACGGTCTGGATGGCCTGGCGATTATGCCAACCGTCTTCGTGGCGGCCGGTTTTGCGCTGGTGGCCTGGGCGACCGGTAACATGAATTTCGCGAACTACCTGCACATCCCTTATCTGCGCCACGCGGGTGAACTGGTGATCGTCTGTACGGCGATTGTCGGCGCGGGGCTGGGCTTCCTGTGGTTCAACACCTATCCGGCTCAGGTCTTTATGGGTGACGTCGGTTCACTGGCGTTAGGCGGCGCGCTGGGCATTATTGCCGTGCTGCTGCGTCAGGAGTTCCTGCTGGTGATCATGGGCGGCGTGTTTGTGGTTGAGACGCTGTCGGTGATTTTGCAGGTCGGCTCCTTCAAGCTGCGCGGCCAGCGCATCTTCCGTATGGCGCCGATTCACCACCACTATGAACTGAAAGGCTGGCCGGAGCCGCGCGTCATTGTGCGCTTCTGGATTATTTCGCTGATGCTGGTGCTGATTGGCCTGGCAACGCTGAAGGTACGTTAATCATGGCAGATTACCAGGGTAAAAAAGTCGTTATCATCGGGTTAGGCCTCACGGGCCTTTCCTGCGTGGACTTTTTCCTCGCACGTGGCGTGACGCCGCGCGTGATGGATACGCGTGTCTCTCCGCCGGGTCTGGATAAACTGCCGGAACAGGTTGAACGCCACCTTGGTGGTCTGAATGATGACTGGCTGCTGGCAGCCGATCTGATTGTCGCCAGCCCGGGTATGGCGCTGGCGCATCCTTCCCTGAGCGCTGCCGCAGATGCAGGCGTTGAGATTGTCGGCGATATCGAGCTGTTCTGCCGCGAAGCGCAGGCGCCCGTTATCGCGATTACCGGTTCTAACGGTAAAAGCACCGTCACCACTCTGGTGGGGGAAATGGCAAAAGCGGCGGGCATGAACGTCGGCGTTGGCGGTAACATTGGTTTGCCTGCTCTGATGCTGCTGGACAAAGGCTGTGAACTGTATGTTCTCGAGCTTTCCAGCTTCCAGCTGGAAACGACCTCCAGCCTGCATGCTGCCGCTGCGACGATCCTCAACGTGACTGAAGATCACATGGACAGATATCCCTTTGGTCTGCAGCAGTACCGTGCCGCCAAGCTGCGCGTTTATGAGAATGCCAAAGTCTGCGTAGTGAACGCCGATGATGCGCTGACCATGCCGGTGCGTGGCGCAGACGACCGCTGCATTAGTTTTGGCATCACCATGGGTGATTATCATCTGAACCGCCAGCTGGGCGAAACCTGGCTGCGCGTGAAAGGTGAGAAAGTGCTGAACGTGAAAGAGATGAAGCTCTCTGGGCAGCACAACTATACCAATGCGCTGGCGGCGCTGGCGCTGGCGGACGCAGTGGGGCTGCCGCGCTCCTCAAGCCTGAAAGCATTAACCACGTTTTCCGGCCTGGCACACCGTTTCCAGCTGGCGCTGGAGCACAACGGCGTGCGCTGGATCAACGACTCCAAAGCCACCAACGTGGGCAGCACGGAGGCCGCGCTGAACGGCCTGCACGTTGACGGTACCCTGCATCTGCTGCTGGGCGGCGACGGTAAATCAGCGGATTTCTCGTCCCTGAAGCCGTATCTCTCCGGCGATAACGTCCGTCTGTACTGCTTCGGCCGTGACGGCAGCGAGCTGGCTGCACTGCGCCCTGAGGTCGCCGAGCAAACCGAAACCATGGAACAGGCGATGCGGCTGATTGCCCCTCGCGTGAAACCGGGTGATATGGTGCTGCTCTCTCCGGCCTGTGCCAGCCTCGATCAATTCAAGAATTTCGAACAGCGTGGTGATGTCTTTACCCGCCTGGCGAAGGAGTTAGGCTGATGCGTTTATCTCTCCCTCGCCTGAAAATGCCGCGCCTGCCAGGATTTGGGATCCTGGTGTGGTTGTTTGCGGCACTCAAAGGCTGGGTGATGGGCTCTCGTCAAAAAGATAACGACAGCCTGATCATGTACGACCGCACGCTGTTCTGGCTCACGATGGGGCTCGCGGCGGTCGGCTTTATTATGGTGACGTCAGCGTCAATGCCCGTCGGGCAGCGTCTGGCGAACGATCCTTTCCTGTTTGCCAAGCGTGATGGTCTGTACATTATCCTGGCATTCTGCCTGGCGCTGGTGACCTTGCGTCTGCCGATGGAGTTCTGGCAGCGACACAGTACGGCGATGCTGATCGCCTCGATCATTATGCTGCTGATCGTTCTGGTGGTGGGGAGTTCCGTAAACGGGGCATCACGCTGGATCGCCTTTGGCCCGCTGCGTATTCAGCCTGCGGAATTTACCAAGCTCTCCCTGTTCTGCTACCTGGCGAACTACCTGGTGCGTAAGGTAGATGAAGTGCGTAATAACCTGCGCGGCTTCTTAAAACCGATGGGCGTGATTCTGGTGCTGGCGGTATTACTGCTGGCGCAGCCTGACCTCGGTACCGTGGTGGTACTGTTTGTCACCACGCTGGCTATGCTGTTCCTGGCGGGCGCAAAGCTGTGGCAGTTCATCGCCATTATCGGGATGGGGATTTCAGCGGTTGTGCTGCTGATCCTCGCCGAGCCTTACCGTATTCGCCGCGTGACCTCGTTCTGGAACCCGTGGGAAGACCCGTTCGGCAGCGGCTATCAGCTGACGCAGTCACTTATGGCCTTTGGGCGCGGTGAGCTCTGGGGGCAGGGGCTGGGTAACTCGGTACAGAAACTGGAGTATTTACCGGAAGCGCATACTGACTTCATCTTCTCCATTATTGCGGAAGAACTGGGTTATATCGGTGTGGTATTAGCGCTATTAATGGTATTCTTCGTCGCTTTCCGCGCCATGTCCATCGGCCGGAAAGCGCTGGAGATCGATCACCGTTTCTCAGGCTTCCTGGCCTGCTCAATTGGTATCTGGTTTAGCTTCCAGGCATTGGTTAACGTCGGGGCCGCAGCAGGTATGCTGCCGACCAAAGGTCTGACGTTGCCGTTGATCAGTTATGGTGGTTCCAGTCTGTTGATTATGTCGACGGCCATCATGCTGTTGTTGCGCATAGATTATGAGACGCGTCTGGAAAAAGCCCAGGCGTTTACACGAGGTTCACGATGAATCAACCGAAGCGGTTAATGGTGATGGCAGGCGGTACTGGCGGACATGTGTTCCCGGGACTGGCGGTTGCGCACCATTTAATGGATCAGGGCTGGCAGGTACGCTGGCTGGGAACCGCAGACCGCATGGAGGCCGACCTGGTACCGAAACACGGTATTGAGATCGACTTTATTCGTATTTCCGGCCTTCGGGGCAAAGGCCTCAAGGCAATGCTGCTGGCACCGGTGCGCATTTTTAACGCCTGGCGTCAGGCGCGCACCATCATGAAGCGCTTTAAGCCCGATGTGGTGCTGGGCATGGGCGGCTATGTCTCGGGTCCAGGTGGGTTAGCCGCGTGGTCGTTAGGTATTCCCGTCGTGCTGCATGAGCAGAACGGTATTGCGGGTCTGACCAACAAATGGCTGGCGAAAATCGCCACCAAAGTCATGCAGGCATTTCCTGGCGCGTTCCCGAAAGCGGACGTGGTGGGAAACCCGGTGCGCGTGGACGTACTGGCACTGCCGCTGCCGGAGGCTCGCCTGGCGGGCCGTGAAGGGCCGGTGCGTGTGCTGGTCGTCGGCGGCTCTCAGGGCGCACGTATTTTAAACCAGACGATGCCGCAGGTTGCCGCAAAGCTGGGTGATGCCGTCACCATCTGGCACCAGAGTGGAAAAGGCGCTCAGCAGACCGTTGAGCAGGCTTACGCCGAGGCGGGGCAGCCGCAGCATAACGTGACGGAATTTATCGACGACATGGCGGCAGCCTATGCCTGGGCCGATGTCGTGGTCTGTCGTTCTGGCGCCTTAACGGTAAGCGAAATCGCTGCCGCGGGGCTGCCAGCTCTGTTTGTGCCTTTCCAGCACAAAGACAGACAGCAGTACTGGAATGCCCTGCCGCTTGAGAAAGCCGGTGCGGCGAAAATTTTTGAGCAGCCACAATTTACCGCCGACGCGGTCGCCACCACCCTGGCGGGCTGGAACAGAGACGTATTGCTTGAGATGGCTGAACGCGCGCGCGCGGCGGCTATCCCTGATGCGACGGAGCGGGTGGCAAAAGAAGTGAGCCTGGCAGCCCAGGCTTAACCCTCGCAGCGCGTGAAGCGCGGCACGAATTTTAAGTAGTCGATGGCGTTTAGAGAATGAATACACAACAACTGGCAAAACTGCGTTCAATCGTGCCCGAGATGCGTCGCGTCCGGCACATTCACTTTGTTGGCATCGGTGGTGCTGGCATGGGCGGTATTGCCGAAGTGTTAGCTAACGAAGGCTATCAGATCAGCGGGTCTGACCTGGCGCCAAACCCTGTAACGCAGCAGCTGGCGTCGCTTGGGGCGACTATCTATTTCAACCATCGTCCGGAAAACGTGCGCGATGCCAGCGTGGTGGTGGTATCGAGCGCTATCTCCTCTGACAACCCGGAGATTGTTGCCGCGCATGACGCGCGCATTCCGGTGATCCGCCGTGCAGAAATGCTGGCGGAACTGATGCGTTTCCGTCACGGCATCGCGATTGCCGGGACCCACGGTAAAACCACGACCACGGCGATGGTCTCCAGTATTTATGCAGAAGCGGGTCTCGACCCGACGTTTGTCAACGGCGGCCTGGTCAAAGCCGCGGGCGTGCATGCGCGTCTGGGACACAGTCGTTATCTGATTGCTGAAGCGGATGAGAGCGACGCGTCGTTCCTGCACCTGCAGCCGATGGTGGCGATTGTCACCAACATCGAAGCGGACCATATGGATACCTACCAGGGTGACTTCGAGAACTTAAAGCAGACCTTTATCAACTTCCTGCACAACCTGCCGTTCTACGGGCGCGCGGTGATGTGCGTAGACGATCCGGTGATCCGCGAGCTGCTGCCGCGCGTGGGTCGTCAAATCACCACCTACGGTTTCAGTGAAGACGCTGACGTCCGCGTGGAAGAGTACAAACAGATTGGCGCGCAGGGGCACTTCACGCTGGCGCGTCAGGACAAAGAGCTGCTGCACGTGACGCTGAATGCGCCAGGGCGCCATAACGCGCTCAATGCCGCAGCGGCAGTGGCCGTCGCGACGGAAGAAGGCATTGATGATGATGCGATCCTGCGCGCGCTGGAAAGCTTCCAGGGCACCGGTCGTCGTTTCGACTTCCTCGGTGAATTCCCGCTGGATCCGGTAAACGGTAAAGCCGGTACGGCGATGCTGGTGGACGACTATGGTCACCATCCAACCGAAGTGGACGCCACCATTAAAGCCGCACGTGCGGGCTGGCCGGACAAGAATCTGGTGATGGTGTTCCAGCCGCACCGCTTCACGCGTACGCGCGATCTGTATGACGATTTCGCCAGCGTCCTGTCACAGGTAGACACCCTGCTAATGCTGGATGTATACGCCGCAGGCGAGACGCCGATTCCTGGCGCAGACAGCCGTTCTCTGTGTCGCACCATTCGTGGACGCGGTAAGGTTGACCCTATTCTGGTTTCTGACCCTGCACAGGTGGCGGAAATTCTGGCACCGGTCCTGACAGGTAACGATTTGATTCTGATTCAGGGTGCGGGAAATATCGGCAAAATCGCCCGTACCTTAGCTGAAATCAAACTGAAGCCGCAAAACCAGGAGGATGAGCATCATGGCTGATAAGATTGCTGTCCTGTCTGGCGGCACCTCCGCCGAGCGCGAGGTTTCCCTGAATTCCGGCGCGGCTGTACTGGCGGGCCTGCGTGAAGGTGGCGTCAATGCGCACCTGGTTGACCCAAAAGAGGTCGACGTGACGCAATTAAAAGCCATGGGCTTCGATAAAGTTTTTATCGCTTTACACGGTCGTGGCGGTGAAGACGGCACCCTGCAGGGGCTTCTGGATCTGATCGGCCTGCCGTACACCGGCAGCGGCGTGATGGCTTCCGCTATCTCTATGGATAAACTGCGCAGCAAGCTGCTGTGGCAGGGCGCAGGGTTATCTGTCGCACCATGGGTAGCGCTGACGCGACGCGAATTTGAATTGGGCCTGTCGGATAGCGTTAATGCGCGCATTGCTGAACTGGGCTTACCGGTTATTGTAAAGCCCAGCCGGGAAGGCTCCAGCGTGGGAATGTCCAAAGTCGACAAAGCTGACGATTTAGCGTCCGCTTTAGCGCTGGCATTTCAACATGATGATGAAGTTCTGGTAGAAAAATGGCTTAGCGGGCCGGAATTTACCGTCGCGATGCTTGGCGAAGAAATTTTACCGTCAATCCGTATCCAACCCGCTGGAGTCTTCTATGATTATGAGGCGAAGTATCTCTCTGATGAGACGCAATATTTCTGCCCAAGTGGTCTTGAAGCTGAGCGTGAAGCCGAATTACAGTCCCTGGTGCTTAAAGCCTGGCATGTTCTGGGTTGCCAGGGCTGGGGGCGCATCGACGTGATGCAGGACCGGGATGGACAATTTTATCTGCTGGAAGCCAATACCTCTCCGGGAATGACCAGCCACAGCCTTGTGCCAATGGCCGCGCGTCAGGCGGGGATGAGCTTCTCGCAGTTAGTCGTACGCATTCTGGACCAGGCGGGCTGATATGTCTCAGGCTGCATTGAACACGCGCAACCGCGATGACGAGGAAGAATACACCTCTTCACGCCGCAGTAATGGAACGCGTCTTGCAGGCATCATTTTCCTGCTCGGGGTGCTGTGCACCGTGTTTATCAGCGGCTGGATGGTCCTGGGCTGGATGGAAGATGCGCAGCGGTTGCCACTTTCTAAGCTGGTGGTCACCGGTGAGCGTCACTACACGCGTAACGACGATATTCGCCAGTCAATACTGGCACTGGGCTCGCCTGGCACCTTTATGACTCAGGACGTCAATATTATCCAGAGCCAGATTGAACGTCTGCCATGGATAAAACAGGCGAGCGTAAGAAAGCAATGGCCTGATGAATTGAAGATTCATCTGGTTGAATATGTGCCCATTGCGCGTTGGAATGATCAGCACATGGTTGACGTCGACGGAAATTCCTTCAGCGTCCCGGCCGATCGTGTCAACAAGCAAAATTTACCAATGTTGTATGGCCCTGAAGGCAGCGAAAACGAAGTGTTACAGGGTTTTCGTGAAATGGGTCAGGTGCTGGCGAAGGACAGGTTTACGTTAAAAGATGCTGCCATGACGGCGCGCCGTTCTTGGCAGCTTACGTTAACGAACGGCATTAAGCTCAACCTGGGGCGCGGGGACACCATGAAGCGTCTGGCGCGTTTTGTCGAACTTTACCCGGTTTTACAGCAGCAGGCACAGACTGACGGCAAACGGATAAGCTACGTTGATTTGCGCTATGACTCAGGCGCAGCAGTCGGTTGGGTACCGGCTCCGGTCGAGGAACCTAATCAGCAACAGAATCAGGCACAGGTACAGGCAGAACAACAATGATCAAGGCGACGGACAGAAAACTGGTAGTTGGACTGGAGATTGGCACCGCGAAGGTTGCCGCTTTAGTAGGGGAAGTTCTGCCCGACGGTATGGTCAATATCATTGGCGTGGGCAGTTGCCCGTCCCGTGGTATGGATAAAGGTGGGGTAAACGATCTTGAATCGGTGGTGAAGTGCGTCCAGCGCGCCATCGATCAGGCTGAATTGATGGCAGATTGCCAGATTTCTTCTGTCTATCTGGCCCTCTCTGGTAAGCACATTAGCTGCCAGAACGAAATCGGTATGGTGCCGATTTCCGAAGAGGAAGTGACGCAGGAAGACGTTGAAAACGTTGTGCATACGGCGAAATCCGTGCGTGTCCGCGATGAGCATCGCGTGTTGCACGTGATCCCGCAGGAATATGCGATTGACTACCAGGAAGGGATCAAGAACCCGGTTGGTCTGTCAGGCGTTCGTATGCAGGCAAAAGTGCACCTGATCACATGTCACAACGATATGGCGAAGAACATTGTAAAAGCCGTTGAACGTTGTGGCCTGAAAGTTGACCAACTTATTTTCGCCGGTCTGGCGGCAAGTTATTCCGTGCTGACCGAAGATGAACGTGAACTGGGTGTCTGTGTGGTCGATATTGGTGGTGGTACAATGGACATGGCCGTGTATACCGGCGGTGCGCTGCGCCACACCAAAGTGATCCCGTACGCAGGGAACGTCGTGACCAGCGATATTGCTTACGCTTTTGGTACGCCGCCGAGCGATGCAGAAGCGATTAAAGTGCGCCACGGCTGTGCGCTGGGCTCCATCGTTGGCAAAGATGAGAGCGTTGAAGTGCCAAGCGTCGGTGGTCGTCCACCGCGCAGCCTGCAGCGCCAGACGTTGGCAGAGGTGATCGAGCCGCGCTATACCGAGCTGCTCAACCTGGTCAACGAAGAGATTTTACAGTTACAGGAACAGCTTCGTCAGCAGGGCGTCAAGCATCATCTTGCGGCGGGGATTGTATTAACCGGCGGTGCAGCGCAAATTGAAGGTCTTGCGGCCTGTGCACAGCGCGTGTTCCATACGCAGGTGCGTATTGGTGCGCCGCTGAATATCACCGGTTTAACGGATTATGCTCAGGAGCCGTATTATTCAACGGCTGTGGGCCTGCTCCACTACGGGAAGGAATCTCATCTCAGTGGTGAAGCGGAAGTGGAAAAACGCGTCTCAGTGGGGTCGTGGGTCAAACGACTGAACAACTGGTTGCGAAAAGAGTTTTAATTTTTTTAAGAGACCGGAGAGAATTAGCGGTCTCGGGCGACAGGCACAACGGAGAGAGAAATTATGTTTGAACCTATGGAACTGACCAACGACGCGGTGATTAAAGTCATCGGCGTCGGTGGCGGCGGCGGTAACGCCGTAGAGCATATGGTGCGTGAACGCATTGAAGGTGTTGAATTCTTTGCAGTTAACACCGATGCACAGGCACTGCGTAAGACGGCTGTAGGCCAGACTATCCAGATCGGCGGTGGTATCACCAAAGGGCTGGGAGCAGGGGCTAACCCGGAAGTGGGCCGCAATGCGGCTGAAGAAGATCGTGAAGCCCTGCGCGCTGCACTGGAAGGTGCGGACATGGTCTTCATTGCAGCAGGTATGGGTGGCGGTACCGGTACCGGCGCAGCACCTGTTGTAGCTGAAGTGGCTAAAGATTTAGGTATTCTGACCGTTGCTGTCGTGACTAAGCCTTTCAATTTTGAAGGCAAGAAGCGTATGGCCTTTGCGGAGCAGGGTATCACCGAGCTGTCCAAGCACGTTGACTCGCTGATCACCATCCCGAACGACAAGCTGTTGAAGGTTCTGGGTCGCGGTATCTCCCTGCTGGACGCCTTCGGTGCAGCAAACGACGTGCTGAAAGGCGCGGTTCAGGGTATCGCTGAACTGATTACCCGTCCTGGCCTGATGAACGTTGACTTTGCAGACGTTCGCACCGTGATGTCCGAAATGGGCTACGCGATGATGGGCTCTGGCGTGGCGAGCGGCGAAGACCGTGCAGAAGAAGCGGCTGAAATGGCCATCTCTTCTCCACTGCTGGAAGATATCGATCTGTCTGGTGCGCGTGGCGTGCTGGTCAACATTACCGCTGGCTTTGACCTGCGTCTGGATGAGTTCGAAACCGTGGGTAACACTATCCGTGCGTTCGCCTCTGACAACGCTACCGTGGTAATCGGTACTTCGCTTGACCCTGAAATGAACGACGAGCTGCGTGTTACCGTTGTTGCGACCGGTATCGGTATGGACAAGCGTCCTGAGATCACCTTAGTGACCAACAAGCAGGCTCAGCAACCGGTAATGGATCGTTACCAGCAGCACGGTATGTCTCCGCTGACTCAGGAGCAGAAACCGGCCGCGAAAGTGGTGAACGACCCAACGCCGCAAACGGCGAAAGAGCCAGATTATCTGGATATCCCGGCGTTCCTGCGTAAGCAAGCTGATTAAGAATTGGCTGGAATTAGGGGATTTGCGCTCTTTGTGCTAAACTGGCCCACCGTTAGTGATATACACTCTCGGTTGGATAGTTAATTTGGCGAGATTATACGATGATCAAACAAAGGACACTTAAACGTATCGTTCAGGCGACGGGTGTCGGTTTACATACCGGCAAGAAAGTCACGCTGACGTTACGCCCTGCGCCGGCCAATACCGGGGTCATCTATCGTCGCACCGACTTGAATCCACCGGTAGATTTTCCGGCCGATGCCAAATCTGTGCGTGATACTATGCTCTGTACTTGTCTGGTGAACGAGCATGACGTGCGGATTTCTACCGTAGAGCACCTGAACGCCGCCCTGGCGGGTCTGGGTATCGACAACATTATTGTTGAAGTCGATGCGCCAGAAATCCCGATTATGGATGGCAGTGCTGCACCGTTCGTCTATCTGTTGCTGGATGCCGGCATCGAAGAACTGAACTGCGCGAAGAAATTTGTTCGCATCAAAGAGACTGTTCGCGTCGAAGATGGCGACAAGTGGGCTGAGTTCAAACCGTACAATGGTTTCTCGTTGGACTTTACCATCGACTTTAACCATCCGGCGATTGATTCCAGCACCCAGCGCTACGCGATGAACTTCTCTGCTGATGCGTTTATGCGCCAGATCAGCCGAGCCCGTACGTTTGGCTTCATGCGTGATATCGAATATCTGCAGTCCCGCGGCCTGTGCCTGGGCGGCAGCTTCGATTGTGCCATCGTTGTTGACGATTATCGCGTACTGAACGAAGACGGCCTGCGTTTCGAAGATGAATTCGTTCGTCACAAAATGCTGGACGCTATCGGCGACCTGTTTATGTGTGGTCACAATATTATTGGTGCATTTACCGCGTTCAAATCCGGTCATGCGCTGAACAACAAACTGTTGCAGGCCGTCCTGGCAAAACAGGAAGCCTGGGAATATGTGACCTTCGAAGACGAAGCAGAACTGCCGCTGGCTTTCAAAGCGCCAAACATGGTTCTGGCGTAACGGTTCACGCCGTTTCGTAAAAAATCGACTGGTTAACCTGGTACTCTCTCCGACCAGGAAGACCAGTCGTTTTTATTTTTGCCCTTCTTCGTTTGCCCCGGCGTTATCTCTTGTTTGTCTTGCGCAGAAAATGCGTGCGTTAGCTGCATTCTTGACCGTTTTTCCCCGCGGTGGCACCTCATTCCTGCTGATGTGCATTGGCTTTAGTGGTAATATCTGGGCGCTTAAAAAAATAACTTAAAAGTAGCCTGTTACAGGCTGGCTTATGTGGTGGAGCAAGTGAGCGGAATACTGACGCGCTGGCGACAATTTGGCAGACGTTACTTCTGGCCGCATCTCTTATTAGGGATGGTCGCGGCGAGTCTCGGCTTGCCTGCGCTCAGCAACAGTGCCGAAGCGGCGACGCCAGCGAAGACCTCTACCACCAAACACGATCTCAACACGCGGGTTAACTTTACAAACCTCGCGTGGCTTGAAGCCAGCCGCCGCCCGAATTTCTCCGTTGATTACTGGCACCAGCACGCTATCCGCACGGTTATCCGCCATCTCTCCTTCGCGATGGCGCCCCAGGCAATGCCTGTGGCGGAAGAGACGCTGCCGGTGCAGGCCCAGCATCTTGCCCTGCTGGACACGCTTAATGCACTGCTTACGCAGGACAGCCAGCCGCCGGTCATGGTGCGCGAGACGGCGCAACGCGCGCTCGTTTCTCCTGTTTCATTCTCTGTATCAACCTGGATTAGCCAGGTTCACGGCATTCGCGCCGGGCCTCAACGCCTCAGCTAAATTAACTTTTTCAATACCTTAATTTATCTGCCCATGATGGGGCGTTTGAGAATTTATTATGCTAATCAAATTATTAACTAAAGTTTTTGGTAGTCGTAACGATCGTACCCTGCGCCGTATGCGCAAAGCTGTTGCCGTCATCAACGGTATGGAACCGGCGATGGAGAAGCTCTCTGATGATGAGCTGAAAGCGAAAACGGCGGAATTCCGTGCGCGTCTGGAAAAAGGTGAAACCTTAGAAAGCCTGATCCCGGAAGCGTTTGCCGTTGTGCGTGAAGCAAGTAAGCGCGTGTTCGGCATGCGTCACTTCGACGTTCAGCTGCTGGGCGGTATGGTGCTTAACGAGCGCTGCATCGCGGAAATGCGTACCGGTGAAGGTAAAACCCTGACCGCAACGCTGCCGGCTTACCTGAACGCGCTGACCGGTAAAGGCGTTCACGTCGTTACCGTCAACGACTATCTGGCGCAGCGTGATGCCGAAAACAACCGTCCACTGTTCGAATTCCTCGGTATGACCGTCGGTATCAACATGTCCGGCCTGCCTGCGCCAGCCAAGCGTGAAGCGTACAATGCGGATATCACCTACGGTACCAACAACGAATACGGCTTCGACTACCTGCGTGACAACATGGCGTTCAGCCCTGAAGAGCGTGTCCAGCGTAAGCTGCACTATGCGCTGGTGGATGAGGTGGACTCCATCCTGATCGATGAAGCGCGTACCCCGCTTATCATCTCCGGCCCGGCTGAAGACAGCTCCGAGATGTACCGTAAAGTCGACAAAATCATTCCACACCTGCTGCGTCAGGAGAAAGAAGACTCGGATACCTTCCAGGGTGAAGGCCACTTCTCCGTTGATGAAAAAGCGCGCCAGGTGAACCTGACTGAACGTGGTCTGGTGAAAATTGAAGAGCTGCTGGTTGCTGAAGGCATTATGGAAGAGGGCGAGTCTCTGTACTCCCCGAGCAACATCATGCTGATGCACCACGTGACCGCCGCGCTGCGTGCCCACGCGCTGTTCACCCGTGACGTCGACTACATCGTAAAAGACGGCGAAGTGATCATTGTCGATGAGCACACCGGCCGTACCATGCAGGGGCGTCGCTGGTCTGACGGTCTGCACCAGGCTGTAGAAGCCAAAGAAGGCGTGGATATTCAAAACGAAAACCAGACGCTGGCGTCTATCACCTTCCAGAACTACTTCCGTCTGTACGAGAAGCTGGCGGGCATGACCGGTACTGCCGATACCGAAGCGTTTGAATTCAGCTCCATCTACAAGCTGGATACCGTGGTTGTTCCAACCAACCGTCCGATGATCCGTAAGGATATGCCGGACCTGGTGTACATGACCGAAGCGGAAAAAATTCAGGCAATCATCGAAGATATCCGCGAGCGTACTGCCAAAGGCCAGCCGGTTCTGGTGGGGACCATCTCCATTGAAAAATCCGAAGTGGTTTCTCACGAGCTGACGAAAGCGGGCATCAAGCACAACGTACTGAACGCCAAATTCCACGCCAAAGAAGCGGACATTGTTGCGCAGGCAGGTTATCCGGCTGCGGTAACCATCGCCACCAACATGGCGGGTCGTGGTACCGATATTATGCTGGGCGGTAGCTGGCAGGCCGAAGTGGCTGAGCTGGAAAACCCAACGCCTGAACAGATTGCGCAGATCAAGGCCGACTGGCAGGTGCGTCATGACGCGGTGCTGGCATCCGGTGGTCTGCACATTATCGGTACCGAGCGTCATGAATCGCGTCGTATCGATAACCAGCTGCGTGGCCGTGCGGGTCGTCAGGGTGATGCCGGTTCTTCCCGCTTCTACCTGTCGATGGAAGATGCGCTGATGCGTATTTTCGCCTCCGACCGCGTGTCCGGCATGATGCGTAAGCTGGGCATGAAGCCAGGCGAAGCCATTGAGCACCCGTGGGTCACCAAAGCGATCGCGAACGCCCAGCGTAAAGTGGAAAGCCGCAACTTCGATATTCGTAAGCAGCTGCTGGAATACGATGACGTGGCTAACGACCAGCGCCGTGCGATTTACACCCAGCGTAACGAACTGCTGGACGTGTCCGACGTGAGCGAAACCATCAACAGCATTCGCGAAGATGTGTTTAAAGCCACGATTGATGCGCATATTCCACCGCAGTCTCTGGAAGAGATGTGGGACATCGAAGGCCTGCAGGAACGTCTGAAAAACGACTTTGACCTCGATCTGCCTATCAAAGAGTGGCTGGATAAAGAGCCTGAGCTGCACGAAGAGACCCTGCGCGAACGTATCTACGAAACCGCGCTGGATGTTTACAAGCGTAAGGAAGAGGTTGTTGGCGCTGAGATGATGCGTCACTTCGAAAAAGGCGTGATGCTGCAGACGCTGGATTCCCTGTGGAAAGAGCACCTGGCGGCGATGGACTACCTGCGTCAGGGTATCCACCTGCGTGGCTATGCGCAGAAAGATCCGAAGCAGGAATACAAGCGTGAGTCCTTCTCCATGTTTGCGTCTATGCTGGAGTCGCTGAAGTATGAAGTGATCAGCACCCTGAGCAAGGTTCAGGTGCGTATGCCGGAAGAGGTAGAAGCGATGGAGCAGCAGCGTCGTGAAGAAGCCGAGCGTCTGGCACAAATGCAACAGCTGAGCCATCAGACCGACGACAGCGAAGCCGCAGCGGCGATCGCCGCGCAGACTGGCGATCGCAAAGTGGGTCGTAACGATCCGTGCCCATGTGGCTCCGGTAAAAAGTACAAGGCGTGCCACGGGCGTCTGAGCTAAATTCATAAAAAAACAAAAAGGCGCAGACATCTGCGCCTTTTTTATGGAAGTAACAATATGAAAATACTGCAAATTGCCGTCGGGATTATTCGCAACCCGCAAAACCAAATCTTTATCACCCAGCGTGCTGCCGACGCCCATATGGCGAACAAATGGGAGTTTCCAGGCGGAAAAATTGAGGCTGGTGAAACCCCGGAAGCGGCGCTGGTTCGCGAGCTTCAGGAAGAAGTCGGGATCACCCCGCTTGGCGCAACGCTGTTTGATAAGCTCGAATACCAGTTCCCGGACAGGCACATTACGCTGTGGTTCTGGCTGGTGGAAAACTGGGAAGGTGAACCCTGGGGAAAAGAGGGGCAGCCGGGTAACTGGGTGGCGCTTCAGGCAGGTGATGCCGAAAAATTCCCGCCAGCCAACGAGCCTGTGATCATGCGGCTCGTTGCACAACCGAAGGCCTGCTAAGCGACGCGTCAGCAGGCTTTACAGATTACTGCTGATTTTCACTCCAGTCGTCGCTGTCCGAGAGATCGCCTTTACTCGGAATACGTTTCTCTTCCGCCGCCCATTCGCCCAGGTCAATAAGCTGGCAGCGTTTGCAGCAGAATGGGCGGAACGGACTCACTTCGCCCCAGACAACGGTTTTGCCACAGGTAGGGCAGTTTACGGTGGTGACATCAGACATCGGCACTCCTTAACAACAGGCCAGTTCAAAATCGAGGCGTTCCGGCACGGTGCCATTTTCGCTGTCCAGAGGCATAAAGCGAATCGCAAAGCGGCTCTTATGCCCGGAAATTTGCGGATAAAGCTGTTCGCCAAGCGATAAATTCAGGCGCAAAAGATCGGCATCATCACCGTTGTCCTGGTAGAAACCATTCAGGCTGGTTTGCTTGCGGAACGGCGCTGAGTTACGGATCAGATCGAGGATCAACGACAGCGTCTGGTGCATCGGCTCCAGGCTTGCCAGCCAGCTGTTCACCTGCGCGTCACGCTGGGCTTGTGGCATATGGAGCCACATATGCAGCGTCGGCAGGTCGAAGCTGCAGCAACCGCCAGGGATGCTCAGGCGCTGGCGCACCAGGCCAATCAGGCGGTCCTCACGCAAAAACTGCCCGACGCGCGGTGCAGCCATCAGGATGCTGCTGCTGGTTTTAAGCTGCTGGCGAAGGGAATCGATACGGCTTACATCCACCCCCGGAACCTCAGCCCATGCCTGTAATTTACGCTGCTGGCGCTCCAGCTCTTTAAGCAATTCTGTGCGGACATCGCCGCGTTCAATCACATCCAGCAGATCGCCTACATTGCGGAAGAAATGCAACGCCGTAGCGTGATCGTTAACCGGCAGATGTTGTGAAAGCTGCTGAATGAGGAATTCGATGCGCAGCCAGGTACGCATTTTTTCGTTGAGCGGATGCTCAAAAAGGATGTGTGTCGACATTATGATTTTTCCTGTGCAACGGCCTGCGCGGCAAACGTCAGATACTGCGCGTGCAGACGGGCAACATCCGATGCAATGGCATCTGGTGCGCCGTTATTATCAATGACATCATCCGCCACGGCAAGGCGCTGAGCGCGCGTGGCCTGAGCGGCAAGAATGTGTTCCGCATGTTCTCGCGAGACGTGGTCGCGCGTCATGGTTCTCTGGATTTGCGTTTCGGGGGTGACATCAATCACCAGCACCCGGTCGGCTTTCTTCTGCAGCTGATTTTCAACCAGCAGCGGAACCACCCACAAGACATAGGGCGAGCGGGCCGCGGCGATCTGACGCTGCGTTTCCTGGTGGATGATGGGGTGGAGAAGGCTATTAAGCCAGGCTTTTTCCGCGGAATCGGAAAAAATGCATTCGCGAAGCTGGCGGCGATTCAGGGTGCCATCGGCATTGATGATGGCCTGACCAAAATGTTCTGCGATGGCCTTTAGCGCGGGTGTATCGGGCTCTACCACCTGGCGGGCAATAATATCGGCATCGATAATCGTGATACCCAAACGAGAAAACGCGTCCGCAACGGTACTTTTGCCACTACCGATGCCGCCGGTTAATGCAACGATATACCCCATTAAATAAAATCCTGGGAATTATTCATTATAAAAATCAGTTGATTAAAAATCACAGATGCGCCAGTCACTGTTTAGCCCTGTTTACCGGCTTTTTACCAGGTAAATTTATAGGATTGTAGCGTAAAAAAAGAGAATTTCGCAGTCTTGCGGAGCAGGTATTAGTGCGTATGATAGCGTCACTGGAGTTGTGCTTTTAACATATTTGCCTCTAACCCCAGGAATCCGCACATGCGTATCGAAGAAGATCTGAAGTTAGGTTTCAAAGACGTTCTTATCCGCCCTAAACGCTCTACACTGAAAAGTCGCTCAGACGTTGAACTCGAACGTCAATTCACCTTTAAGCATTCCGGTCAGACGTGGTCTGGCGTGCCGATCATCGCTGCCAATATGGATACTGTGGGAACCTTTGAGATGGCAACCGCGCTGGCACAGTTCGATATTCTCACCGCCGTTCACAAACATTACAGCCCTGAAGAGTGGGATGCGTTTGTTGCGTCCGCCTCTGCTGATGTGGTGAAGCACGTGATGGTCTCCACCGGCACCTCCGATGCGGATTTTGAGAAGACCAAACAGATCCTGAAGGCTAACCCGGCGCTGAACTTCGTTTGTATTGATGTGGCGAACGGTTACTCCGAGCATTTCGTGCAGTTCGTCAGCAAGGCGCGTGAGGCCTGGCCGACGAAAACCATCATCGCGGGAAACGTGGTGACCGGTGAAATGTGTGAAGAGCTGATCCTCTCCGGTGCCGATATCGTGAAAGTAGGGATTGGTCCGGGCTCCGTATGCACCACACGCGTCAAAACCGGCGTCGGTTATCCGCAGCTCTCTGCCGTCATTGAATGTGCCGACGCGGCGCACGGGCTGGGCGGCCAGATCATCAGCGACGGCGGTTGCACGATGCCGGGTGATGTTGCAAAGGCCTTCGGCGGCGGCGCGGATTTCGTGATGCTCGGCGGTATGCTGGCAGGCCATGAAGAGAGCGGTGGTACCGTCGTTGAAGAGAACGGCGAGAAATTTATGCTGTTCTACGGCATGAGCTCTGAGTCTGCGATGACCCGTCACGTCGGTGGCGTGGCAAAATACCGCGCGGCAGAAGGCAAAACCGTGAAGCTGCCCCTGCGCGGCCCGGTTGAAAACACCGCACGCGATATCCTCGGCGGCCTGCGCTCTGCCTGCACCTACGTGGGCGCATCCCGCCTGAAAGAGCTGACAAAGCGTACGACGTTTATTCGCGTTCAGGAACAGGAAAACCGCGTATTCAATAGCCTGTAATGGCTTTCGCTGGCGCATGCCCGTGCGCCAGCCCTGTTGTACTATCCCGCGCTCATCGCATCTCCCAGGTGGAATATCGGCAGGTACATGGCCACCACCAGCGTACCGATAATGACCCCCGTCACAATCAGTAGCAGCGGCTCCAGAAGCGCCGCCAGGTTATCTGCTCGTTGAAAGGTCTGTTCCGTGTGATGACGGGCAAGGTTTGCCAGCATGATGTCCAGCGCACCTGACATCTCACCGGTTCGTAAAAGCTGAATACAGAGCGGGGTAAACAATGCCGCCTTCTGAAAGGATGACCAGACGGGTAGACCCTTTTCAATGTCCTCCCGCACGTTGCGAAGTATCCCTTGCCAGTACCGGCTCTCAACGGTTTCTTCTGCACTCTCCAGACCCTGTAAAAAGGGGATGCCTGCCTGTTGCGTGAGTGACAGCACGGTAAAGATGTGTCCCAGCTTTTGGCCTTTTGCCAGTGCGCCCATCACGGGCGTCTGCATCAGGATTTGCTGCCAGCGAGGGTTCTGCCGCAGAGCCCAGGCGACGGCAAAGGGGGTTAGTAGCAGGGCGAACAACGCGAGGGCATATGACTGCATAAAGGCGGCCATTCCCATGACCATCTGTGTCAGCACGGGAAGCGGGGTATTAAACGTTTTGTAGATCGCAGCAAACTCGGGCAGGACCAGGGTGACCATCGCCAGCACAACCACTACAGCCAGCGTCAGGACGATCGCCGGGTAACGCAGCGCTTTTTTCACTTTTGCACTGAGCTGCTGCTGCGCTTTTTGTTGCTGCGCGAGCTGACGACAGCACGCCTCCAGCTTCCCTGTCAGCTCCCCGGTCTTCACCATCGAGACATGCAGCGGGCTAAAAACGGCTGGCCACTTTTTTAGCGACGCCGAAAACGGGCATCCTTCACTGAGCTCATCGGCAATGCTTTGCAGCAGCGCCTGCCACGGTTTTAACGGATGCTGCTCTGCCAGCATTTGCAGACTGTGGGACAATGTCAGTCCAGCCTGCAGAAGCGTGGCGAGCTGATGAAACATCTCGTCGCAGTGGTGTTGCCGCCAGCGGTGTCGTTGCGCGCATCGGGTTAGCGTCAGAGGATGGAGGTCGTTACGCATTAGCCGGGTGAAGGCCGCATTGCGGTCCGTGGCCCACAGTGTCCCGCTTCGGGGTTCTCCATCTTTGGTGAGCGCACGCCAGCGCCAGAGATGATTAGCCGCCATTGGGCATTCCCAGGACGCGCAACAACTCTTCAATCGTGGTTAGCCCCTGTTCGACGGCCATGCAGCCGTGTTCAAAAAGAGAAATCATCCCTGCCTGGCGGGCGCTCGCCTCGATGACGTCTGTTCCCGCCCCGCTGGCAATGGCCTGCCGCAGGGCATTGTCGATCCCAAGTACTTCAAAAATGGCCACGCGGCCATAAAAACCGTGGTAACAGCGCTCGCAGCCGGTAGGCTGCCAGCGTGGAAGCGGTCTGGGCCATACTGATCGAGGTAAGTCCGTATGCTCCCCGCTTTTCTGTCGGCAGTACGGGCACAGACGTCGAACCAGTCTCTGGGCTATCACCATCGTCAGCGCGGAGGAAATCATCCAGCGTGCGACGCCCATCTGCTCCAGGCGAACCAGCGTTTCCGTCGTCGAGTTGGTATGCAGGGTCGACAGCACCAGGTGCCCGGTCTGGGCAGCATTAATGGCAATCCCGGCCGTTTCACCGTCACGGATTTCGCCGACCATAATAATGTCGGGATCCTGACGCAGCAGCGCCCGCAGCACGCTCTGGAAGGTTAAACCCGCCCGGGGATTAATCTGCGTCTGGTTTAATCCGGCAAGGGGGATCTCAATAGGATCTTCGACGCTGCAGATGTTGACGTCAGGGGTGTTACGCGACTGCAGCGCGCTGTACAGCGTCACGGTTTTGCCGCTGCCGGTAGGCCCAGTGACCAGAATCAGCCCCTGCGGCTGGTGGAGAACCGCATTAAAACAGGCCAACTGCTCAGCATTCATGCCAAGCGCTTTCGGCTCAAGGGCCTGCGGAACCTGCTGCAGGAGACGCAGCACAATTTTCTCGCCTCCGCTGCAGGGAAGCGTCGCGATCCGAAACGAGACCGGCTCGTTGGCCAGCTCAATCGTAAACTGGCCGTCCTGGGGTAAACGGCGCTCAGCAATATCCAGGTTACCCAGCACTTTTAAACGCGCGCTGAGCAGGTTAGCCATTTCCGCCGCAAGCGGAGGCTGCGGGCAAAGTACGCCGTCGATACGTAAACGAATCTGGCACGCGTGCTCCATCGGTTCGATATGAATATCAGAGGCGCGCTGGTTAATTGCCTGCTGCAGCGTGTGGTTGAGGATATCTACCGTTGAATGCGTTTGCGAAACGCCGGGCAGATGCGATTGTGACGTGAGCTGCCGGTGTTTTTCCATGCGCTCAGCGCTCCAGCACTCAATATCAATCCGTTTCTGAGTCGCGAAACGCAGCGCCTCCATGAGTTCGGCCGCGGGGTTGCCCGCGACGGCAATGCTGACCATTTCACTGTCGCTGGTAAGCAGCAGTGCGTGATGGCGAAGACAAAGCGCCACGAGTTGATCGGTCTTCATTTTCCGCTCCTCAGTTATTGTCGAAGCGGAAAACGTCTTCGCAGGCCTGCTTCAGGGCGCTATCAGCGCTGATGTTGCAGAGACGCGTCCAGCCCGTCATACCGTTAGCGTCGTTCCACTGCGGCGTCATGACCACTTCCAGCCCGTTAAGACTTTCCTGTCCTGTTAAGGTCACGACCCCTTTCGCTACGCTCATTCCCGACACGTAGCGTGTCGTGGTGGGGGAAGGGATGCCGTTGCTGCCGGCATCGCAACTCTCCACGCCTCCGTGATCCAGCGCGCAAAGCTCAATGGCGGTGCGGTAGGGGACGAAGGTTTGCAGCATATCGGTCAACGCCGCTTTGCGCAGGTAGTTCTGATAGGCAGGTACGCCGATGGCGCTCAGAATCGCAATAATGCCGATGACCACCATCAGCTCAATGAGAGTGAATCCGTGTTGTCTGTTCATATCTGCTCCTTACGTTAAGTGGCGCTACTCTGTCAGCGCGAAAGGGCAGAAACGAGGGGCAAAAAAAAGAACGGGAGAGCGCTTTCAGAGAATTTATGCCGCGTTGCAGGGAAGAACAGCGGATTTGCGAGCGGGGCTGAAATTCCCCTCTCCGGGCGGAGAGGGGAGAGGAATGACTATTTAAAACGCATCGAGAGGTCGAGAGCGCGAACGTGCTTGGTCAGCGCGCCGACGGAGATGTAATCCACGCCGGTTTCGGCAAATTCACGGATTGTTTCGAAGGTGACGTTTCCGGACACTTCGAGCTGGGCCCGGCCGTTGGTCAGTTTCACCGCCTCACGCATCTGCTCGGTTTCGAAGTTATCGAGCATGATGATATCGGCCCCGGCCTTAATCGCCTGCTCCAGCTCGTCCAGGTTTTCCACTTCTACTTCAACCGGCACATCAGGGTGCAGCCAGAAGGCCTTCTCCACCGCCTGACGCACGGAGCCTGAGGCAATAATGTGGTTCTCTTTAATCAGGAAAGCGTCGGACAGGCCCAGACGATGGTTTGCGCCGCCGCCGCAGAGCACCGCGTACTTCAGCGCCGTGCGCAGGCCCGGCAGCGTTTTGCGGGTATCCAGCAGCTGGGTTCGGGTGCCGGCCAGCAGGTCAACGTAGCGGCGCACTTCACTGGCAACACCAGAGAGCGTTTGTACAAAATTGAGCGCGGTACGTTCGCCGGTCAGCAAGACGCGGGAGGGGCCGTCCAGCTCGAACAGCGGCTGATTTGGCGTGACGCTATCGCCATCTTCCACGTGCCATGTTACCTGCACATCATCGCCCGCCAGTTGGGTAAAGACCTCTTCAACCCAGCGCTTGCCGCAAAAAACACCCTCTTCGCGGGTGATAATGACCGCGTGGGAGCGTGTCTCTTTTGGCAACAATTGTGCGGTAATATCTTTATCGGCATTGACGTCACCGCCCAGGTCTTCTTTCAAAGCATGGGCAACGCTTGCCGGAATATCCATATTAATACGTTCCAGAAGCGCTTCACGTCGGTGGTCGGGGTTGTAGCGGCGAGGCGGCATGATAAAACTCCAAATTGGTAACGAATCATAATATTGAAACATGCTACTCTGAACCGAGTAACAGCACCATACATAAGGAGTTCCAGCATGTTGTTAGAAAACGGATGGCTGGTGGATGCGCGGCATGTGCCTTCGCCGCACCACGACTGCCGCCCGGAGGATGAAAAGCCCACACTGCTGGTGGTTCATATTATTAGTCTCCCGCCGGGGGAATTTGGCGGCCCGTGGATCGATGCGTTATTCACGGGAACGATTGATCCCGATGCCCATCCTTTCTTTGCTGAGATTGCGCATCTGCGCGTGTCGGCTCACTGCCTGATTCGTCGCGATGGTGAAGTGGTTCAGTATGTTCCCTTTGATAAGCGCGCCTGGCATGCCGGGGTGTCGATGTATCACGGGCGCGAACGGTGCAACGATTTTTCTATCGGGATCGAACTGGAAGGCACGGATACCACGGCCTACACCGATTCACAGTATCAACAGTTAGCGGCTGTGACCCGCACGCTTATCGGACTCTATCCGGCCATCGCCGACAATATTACGGGACACAGTGATATTGCCCCGGCGAGAAAAACCGATCCCGGCCCGGCATTCGACTGGACGCGGTTCCGCGCCATGCTCACCTCGTCGTCAGAATAAGGAGATACCATGACGTTGTTTACCATGCTGCTGGTTATCATCGCTGAACGCCTGTTCAAGCTCGGCGAGCACTGGCATCTGGATCACCGGCTGGAGGTGCTTTTCCGCCGGATTAAGCACTTTTCTCTGCTGCGTACGCTGCTGATGATGGCGGGGGTGATGGTCATTACGTTCCTGCTGCTGCGCGCGCTGCATGGACTGTTTTTCAACGTGCCGCTGCTGGTGGTGTGGATCCTGCTCGGCGTGCTGTGCATTGGTGCGGGCAAGGTGCGTTTGCACTATCACGCCTACCTGAAAGCCGCCTCCCGTGACGATGCCCATGCGCGCGGTGCCATGGCGAGCGAGTTGACGATGATCCACGGCGTGCCGCCGGACTGCGACGAGCGCGAGTTTCTGCGCGAACTGCAGAACGCGCTGCTGTGGATTAACTTCCGTTACTACTTGGCGCCGCTGTTCTGGTTTGTGGTAGGCGGCCCGTGGGGACCGGTCTTGCTGATGGGGTATGCGTTCCTGCGCGCCTGGCAGACCTGGATTGCCCGCTATCTGACGCCGCATGAACGTTTGCTATCCGGCATCGATGCCATCCTGCACGTGCTCGACTGGCTCCCGGTGCGTCTGGTGGGCGTGGTGTACGCGTTAATTGGACACGGTGAGAAAGCGCTGCCCGCATGGTTTGCTTCGCTGGCTGACCGCCATACGTCGCAGTATCAGGTGTTAACGCGTCTGGCGCAGTTCTCACTGGCGCGTGAGCCGCATACCGACAAGATTGAAACACCGAAAGCCGCTGTCTCCATGGCGAAGAAAACGTCGTTTGTGGTGGTGGTTATCGTGGCGCTGCTGACGATCTACGGCACGCTGGTGTAAGCCAGCGCGCCGCAAAGACTAAAGCGTATCCGCAGGCGGGATGCCGAAATCAGGCATCCCGTTTTCATTCCAGCGGACGCGCTTCAGGCGGGTATGACGGTTCGGATCGTAAAGCGGATCGCCCTCAATTTCGGTGTAGTTTCGCGCGTGATACACCAGCACATCTTCCCCTTCCGGCGTTTGCGTAAAGCTGTTGTGGCCCGGGCCGAACTGGCGGTTTTCGTAGCTTGTCACGAATACGGGACGCGGGGATTTGTGCCAGTTTGCAGGGTTTTGCGGATCGGCATTCAGGTCTATCCACAGCAGTCCCATGCAGTAGTTCTCGTCGGTGGCGCTGGCGGAATAGCTGATAAACAGCTTATCGCCGTGAACCAACACCGCTGGGCCTTCGTTAACCCAAAATCCGCGACACTCCCAGTCATACTCCGGTTTGCTGAGCATCACCGGCTCGCCTTTTAGCGTCCACGGGTTCGCCATTTCACACAGATAAAGGTTGGAGTTCCCGGTGATATCCGGTGCCTTTTGCGCCCACAGATACCAGCGTTTCCCCTGATGCACAAAGGAGGTAGCGTCCAGAGCAAAGGTATCGAACGGGGTTTTGATTTGGCCTTTTTCCACCCACGTGCCGGTAAGCGGATCGCTGTCGGTACATTCAATGGCAAACATGCGGTGCTGGAACATCCCAAGTGCATCGAGCGCCTGCGTGTGTGTCGCGGCAAAATAGATGTACCACTTTCCGTCGATATGATGCAGTTCCGGCGCCCATATCAGCTGGCTCATGGGGCCAGCGTCGGGTTTACGCCAGACCACCACTTCTTCGGCATGACGTAAGCCTTCAAGCGACGCTGCGCGGCGGATCGCCAGCCTGTCGTACTGCGGCACGGAGGCGATAAAATAGTACTGCCCCTCATGGCGTAAAATGTACGGATCGGCGCGTTGTTCGATAAACGGGTTTGGCCACTGATGCATTTGGCTCTCCTTATTTTGTCTCTGCGGCTTTCAGTTCCTGATAGTCGTTCAGTTCACGGTAGTTGGTGCGGCGTTTCTCCAGATCGGCCTGGATCTGCTTCATGGTTTCACGATCCACCTTCAGCAGACGCACCACGCCCGCGGTAATTAAGTATCCAATGCCGGGAATGACGGTAAAGAGCAGCACGATCCCGTTAAGGGCGTCCGCGCTTTGCGCTTTCGCGCCCGCGTCGTAGCCGTACCAGGAGAGCAGGAACCCGACCATCGCCCCGGCAATCGCCAGCCCCAGCTTCAGGAAGAAGATGTTGCCCGAGAAGCTGATGCCGGTGATGCGCTTCCCGGTTTTCCACTCGCCGTAGTCGTCCACGTCGGCCATCAGCGACCAGTGCAGCGGAGACGGGATCTGGTGCAGGATGTTCAGCAGGACGTAGAGCACCACGATGGTGACGGTGGCTTTCGGGTCGAAGAAATAAAAGGCGCAGGAGAAAATCGCCAGCACGATATTGGTCCAGAAGAAGACCTTCAGCTTACACCAGCGGTCGGTCAGCACTTTTGCCAGCACGCTGCCGAGCATCATGCCAACAACGCCCAGGCTGATAAACAGCGTGGCGAAGTGGGTGCTCTGGCCCATCACCCAGGTAACGTAATACATGGTGGCCGCCATGCGGATAAAGCCGGGGCAGACGTTGCAGAGCGTCAGCAGCAGAATGCGCACCCACTGGTCGTTCTTCCACACGTCTTTCAGATCGTTTTTCAACTCATCGTTGGTCTGCACCGCCGGGCGCACGCGCTCGCGCACGGTGGCGAAGCAGAACAGGAACATGCAGGTGCCAATCAGCGCTAGTACGGTCATCGCCATCTGGTAGCCTTTGGCTTTGTTGTCCCCGCCAAACCAGTCGGCCATCGGCAGCAGCGTTAATGAGAGCAGCAGCGTGGCGATGCCGACCAGCACGAAGCGATACGACTGGCAGGCGACGCGCTCTTTCGGGTCGTTAGTGATCACCCCGCCCAGCGAGCAGTAGGGGATGTTGATGGCGGTATAGGTCAGCGACAGCAGGAAATAGGTGACAAAGGCATAGATAACTTTGCTGTTATAGCTCCACTCTGGCGTGGTGAACATCAGGATGCTGAACAGCGCGTAGGGGAAAGCGATCCACAGCAGCCATGGACGAAACCGGCCATATTTGCTGCGGGTACGGTCGGCAATCGCGCCCATGATCGGGTCCGTTACGGCGTCAATCACGCGGACAGACAGCAGCAGCACGCCGACCAGCGCAGGGGCGAGGCCAAAAATATCCGTATAAAAATAGTTAACAAACAGCATGATGGCGCCAAAGATAATGTTGCATCCGGCGTCGCCCATCCCATAGCCGATCTTTTCTTTTACTGACAGGGTGTTGTTATCCATCGACAGCTCTCCGGTTTACGGTATGGAGAGAATTATTCGCTGACGAAGGGATATATGCGTTGCAGTATCAGGGCGGTGATATGGATAAATGCGCTGTGGGCGTGAAAGTGTGAGGGAGGTAACAACGCGCGGTACCCGTAAAAGCAGGTACCGCGGAGGGAGGCTTAGTGCGCCTTCATGGCATTACGGCTTTTCTGACTGAACAGATAGCCCACGCCCAGGATCGCAATCCAGACCGGGATCAGGTAGACGGAAATCGCCATACCCGGCGTGATCAGCATGATCACCAGAACGGCCGCCATGAACAGCAGGCAGATCCAGTTACCCAGCGGATAGAGCAGGGCAGGGAAGCGCGTGGTGACGCCCTGCTGCTGTTTCGCGCGGCGGAACTTGATGTGCGCCAGGCTGATCATCGCCCAGTTGATGACCAGGGCAGAGACCACCAGCGCCATCAGCAGGCCAAACGCCGATTCCGGTGCCATGTAGTTAATCAGCACGCACAGGGCGGTCACGATGGCGGAAACAATGATGGTATTCACCGGCACGCCGCGTTTATCAACGTTAAGCAGCATCTTCGGCGCGTTGCCCTGTTGGGCGAGGCCGAACAGCATACGGCTGTTGCAGTATACGCAGCTGTTGTATACGGAGAGCGCTGCGGTCAGCACCACGATGTTCAGGGCGTTGGCGACAAAGGTGTCGCCCAGCTCGTGGAAGATCAGCACAAACGGGCTGGTGTCAGCAGTCACGCGCGTCCACGGCAGCAGGGAGAGCAGCACGGCCAGTGAGCCCACATAGAAGATCAGAATACGGTAGATAACCTGATTTGTGGCTTTCGGGATGCTCTGCTCAGGGTTGTCGGCTTCAGCGGCAGTGATCCCTACCAGCTCCAGACCGCCGAAGGAGAACATAATGATGGCCATCATCATCACCAGACCGGTCATGCCGTGAGGCAGGAAGCCACCCTGTTCCCAGAGGTTGCGCACGGTGGCCTGCGGGCCGCCGTTGCCGCTGAACAGCAGCCAGCCGCCAAAGATAATCATCGCCACCACGGCAATGACCTTGATGATGGCAAACCAGAACTCCATCTCCCCGAACACTTTAACGTTGGTCAGGTTAATGGCGTTAATAATGACGAAGAAGGCCGCAGCAGAAGCCCAGGTTGGGATTTCGGGATACCAGAACTGAATGTATTTCCCGACGGCGGTCAGTTCGGCCATGGCAACCAGAACGTACAGCACCCAGTAGTTCCAGCCCGAGGCGAAACCGGCAAAGCTGCCCCAGTATTTATAGGCAAAGTGGCTGAAGGAGCCCGCGACCGGCTCTTCTACTACCATTTCGCCCAGCTGGCGCATGATCAGAAAAGCAATGAAACCCGCAATCGCGTAACCCAAAATAATGCCCGGACCGGCAGACTGGATAACGGATGCGCTGCCCAGAAACAGGCCGGTACCAATCGCACCGCCCAGTGCGATGAGCTGAATATGGCGGTTTTTAAGCCCGCGCTTTAGCTGATCGCCGTGCTGTTGAGCTTCCATTTGAAACCTCGTGTGTGGTTGTTATGTTCACGCTGAGCGTGTGTAATTATGAAAATCCATATTCTGTATTTATTTCTTTACGGTAAACGAGACCGAAAAAAGCGGAGATGACTTCCGTAAGCGCCAGAATAGTGGTAAGTGCCTGCGAATGCACCTGCTTTATGAAGGGGTGATGACGACTTGAATAAAAAGAAAGCATTTGTAAATCGGCCCGCTCGTTGTTCCTCTCCCAACCTATAGAATAGAAATGCGCCTTAAGTGGGCGAATTTTCATTATTTGCCTTGTTGAATCGCTTCAGATTGCAAAAACCCTCGTTTCATTATGGTTAAAACTCCCTCTTTGGGGGTAATCAACTCATTTGTGCAAAGTTACATTTCTGAAACGTTATTTCTGTAAGGTTGTTAAAATGTGCAGGGTTTACTGATTTCAATCAAAACCAATATGGACAGAAGGTGAATACTTTGTTACTTTAGCGATACGAAATAGAAATTGGTAAGACCAATTGACTCCGGGCAAAAAGGCGTAAGACAGGGAATATGGCCTACAGCAAAATTCGCCAACCAAAACTATCTGATGTGATTGAGCAGCAGCTGGAGTTTTTAATCCTCGAAGGGACTCTGCGCCCGGGTGAGAAACTTCCGCCAGAACGCGAGCTGGCAAAACAGTTCGACGTTTCACGTCCTTCTCTGCGTGAGGCGATTCAACGTCTCGAAGCAAAGGGCTTGCTGCTTCGTCGCCAGGGCGGCGGAACCTTTGTGCAAAACAGCCTGTGGCAGAGCTTCAGCGATCCGCTGGTAGAACTTCTCTCTGACCACCCAGAATCCCAGTTTGACCTGCTTGAGACCCGTCACGCGCTGGAAGGTATTGCGGCCTATTACGCCGCCCTTCGCAGCACTGATGAAGATCGCGTGCGTATCCGCGAACTGCATCAGGCCATTGAACGGGCACAGCAGTCCGGCGATTTAGACGCCGAGTCCAGCGCCGTCGTCCAGTATCAAATCGCCGTCACCGAAGCGGCACACAATGTGGTGCTCCTCCATCTGCTACGCTGCATGGAGCCGATGCTGGCCCAGAACGTTCGTCAAAATTTTGAATTGTTGTATGCCCGTCGGGACATGCTCCCACTGGTAAGCAACCATCGCACCCGAGTATTCGAGGCGATAATGGCCGGGGAACCGGAGCAGGCGCGCGAAGCGTCGCACCGCCATCTGGCTTTCATTGAGGAAATCTTGCTGGACCGCAGCCGTGAACAATCGCGTCGCGAACGTTCATTACGCCGCATACAGCAACGAAAGGATTAAGCGCCAGGTACTTTTAGAGCGCGGCAACTAAACGCAGAACCTGTCTTATTGTGTTCTTGCCCAAGAGCACAATGGGACAGGTTCCAGACAAATCAACGTATTAGATAGATAAGGAATACCCCCATGTCAGAACGTCTCCAAAATGACGTGGATCCGATCGAAACTCGCGACTGGCTACAGGCGATCGAATCGGTCATCCGTGAAGAAGGTGTTGAGCGCGCTCAGTATCTGATTGATCAGCTGCTTTCTGAAGCCCGCAAAGGCGGTGTGAAGGTTGCTTCAGGTGCAGGGGCTAGCAACTACGTAAACACGATTGCCGTCGAAGACGAACCGGAATACCCGGGCAATCTGGATCTGGAACGTCGTATCCGTTCTGCAATTCGCTGGAACGCCATCATGACCGTTCTGCGCGCATCCAAGAAAGACCTGGAGCTGGGTGGCCACATGGCGTCCTTCCAGTCTTCTGCGACCGTTTACGAAGTGTGCTTCAACCACTTCTTCCGTGCAGCGAACGAGAAAGACGGCGGCGATCTGGTGTACTTCCAGGGCCACATCTCTCCGGGCATCTATGCACGTGCATTCCTGGAAGGTCGTCTGACTGAAGAGCAGATGAACAACTTCCGTCAGGAAGTTCACGGTAAAGGTCTGTCTTCTTACCCGCACCCTAAACTGATGCCTGAATTCTGGCAGTTCCCGACCGTATCAATGGGTCTGGGCCCAATCGGTGCGATCTACCAGGCGAAATTCCTGAAGTATCTGGAACACCGTGGTCTGAAAGACACCTCTGAGCAGACCGTATACGCCTTCCTGGGCGACGGCGAAATGGATGAGCCAGAATCTAAAGGCGCGATCACCATCGCGACCCGTGAGAAGCTGGACAACCTGTGCTTCATCATCAACTGTAACCTGCAGCGTCTGGATGGTCCGGTAACCGGTAACGGCAAGATCATCAACGAACTGGAAGGCATCTTCGCAGGTGCTGGCTGGAACGTGATCAAAGTCATGTGGGGTTCCCGTTGGGACGAACTGCTGCGTAAAGACACCAGCGGTAAACTGATCCAGCTGATGAACGAAACCGTTGACGGTGACTACCAGACCTTCAAATCCAAAGACGGTGCCTACGTGCGTGAGCACTTCTTCGGCAAATATCCAGAAACCGCAGCCCTGGTTGCAGACTGGACTGATGAGCAGATCTGGGCCCTGAACCGCGGTGGTCACGATCCGAAGAAAATCTACGCTGCACTGAAAAAAGCGCGTGAAACCAAAGGTAAAGCGACTGTAATCCTGGCCCACACCATCAAAGGTTACGGCATGGGTGATACCGCAGAAGGTAAAAACATCGCTCACCAGGTTAAGAAAATGAACATGGACGGCGTGCGTTATATCCGCGACCGTTTCAACGTTCCAGTCACCGATGAGCAGGTAGAAAACCTGTCTTACATCACCTTCCCGGAAGGCTCTGAAGAGCACAAGTACCTGCACGAACGTCGTCAGGCGCTGAAAGGCTACCTGCCAGCTCGCCAGCCTAACTTCACCGAGAAGCTGGAACTGCCAGCGCTGGAAGACTTCTCTCAGCTGCTGGAAGAGCAGAACAAAGAGATCTCTACCACTATCGCTTTCGTTCGTGCCCTGAACGTGATGCTGAAGAACAAGTCGATCAAAGATCGCCTGGTGCCAATCATTGCCGACGAAGCGCGTACTTTCGGTATGGAAGGTCTGTTCCGTCAGATCGGTATCTACAGCCCGAACGGCCAGCAGTACACCCCGCAGGACCGTGAGCAGGTTGCTTACTACAAAGAAGACGAGAAAGGTCAGATCCTGCAGGAAGGTATCAACGAGCTGGGCGCAGGCGCATCCTGGCTGGCTGCTGCGACCTCTTACAGCACCAACAACCTGCCGATGATCCCGTTCTACATTTACTACTCCATGTTCGGGTTCCAGCGTATCGGTGACCTGTGCTGGCAGGCAGGCGACCAGCAGGCTCGCGGCTTCCTGATCGGTGGTACTTCCGGTCGTACGACCCTGAACGGTGAAGGTCTGCAGCACGAAGATGGTCACAGCCACATTCAGTCTCTGACTATCCCTAACTGTATCTCTTACGACCCGTCTTACGCGTACGAAGTGGCAGTCATCATGCATGACGGTCTGCAGCGCATGTACGGTGAAGCGCAGGAGAACATTTACTACTACATCACCACCCTGAACGAAAACTACCACATGCCGGCAATGCCAGCAGGTGCCGAGGAAGGTATCCGTAAAGGTATCTATAAACTCGAAACCATCGAAGGTAGCAAAGGTAAAGTTCAGCTGCTGGGCTCCGGTTCTATCCTGCGTCACGTTCGTGAAGCAGCACAGATCCTGGCGAAAGACTACGGTGTCGGTTCCGATGTGTACTCTGTGACCTCCTTCACTGAACTGGCGCGTGATGGCCAGGATTGTGAGCGCTGGAACATGCTGCACCCAATGGAAACCCCACGCGTTCCGTACATCGCTCAGGTGATGAACGACGCGCCAGCGGTGGCGTCTACTGACTATATGAAACTGTTCGCTGAGCAGGTTCGTACTTACGTTCCTGCTGATGATTATCGCGTTCTGGGTACTGACGGCTTCGGTCGTTCTGACAGCCGCGAAAACCTGCGTCACCACTTCGAAGTTGATGCTTCTTACGTGGTTGTAGCAGCACTGGGCGAACTGGCTAAACGTGGCGAAATCGATAAGAAAGTGGTTGCGGACGCAATCACCAAATTCAACATCGATGCAGAAAAAGTTAACCCGCGTCTGGCGTAAGAGGTAAAAGAATAATGGCTATCGAAATCAATGTACCGGACATCGGGGCTGATGAAGTTGAAATCACCGAGATCCTGGTCAAAGTAGGCGACAAAGTGGAAGCTGAACAGTCGCTGATCACCGTAGAAGGCGACAAAGCCTCTATGGAAGTCCCGTCTCCTCAGGCTGGCATCGTTAAAGAGATCAAAGTCTCTGTTGGCGATAAAACCGAGACTGGCAAACTGATCATGATTTTCGATTCCGCCGACGGTGCAGCCGCTGCTGCACCTGCGCAGGAAGAGAAGAAAGCCGCTCCGGCCGCCGCTGCTCCAGCAGCTGCCGCGAGCGCGAAAGAAGTGAATGTGCCTGACATCGGCGGTGACGAAGTTGAAGTGACTGAGATCCTGGTGAAAGTGGGCGATACCGTTGCGGCCGAGCAGTCACTGATCACCGTAGAAGGCGACAAAGCTTCTATGGAAGTGCCAGCACCGTTTGCGGGTACCGTTAAAGAGATCAAGATCAACACCGGTGACAAAGTGTCTACTGGCTCCCTGATCATGATCTTCGAAGTGGCAGGTGCTGCACCTGCTGCCGCGCCTGCACAGGCCGCTGCTCCGGCACCAGCCGCAGCACCAGCCGCTGCTGGCGGCGCGAAAGACGTTAACGTACCGGACATCGGCGGTGATGAAGTTGAAGTCACCGAAGTGATGGTAAAAGTGGGCGACAAAGTTGCCGCTGAACAGTCACTGATCACCGTTGAAGGCGACAAGGCTTCTATGGAAGTCCCTGCGCCATTCGCGGGTACCGTTAAAGAGATCAAAATCAGCACCGGCGACAAAGTGTCTACCGGCTCTCTGATCATGGTCTTCGAAGTGGAAGGCGCTGCGCCTGCCGCAGCTCCGGCTGCCGCGGCTGCTCCAGCACCGGCTCAGGCTGCTAAACCAGCCGCTGCCCCTGCTGCAAAAGCAGAAAAATCAGAGTTCGCTGAAAACGACGCTTACGTCCACGCGACGCCGCTGATTCGTCGCCTGGCGCGCGAATTCGGTGTGAACCTGGCGAAAGTGAAAGGGACCGGCCGTAAGGGTCGTATCCTGCGCGAAGACGTTCAGACCTACGTGAAAGACGCGGTGAAACGCGCCGAAGCTGCACCAGCTGCAGCCGCTGGCGGCGGTATCCCGGGCATGCTGCCATGGCCGAAAGTGGACTTCAGCAAGTTCGGCGAAATCGAAGAAGTGGAACTGGGCCGTATCCAGAAAATCTCTGGTGCGAACCTGAGCCGTAACTGGGTGATGATCCCGCACGTTACGCACTTCGATAAGACCGATATCACCGATCTGGAAGCGTTCCGTAAACAGCAGAACGCCGAAGCTGAGAAGCGTAAACTGGACGTGAAATTCACCCCAGTGGTCTTCATCATGAAGGCGGTTGCTGCGGCTCTGGAACAGATGCCACGCTTCAACAGCTCCCTGTCCGAAGACGGCCAGAAGCTGACGCTGAAGAAATACATCAACATCGGTGTTGCGGTTGATACGCCAAATGGTCTGGTTGTTCCGGTCTTCAAAGACGTGAACAAGAAGAGCATCACTGAGCTGTCCCGTGAACTGACCACCATCTCCAAGAAAGCGCGTGATGGTAAGCTGACTGCCGGCGAAATGCAGGGCGGTTGCTTCACCATCTCCAGCATCGGCGGCCTGGGTACCACCCACTTCGCGCCGATTGTGAACGCGCCGGAAGTGGCTATCCTCGGTGTGTCCAAGTCCGCGATGGAGCCGGTGTGGAATGGCAAAGAGTTCGTGCCGCGTCTGATGATGCCAATCTCTCTGTCCTTCGACCACCGCGTGATCGACGGTGCTGATGGTGCGCGTTTCATCACCATCATCAACAACATGCTGAGCGACATTCGCCGCCTGGTGATGTAATCGAAAAGCCGGCCAGTCGGCCGGCTTTTTTCTGATAATCTCATGGTGTTTGTGAGGTTATTGGCGAAAGCGACAATTCGTGAGCCGTTTGTTGTTTCAAAATTGTTAACAATTTTGTAAACTGCGGGCGGATAGAACGACCCGGTGGACGACGGGTATAAACTAAGAGGTCATGATGAGCACAGAAATCAAAACTCAGGTCGTAGTACTTGGGGCAGGCCCGGCAGGTTACTCCGCAGCATTTCGCGCAGCGGATTTAGGTCTGGAAACCGTCATCGTAGAACGTTACAGCACCCTCGGCGGTGTTTGTCTGAACGTCGGCTGTATCCCTTCTAAAGCGCTGCTGCACGTAGCGAAAGTTATCGAAGAAGCCAAAGCGCTGGCTGAACACGGTATCGTCTTCGGCGAGCCGAAAACCGACATCGACAAAATTCGTACCTGGAAAGAGAAAGTTATCACTCAGCTGACCGGCGGTCTGGCGGGTATGGCCAAAGGCCGTAAAGTGAAAGTGGTAAACGGTCTGGGTAAATTCACCGGTGCGAACACCCTGGAAGTGGAAGGCGAAAACGGCAAAACCGTGATCAACTTCGACAACGCGATCATCGCGGCAGGCTCTCGCCCAATCGAACTGCCATTCATTCCACATGAAGATCCACGCGTGTGGGATTCCACCGATGCGCTGGAGCTGAAAACCGTTCCTAAGCGTCTGCTGGTTATGGGCGGCGGTATCATCGGTCTGGAAATGGGTACCGTGTACCATGCGCTGGGTTCAGAGATCGACGTGGTTGAAATGTTCGACCAGGTTATCCCGGCTGCCGACAAAGACATCGTTAAAGTCTTCACCAAGCGCATCAGCAAGAAATTCAACCTGATGCTGGAAACCAAAGTGACTGCCGTTGAAGCGAAAGAAGACGGTATTTACGTTTCCATGGAAGGCAAAAAAGCCCCATCCGAACCACAGCGTTACGACGCCGTGCTGGTGGCTATCGGTCGTGTACCGAACGGTAAAAACCTCGACGCGGGCAAAGCTGGCGTGGAAGTGGACGACCGTGGCTTCATCCGCGTTGACAAACAGCTGCGCACCAACGTGCCGCACATCTTTGCTATCGGCGATATCGTCGGTCAGCCAATGCTGGCGCACAAAGGTGTTCACGAAGGCCACGTTGCCGCTGAAGTTATCGCCGGCATGAAGCACTACTTCGATCCGAAAGTGATCCCATCTATCGCGTACACCGAGCCAGAAGTGGCATGGGTTGGTCTGACTGAGAAAGAAGCGAAAGAGAAAGGCATCAGCTACGAAACCGCCACCTTCCCGTGGGCTGCTTCTGGCCGTGCTATCGCTTCCGACTGCGCAGACGGTATGACCAAACTGATCTTCGACAAAGAGACTCACCGCGTAATCGGTGGTGCGATTGTCGGTACCAACGGCGGCGAGCTGCTGGGTGAAATCGGTCTGGCTATCGAAATGGGTTGTGACGCTGAAGACATCGCGCTGACCATCCACGCACACCCGACTCTGCACGAGTCCGTGGGCCTGGCGGCAGAAGTGTTTGAAGGCAGCATCACCGACCTGCCAAACGCGAAAGCGAAGAAGAAATAAGTTTCTTCCCTGATTGCTAACGCCTCCTCTGGAGGCGTTTTTTTTGCCTGAAAACTACCCATTATGGTAGGTAACTTATTGTTATTTCCTCTAAAAATTTTCCTCTGTCTGCCGATACCTTTTGCACCATTGTGTAGCTACTGGCCGCACGGTTAACGATTCTGGACTTTTGATTACACACAAAAAGGAAATAACATGTCTTTGAAGAAAGTGATGGGGATTGGCTTATTAGCGGCAGTGATGACGCTGACCGGGTGCGGTGCGATGACGACGGCGGTGAAAAAACGCAACCTGGAAGTAAAAACGCAGATGAGTGAAACCATCTGGCTTGAGCCATCCAGTGAAAAAACGGTCTACATTCAGGTTAAAAACACTTCTGATAAAGACATGAGCAATCTGCAGACGCTGCTGGCAAACGATCTGAGTGCCAAGGGATACAAGGTCACCAGCTCTCCTGACAGCGCATACTATTGGGTGCAGGCTAACGTTCTGAAAGCAGACAAAATGGACCTGCGTGAATCTCAGGGCTACCTGAAAACCGGCTATGAAGGTGCCGCTGTGGGTGCCGCGCTGGGTGCCGGTATCACGGCCTACAACAGCAACTCCTCCGGCGCAGCGCTGGGCGTGGGGCTGGCTGCGGGGCTGATCGGCATGGCGGCAGATGCGATGGTGGAAGACGTAAACTATACCATGGTGACCGACCTGCAGATCTCCGAGCGCAGCAAGGCGAAGGTGACCACGGACAACATCGCGGCGCTGCGTCAGGGAACGTCTGGCGTGAAGCTGCAAACCAGCTCCGAGCAGGGCGACCGTGCGAAGTATCAAACCCGCGTGGTGTCGAACGCTAACAAAGTAAACCTGAAGTTTGAAGAAGCCAAACCGGTTCTGGAAGCTCAGCTGGCGAAATCAGTCGCCAATATTCTGTAAGTTAAAAAGCCGGGGGGCGGCTTCGCCTTACCCGGCCTACAGGCAGAGCGGGTATTCAGGGTTCGACGGGCTGCCAGGTTTTATCAGGCGCGTATGAGGCCAGCGCCCGGGCCTTTTGCTCCGACTCGCTGCCGAGATCGGACTGGTACACCTTGTCGTCCTGATTTATCACAAAACTCATCACGCCCGTCTGGCCGTAGCTGACCGGCCACGCCACCATCGCGAAACCGTTTTTATCCGGCAGGATCCGGAAGCGATAGCCGTGATAGCCGGTACCCGGCTCTTTTGGGCTAAATGCCGGTCCGAGCGGACTGGGCGCTTCGCCGGGAGAGGCGGGCCAGTACAAACCGTCTTTTTTGCCCTTCGAACTGACAATCTTCTGCGCGTATTTCTGGTTCATCGCAAAGTAGCTTTGCTGCGCATCAACATAGGCATGTAAGGCTTCAATGGCGGCAAGTTCGTTACGCCCGATTTCGCGGGTCAGGATCTCTTCCGCCCCTTCTTTGATATCGAATTGCCAACCAGTTGCGGTTTTGATCACCGGGATGGGAAGCTGCCAGCTGTTATCGCCGACAACAAGATGCGCCGTATCCCCTTCGACAACGGTGTTGTGACGGACTTTCCAGTCGCGCAGGAAACGATCGACGGCATCCGGATCAACGCCTTCAGGGGGCAGAAAATCGCGCCAGTTCTCTCCAAGCAGGTTGCTCATCGCGCGCTCATTATGCTCACCAATGGCGTTGGCCAGCGCATCGGTCGCCTGATCGGGCGTGCTGAAGGACTGCTGCGCCATCGCCGAGGCCGAAAGCATGAACAACACCATTCCACTGAGAAGTTTACTTTTCATGTCGGTTCCCTTAGCGATGTCGAATTTCACGGCGTTCAGCGCGTCCACCAGACGCCTGACGCGGCTGCTGCTGGCGAGCCGCAATCTGCCTGCTTTGCGCACCACGCTGCTGCTGCGCCTGCCAGTTCGCGGAGCGGCTGTCGTTGCCGCTCAGCGCATTGGCCCGGGGCTGGCTGTTTCGCTGCTGGAGAGTGCGTTGCTGTGCGGGCTGTGAAACCCGTTTCTCTTGTCTGTGCGCTGTGGTCTGGCGATTTTCTCGCTGCTGTGTGGTGGTTCGCTTCGCCGTCTGCGGTTTGGTGTCGTAGCCACGGTAGTTATTGCGCTGGGAAATCTGCTTCAGCTGTTCACTTGAGGCCTGACGCTGCACGTCTTTCGTGCCGGGACGTGCCGTTTGCGGGAAGGTTTTACCCGTGGATTTCTCCATCTGGCTCAGGGCCGCCTGACGCTGGCTGTCCCGGTTAACCGGTTTTTGCTGCGTTGAGCTTAGCCCGGTAGTCGTGCTAGTGGAGTGGAAACGGGTGTTGAGCTGGTTAGTCGGATAGGGCACACCTTCCCGATAGGCCGGGTTATGCTGCCAGGTACGGTTGGCGTCCGTCAGACGCTGTCCGCTGATTTTATTGAAGTTCTCAACGTTGATATTGATGTTGTTATCACCGTTGCGGTTATAGCCGCCGTGATTATCCCAGTCACCGTCATGATGGTGATCCCAGTCATCGTCGTCATCCCAGTCGATGTTGCTGAAAATGGCATAGGTTGTGGCGACACCCAGGCTGAAGCCTAAGCCGTTGACGAAGCTGTTGCCAAACTGCTCCCCGGGTGAAGGCGGGAGATAGGTGGGCGGATAGGCGGTGTTGGGCCAGGTCCCGTAAACCGTATTGGGGTTATAGGTGGGGACGTACACAACCTGCGGATCGGCAGATTCAATTTTGATCACCGTTGGCGCGGGTGCAGACGTGGTTGTGGTTGTCGTCGTTGCCTCGGTGGTGCTGGTTTTAGCCGGAGCCGGTTTAGTCACGGTGGTGACCGTCTGCTGAGGCGTGGATTGTAACGCGCCTGTCTTCTGTGCCAGCGCGCGCAGGCGCTGAACGGAATCCATCACGTCTTTCGGCTGCGCGAGAAACGCATCGCCCAAATTTTGTACCCACGGCGGGTTTTCACCCATCAGCGACATGAGCTGAGGAAACGCGACCAGCGATTTGACGCTCGGATCCCATGGCTGGCTGGCAACAGCCTGAATGGCGGCGTCCCCTTCCATTTTAGGGTTGTCTTTTGACCACTGTGCCGCCTGAATCACGTTGGCCGGGTAAGTCGAGGCCATCAAGATCTGTGACAGCAGGGCGTCCGGGTAGAGCGCGATAGGGGCAACCCACTGATCGATTTGCGCGGCAGTATAGGTTGGCGCGACGACAGGGGCGGGCGTTGCTGCTGCCGGTGCAGCGGGGGCCGCCGGTTGTTGAGCGACGGGGGCGGGCACAACGGGTTCCGTTGCGCGGCTTTTGACAAACATGACGCCTGAGGCGGCAAGCAGCCCGGCACTGCACAGAAGGACGAGCAGATGTGGCTTAAAGGGCAACTTCATAAAATGACTCCAACGAGACAAGCGCTGTGCCGTGAGGCGTTACGGTTGGCGTGAGTATTATTCACCCGTCTTTTACTGTTTTGACTTTTATTGGGAAGCGTCCGGTACGTCCGGATAAAGAGTGTGAGTATTTATTGCACAATTATATCTGATGAAGGAAAAACTGAAGCGTCACGGTGCGGAAGAAACCGCAAAATGGTGGCCTAAATCCCCGCTACACCATGCTTAACGATTCAGCAAATTTTTTAATGTTGCTTTTTTGTAAACGGATTAACACTGTGCAGAAATCCTGCTATGCTGCCCGACGCGGTATCGGGCATTTACCCTACAAACTGCTGTCTCACAGGAGCGTGAAGAGAACGCCCGCCGCATATGACAATGAGAGCGAGGAGAACCGTCGTGCTAGAAGAATACCGTAAGCACGTAGCAGAACGTGCCGCCGAGGGAATTGTACCCAAACCTTTAGATGCAACCCAAATGGCCGCGCTCGTCGAGCTGCTGAAGAACCCGCCTAAGGGCGAAGAAGAATTCCTGTTAGATCTGTTGATCAACCGCGTACCGCCTGGCGTAGATGAAGCTGCCTACGTAAAAGCCGGATTCCTTGCTGCTATCGCCAAAGGCGAAGCCACCTCCCCACTGGTTACTCCTGAAAAAGCCATTGAACTGCTCGGCACCATGCAGGGTGGTTACAACATTCATCCGCTGATTGATGCGCTGGATAACGACAAGCTGGCACCGATTGCCGCTAAAGCGCTCTCGTCTACGCTGCTGATGTTCGATAACTTCTACGATGTGGAAGAAAAAGCCAAAGCAGGCAACGTCTATGCGAAGCAGGTGATGCAGTCCTGGGCGGATGCCGAATGGTTCCTGAATCGTCCAGCACTTGCTGAAAAAATCACCGTTACCGTCTTCAAAGTGACCGGTGAAACCAACACCGATGACCTCTCTCCGGCACCGGACGCGTGGTCTCGCCCGGATATCCCTCTGCACGCCCTGGCGATGCTGAAAAACGCCCGTGAAGGCATTGAGCCGGATCAGCCAGGCAGCGTTGGCCCGATCAAACAGATCGAAGCCCTGCAGAAAAAAGGGTTCCCGCTGGCCTACGTGGGTGACGTTGTGGGTACCGGTTCTTCCCGTAAATCCGCGACCAACTCCGTGCTGTGGTTCATGGGTGACGACATCCCGCATGTGCCAAACAAACGCGGTGGCGGCCTGTGCCTCGGCGGTAAAATTGCACCGATCTTCTTCAACACCATGGAAGATGCGGGTGCACTGCCGATCGAAGTGGACGTCTCCAACCTGAACATGGGCGACGTGATTGACGTTTACCCGTACAAAGGTGAAGTGCGTAACCACGAAACCAACGAGCTGCTGGCGAGCTTTGAGCTGAAAACCGACGTGCTGATCGACGAAGTGCGTGCCGGTGGCCGTATTCCGCTGATCATCGGTCGTGGCCTGACCACCAAAGCGCGTGAAGCGCTGGGTCTGCCGCACAGTGATGTATTCCGTCACGCGAAAGACGTTGCGAAGAGCAATCGCGGTTACTCTCTGGCACAGAAAATGGTCGGTCGCGCCTGCGGCGTCGCCGGTGTTCGTCCTGGCGCATACTGCGAGCCGAAGATGACCTCCGTAGGCTCTCAGGACACCACTGGCCCAATGACCCGTGACGAACTGAAAGACCTGGCGTGCCTGGGCTTCTCTTCCGATCTGGTGATGCAGTCCTTCTGCCACACTGCGGCGTATCCGAAGCCGGTTGACGTAACCACGCACCACACGCTGCCAGACTTCATCATGAACCGCGGCGGTGTTTCCCTGCGTCCGGGCGACGGCGTAATTCACTCCTGGCTGAACCGCATGCTGCTGCCGGATACCGTGGGTACCGGTGGTGACTCCCATACCCGTTTCCCCATCGGTATCTCCTTCCCGGCGGGGTCCGGTCTGGTGGCGTTTGCTGCGGCGACGGGCGTGATGCCGCTGGATATGCCGGAATCGGTGCTGGTGCGCTTCAAAGGTAAAATGCAGCCGGGTATCACCCTGCGTGACTTGGTTCACGCGATCCCGCTGTATGCGATTAAACAGGGTCTGCTGACCGTTGAGAAGAAAGGGAAGAAAAACATCTTCTCTGGCCGCATCCTGGAAATCGAAGGTCTGCCGGATCTGAAGGTTGAGCAGGCGTTCGAGCTGACCGATGCCTCCGCTGAGCGTTCAGCTGCGGGCTGTACCATCAAGCTGAACAAAGAGCCGATTATTGAGTATCTGAACTCTAACATCGTGCTGCTGAAGTGGATGATTGCAGAAGGCTACGGCGACCGTCGTACGCTGGAGCGTCGTATCCAGGGCATGGAGAAATGGCTGGCCGATCCGCAACTGCTGGAAGCTGATGCTGACGCAGAGTACGCGGCGGTGATCGACATCGATCTGGCGGATATCAAAGAGCCAATCCTGTGTGCACCGAACGATCCGGACGACGCGCGTCCGCTGTCCGAAGTTCAGGGCGAGAAGATCGACGAAGTGTTCATCGGATCCTGCATGACCAACATCGGCCACTTCCGTGCGGCCGGCAAGCTGCTGGATACCCACAAAGGCCAGCTGCCAACCCGTCTGTGGGTGGCGCCGCCAACCCGTATGGACGCGGCTCAGCTGACCGAAGAGGGCTACTACAGCGTGTTTGGTAAGAGCGGGGCGCGTATTGAAATTCCTGGCTGTTCCCTGTGTATGGGCAACCAGGCGCGCGTCGCCGACGGCGCGACGGTGGTTTCCACCTCGACCCGTAACTTCCCGAACCGTTTAGGTACCGGTGCGAACGTCTTCCTGGCCTCTGCGGAGCTGGCGGCGGTTGCGGCGCTGATTGGCAAACTGCCAACGCCGGAAGAGTACCAGACCTTTGTGGCTCAGGTGGATAAGACCGCGGTGGATACCTATCGCTATCTGAACTTTGACCAGCTCTCTCAGTATACCGAGAAGGCTGACGGGGTTATCTTCCAGACGGCAGTATAAACAGCAAAACCGTCTCGTAGAGACGGTTTTTAGTGTTTGCACCCTCTCCCGTGGGAGAGGGACGGGGTGAGGGCATCAGGCCGCAGGGTCTTGCTCTCACCTTTTTATTTTCATTCCTCCCACCTCTCACGCTTTTTTTCTTCCTCTCTGCTGCGATAATTACCCTAATGGCTTTGCAGAGGAAAACACTATGGATTACGAATTTCTGCGCGACATCACCGGAGTGGTGAAAGTGCGTATGTCGATGGGCCACGAAGCCGTTGGACACTGGTTTAACGAAGAGGTGAAAGAAAATCTCGCCCTTCTTGACGAGGTTGAACAGGCGGCAAATACGGTGAAAGGCAGTGAACGCTCCTGGCAACGCGCCGGGCACGAATACACGCTGTGGATGGACGGTGAAGAGGTCATGGTGCGTGCCAACCAGCTCGAGTTTTCAGGCGACGAGATGGAAGAGGGGATGAGCTACTATGACGAAGAAAGCCTGTCGCTGTGCGGCGTTGAAGACTTCCTTCAGGTGGTGAATGCCTACCGCGAGTTCATGAAACAGCGATAACTTCCCGAAGCGTCCCTGCTCCGGGCAACACTTACACGGCCGGAATATTACGGCCGTAGTAAATCTCGCGCATCTCTTTCCAGAGCAGGTCAGTAATCGCCTTACGCTCTTCTTCGCTCAAATCTTCCGGCTTCGTGTGGAACATATAGTGCTTAAGGTCGAATTCCTTAAGTAACATCTTGGTATGGAAGATGTTTTCCTGATACACGTTCACATCCATCATGTCATACTGTGATTTCATGTCCTCGGACATAAAGTTCTGAATAGAGTTAATCTCGTGGTCGATGAAGTGCTTCATGCCGTTGACGTCACGGGTAAAACCGCGCACGCGGTAATCAATCGTGACGATATCTGATTCCAGCTGGTGGATGAGATAGTTCAGCGCGTTGAGCGGGGAAATCACGCCGCAGGTCGACACTTCAATATCGGCGCGGAACGTACACAGCCCACCTTCCGGGTGACTCTCCGGGTAGGTATGGACGCAGATATGGCTCTTATCCAGGTGGGCAACCACCACTTCCGGCAGCGGGCCCGGATGTTCCGTTTTGTCGATAAGCTTCGGGTCGACCGGCTCTTCGCTGACCAGGATGGTCACGCTGGCGCCCTGGGGTTCATAATCCTGTCGGGCGATATTCAGGATGTTGGCGCCGATAATGGAACAGGTTTCTGACAGGATCTCGGTCAGACGGTTGGCGTTGTAGAGTTCGTCGATATAGGCGATGTAACCATCGCGTTCTTCCGCTGTTTTGGCATAGCAGATATCGTAAATACAAAAACTCAGGCTTTTGGTCAGGTTGTTAAAGCCATGCAGTTTAAGCTTTTTCAATTAGCTCACCCCCTTAGTGGATAATGCGTCTTGCAGGTACTGCGGCAGAGCAAACGCTGCGGTATGAATAGCCGGATTGTAGTATCGGCACTGAAGACCGGCCTGATGGAAGCGGGCCTGAATAATTTCGGTGGAGAGATGACGTAAGACGTCGTTATCCGTCGCCCAGGCAAAGGTCATGATCCCGCCGTAGTAGGTTGGAATTGCCGCCTGATAGAAGCTGACATCCTCGAAATAGGTGCTCAGCTTACGGTGGCTATCCAGCGCTTCATCCTGCTGCAGGAAGCAGACGCCATTTTGGGCGACGAAGATCCCGCCCGGGTTCAGACAGCGCTTGCAGCCTTCGTAGAACGAGGAGGTAAACAGCGATGCGCCGGGACCGATAGGATCGGTGCAGTCGGAGATGATCACGTCAAAGGTCTGCGAGGTCTGGTTAACGAAGTTAACGCCGTCGTCAATCACCAGGCTAAAGCGCGGGTCGTCATAGCTGCCGGCATTGTGGTTGGGCAGATACTGGCGGCAGAAAGAGACGACGCCCGCATCGATTTCCACCATGGTGATGGTTTCAATGGAACGATGGCGGGAAACTTCACGCAGCATTGCGCCGTCGCCACCGCCGATAATCAGGACATGCTTCGCGTGGCCGTGTGCCAGCAGCGGGACGTGGGTCATCATCTCATGATAGATAAACTCATCTCGCTCGGTTGTTTGCACGACGCCGTCCAGCGCCATGACGCGGCCAAAGGCAGCATTCTCGAAGATGATTAGATCCTGGTGATCGGTTTTCTCATGATAGAGCACGTTATCAACGGCAAAGTACTGACCAAACTGGTCATGCAGTGTTTCATGCCACAACGTGTGGTCGGCCATACGCGGACTCCTCCTTTGTTAACATCCGTTACGCTCACAAAAAATGAGCGAAACATGATAGCTAACTATAACCGTGGTTGCACGGCTATAGGTTCAACAGGGGGCGTCGGGAAGGTTATTTGACGTAGGCGAGCAGGCTGAGTGAGTCGCGAGCCAGCGCTTTGCATTTTTTAGAAGTGGGAATGTCAATACCGCTTAGGTCACGGTAGCTGTCTTCGCCGAGCGCCTTCATGTCGAAGCTGTCGTAGTTGCTGAGATCCCACTGGTTCTGCTGGGCAAAAAAGACCAGCGCGCGGCGAATTTGCCCGTTGGGTAAATTCTGGTAGCCACAATCATTTTTCAGGAATACAAAAACCGCCGTTAAATCGGCCATATCTTCCGCTTCATTTTCACTTAGCGCATAGCTGTTCGCACACATTGCCATCAGGCTACCGAACAAAATTGTCCTGAAAAACGTCTTCATTGCTTCTACCACTTCTTCACGGAAAATTAACGTTAGCATACTTGATGCCAGTGCGACGATCTTTATTATTGCCGCTTTACTTGACCTTCCGGTAAGGGGAGGGTTTATGCTCAAAAGATCGCCTGCTGGAAATAAGGAAATGAACATGCAACGTCGTGATTTTTTAAAATATTCCGTGGCGCTGGGTGCTGCCAGCGCATTGCCTCTCTGGAGCCGCGCGGTTTTTGCGGCTGACAGGCCTGCCTTACCCATCCCTGATTTGCTGACCGCGGATGCCCGTAGCCGTATCAAGCTTGTTGTTCAGTCCGGCAGCACGCTGTTCGGTGCGCACAACGCGACAACCTGGGGCTATAACGGCAATCTGCTCGGCCCTGCGCTGCAGCTGCGCAAAGGGAAGGCGGTGACGGTGGATATCCACAATACGCTTGCTGAAGAGACGACGGTGCACTGGCACGGACTGGAAGTGCCGGGCGAGGTAGACGGCGGGCCGCAGGGCATCATCAAAGCAGGCGGTTCGCGCAGCGTCACCTTTACGCCCGACCAGCGCGCGGCGACCTGCTGGTTCCATCCGCATCAGCATGGCAAAACGGGCCATCAGGTGGCGATGGGGCTGGCGGGACTGGTGCTGATTGAAGACGACGAGAGCCGCCTGCTGCGCCTGCCGAAACAGTGGGGCATCGACGATGTGCCGGTGATTGTGCAGGACAAGAAATTCACCGCTGACGGGCAAATTGACTATCAGCTGGACGTGATGAGCGCGGCGGTAGGCTGGTTTGGCGACACGCTGTTGACCAACGGCGCCATTTATCCTCAGCACGCTGCGCCGAAAGGCTGGCTGCGACTGCGTCTGCTTAACGGCTGTAACGCGCGTTCACTCAACTTCGCCACCAGCGATAAGCGTCCGCTGTACGTGGTCGCCAGCGACGGCGGGCTGCTGCCTGAGCCGGTGAAGGTCAACGAACTGCCGATGCTGATGGGGGAACGTTTTGAGGTGCTGGTGGATATCAGCGACGGCAAGGCGTTTGACCTCGTGACCCTGCCGGTTAGTCAGATGGGGATGGCGGTCGCGCCGTTTGACAAGCCGCATCCGGTGCTGCGTATTCAGCCGTTACAGGTGACCGCTTCCGGCACGCTGCCTGATACGTTAACCACTCTGCCGGCCCTTCCGTCGCTTGATGGGCTTACGCAACGCAAACTGCAGCTCTCCATGAACCCCATGCTCGATATGATGGGCATGCAGGCGCTGATGGCGAAATATGGTGATAAGGCGATGGCGGGGATGCATCACGGGCAGATGATGGGCCACATGAATATGGACCACGGCAAAATGGGGGGCATGGGGCACATGAATCACGGCGACCATGGCTTTGATTTCCATAACGCCAATATGATCAACGGTAAAGCGTTCGACATGAACACGCCGATGTTTGCAGCGACAAAAGGGCAGTTTGAGCGCTGGGTGATTTCAGGTGAAGGGGACATGATGCTGCATCCGTTCCATATTCACGGTACGCAGTTCCGCATTCTTTCTGAGAACGGCAACGCGCCGGACGCGCATCGCGCGGGCTGGAAAGATACGGTGAAGGTGGAAGGCGGCGTCAGCGAGGTGCTGGTGAAGTTTGACCACGATGCGCCGAAGGAGTTTGCCTATATGGCGCACTGCCATCTGCTGGAGCATGAAGATACGGGGATGATGCTGGGCTTTACCGTATAAAAAAGCCGGGTGGCGACTTCGCCTTACCCGGCCTACATAGCGTACTCGAAGGCCCGGTAAGCGTAAGCGCCACCGGGCTTTTCAGTTACTTGTTTTCGTCAGGCAGTGCATACGCGACAATATAGTCGCCCATCTTCGTGCCAAACGAACCGTGACCGCCCGCAGAGATGACAACGTACTGCTTGCCATTCACTTCATAGGTCATCGGCGTGGCTTGTCCACCCGCAGGCAGACGGCCTTGCCACAGTTTCTCACCGTTGGTCATGTTGTACGCGCGCAGGTAGTTATCTGCGGTTGCCGCGATGAACAGCACGTTACCGGCGGTGGAGATTGGGCCACCCAGCATTGGCATACCCATATTAAACGGCACAGGAACCGGCATCGGGAACGGCATGCTGTCCTGCGGGGTACCAATACGTTTTTTCCACACGATCTGGTTAGTTTTCAGATCCAGACCGGAGATGTAACCCCAGGCAGGCTGTTTACACGGCAGACCAAACGGCGACAGGAACGGGTTCAGCGTTACGCCGAACGGTACGCCATACTGCGGCTGAATACCGGCTTCGGTACCGCTGCCTTTCGCGTCTTTCGGCTGCTCCATTGGGTTGCCCGGACCGCGTGGGATCAGACGGGAAACGAACGGCAGCGCCATCGGGTTAGCAATAGCGACCTGACGGTTAGGGTCAACGGAGATCCCGCCCCACTCGAACATCCCCAGGTTACCCGGGAAGACCAGCGTGCCCTGCTCAGAAGGCGGCGTGAAGATGCCTTCATAGCGCAGCTGATGGAACATCACGCGGCACACCAGCTGGTCAAACATTGTGGCACCCCACATGTCTGCCCCGCTGAGGTCTTTCTTCGGACGGAAGCTCAGATCGGAGAACGGCTGGGTTTTGCTGACGTAATCACCTTTCGCCGCACCCTGCGGAACCGGTTTTTCCGGTGCCGGCACAACCAGCTTGCCGTTGCTGCGATCCAGTACGAAGATGTTGCCGGTTTTCGCCGGAGCGTAAATCACCGGTACGGTTTTGCCGTTAACGGTAATGTCCGCCAGCGTCGGCTGGGACGGCATATCCATATCCCACAGATCGTGGTGTACGGTCTGATAGCTCCAGGCCAGCTTACCGGTGGTCGCGTTCAATGCCACGATAGCGCTGGCATAACGTTCCTGCTCCGGCGTGCGGTTACCGCCCCAGATATCTGGCGTAGTAACACCCATTGGCAGGTAGACCAGGTCCAGCTTCGCGTCATACGCTGCAGGTGCCCAGGAGTTTGGCGAGTTAAAGGTAAAGGTGTGCTCGTCCGACGGGATCGCATTCGGATCTTTCGCGCCCGGGTCGAAGGCCCACAGCAGTTTACCGGTATTCACGTCGAAACCACGGATAACGCCGGAGGTTTCACGGGTGGAGAAGTTATCCGTTACCGAACCGGCAATCACGATGGTTTTATCAGTGATGATTGGCGGCGAGGTTGGCTCGTACAGACCCGGCGTGGTGTCCGGCATATTGGTCTGCAGATTCAGGATACCTTTGTTGGCAAAGGTTTCACACAGCTTGCCCGTTTCGGCATTGATGGCGAACAGACGACCATCGTTGACCGGCAGCATAATGCGGCGCGGACAGTCGGCAACCACTTCCGGGCTCGCGTTATCGGCGCGCGCTTCGTGATAAGAGACGCCACGGCAGGTCACGTGCTGGAAGGACGGGTTGGAGTTCAGCTGCGGATCGAAGTGCCATTTCTCTTTACCGGTGGCCGCGTCGAGCGCGAACAGACGCTGGTGCGCCGTACACAGATAAAGCATATCGCCGACTTTAATTGGCGTCACTTCGTTGGTCAGTTCACCCGGATCGTTCGGCATCTTCAGGTCGCCGGTACGGAATACCCAGGCTTCTTTCAGGTTCTTAACGTTGTCCGCGTTGATCTGCTTCAGCGGAGAGTAACGCTGGCCTTCCTGGTTACGACCATAGGCAGGCCAGTCGCCGTCAGCGACCTGTGAGATCGCTGCCGCAGGCGTGGATTCTGCGTTCAGCGTACCGTTGATCTCCTGCGGGTCGTTAAAGCCAGCCCAGGTGAGGATACCGCCGCTGATCAGCAGCGCCACCACCAGCGCCGCAACGGCACCGCTGGACGGCACGATCAGGCGACGCCAGACGAACGGCAGGATCAGCCAGATACCGAAGAAGACCAGGATGTCACTGCGCGGCGTCAGCGCCCAGAAGTCAAAGCCGACTTCCCAGACGCCCCAGATCATGGTGGCAAGAAGGAGTGCGGCATACAGCCACAGTGCAGATTGTTTTCTACGCCAGAGCAGGACGGTTACGCCAAGCATAACCAGGCCCGCAATCGGGTAGTACCAGGAGCCGCCGATCGCGACCAGCCAGACGCCACCGATTAACAGGTACAGGCCGCAGAAGGCGGCGAATAGCGCTGTTAATGTCACCAGTAGACGCGGCTGTTTAGAGTTTGTTTCAGCCATAGAAAGTGTACTCGTCAGTTTTTGTTAATAATTTGCTAGCAACTAATTATAGGTATTAACAAGTGTGATCGGAATCACAATATTTGCTTTTTATAACTCATACGCCAGGGTTATCCATTTGCTGATATAATGGCTGGCTTGCGTATCAGTGCTGGATATTAACTCATCCGTATTGAGAGATTTTCATTAAAATCATTTGGTTAGTAATATGAAACATACTGTTGAAGTGATGATCCCGGAAGCCGAGATCAAAGCGCGTATCGCCGAACTGGGTCGTCAAATCACCGAACATTACAAGGACAGCGGCAGCGAAATGGTGCTGGTCGGTCTGTTGCGCGGCTCTTTCATGTTCATGGCCGACCTGTGCCGTGAAGTGCATGTGCCCCATGAGGTCGATTTTATGACCGCCTCCAGCTACGGCAGCGGCATGTCCACCACCCGTGATGTGAAAATCCTGAAAGATCTGGATGAAGATATTCGTGGTAAAGATGTGTTGATCGTTGAGGACATCATCGACTCCGGCAACACGCTGTCAAAAGTGCGCGAGATCCTGAGCCTGCGTGAGCCAAAATCGCTGGCGATTTGCACCCTGCTGGATAAACCTGATCGCCGTGAAGTGCAGGTGCCGGTAGAGTTTGTCGGTTTCTCTATTCCTGACGAATTCGTCGTCGGTTACGGCATTGACTACGCACAGCGTTATCGCCATCTGCCGTATGTTGGGAAAGTGGTATTGCTGGACGAGTAATTGCGGTTTGTTGCCCGGTGGCGCTGCGCTTACCGGGCCTACGAATGGGCACATGTAGGCCGGGTAAGGCGCAGCCGCTACCCGGCTTTATTTATGGTTTACGTGCTTAAGCTGAAGGTTGGCAATTCCCGAACGGTAACGCTGCTCCAGCGTTTCCCGGTTGGTGGCGGTCACTTCCAGGTTGCGCAGCAGACCGTCGTGAATACCGTACGCCCAGCCGTGGATCGAGACCTTCTGCCCGCGTTTCCATGCTGATTGCATGATCGTTGAGTGGCCCAGGTTATACACCTGCTCCATCACGTTGAGTTCACACAGGGTATCCATGCGACGCTCCTGCGGCATTTCGCCCAGCAGTGAGCTATGTTTGAACCAGATATCGCGGATGTGGAGCAGCCAGTTATCAATGAGCCCCAGCTCCGTGTTTTCAACCGCCGCCTGCACGCCGCCGCAGCCGTAGTGGCCGCAAATGATGATGTGCTCGACTTGCAGAACGTCAACGGCATACTGAACAACAGAAAGACAGTTGAGATCGGTGTGAATCACCAGGTTGGCAACGTTGCGGTGAACAAACAGTTCGCCGGGCTCAAGGCCGGTCAGGCGCTCCGCCGGTACGCGGCTGTCGGAGCATCCAATCCAGAGAAAGCGTGGGTTTTGCGCCTGCGCGAGTTTTCCAAAAAATCCGGGGTCTTCCTCCACCAGCATTTTTGACCATAGTGCATTGTTGCTGATGAGTGTATCTATGTTGTTCATGGAGGTTAGCGACCTGTAACCGAGTAATTGCGTTGCGCTACTATAGGGTAACCCGACTTTTAATGAAACCACACAACGTGTGTCAGAACTGAAGGTAAGTTAATTTCATGGCAATTGCACTGGAGCTTGAGCAGCTTAAAAAAACCTATCCGGGCGGCGTTCAGGCGCTGCGCGGAATAGATCTAAAAGTAGAGGCCGGTGATTTTTACGCGCTTCTGGGGCCGAACGGCGCGGGGAAATCGACCACCATTGGGATTATCAGTTCGCTGGTCAATAAAACGTCCGGCCGGGTAAGCGTCTTTGGTTATGACCTGCAAAAAGATGTGGTGAACGCCAAGCGTCAGCTGGGGCTGGTGCCGCAGGAGTTCAACTTCAATCCGTTTGAGACGGTGCAGCAGATCGTCGTTAACCAGGCGGGTTATTACGGCGTTGAGCGTAAAGAGGCCCTGGAGCGGAGCGAAAAATACCTCAAGCAGCTCGATCTGTGGGAAAAGCGTAACGAACGCGCCCGGATGTTATCCGGCGGGATGAAGCGCCGCCTGATGATTGCCCGCGCGCTGATGCACGAGCCAAAACTGCTGATTCTTGATGAGCCGACGGCGGGTGTCGATATTGAACTGCGCCGCTCCATGTGGGGCTTCCTGAAAGACCTCAACGACAAAGGCACCACCATTATTCTGACCACCCACTATCTGGAAGAGGCAGAAATGCTGTGCCGCAACATCGGCATCATTCAGCACGGCGAGCTGGTGGAAAACACCTCGATGAAGAACTTGCTCTCCAAGCTGAAATCAGAAACCTTTATTCTCGATCTGGCGGCAAAGAGCCCGCTGCCGAAGCTCGAAGGTTATCAATACCGCCTCGTCGATACCTCGACGCTGGAAGTGGAAGTGCTGCGCGAGCAGGGCATCAACAGCGTGTTTTCACAGCTGAGCGCGCAGGGTATTCAGGTCTTAAGTATGCGTAACAAAGCGAACCGACTGGAAGAGCTGTTTGTCTCTCTGGTGCAGGATAAACAAGGAGACAAGGCATGACGCATCTTTACTGGGTCGCGCTGAAAAGCATCTGGGCGAAAGAGATTAACCGCTTTATGCGCATCTGGGTGCAAACCCTGGTGCCGCCGGTCATCACGATGACGCTCTATTTCATCATCTTCGGTAACCTGATTGGTTCCCGGATTGGCGAGATGCACGGCTTTACCTATATGCAGTTTATCGTGCCGGGCCTGATTATGATGGCGGTGATCACCAACGCCTATGCCAACGTGGCGTCATCGTTCTTTAGCGCCAAGTTCCAGCGCAATATTGAAGAGCTGCTGGTCGCGCCGGTACCGACGCACGTCATTATTGCCGGTTACGTCGGCGGCGGCGTGGCGCGCGGGCTGTGCGTCGGGATCCTGGTCACGGCGATTTCGCTGTTCTTTGTCCCGTTCCAGGTGCACTCCTGGCTGTTCGTCGCGCTGACGCTGCTCCTGACGGCAATCCTCTTCTCGCTGGCCGGTTTGCTGAACGCCGTGTTTGCCAAAACGTTTGACGATATCAGCCTGATCCCGACCTTCGTGCTGACGCCGCTGACCTATCTTGGCGGGGTGTTCTACTCCCTGACGCTGCTGCCGCCGTTCTGGCAGGCGCTGTCGCACCTGAACCCGATCGTCTACATGATCAGCGGCTTCCGCTTCGGCTTCCTCGGCATCACCGATGTGCCGCTGTTTACCACGGTGGCGGTGCTGGCGGTGTTCATCATCGTCTTCTACCTGCTGTGCTGGTACCTGATCCAGCGCGGACGCGGTCTGCGCAGCTAGCCCTCAGCCCGGCGACATTCTGTTTGCCGGGCATTTTCTTTGACAGTTATCACCGTAAGCTAACCTTCACTCCGCTAAACTACTTGCCTGCTAAGGAGAGAGTTATGCTGGGATGGGTTATCACCTGCCACGATGAACGGGCGCAGGACATGCTGCTGAAGCTGGAAGCCAGGTTTGGTCCACTGCCACAGTGTCGCGCCGTCAACTACTGGCGCGGCTTGAGCACCAACATGCTTGGCCGGATGATGTGCGATGCCCTGCATGAAACCGACACCGGAGAGGGCGTCATTTTTCTTACTGATAAATCCGGCGCGGCGCCGTACCGTGCTGCGGCCCTGATGAGCCATAAGCACGACGGCTGTGAGGTGATCTCCGGTATTAGCCTTCCATTGCTTGAAATGATGTATCCCCAGCGCGAAACATTAACCAGCGCGGCGTTCCGTAACGCTATCGTCGCGCAGGGTACACCGGGCGTCAGCAGCTTGTGGCATCAGCAGCAAAAAAATCCCCCCTTTGTCCTGCTTCATGACTTGTATAAGAATTAAACATTGGTATTGATGTCGCTTTTGCTACAATGGCATAAGTATTTCCGCTTCGAATAAGACCCTCATGTTCACGCGTATTGTTTTCCTGCTATTGATGTTCGTCTCCGGCACTTCTTCTGCCAGTTTATTAAGTCAGCAAAGACTGCCTGCTCAATATATGCAAACCACCGAAGATGCGGCGATTTGGGCGCAGGTCGGCAACAGCGTCATTAACGTTGGCAACGTGCGGGCAGGGCAGATCCTCGCGGTGGTGCCTGCGGCGGCGGACTACTATGAATTTCGCTTCGGATTTGGCACGGGCTTTATCGACAAGGGGCACCTGGAGCCGGTGCAGGGCAAACAGCGCGTCGAGGATGGCCTGGGGGATTTGAATAAACCGCTGAGCAATCAAAACCTGATAACGTGGAAAGACACGCCCGTTTATAACGCCCCGAACAACGGTAGCGCACCCTTCGGCACCTTAAGCGCCAATCTTCGCTATCCGATCCTGAACAAGCTCAAAGATCGCCTCAATCAGACCTGGTTCCAGATCCGCATCGGCAACCGCCTGGCCTGGATCAGCAGCCTGGACGCGCAGGAAGATAACGGCATTCCGGTCATTACCTACCACCATATTTTGCGCGACGAAGAGAACACCCGTTTTCGCCATACCTCCACGACCACCAGCGTGCGTGCGTTCAACAACCAGATGACCTGGCTGCGCGATCAGGGCTATACCACCCTGACCCTGTATCAGCTGGAAGGGTATGTGCGCAACAAGATGAACCTGCCGGCGAAATCGGTGGTGATTACCTTCGACGATGGCCTGAAGTCCGTTAACCGCTATGCTTACCCGATCCTCAAAGCGTATGGCTTTAAGGCGACGGCGTTCATTATCTCGTCGCGCATCAAGCGCCACCCGCAAAAATGGGCGCCAAAATTCCTGCAGTTTATGAGCGTGTCGGAGCTGGAGCAGATGCATGACGTGTTCGACTATCAGTCCCACACGCACTTCCTGCACCGCGTCGACGACAACCATCAGCCCATTTTACTGAGCCGCAGCTATCACAATATTTTGTTTGATTTTAAGCGCTCGCGCCGGGACCTGGCGCAGTTTAACCCGCACGTGCTTTACCTCTCGTATCCGTTCGGCGGTTATGACGATAAGGCGATTAAAGCTGCGAATGACGCCGGGTTCCATCTGGCGGTGACGACGGTACGAGGGAAGGTCAAGCCGGGGGATAATCCATTCTTGCTGAAGCGCCTGTATATCTTAAGAACGGATTCGCTGGAGACGATGTCGCGGCTGATCAGCAATCAGCCGCAGGGATAAACATCAGGCAACCTGAACCGGAATCGCCTTTGCGGTGCGCTTCATTTCATTGTCGCCTTCGAAGTAGGCGACTTTAGGCTGCCAGCGACGCGCTTCTTCGTCAGACATCATCACGAAGCTGGCGATGATCACGATATCACCCACGTTCGCGCAGTGCGCCGCAGCGCCGTTAACGGAGATGATTTTAGAACCGCGCTCGGCGGCAATCGCGTAGGTAGAGAAGCGTTTACCGTTGTTCACGTTCCAGATATCAATCGCTTCGTTTTCGAGGATACCTGCTGCATCAAGGAAATCCTGGTCAATGGCGCAGGAGCCTTCATAGTGCAGGTCGGCCTGCGTGACTTTCACACGGTGAAGCTTACCTTGCAGCATTTTGCGAATCATTACGTTTACCTATAATTATCAGGGGTGAAAGGAACTACGCCAGCTCAACCACTTTATTGTCGATCAGACGCGCCTGACCTAGCCAGGCCGCCACCAGGATGACTGCGCGCTTGCTGTTCTGGGTTAATTCCAGCAGCGTATCAGCATCACGAATTTGTACGTCGTCAGCACGAAGCCCCTTATCGTTAAGCGCCTGCTCGGCAAGGGCGATAATTTCTTCTGCTGTTAACTCTTTTGCCAGCATCTGCTCAGCCATGGTGTTCATGACCTTGCTGAGACCCGGCGCGATTTTACGCTGTTCGGCGGTCAGGTAGCCATTACGCGAGCTGAGTGCCAGACCGTCTTTTGCGCGTACGATCGGTACGCCGACAATCTCGATATCGTAACCCATATCCGCAACCATCTTGCGGATCAGCGCCAGCTGCTGGAAATCTTTCTCGCCAAAGCAGGCAACGTCCGGCTGTACCAGGTTGAACAGCTTGCTGACGATGGTGGAAACGCCGCGGAAATGGCCCGGGCGGCTCGCACCTTCGAGCATGGTGGAAATGCCCGGGACGTCAACGTAGGTTGCCTCTTCGGTACCCTGCGGGTAAACATCCGCCGGTGCAGGTGAGAAGACGATATCCGCGTGGCGTTTTTTGAGCTTCTCGCAATCCTCCTGCAGGGTGCGCGGGTAGCGCGCCAGATCGTCTGCGCGGTCAAACTGCATGGGGTTCACGAAGATACTGACCACCACGATATCTGCCCGCGCACGGGCTTCGTCGACGAGCTTCATGTGGCCGTCATGCAGATTGCCCATGGTCGGGACCAGTGCGATACGTTTACCTTCCTGACGCGCGCGGCGGATATGCTGGCGAAGCAGCGGCAGGGTTTCAATGATTAGCACAACGAGACTCCTTAATGGAAACTGTGTTCTTCACCCGGGTAAACACCGGATTCAACGTCGGCAATATACTGCCTGACCGCAGCGCGCATGTCGCCCGCTTCGGCGAGGAAATTTTTAGCAAATTTCGGGATGTGTCCGCCGGTGATACCGAAGGCGTCGTGCATCACCAGGATCTGACCGTCGGTCACGTTGCCTGCACCAATACCAATCACCGGAATGGACAGCGCGTCGGTGATGCGTTTCGCCAGCTCAACCGGCACGCACTCCAGCACCAGCAGCTGTGCACCTGCGGCTTCCAGCGCCAGAGCATCATCCAGCAGCGTCTGGGCGGCTTCGCCGCGGCCCTGCACCTTGTAGCCGCCGAAGATATTCACGGACTGCGGCGTCAGGCCTAAATGCCCGCACACCGGCACGGCGCGCTCGGTGAGCATCTTCACCGTATCAACAAGCCAGGCACCGCCTTCAATTTTGACCATATTGGCACCGGCACGCATCACTGCCGCCGCGTTTTCGAATGCCTGTTCCGGCGTGGCATAGGCCATAAACGGCAGATCGGAAAGCAGCAGACAGGCTGGAGCGCCACGGCGCACGGCGCGGGTATGGTAAGCGATGTCCTCAACCGTCACCGGCAGGGTGGAATCATGTCCTTGTACCGTCATCCCTAACGAATCCCCGACCAGCATGACGTTGATCCCCTCTTCGGCAAACAGTTTGGCGAAGCTGTAGTCATACGCGGTGATGGTGGCGAAGCGTTTTTTTTCCTGTTTGCATTTCTGCAGTAAGGAGATGGTGGTTGGTTTCATACTGTTTCCTGATAGCCCAAAAGCGAATCTTTGCGCATTCTAACAGTAACATTCGAGGGAACAATGATTTTAGGCAATCGATTAACCACAAATATTTTATGGTTAACCAATAAAAAAACGGCTTTACCAGCGAGCGGGTTTTTCCGCACCGAGACTGTTGAGAACGGCCTTTAGCGAGAGCCCGTCAGGGAAGGTAAGGGAAGGGGCGACTTCAAACAGCGGCCAGAGCATAAACCCGCGATTTTTCATGTCGTAATGCGGAACGGTGAGACGTTCAGTGTTAATCGTCTCGTGACCAAACAGCATAATGTCGAGGTCGAGCGTGCGGGGGCCCCAGCGTTCGGCTTTGCGCACGCGGCCCTGCTGAAGCTCAATACGCTGGGTATTGTCCAGCAGCGCTTCGGGACCCAGTTCAGTCTCAAGGACCACGGCGGCGTTGAGGTAGTCTGGCTGATCCTGCGGCCCCAGCGGCGGTGTGCGGTAGAACGAGGAGACCGCCACGATCCGACTCTGTGGGATGTCGCCCAGCGCCTGTACGGCAGCCTTCACCTGCTCCAGCGGAGAGGCTAAATTGCTGCCGATGGCGATATACGCGAGGGTCATGCTGTTCCTTCACGACGCGGCGCGCGTTTGCGCGGGCGACGATGACGGCGACGCGGTTCCGGCTCTTCATCCAGCCCGGTCAGCATATCTTTCTGCTCTGGCGGGGCGGAGACCTGGAATTCAGCCCACCACTGCGCCAGACGCTGCAGCTCCTGGTTGCGTTCAATTTCCGCGCGCAGCGACAGGAGATCGAAGGCCGCGCGGAATTTAGGATGCTCCATCAGCTTCCAGGCGCGTTTGCCCTGACGACGGGACATGCGCAGCTGAAGCTGCCAGATGTCGCGCACCAGGGTGGTAATCCGTTTCGGAATGGCGAGCGTGCGGCAGCCTTCGTCCAGCACGTCGTTGGCGGCCAGCGCGAACGCATCGTAATAGGCGAGCCCGCTCTCCTGGGTAATACGCTGTGCCGTTTCCAGCAGCGGATACCAGAACATCGCGGCAAAGAGGAACGCCGGGTTCACGCGCATGTCATTGCGAATGCGGGTATCGGTATTTTTCAGCACCTGCGCAATCATCCGCTCCATTGGGCTGTCACCGTTTTCGGTAAAGTAGCGGGTAATGGTCGGGAACAGCGGCTGGAACAGGTTGTATTCGCGCAGAAGTTTGTAGGTTTCAAAACCGTGGCCGGCCTGCAGCAGCTTCAGCGCCTCTTCAAACAGGCGAGCAGGCGGCACGTCGTTAATCAGCGTCGCCAGACGCGGGATTGGCTCAGCCGTTTCCGGGCTGATGCGCATATTCAGCTTGGCGGCGAAACGCACGGCGCGCAGCATACGCACGGGATCTTCACGGTAGCGCGTTTCCGGCGTGCCAATCAGGCGGATCAGACCTTCTTTCAGGTCCTGCATACCGCCGACGTAATCGCGCACGGTGAAATCCGCGACGCTGTAATAAAGGCTGTTGATGGTGAAGTCGCGACGCTGGGCATCTTCTTCGATAGAACCGAAGATATTATCGCGCAGCAGCATACCGTTCTGGCCGCGCTGCGACGTCGTGCGATCGGACGCGCCCGCTTCGTGGTGGCCGCGGAAGGTCGCCACTTCGATGATTTCCGGCCCAAACATCACGTGAGCCAGACGGAAACGGCGGCCAACGAGGCGGCAGTTACGGAATAATTTGCGCACCTGCTCAGGCGTGGCGCTGGTCGTCACGTCGAAATCTTTGGGTTTTTTGCCCAGCAGTAAATCACGCACTCCACCGCCCACGAGATAGGCCTCGTAGCCCGCTTTATTCAGACGATAGAGCACCTTGAGGGCATTTTCACTGATATCTTTGCGGGAAATAGTGTGCTGCTCACGCGGAATAACCGACATGTGTGGCTGTGCAATAGCATCGTTCGCCATGCTCTCTTCGCGGCTTAGCACTTTACGGCAAAAATTAGCGACTCGGGTAAAAATGGTACACCTCGTAGTGTGTTTTGTTATGAAAAAAGCGGCTAATCATAGCTCAGCGCAACGCATTTGAGAATGCTGGATTTTTGGCACTGCCGCGAGCGTCCAGTTAGCAATGGCCATTTTAAGCAGTTCGTCAATACGCAGATCCTGCCATTCGTTGGTTACATTCTGGTTGAGAAATCGCAGCGCGTCGATCAAAACAGGACGCGGATCGCCGTCTGGCAGGGCCGGGGCGTGGTTCTGCTTTGACAATTTTAAGCCCTGCGCATTAACCGCCAGCGGCAGATGAATGTAATCCGGCGCCGTCCAGCCAAACTGATGATAGAGCGAGATTTGTCGCACGGTCGGCTCGACCAGATCAGCCCCGCGCACTATTTCCGTCACGCCCTGAAAATGATCGTCCACCACCACGGCCAGGTTGTAGGCGAACAGGCCATCGCGACGGTGAATAATAAAATCCTCACGCGCCAGACGTTCATCGGCATGAATTTCACCGGAGAGTAAATCGTTAAAGTGCATCACCGGGGAGTGCTGTCTGATGCGCACGGCGGCATTTTCAGGACCGTTGTTCAGCGTGCGGCAGTGGCCGTCATAAACGCCGCCTGCGCTCTGGATGCGTGCGCGGGTGCAGGTGCAGTTATAGGAAAGCCCCTGAGCGCGAAGCCAGGCCAGACGTTCCCGATAGGCCTCATGACGCTTTGACTGCCAGAGAACCTCGTCATCCCAGTGAAGACCGTAATGTTCCAGCTGACGCAGAATGGTCTCTGCTGCACCGGGAACTTCACGCGGAGGGTCAATATCTTCAATGCGGACGAGCCATTTTCCCTGTCGGGCGCGAGCCTGCAGGTAGCTGCCGAGCGCGGCAATTAATGAGCCGAAGTGTAATTCACCGGAAGGAGATGGCGCGAAGCGCCCAATATAGTGTGATTCAGACATATCAACAGTAACAAGGCGGGAGAGACTCCCGCCTTTGGAGTGTGTAAACAGCGCTGGTGTTAACCGGCCATCTGTTTTTCGCGGATTTCGGCCAGCGTTTTGCAGTCGATGCACAGATCGGCGGTTGGACGCGCTTCCAGGCGACGAATGCCAATTTCAACACCGCAGGATTCGCAGTAGCCAAAATCTTCGTCTTCGACTTTTTTCAGCGTTTTCTCGATCTTTTTGATCAGTTTGCGTTCGCGGTCACGGTTACGCAGTTCGAGGCTGAACTCTTCTTCCTGAGCGGCACGGTCTACCGGGTCCGGGAAGTTAGCAGCTTCATCCTGCATATGAGTAACGGTGCGATCGACTTCATCCCTGAGTTGATTACGCCATGCTTCAAGAATACGCTTGAAGTGCGACAGCTGGGCTTCGTTCATATACTCTTCGCCCGGTTTCTCTTGATACGGCTCCACCCCAGCGATGGCGAGAATACTCAGGGACGATGTTTTACGGTTTTGCCCTTCTTGCATGTTGCTTCTCCTTAACACGCACTATCGATCCCCGTGTTGGGGGAAAAATCAGGTCGCTATAAATAGCAGATGCTTTTCCGTATGGCAATTATCTAAACGTAACACTTGACAAGCCTGTGAGGAAAAGCGTATTTGCGCACGCGGCCAGAACACTTAATCGTCAATCGTCTAATCCCTTATAAGACAATGGGAAGAGAGGATCTCAGAGTCATATTATCGGCAGAAAGTTCCGCTTTATAAGCGAAAACCTCTACCCCCTGCTTTTGTGCCTCATTCAACAATTGCGCGTATTTAGGATCAATATGGCGGGCAGGGGAGAAACGTTCAATGGCTGAATGCAACACTGCAAACAGCAATACGGCGCGTTTGCCCGCCGCCGCAACACTCATTAGCTCTCGCAGATGCTTCTGGCCACGTAGCGTTACCGCATCCGGGAAGTAGCCATTTTCCTGTTCCGCTAACGTCACTGATTTCACTTCAATATAGCACTCCGGCCTGTCTTCCGCCTGTAACATGAAGTCAATTCTGCTGCCTTCATCGCCATATTTCACTTCGCTTTTATGCGTGCCATAACCGACCAGTTCGGGAATTACGCCATGGGTCAGCGCTTCCTTAACCAGTTGATTGGCGCGCAGGGTATTAACGCAAATAAATGCCCCGTTCTGGGTTTCGGTCATTTCCCAGGTATGGGCATATTTGCGTTTAGTATTTTCTGATGTGGAATACCAGACCCTGTCACCCGGCGTCGCGCATCCCGTCATGGCACCGGTATTGGGGCAGTGCAGGGTGAGCGGTTCGCCTTCAGGCGTGATCACATCGGCGAGGAAGCGTTTGTAGCGTTGGATAAGCGTAGCGTGCTGCAGGGGAGGACTAAACTTCATCAGAGTTCCTTTCGGTGTTGCCCAGCGTCCAGCGCTGTAGCGGCGTATAGCGGGTGCGTCCCTGGGCAAAGACGGATTCATAAAGCGCGAATGTGTTGACCGGAAAAGCCCAGTGAAAACCCGGCGGCGGGATCGCAACGGCCTGACCGGCATCGCGCAGCAGGGTGATGTGCGGATGAAACGGCTGTGGGCTTTGATAACAGCCGCTGCGCGCCGCCTGCGCGCGCAGCATGTTCGCCAGCTGTAATAATCCGCGCGGAGGCTGACGCGTCCCCAGCCAGACCACGCGTGAACGCAGCCACTGACCCGCGTCGTCGAGGTGCAGCGTAAATTCCGGCTGGACAATACGCCCGGCCATTGCGGCTAACGCCCGCTGTTTTTCGGCACTGACGTCGCCCAAAAAGGCCAGCGTCAGGTGCAGGTTAGCCGCCGCGACCGAGCGACCGGCTTCCGGCGGGAAGCGATCGGCGCGCCAGCGAACAATTTGACGCTGTAGTGTTGTGGGCAATTCAATGGCAAAAAACAGCCGTTTCGACTCAGGCATACGGAGGACTCGGTAATGATATGCGCCGATGCTACAATGTACGCCGACTAATGTTAACCCTCTGGAGCTGTTAGTGTCCTCATTGCCGGTCGCCGTCGTTCTTCCTGACCTTCTCGCTGCCTTACGCCATGCCCCGCAGGTTTTGCTGAATGCCCCGACGGGGGCGGGTAAGTCCACCTGGCTGCCGCTGCAAATTCTGAAAGACGGGAACATCAGCGGGAAAATTATCCTGCTGGAGCCGCGCAGGCTGGCCGCGCGCAACGTGGCGCAGCGCCTGGCGGAACTGCTGAATGAAAAACCGGGCGAAACGGTAGGTTACAGGATGCGCGCCGAGACCTGCGTGGGCCCGACCACGCGCCTTGAGGTGGTCACAGAGGGGATTCTCACCCGCATGCTGCAAAACGATCCGGAGTTGACCTGCATCGGGCTGGTGATCCTGGATGAATTCCACGAGCGCAGCCTGCAGGCGGATCTGGCCCTTGCGCTGTTGCTGGACGTTCAGCAGGGACTGCGTGACGATCTCCGGCTGCTGATAATGTCGGCGACGCTGGACAATGTGCGGCTACGGCAGGCGCTACCTGATGCGCCGGTCATCAGCTCTGAAGGGCGGGCGTTTCCTGTTGAACGCCGCTATCAACCGCTTCCCTCCCACCTGCGTTTTGACGAGGCGGTCGCCGTTGCCACCGCTGAACTGCTGCGCCAGGAGCCCGGTTCCCTGCTGCTGTTTTTGCCGGGTGTCGGTGAGATCCAGCGCGTGCAGGAGCAGCTTTCCTCTCGCGTAGGCGGTGATGTACTGCTGTGCCCGCTCTACGGCGCGCTGTCGCTACAGGATCAGCGTAAAGCTATCCTTCATGCCCCGGTGGGGCAGCGCAAGGTGGTGCTGGCAACCAACATCGCTGAAACCAGTTTGACCATCGAAGGTATTCGCCTGGTGGTGGATTGCGCGCAGGAGAGGGTGGCAAGCTTTGACCCGCGTACCGGGCTGACTAAACTCCTGACGCAGCGCATCAGCCAGGCGTCAATGGTGCAGCGCGCGGGCCGTGCGGGGCGTCTTGAGCCGGGGATCTGCCTGCATTTGACCAGCGCGGAACAGGCAGAACGCGCGGCGCAGCAAAGCACGCCGGAAATTTTACAAAGTGATTTGTCGGGCCTGGTGATGGATCTGCTGCAGTGGGGCTGTCCGGATCCTGGACAGCTTACCTGGCTTGATTCTCCCCCTGTCGTTAACCTCGCTGCTGCGCGCAGTCTGTTAACTGAGCTTGGCGCACTGGAGGGCGAACGTCTGACGGTACGCGGCCAGAAAATGGCGGCGCTGGGCAACGATCCGCGTCTGGCCGCGATGCTGGTGGCCGCGCAAGGGGATGATGAAATTGCCACGGCGGCTAAACTGGCGGCTATCCTTGAGGAGCCGCCGCGCGGTGGCAGCAGCGATCTGGGGCAGGCGTTTTCACGCAATCAGGGGAACTGGCAGCAGCGGGCGCAGCAACTATGCAAACGGCTTAACAGCCGCGGCGGCGTGCCAGACAGCGAGAGGATTTCCCGGCTGTTAGCGCAGGCGTTTCCGGACAGGATTGCGCGTCGGCGCGGGCTGGACGGTCGCTATCAGCTGGCAAACGGCATGGGGGCGATGCTGGACAGCGATGACGCCCTGACGCGTCATGAGTGGCTGATTGCGCCGCTCCTGCTGCAGGGGAGCAACTCCCCCGATGCGCGTATCCTGCAGGCGATTGCCGTCGATATTGACGCCCTGACCCGTAGCTGTCCGCAGTTGCTTAAGCAATCGGACATCGTCGAGTGGGATGACGCCCAGGGCACGCTGAAGGCGTTTCGTCGTAGCCAGATTGGGAAACTGACGCTCGGGACGAAGCCGCTGGCGAAGCCGTCGGAAGACGAGCTTCATCAGGCTATGCTGAACGGCATTCGGGAAAAAGGGCTGAGCGTGCTGAACTGGACGCCGGAGGCGGAACAGTATCGCATTCGCCTGCACTGCGCCGCAAAGTGGCTACCGGAGCATGGCTGGCCAGCGGTGGATGACGAGACGCTGCTGGCTACGCTTGAACGCTGGCTACTGCCGCAGATGAGCGGCGTGCACTCTCTGCGCGCCCTTAAGGCGCTTGATGTTAAGACTGCGTTACAGAATTTACTGGACTGGTCATTGCGTCAACGTCTGGATAGTGAACTGCCAGGGCATTACACTGTGCCGACCGGAAGCCGGATTGCCATCCGTTATCATGAGGATAATCCCCCGGCGCTGGCGGTTCGGATGCAGGAGATGTTTGGTGAAGCAACCACGCCGTCTATCGCTGAAGGGCGCGTGCCGCTCGTGCTTGAGCTGCTGTCGCCTGCGCATCGCCCCTTGCAGATCACCCGAGATTTAGGGGCGTTCTGGGCGGGGAGCTACCGTGACGTGCAGAAAGAGATGAAGGGGCGGTACCCTAAACACGTCTGGCCGGACGATCCGGCGAATACGGCGCCAACGAAGCGGACGAAGAAATATTCCTGAAAGGGATGTGCGGCCTGATGCCCTCACCCCGGCCCTCTCCCACAAGGAGAGGGAGAACTAATTTTGAGAGATTTCTTCTTTCACAGGCCTGTGAAAGAAAAGAAAATCTGGCCTTTGCGCCTGAAAGTTGCGGAGAAAAAGCATGGCGGGGAATGACCGCGAGCCAATAGGACGTAAGGGAAAACCAACGCGTCCGGCGAAAGAAAAAGTAAGCCGTCGTCGCCTCAGAGATGAGGACTATGACGATGACTATGAAGACGATGATGAGGATGAAGAACCGATGCCGCGTAAAGGGAAAGGCAAAGGGCGCAAGCCTCGGGGCAAACGCGGCTGGTTCTGGCTGCTGCTGAAGCTCTTTATTGTTTTTGTTGTGCTGATGGCAATTTACGGCGTGTATCTGGATCAGAAGATCCGCAGCCGTATCGACGGTAAAGTCTGGCAGTTACCTGCGGCAGTGTATGGCCGCATGGTGAACCTTGAGCCAGATATGTCCATCACGAAAAACGAAATGGTAAAACTGCTGGAAGCCACCCAGTATCGTCAGGTGTCAAAAATGACGCGCCCTGGCGAATTTACCGTGCAGGCGAACAGCATTGAGATGATCCGTCGTCCGTTTGATTTCCCGGACAGCAAAGAGGGTCAGGTGCGCGCGCGTCTGACCTTTGACGGGGATCGTCTGGATACCATCGAGAACATGGATAACAACCGCCAGTTCGGTTTCTTCCGTCTCGATCCGCGTCTGATCACCATGCTCTCGTCGGCAAACGGCGAGCAGCGTCTGTTCGTGGCGCGTAACGGCTTCCCGGATCTGCTGGTCGATACGCTGCTGGCGACCGAAGACCGTCACTTCTACGAGCACGACGGCATCAGCCTCTACTCGATTGGTCGTGCGGTGCTGGCGAACCTGACTGCCGGTCGTACCGTGCAGGGAGCGAGTACGCTGACTCAGCAGCTGGTGAAAAACCTCTTCCTCTCCAGCGAACGCTCTTACTGGCGTAAAGCGAACGAAGCCTACATGGCCGTGCTGATGGACGCGCGCTACAGCAAGGATCGTATCCTTGAGCTGTATATGAACGAGGTGTACCTCGGTCAGAGCGGCGATAACGAAATCCGCGGCTTCCCGCTGGCGAGCCTGTACTACTTTGGTCGTCCGGTGGAAGAGCTGAGCCTGGATCAGCAGGCGCTGCTGGTGGGCATGGTGAAAGGGGCGTCCATTTATAACCCGTGGCGTAACCCGAAACTGGCGCTGGAGCGTCGTAACCTGGTGCTGCGTCTGCTGCAACAACAGCAGGTGATTGACCAGGAGCTGTACGACATGCTGAGCGCACGTCCGCTTGGCGTTCAGCCGCGCGGTGGGGTGATCTCGCCTCAGCCTGCGTTTATGCAGCTGGTGCGTCAGGAACTGCAAAGCAAGCTTGGCGATAAGGTCAAAGATCTCTCCGGCGTGAAGATCTTCACCACCTTTGACTCCGTGGCGCAGGATGCGGCAGAAAAAGCGGCGGTGGAAGGTATTCCGGCGCTGAAGAAACAGCGTAAGCTCTCCGATCTTGAAACCGCGATGGTGGTGGTTGACCGCAACTCCGGCGAAGTTCGTGCGATGGTGGGCGGTGCCGAGCCGCAGTTTGCAGGCTACAACCGTGCCATGCAGGCGCGTCGCTCGATCGGTTCTCTGGCAAAACCGGCGACCTATCTGACTGCCCTGAGTCAGCCAAACCAGTATCGTCTGAATACCTGGATTGCGGATGCGCCTATCTCCCTGCGCCAGCCTAACGGCCAGGTGTGGTCACCGCAGAACGACGATAAGCAGTTCAGTGGTCAGGTGATGCTGGTGGATGCGTTGACGCGCTCCATGAACGTGCCGACGGTAAACCTGGGCATGTCGCTGGGCCTGCCGGCCATTGTCGATACCTGGCAGAAGCTGGGCGTGGCGAAAGATCAGCTGCACCCGGTGCCGGCGATGATCCTCGGGGCGCTTAACCTGACGCCGATCGAAGTGGCGCAGGCGTTCCAGACCATCGCCAGCGGCGGTAACCGCGCGCCGCTGTCCGCCCTGCGTTCGGTGATTGCCGAGGATGGCTCTGTGCTGTATCAGAGCTTCCCGCAGGCGGAGCGTGCCGTTCCTGCTCAGGCGGCCTACATGACGCTGTGGACGATGCAGCAGGTGGTGCAGCGTGGTACGGGTCGTCAACTGGGTGCGAAGTATCCGGGCCTGCATCTGGCAGGTAAGACCGGGACCACCAACAACAACGTTGATACCTGGTTTGCCGGTATCGATGGCCGTGAAGTGGTCATTACCTGGGTAGGACGCGACAACAACCAGCCGACCAAGCTGTACGGGGCGAGCGGGGCGATGTCGATTTACCAGCGCTATCTGGCGAATCAGTCACCAGTGCCGCTGAACCTTGTCGCGCCGGAAGATATCGTCGATATGGGCGTGGACAGCTCCGGTAACTTCGTCTGCGGCGGCGGAATGCGTACTCTGCCGGTCTGGACAACCAACCCGGATTCCCTGTGCCAGCAGAGCCAGCCTGAACAGCCGACCGGCAACCCGTTCGATCAGTCTTCTCAGCCACAGCAGCCGCAGCAGCAACAGCCGCAGCAGCAGAATGAGAAGAAAGACAGCGATGGCGTAGCCGGCTGGATTAAGGACATGTTTGGCGGTAACTAACTTTTAAAGCCCTCTTCCCCGGAAGGGGGCTTTTTTTACCCGTAAACCTCATTTCGTTAACCCTCACTTTAACTCTGATTAACCCTTCGTTTTCTCTTGTCTATTTCTTAAACCCTTAATTCTCGTAGGGCCGCTTACTGCTTGCTATGCAACCCGCGTTTCGCATATTATTCTGGCGCTCATAATAATAATTCTCGTTTACGTTATCATTCACTTTTCCATCAGAGAAACATCATGGCGCTTTCCAATACTGCTCAGCCAATGAACACGTCGCTGCGTAAACTCGCGGTCGTCGTCGCCACAGCGGTTGCCGGCGTGTCCGCGTATGCTCATGCGGCAGAAACCCCGAAAAAAGAAGAAACCATCACGGTAACCGCAGCACCTGCGGCACAGGAAAGTGCCTGGGGACCGGCCCCCACGATAGCGGCCAAACGCACCGCCACGGCGACCAAGACCGATACCCCGATTGAGAAAACCCCGCAGTCTATTTCTGTCGTCACCCGCGAAGAGATGGACATGAAGCAGCCGGGGACGGTTAAACAGGCGCTGGCCTATACGCCGAGCGTGTTCGCAACGCGCGGTGCGTCAACAACGTATGATGTTGTTTCTATCCGTGGGTTCACCACCTCCAGTACTGTGAATACCAACCAGTATCTGGACGGGATGAAGCTGCAGGGAGATAACTATTCTGAAGCGTCCATGGATCCGTATTTCCTTGAGCGCGTCGAGCTGCTGCGCGGCCCTACGTCCGTTCTGTACGGTAAAAGCCACCCGGGTGGCGTGGTCAGCATGGTCAGCAAGCGGCCAACCACCGAGCCACTGAAAGAAATTCAGTTCAAAATGGGTACCGATAACCTGTGGCAGACCGGGTTTGATTTCAGCGATGCGATTGATGATGACGGCGTGTGGTCATACCGTCTGACCGGTCTGGGGCGCAGCGAAAATGCGCAGCAGGAGATGGTGAAATCTTCCCGCTACGCTATTGCACCTGCTTTCAGCTGGCGTCCTGACGATAAAACCGATTTTACTTTCCTGAGCAACTTCCAGAGCGATCCGGATGCAGGCTATTACGGCTGGCTGCCGCGGGAAGGTACCGTTGTGCCTTACTACGACGCCAACGGCAACGCGCACAAGCTGCCGACCGATTTCAACGAAGGTGACGAAGACAATAAGATCTCCCGTCGCCAGAAAATGGTGGGTTACAGCTTCTCGCATCAGTTTGATGACACCTTTACCGTGCGTCAAAACCTGCGCTACACCAAAATCAATACGCTTTACCGTTCCGTTTACGGTAACGGCTATATTGCACCGGCTCAGATCAGCCGCGCGTACGTGCGCTCTGATGAGGACCTCAACTCGTTCACGGTCGATACCCAACTGCAGTCCAAATTTGCGACGGGTGCAGTGGATCATACTCTGTTAACGGGCGTCGATTACCTGCGCATGCGTAACGATATTGATGCAGATTACGGCAGCGCTGACCCTATCAGCATGACGAATCCGCAGCACAACAATGCCAATATCAACGTGAACTTCCCGTATGCCGTGCTCAATCGTCAGGAGCAAACGGGCCTGTACGCGCAGGATCAGGCTGAGTGGGATAAGTGGGTACTGACCCTGGGTGGACGCTATGATTTTGCCAAAACGTCCACACTGACGCGTTCTTCCGACACGACGGCTGAAATCAACGATCGGGCATTCACCTGGCGTGGCGGGATCAACTACCTGTTTGATAACGGTATTACGCCGTACTTCAGCTATAGCGAATCCTTCGAGCCTATTTCCGGCGCAACCCAGGGCGGCAAACCGTTCGATCCGGCTCGCGGCAAGCAGTATGAAGCGGGCGTGAAGTATGTACCGAAAGATCTGCCTGTTGTGGTCACCGCTGCGGTGTATCAGCTGACCAAAAACAACAACCTGACGGCCGATCCGGCGAACCCGACCAGCGGCTTTAGCGTACAGGGCGGTGAAATTCGCTCTCGCGGTTTCGAACTGGAAGCGAAAGCGGCAGTATCTGCCAACGTGAACGTGACGGCTTCCTATAGCTTTACTGATGCGGAATACACGCACGATACCTGGTATGAAGGCCGTCGTCCGGCGGAAGTGCCGCGTAACATGGCGTCTCTGTGGGCAGATTACACCTTCCACGAGACGGCGTTGAGCGGTCTGACGGTAGGGGCAGGCACCCGTTACATCGGTAACACCGTGTCCTACTACTCTGCCTCGTCGCCAAAAGCCTACCAGTCGTTCAACGTCGCGGGCTACGCACTGGCTGACGCGACCGTGAAATACGACCTGGCACGCTTTGGACTGCCGGGCTCATCCGTCGGCGTCAACGTGAACAACATCTTCGATCGTGAATACGTCTCCAGCTGCTACAGCGAATATGCATGCTACTGGGGCGCAGGACGTCAGGTTGTTGCCACCGCGACCTTCCGCTTCTAATCTCTCTTTGGGCACGGTTCGCCGTGCCCTTTTTATTTAAGTTGGCTGAAATGCAGGATAATCAAACGCAACCCGACACCACCTTTACGCTCAACCATCTCTCCTTTCGCGTACCCGGGCGCACCTTGCTGCATCCGCTCTCTTTGACGTTCCCCGCAGGTAAAGTCACGGGCCTGATTGGTCACAACGGTTCCGGTAAGTCCACGCTGCTTAAGATGCTGGGACGCCATCAGCCGCCGTCAGAAGGCGACATCCTGCTGGATGACCAACCGCTCGAGAGCTGGAGCAGCAAAGCGTTTGCCCGCAAAGTGGCGTATCTGCCGCAGCAGCTGCCGCAGGCGGAGGGGATGACGGTGCGAGAGCTGGTGGCGATTGGGCGTTATCCGTGGCATGGCGCGCTTGGACGCTTCGGCGTGGCCGACAGAGAGAAAGTGGAAGAGGCGATTGCGCTGGTCGGGCTAAAGCCGCTGGCGCACCGTCTGGTGGATAGCCTGTCCGGCGGTGAACGCCAGCGCGCGTGGATTGCGATGCTGGTGGCCCAGGACAGTCGCTGCCTGCTCCTTGATGAACCCACCTCCGCGCTCGATATCGCCCATCAGGTCGATGTCCTGGCGCTGGTGCACCGCTTAAGCCAGCAGCGCGGTCTGACGGTGATCGCGGTGCTGCATGATATCAACATGGCGGCGCGCTATTGCGACTACCTTGTTGCGCTGCGCGGCGGCGAAATGATTGCGCAGGGAACGCCGTCCGAACTGATGCGCAGCGAAACGCTGGAACATATTTATGGTATTCCGATGGGTATTCTGCCTCACCCGGCCGGGGCTGCACCGGTGAGCTTCGTCTACTGATGCTCGACAACATGCGCATTAGCCGCCGTCGCCTGCTGACGGCGATGGCCCTCTCACCGCTGCTGTTAAAAATGAATGCGGCGCGTGCCGCCGTCGTCGATCCGCACCGCATAGTGGCGCTGGAGTGGCTGCCGGTCGAGCTGATGATGGCGCTCGGCGTCACGCCCTACGGCGTGGCGGACATTCCCAACTATAACCTCTGGGTGAACGAGCCGAAGCTGCCGGAATCGGTAATCGACGTCGGCCTGCGGACGGAGCCAAACCTCGAGTTGCTCACCCAGATGAAACCGTCGTTCCTGTTCTGGTCCGCGGGCTACGGTCCGTCAGAAGAGACCATGGCGCGCATTGCGCCCGGACGTGGATTCGCTTTCAGCGACGGTAAAAAACCGCTGGCGATGGCGAAAAAGTCGGTTAACGAGATGGCAAATTTCCTCAACCGGGAAGCGGAGGCTAAAAAACATCTCGACGAATTCGATGCCCTGATTGACGCTCTGAAGCCGCGTTTTGCTCACCGGGGCGATCGTCCGCTGCTGATGGTGACGCTGCTGGATGCCCGCCATATGCTGGTTTTCGGTAAAAACTGCCTATTCCAGGAAGTCCTCGACAGTTTTGGTATTCGTAATGCCTGGGAAGGGGAGATGACGTTCTGGGGCAGTACCGCTGTGGGTATCGATCGTCTCGCGGCGTTTCGCGACGTGGATGTGCTGTGTTTCGATCACGGCAACGAGCGCGCCATGCAAACCCTGATGGCGACGCCGCTCTGGCAGGCGATGCCGTTTGTCCGTGAGCAACGCTTCCAGCGCGCTCCGGCGGTCTGGTTCTACGGCGCGACGCTGTCGGCCATGCATTTTGCCCGCGTGCTGGATAACGCGCTGGGAGGTAAAGCATGAGTTCACGGATTGCCCGCTTCCCGGCGCTTCTGCTGGTGCTGATTTTCCTTGCCGCGCTGGCGTTAACCGGGGTCAACCTCTCGGCCGCATTACCGCGCGCGCAGTGGGGGGCCGCGCTGGCCTCGCCGGATATCGACAATATTCAGCAGATGCTGTTCCACTACAGCCTGCTGCCGCGTCTGGCAGTCTCCCTGCTGGTTGGTGCCGGTTTAGGGCTGGTGGGGGTGCTGTTCCAGCAGGTTTTACGTAACCCGCTGGCGGAACCCACCACACTCGGCGTCGCGACCGGCGCCCAGCTTGGGATCACCATCACCACGCTGTGGACGCTGCCGGGGGCGTTAGCCTCGCAGTTTGCGGCGCTTGCCGGAGCGTGTGCGGTGGGCGCGCTGGTCTTTGGCGTGGCCTGGGGTAAACGTCTTTCCCCGGTGACGCTGATTCTGGCCGGGCTGGTGGTCAGCCTGTACTGTGGGGCGATCAACCAGCTGCTGGTTCTGTTCCACCACGATCAGCTGCAAAGCATGTTCATGTGGAGTACCGGGACGCTGACCCAGACCGACTGGAGCGTGGTGCAGCGCCTGTGGCCGCAGCTGGCTGGCGGTGTTGTGCTGACGCTGCTGCTCCTGCGTCCTCTGACGCTGATGGGACTGGATGATGGCGTGGCGCGCAACCTGGGGCTGGCGCTGTCGCTGGCTCGCCTGGCGGCGCTGACGCTGGCGATTGTATTGAGCGCCCTGCTGGTGAACGCGGTCGGCATCATCGGGTTTATCGGCCTGTTTGCCCCGCTGCTGGCGAAGATGCTCGGAGCGCGTCGCTTGCTGGCGCGTCTGATGCTGGCGCCGCTGATTGGGGCGCTGATCCTCTGGCTTTCCGATCAGCTTATTCTCTGGCTGGCGCAGGTCTGGCGTGAAGTCTCCACCGGCTCGGTCACCGCGCTGATCGGGGCGCCGCTGCTCCTGTGGCTGCTTCCGCGTCTGCGCAGCATGAGCGCACCGGCGATGGATGCGGGCGATAAAGTCCATACTGAGCGTCAGTCGGTACTGTGGTTTAGCCTTGTCGGGCTGGTGGTGCTGATTATCGCCTCGTTCGCGGCGCTCTCATTCGGACGCGATGCCGCTGGCTGGCACTGGGCAACGGGTGATTTACTCAACGCCCTGCTGCAGTGGCGCTGGCCGCGTATCCTCGCTGCGCTGATCGCAGGCGTGATGCTGGCGGTGGCAGGATGCATTATTCAGCGTCTGACCGGTAACCCGATGGCGAGCCCGGAAGTGCTCGGGATCAGCTCTGGCGCTGCCTTTGGCGTGGTGCTGATGCTGTTCTTCGTGCCGGGCAATGCGTTTGGCTGGCTGATGCCTGCCGGTAGTCTCGGGGCGGCGGTTACGCTGATGATTATCCTGATTGCCGCCGGTCGAGGCGGGTTTTCACCGCACCGTATGCTGCTGGCGGGGATGGCGCTCAGCACCGCATTCACGATGCTGCTGATGATGCTGCAGGCAAGCGGCGATCCGCGTATGGCGAAGATCCTGACCTGGATATCCGGCTCAACATACGGCGCGACCGGCAGCCAGGCGATCGGGTCCGGGATCGTGATGATCGTACTGCTGGCGATGGTGCCGCTGTGCCGTCGCTGGATGACCATTCTGCCGCTCGGCGGGGAAACCGCGCGCGCGGTGGGGATGGCGCTGACGCCAGCGCGTATCGCGTTGCTGCTGCTCGCTGCGTGCCTGACGGCGACGGCGACCATGACGATTGGCCCGCTGAGTTTTGTTGGGCTAATGGCTCCGCACATTGCCAGAATGATGGGGTTCCGCCGGACGATGCCGCATATCGTGATGTCGGCCCTGACGGGCGGGGTAATGCTGGTGTTTGCGGACTGGTGCGGAAGAATGGTGCTGTTCCCGTATCAGATCCCGGCGGGTCTGCTGTCGACCTTTATCGGTGCGCCGTATTTTATTTATCTGTTGAGAAAGCAGAGTCGGTAATAAAAGTAAACGGCAATCCTTAGATTGCCGTTTTAGTGTTTGCTCCCTCTCCCCGTGGGAGAGGGTTGGGGTGAGGGCATCAAGCCGCACATCTTACAGTTTCGCAAACACCTTACGCGCCGCGTCAATGGTGTTATTGATATCTTCTTCACTGTGCGCCACGGACATAAAGCCCGCTTCGAACGCTGACGGTGCCAGGTACACGCCTTCTTCCAGCATCAGGTGGAAGAAGCGCTTGAAGCGTTCAACGTCGCACTTCACCACGTCCTGATAGCAGGTCACGGTTTTCGCCTCGGTGAAGAAGATCCCGAACATGCCGCCCACGTGGTTAACCACCAGCGGAATACCGGCTTCCTCTGCCGCTTCCAGCAGGCCGTTTGCCAGTTGCGTAGTCCGGTCGGTCAGGGTTTCGTGGATGCCTGGCTGAGCCACTTCGGTCAGGCAGGCAAAGCCCGCCGCCATCGCGATAGGGTTACCGGAGAGCGTGCCCGCCTGGTAAACCGGGCCGGTGGGTGCCAGCGCTTCCATGACGTCCTTACGCCCACCGAATGCGCCGACCGGCATGCCGCCGCCGATGATTTTACCCAGGCAGGTCAGGTCCGGCTCGACGCCGTAGTAAGACTGGGCGCCCGCCAGCGCTACGCGGAAGCCGGTCATCACTTCATCGATGATCAGCAGCGCACCGAATTCATCGCACAGGGCGCGCAGGCCCGGCAGGAAATCAGGCTGCGGTGGAATGCAGTTCATGTTGCCCGCAACCGGCTCAACGATGATGCAGGCGATCTCCTGCGGATACTGCTCGAACGCCGCGCGAACGGTGTCCAGATCGTTGTAGGTGCAGGTCAGGGTATGCTTCGCGAAGTCAGCCGGTACGCCAGGTGAGTTTGGCTGGCCGAGCGTCAGCGCGCCGGAACCCGCTTTCACCAGCAGGCAGTCCGCATGACCGTGGTAGCAACCCTCAAATTTGATAATCTTGTCGCGACCGGTAAAGCCGCGCGCCAGGCGGATGGCGCTCATGGTCGCTTCGGTACCGGAGTTCACCATGCGCACCATGTCCATGGTCGGGACCAGCTCGGTAACCAGCTCCGCCATTTTCACTTCCATTTCGGTTGGCGCACCGAAGCTCAGGCCGCGCTGAGCGGCTTCAATCACCGCGTTACGAATGGCCGGGTGGTTGTGTCCCAGCACCATCGGGCCCCAGGAGCCGACATAATCGATATAGGCTTTGCCATCGACATCATACAGATACGCGCCGTCAGCACGTTCGATAAACAGCGGCGTGCCGCCCACGCCGGTAAAGGCGCGCACAGGTGAGTTCACGCCACCCGGAATAAGCTCGCGGGCTGCACTGTAGAGGTTTTCAGACTTGCTCATGGCGTCGTTCCTGGTTCGTATAAAATGATTAAGCCCACTATTCTAAGTGATTCGGGGAAGGTTATGAAATTTTTAGCCGGGTAATGCTTTAAGATTTGTTAAGTAATTTTCAGGAGACGGTGGGGCTGTCTCTGGTAAAATCCTCGCGGCTTTTTGTATGACGAATAAGTACAGGACATGAAATCAGATTCTCCGTCTTTTGAAGAACAACAGTTTACGCGCGCCCAGCATCGAATCAGTATTCGGCGGCTGCTCAATCGCGATAAAACGCCGCTGGCGATCCTGCTGGCCGCTGCCGTGGTGGGAACACTCGCCGGTCTGGTGGGCGTGGCGTTTGAAAAAGCGGTTAATGCCGTGCTCAACTGGCGAGTGGGAACCGTGGCCGGTTTCGCCGACAGCCGATGGCTGGTCTGGGTTGCGGCGTTCGGGCTGTCGGCGCTGTTTGCCATGGTGGGGTATTTCCTGGTGCGTAAATTTGCGCCGGAGGCGGGCGGGTCCGGCATCCCGGAAATTGAAGGGGCCCTGGAGGAGCTGCGTCCGGTGCGCTGGTGGCGTGTCATCCCGGTGAAGTTTATCGGCGGCATGGGTACGCTGGGCGCGGGGATGGTTCTTGGCCGGGAAGGGCCTACGGTTCAGCTTGGCGGGAACGTCGGCCGCATGGTGGGCGATCTGTTTCGGATGCGCAGCGCCGAAGCGCGCCATACGCTGCTGGCAACCGGTGCAGCGGCGGGGCTGTCGGCGGCCTTTAACGCGCCGCTGGCGGGCATTTTGTTTATCATCGAAGAGATGCGCGCGCAGTTTCGCTACAACCTGATCTCCATTAAAGCGGTGTTTACCGGCGTCATTATGTCGAGCATCGTGTTTCGCCTCTTTAATGGCGAAGGGGCGGTCATTGAGGTGGGTAAACTGACCAACGCGCCGGTGAACACCCTGTGGCTTTACCTGATCCTCGGCATGATTTTTGGCGTGGTGGGGCCGCTGTTTAACACTTTTATCCTACGCGCTCAGGATATGTTCCAGCGTATTCACGGTGGGAATACGACCAAATGGGTGCTGATGGGTGGCCTGCTGGGCGGAATCTGCGGCGTGCTCGGGTTTATCGAGCCGAATGCCGCTGGCGGCGGGTTCGGGCTGATCCCCATTGCGGCGGCGGGGAACTTTAGCGTGGGTCTGCTGCTGTTTATGTTTATCTCCCGCGTCATCACGACGGTGCTCTGTTTTTCCTCCGGCGCACCCGGTGGGATATTCGCCCCGATGCTGGCGCTGGGAACCTTGCTGGGCACCGCGTTTGGTATGGCGGCGGAAGCGGGCTTTCCCGCCTATCACCTTGACGCCGGGACCTTTGCGGTGGCCGGAATGGGGGCGCTGCTTGCCGCCTCCCTGCGCGCGCCATTGACCGGGATCGTGCTGGTGCTGGAGATGACGGATAATTACCAGCTCATTTTGCCAATGATCATTACCTGTCTCGGCGCGACACTATTAGCCCAGTTCCTGGGTGGAAAACCGCTATACTCCACCATTCTTGCGCGTACTCTGGCAAAACAAGAGGCGGAGCGGGCCGCAACGCAGAATACTTGAATGAATTACCAGGGTATTAGATAATGACACAAAGAATTGGGTGAATTTTACCCAATAGCAGTAGCAGTATTCATGGGAGCATAAGATGAGTGATGATGTAGCGTTGCCGCTGGAGTTTACCGAAGCAGCAGCCAACAAAGTGAAAACCCTGATTGCCGACGAAGACAATCCGGATCTGAAACTGCGTGTCTATATTACCGGCGGCGGCTGCAGCGGCTTCCAGTACGGTTTTACCTTTGACGATCAGGTTAACGATGGCGATATGACCATCGAGAAACAGGGCGTTGCGCTGGTGGTTGACCCGATGAGCCTGCAATATCTGGTGGGCGGTTCGGTGGATTACACCGAGGGTCTGGAAGGTTCGCGCTTTGTGGTCACCAACCCGAACGCAACAAGCACCTGCGGGTGTGGTTCTTCGTTCAGCATTTAAGCCTGAATGCGGATTGTAGGCCCGGTAAGCGAAGCGCCACCGGGCTTATAAACGACGCCTATCTTGAATTTTCATCCAGCGCAAACGTCGGCAGCTTCAGGTGCCAGCGTATTGCCGCTAAACGTATCACCAGCGTCACGACCATCCCCAGCATCGCGGCGTTTTCCAGCGGAAGTGCAAACGTGTAGTACGCTGTCGCGTGGACAATGCCGCCCGCAATACAGGCCGTTGCGTAAATTTCAGTACGCAGGATCATCGGCACCTCACGTGCCAGAATGTCGCGAATGATCCCGCCGCCTACGCCGGTTAATACGCCCATGCAGATCGCCACCATTGGACCGGTGCCCGCATTAAACGCCTTATTGACGCCAATACCGACAAACACGGCCAGACCGACGGCATCCAGTACCGGCAATATCCATTTTGGTAATCGGCGGGGCTGGCGAACCAGCACTATGGTTAACAGGCAGGTGACCATCGCGACCACCAGATCGGTCGGATCTTTCACCCAAAACACCGGGCCATTCGCCAGCGCCATATCGCGGATTGTCCCGCCGCCCACGGCGGTCACTACGCCCAGCACCAGCACGCCAAACGGATCCATGCGTAGTTTTCCGGCGAGCAGGACGCCGGAGATAGCAAAAACGGCTGTGCCAAGAATATCCAGCCAATAAACGAGCATCGTTAAATCCTCGAAAAGGGTCTTATGTTAGTGACTCTCTGCCAGCGCGGCACAGAGCTGTTTTGCGGCGAGGATAATACGCGGGCTGGCGCGTTCAAACCAGTCGCTGTTGAGGGGTATTACCGGTATTTTTAGCTGCTTTTGCCAGAATTGCTCAATTTTGGGAATTTCGCTCGCATTTCCGACCACGACGATGGCCTGTGGCTGGCGCGCCAGAACCTGCTCACGGCTTACCTGAGGCCACGGCACCCGGCTGGCTGCAAAGATGTTTTCACCGCCACAAACTTCCAGCACCTGGTTTTGAATCGACCCTTTTCCGGTGGTGAACAGCGGCTGGCTGCCAAACTGCAGGAAGATGCGCTTTTTAACTGGGGTATCGTATCGGGATTTCAGCGCGGCATAGTCGCTCAGCATCTGTTTCGCCGCAGCCTCGGCTTTTTGGGGGGTAGGGCTATAGGGTGCCAGGGCGCGTAGCGCCTGTGCGACCTGTTCAATGCTGACGGCATCAATCCACATGACCTTTATGCCAAGGGAAGTGAGCTGGTTGACCTGCCGCTCGGCGTTGCCGCCACGCCAGGCCAGCACGAGATCCGGTTTCAGCGCCACGATGCGCTCAAGGTTCATCCCTTGCCAGGTAGCCACTTGCTCAATCCCCGCGGCCTGCGGCGGATAATCGGAAAAGCTGCTCACGCCGACGGGCGTAATGCCGGCGGCAAACGCCAGCTCCGTATTGGCGGGAGAGAGCGTAATCACGCGCGGTACAGCATAGAGCCACAGCGGGGCGAGCAGAAGCAGGGCGGCAAGCGCCCTGAGGGTATGTTTAGCCACGTGCCAGATTCTGCACCAGGCGTTCCACCATCACGGTGGACTGTTTTGCTGCAACGGTCAGGAACTCGTCGAAGCTAATGTGGGACTGCTGGTCTGCCACGTCAGAGATGGCGCGAACCACCACGAACGGTACGTTGAAGTTATGGCAAACGTGCGCAATCGCAGTCGCTTCCATCTCAACGGCCACCGCCTGAGGGAAGTTATGACGGATTTTCGCCAGACCCACGGAACCATTAATGAACGCATCACCGCTGACAATCAGACCGCGTACCGCGTTGAGGTTGAGCTCCGCAATGCAGGTCTCTGCCGCCGCAATCAGTTTGTCGTCCGCTTTAAACCCTGCCGGGCAGCCCGGAAGCTGGCCGTACTCGTAACCGAACGCGGTGACGTCAGCATCGTGGTAACGCGCTTCGTCGGAAACAACGATATCACCCACCTTCAGCGTCGGCGCCAGGCCGCCCGCAGAGCCGGTATTCACGATCACGTCCGGCTTGCAGCGCTCAAGCAGCAGGGTGGCACCCAGCGCCGCAGCGACTTTACCGATGCCTGATTTCAGCAGAGCCACGTCAACACCGTTTAGCTGACCGGTATAGATCTCACAACCCCCCAGAGAGAGGGTCTGACGGTTCTCAATTTTGTCACGCAGGAGCGTAACTTCTTCTTCCATTGCACCAATAATGCCGATTTTCATAGATTTACTCGCGATGTGCCTTGTTAAGATGCATAGTCTATCATGCGGTTAAGGGGAAACGCATTCTCACGCGGGGGAGCACATGTCACCAATCGATTTTCGCACCAAAATTAACTGGCACCGACGTTTCCGTTCGCCGCAGGGCGACAAGAGCGAACATGAGATCCTGCGTATCTTCGAAAGCGATCGCGGGCGGATCATTAACTCGCCCGCCATCCGCCGTCTGCAGCAAAAAACCCAGGTCTTTCCGCTGGAGCGTAACGCCGCAGTGCGCACGCGCTTAACCCACTCTATGGAGGTGCAGCAGGTCGGGCGCTATATAGCTAAAGAGATTTTGAGCCGTCTCAAAGAGCAGCGCTTGCTGGAAACCTATGGTCTGGACGAGCTGACGGGGCCTTTTGAGAGCATCGTTGAGATGGCCTGCCTGATGCATGACATCGGCAACCCGCCTTTCGGTCATTTTGGTGAGGCGGCAATCAATGACTGGTTTAAACAACGGCTCTACCCTTCGGATGCGGTAAGCCAGCCGCTGAGCGACGACCGCTGCATCGTACGCGATTTACGCCTGCGTGAAGGCGAAGAGGGGCTGAACGATTTGCGCCGCAAGGTGCGCCAGGATCTCTGTCATTTTGAAGGCAACGCGCAGGGGATCCGGCTGGTCCACTCCCTGATGCGTATGAACCTGACCTGGGCACAGGTCGGCTGCATTCTGAAATATACGCGCCCCGCGTGGTGGATGGGGGAGACGCCCGCGTCCCACAGTTATTTAATGAAAAAACCGGGCTATTATCTTTCCGAAGAGGCCTATATTGAACGGCTACGTAAAGAACTTTCATTGACGCCAAACGGCCGCTTTCCATTGACCTGGATTATGGAAGCCGCCGATGATATTTCCTATTGCGTGGCCGATCTGGAAGACGCGGTTGAGAAAAGAATCTTCAGCGTCGAGGAGCTTTATCAACATCTTTATACGGCCTGGGGAACCCATGAAAAAGGCTCGCTGTTTGCGCAGGTTGTCGAAAATGCCTGGGATAAATCGCGCTCAAATACATTAAGCCGCAGTACGGAAGATCAGTTCTTTATGTATTTGCGGGTCAATACATTAAATAAGCTGGTGCCGTACGCGGCGTCGCGCTTTATTGATAATTTGCCGCTGATTTTCAACGGGGAATTCAACCATGCGCTACTGGAAGATGACAGCAGTTTCAGCCAGCTCCTCGAGCTTTATAAACATGTGGCGATGCGGCATGTCTTCAGCCATCCGGATGTCGAACAGTTAGAGCTGCAGGGCTACCGGGTGATCAGCGGGTTACTGGAAATTTATGCCCCGCTGCTCCAGCTGTCCGTTGACGAATTCAGCGAGCTGGTGGAACACGAGCGCGTGCGCCGCATCCCCATCGAGTCCCGACTTTATCAGAAACTCTCTACCCGACACCGTCTGGCGTATGTCGAAGCGATTGGCAAGCTGGATCGCCATTCCCCCCAGTGGCCGGTGATGGAATATTATTATCGCTGCCGTCTTATCCAGGACTATATCAGCGGCATGACGGATTTGTATGCCTGGGATGAATATCGCAAGCTGATGGCGGTGGAATAACGCCTGAGTTTTGTAAAGACGGCCAATAAATTTTTACCTTTTCCATAAACTTATCGCCGGAACTAAGCGGTATAAAACGAATCTGAGTTACACAGCAATTTTGCGTTACCTGTAAATCGAGATTGAGAAACATGAAAAAAACCACATTAGCAATGAGTGCACTGGCTCTGAGTTTAGGTTTAGCGCTGTCTCCTCTGACTGCTACTGCAGCCGAGACCGCGTCGTCGGCAGCAACCGCGCAGCAGATGCCAAGCCTGGCACCGATGCTCGAAAAAGTGATGCCATCGGTGGTGAGTATTAACGTTGAGGGTAGCACGACCGTCAATACGCCGCGCATGCCGCGTAACTTCCAGCAGTTCTTCGGCGACAACTCGCCGTTCTGCCAGGACGGTTCGCCATTCCAGAGCTCTCCGTTCTGTCAGGGCGGTGGCGCAGGGGATGACAGCCAGGGCGGCGGCCAGCAGCAGAAATTCATGGCGCTTGGCTCGGGGGTAATCATTGATGCAGCGAAAGGCTACGTCGTTACCAACAACCACGTTGTCGATAACGCGAACAGCATTAAGGTTCAGCTGAGCGATGGCCGTAAGTTTGACGCCAAAGTGGTCGGCAAAGACCCGCGTTCTGACATTGCGCTGATCCAGATTCAGGATCCGAAAAACCTGACGGCGATTAAAATTGCCGACTCCGACGCGCTGCGCGTGGGCGACTATACCGTGGCGATCGGTAACCCGTTCGGTCTGGGTGAAACCGTGACCTCGGGTATCGTCTCTGCGCTGGGCCGTAGCGGCCTCAATGCCGAGAACTATGAGAACTTCATCCAGACGGATGCGGCGATCAACCGCGGTAACTCCGGCGGTGCGCTGGTCAACCTGAACGGCGAACTGATCGGTATCAACACCGCGATCCTTGCCCCGGACGGCGGCAATATCGGGATCGGTTTTGCTATCCCAAGTAACATGGTGAAAAACCTGACCGCGCAGATGGTGCAGTATGGCCAGGTGAAACGCGGTGAGCTGGGTATCCTCGGTACGGAGCTGAACTCCGAGCTGGCGAAGGCGATGAAGGTTGACGCCCAGCGCGGGGCATTCGTCAGCCAGGTGATGCCGAACTCCTCTGCCGCTAAAGCGGGCATTAAAGCGGGGGATGTGATCACCTCCCTGAACGGTAAACCGATCAGCAGCTTTGCCGCCCTGCGTGCGGAAGTCGGCTCTATGCCTATCGGCAGCAAAGTGACCCTTGGTCTGCTGCGCGACGGTAAAGCGGTTAACGTGAGCCTGGAGCTGCAGCAGAGCAGCCAGAATCAGGTGGACTCCAGCACCATCTTCAGCGGGATTGAAGGTGCCGAGATGAGCAACAAAGGCGCAGACAAAGGCGTGGTGGTGAACAACGTGAAAGCGAATTCACCGGCAGCCCGTATCGGCCTCAAGAAAGGCGATGTGATCATGGGCGCTAACCAGCAGCCGGTGAAAAATATCGCTGAACTGCGTAAAATTCTCGACAGCAAGCCTTCCGTGCTGGCGCTGAATATCCAGCGTGGTGATACCTCTATTTACCTGCTGATGCAGTAATCCTCTGAAGCCCCTGTTCGCAGGGGCTTTCTCGTTTCTGTGACCCTTCCCACAAGTCCATACTTCTTCCTCTCTCTTTGTGCATTCGCACAATGCAGCCGTCGCTGAACATCCCTATGCTTGAGCTCTGCTCACAGGAGGGTTCTATGGCTGGCTGGCATCTTGATACCAAAATGGCGCAGGATATCGTGGCGCGCACCATGCGCATCATTGATACCAATATCAACGTAATGGATGCCCGCGGGCGCATTATTGGCAGCGGCGATCGCGAGCGTATTGGGGAATTGCACGAAGGCGCGCTGCTGGTGCTCTCCCAGGGGCGCGTGGTCGATATCGATGATGCGGTAGCGAAACACCTGCACGGCGTCCGTCAGGGCATCAATTTACCACTGCGCCTTGAAGGCGAGATTGTGGGGGTCATCGGTCTCACCGGCGAGCCCGAGTCACTGCGAAAATACGGTGAGCTGGTCTGCATGACGGCGGAGATGATGCTCGAGCAGTCGCGCCTGATGCACCTGCTCGCTCAGGACAGCCGCCTGCGTGAGGAGCTGGTGATGAACCTTATTCAGGCGGAAGAGCATACGCCTGCGCTCAGTGAATGGGCGCAGCGTCTGGGGATCGACCTGAATCAGCCGCGCGTGGTGGCGGTGATTGAAGTCGATAGCGGCCAGTTGGGCGTAGACAGCGCGATGGCCGAACTGCAGCAGTTGCAAAACGCGCTGGCGACGCCGGAGCGCGATAACCTGGTGGCGATCGTTTCTCTGACGGAAATGGTGGTGCTCAAACCGGCGCTTAATGCGTTCGGCCGCTGGGATGCGGACGATCATCGTCGTCGCGTGGAGCTGCTGATCGCCCGAATGAAGGAGAATGGCCAGCTGCGTTTTCGCGTTGCGCTGGGCAATTATTTTACCGGGCCGGGCAGTATCGCCCGCTCCTGGCGGACCGCACGCACCACCATGATGGTGGGCAAGCAGCGAATGCCGGAGAGCCGCAGTTATTTTTATCAGGACCTGATGCTGCCGGTGCTGCTCGACAGCCTGCGCGGTGGCTGGCAGGCCAATGAGTTGGCGCGGCCATTGGCGCGCCTGAAAGCCATGGACAATAACGGCCTTCTGCGCCGGACCCTGCAGGCGTGGTTCCGTCATAACGTGCAGCCGCTGGCGACGTCAAAAGCGCTGTTTATCCACCGCAATACCCTGGAGTATCGATTAAACCGAATTTCAGAGTTGACGGGGCTGGATCTGGGGAATTTCGACGACAGGCTACTGCTGTATGTGGCGCTGCAGTTGGACGAGCAGAGATGACTGAGTGCGGTCTGGTGCCCTCACCCCATCCCACGGGGAGAGGGCGCAAGCACTAAAAACGGCAATCAAGGATTGCCGTTTTGCTTTTACTTCCGGGTTAACTTCTCAAGATCCGCTTCAATCTCGCTGATCTTATTGGTAACAACGCTTTCAAGGTGACGCAGGTCGTCAAGGATCTTACGCTTGAGATCGACTTCGGTGCGGTCACGCTGGCAGATCTGATCGAGTTCATCGATCACATAGCGCAGGTTAGGGCTGATTTCCTGTACTTCTTTGTATCCCTGTCCTACACCGTCAGCAACAACGGTCTTACGCTGGCGTGGGTATTTAAACTTCACGCTTTTGGCGAAAAACTCTCCTTTGTCCTTGTGAAAATAGATTTTCAAAATATCGTTGTTGGCTTCCTGGCGGAGGCTGTAACGATCAATTTCATCAGGATTGGTAATGCCCAGACTTTTCAGATTATCGTACATAGCGGTACCCTTGATCTCAACATAACCTTTGAATAATTAACGAAAAAATCTATTTTCGCCACCCTCAGATATAAAAAAAGCGGGGTTGCCCCCGCTTTTTGTTATACCCGATTAATCGATGGTGCGCAGCAATTCGTTGATGCCCACTTTACCGCGCGTTTTCGCATCCACTTTCTTCACGATAACCGCACAGTACAGGCTGTATTTGCCATCTTTTGACGGCAGGTTGCCGGACACCACGACGGAGCCCGCCGGAACGCGACCGTAATGCACTTCGCCGGTTTCACGATCGTAAATACGGGTGCTCTGGCCGATGTAAACGCCCATGGAGATCACGGAGCCTTCTTCCACGATCACGCCTTCAACCACTTCAGAGCGCGCGCCGATGAAGCAGTTATCTTCGATGATGGTCGGGTTAGCCTGCAGTGGCTCCAGAACACCACCGATGCCCACGCCGCCGGACAGGTGAACGTTTTTACCGATCTGCGCACAGGAACCGACAGTTGCCCAGGTGTCGACCATGGTACCTTCGTCAACGTAGGCACCGATGTTCACGTAGGATGGCATCAGCACGGTATTACGTGCGATGAAGGCGCCCTGGCGCACTGCCGCAGGCGGTACCACGCGGAAACCTTCTTTCTGGAAACGCGCTTCGTCGTAGTCAGCGAACTTCATTGGCACTTTATCGAAGTAACGGCTTTCTGCTCCGTCGATAACCTGGTTATCGTTGATGCGGAAAGAGAGCAGCACGGCTTTCTTCAGCCATTGATGAGTGACCCACTGACCGTCGATTTTTTCTGCCACGCGCAGCGCGCCGGAATCCAGCAGGGAAATCACCTGGTTTACCGCTTCACGGGTCACGGTATCCACATTTGCCGGGGTAATCTCGGCGCGACGCTCAAAAGCGGACTCAATAACGTTCTGTAACTGCTGCATTGTTTACTCTTTCCATTTCACTAAAAAACATATCACCCTTTATCGTTTGGATTGAGGGCTGCTGTCAACCGTTGTTGCACTTCAAGCTGCAGGTCATTATTAAGGGCACGTCGGTCGGCGGTGGCGATTATAAATAAATCTTCTACTCGCTCGCCAATGGTTGTAATTCGGGCTCCATGAAGCGAAATTCCCAGATCGGCAAAAACCTGGCCGACGCGGGCGAGCAGCCCCGGCTGGTCGAGCGCAATCAGCTCAAGGAACGATTTACGATCGGTGTGGGTTGGCAGGAAATTGACTTCGGTATCCACGGTGAAGTGGCGCAATTTCGCCGGCTGGCGACGCGGCTGCGGGGGTTGCCAGCTGCGCTGGGTGATCGCCTGCTCCAGACCAAAACGTATCCCTTCATGCCTGTCCGACGACAGCGGGCTGCCGTCCGGCTCCAGCACGATAAAGGTGTCCATTGCCATGCCGTCGCGGGTGGTGAAAATCTGCGCGTCGTGCACGCTCAGGTTACGCCTGTCCAGCTCGGCGCAGACCGCAGCAAACAGATAAGGGCGGTCCGGGCTCCAGATGAAAATCTCCGTCCCGCCGCGGGTGGCCTGCGGGCTCAGCAGGATCATCGGCTGCGACAGATCGTGCTTGAGCAGATGCCGCGCGTGCCACGCAAGCTGGTTTGGGCTGTGGCGGACAAAATAGTTGGCGCGGCAGCGGGCCCAAATCTGATGTAGCGCCTCTTCATCAATGTTATCCATCCGCAGCAGCGCCAGCGCCTGCAGCTGGTGGTGACGCACGCGCTCGCGCATGTCTGGCGTGTTCTGCATCCCGCGACGCAGCTGTTTTTCGGTGGCGAAGTACAACTCGCGCAGCAGGCTCTGCTTCCAGCTGTTCCACAGGGTTTCGTTGGTGGCGCAGATATCGGCCACCGTCAGGCAGACCAGATAGCGCAGGCGGTTTTCCGTCTGGACCTCTTCGGCGAACTGTTTTATGACTTCCGGGTCCTGAATGTCACGGCGCTGGGCGGTGACCGACATCAGCAGGTGATGGCGCACCAGCCAGGCCACCAGCTGCGTTTCACGTGAGTTCAGGCCGTGCAGCTCGGCAAATTTCAGCACGTCCTGCGCGCCGAGCACCGAGTGGTCGCCGCCGCGGCCTTTGGCGATGTCGTGGAACAGGGCGGCAATCAGGATCAGCTCCGGATGGGTCAGGCGCGGCCACAGCTCGACGCACAGCGGGTGGCGGGAGCGCGTCTCTTCTTTCGCAAAGCTTTCCAGCTTGAGCATCACGCGGATCGTGTGTTCATCCACCGTGTAGGCGTGGAACAGATCGAACTGCATCTGCCCGACGATGTGCGACCACTGCGGCATATAGGCCCACAGCACGCTGTGACGGTGCATCGGCAGCAGGCCTCGGCTGACGGCGCCCGGGTGGCGGAGCATGCTCAGGAACAGCGAACGGGCTTCCGGGATATAGCACAGCGGCTCCGTCAAATGGCGGCGCGCGTGGCGCAGATGGCGCAGGGTGGTGGAGTAGATCCCGGTGATGGTGCTGTTGCGCACCATGGTATAGAACATCCGCAGAATCGCTTCCGGCTCGCGGATAAACAGCGTTTCGTCGCGGAGATCGATAAGCGTGCCGCGCAGCTGGAATTCGTCATCAATCGGGCGCGGCTTTTCGTCGGCCGTCAGGGCCAGAATGGCCTCGTCGAACAGCTGCAACAGCATCTGGTTCAGCTCGGTCACCCGGCGGGTGACACGGAAGAAATCCTTCATCATGTGCTCAACCGGCTCGTTACCCTCGCCCTGGTAATTCAGGCGCTGAGCCACGCTGAGCTGGCGGTCAAACAGCAGACGGTTATCGTAGCGCGTAACTTCCAGATGCAGGGCAAAGCGGATGCGCCAGAGCAGGTGCAGACACTCGTTAAGCTCGTTACGCTCCGCCTCGGTTAAAAAGCCGAAGCCAACCATCTCGTCCAGCGAGGTTGCGCCAAAATGGCGTCGGGCAACCCACTGTAGCGTGTGGATGTCGCGCAGGCCGCCGGGGCTGCTTTTAATATCGGGCTCAAGGTTATAGCTGGTGCCGTGGTAGCGCTGGTGGCGCTGGTTTTGCTCCTCGACTTTCGCGGCGAAGAACTTTTCTGACGGCCAGAAGCCGTCGCTGAAGATGTGTTTTTGCAGCTCCAGGAACAGCGCGACGTCGCCAATCAGCAGGCGGGTTTCAATCAGGTTGGTGGCGACGGTCAGGTCCGACAGCCCTTCCAGCAGACACTCTTCCAGGGTACGCACGCTGTGGCCGACTTCCAGCTTTACGTCCCAGAGCAGGGTCAGCAGCTCGCCGATTTTTTGCGCCTGTTCGTCCGGCAGCTTTTTGCGGCTTAAGATCAGGAGATCGATATCGGAAAGCGGATGCAGCTCACCGCGGCCATAGCCTCCGACGGCAACCAGCGCAACATCGCTGATTTGTCCAAACCCATAATCGATCCACAGACGCTGCAGCAGTTGGTCGATAAATTCGGTGCGCGCCTCAATCAGTTGTTCTGCCGATATGCCCGCATCAAATGCGCTGCCCAGCCAGCGGTGAAAGACATCCATATGCGCCTTGATACCGGCACAGGTCAGCTCGTGCTGCGGCCAGACGCCCGGGTTATCGGGCTGGTCGGGGAGGGTGGGAA
>NZ_JBLKCH010000007.1:0-8616 GCF_047531125.1 Enterobacter sp. HK-058-C-ECC
CCCAGGGCATAAGCGACTCCATAAACGGGTTCTTATGCCTTAGTTGTAAGTGTCTACCATGTCCCCGAACAAGTGTTCACTATGTCCCCGGACTGTACACCCTCTCCCATGGGGAGAGGGGATCGTTCGTAGGCCGGATAAGCGTCAGCGCCATCCGGCTTAATCCACAGAACTCAGAAACTTTTCTCTGTCGGCTGCCAGGTGCAGAAGTCTTCGTTCGCCACCAATAGCAATTGAGAACCTTCCGGCGCCTCAAGCCACGCCACACTCACTTCCATTGATGAATGACGCTGACGGCGTTGAATGTGTTCGGTCGCCCAGGACTCGAGCTCAGGCTTGACCGTTTGCCCTTCGCAGGTCGTCACCGTCCCGTCGTTATGCCAGCGCCCCTGGCGTAGCACGACGCGTCCCAGACGAAGCGCATCGCTGGTCTGGCGGATTTGTTCGGCCCGGTAACGGTAGAGGGCGATTTGATCGCTTGAAAGCTGCTGTTTTTGACCGCTGACTTCGCGCTGCATAAAGCTCAGCTCGCCATGGTCGTCAAAACGCACTTTCACGTGTTCGGGGGTCTTGCTGTAGACGTTCAGCTCAATCAGCGACAGGTCATCTCCCTGCCAGCGATACTCCGCCGTCGACGTATTGCCGCTATGCCACGGGCTGAAGGCAGAAAGCAGATGCACTTCGCCGCCGGAATCTTTACGCCAGATCCTGACCGCGCCCTGGTTGTCCGCGTAGCCGCTGGCGGTAAACGGCGGCAAAGCGGTGTCGTGGCTACAGGCTGACAGCAGCAGCATGCCCGCCAGCGCGAGCGTTCCGCGCCAGAAAGACAAAAGGGGCGTTGCCGCCCCTTCGCTAAAACTGTTCACTGCCACGCGTCTTACTTAACTGCGTCTTTCAGTGCTTTACCAGAAACAAATGCCGGCACGTTCGCTGCGGCGATTTTGATTTCTTTACCGGTCTGCGGGTTGCGGCCAGTACGCTCAGCGCGGTGGTTCACTTTGAAGGTACCGAAACCAACCAGTTGTACAGCATCGCCTTCTTTCAGAGACTCAGTAATAGCAGCCAGGGTAGATTCCAGAGCAGCTTTAGCCTGCACTTTAGACAGATCAGCCTTGTCCGCAATTACATCAATCAGTTGAGTCTTGTTCATAAGTTATCCTTTCAATGTGTTTATCGCTTGCTAAGCATCGAGTGCGACGAAAATGCCAAAAAAGCACTCTCCTGCATACACGCACCGATAGCCACTTTTTTTCGCCCCCCAAATGTAGACCAGACAAGGGGCGAAAGGGAAGAGTCGAGGAGCGACAAAACGGGCGTTATCTCAAGTTTTCTTATCTCATTGGTTAAAAATTATACCAATATTACTCTCACCGGCCTCACGTAAGTCCGCACGCAGCCCTTTTATCAGTTCAATATCGCGTTCTTCACACTCTGCCAGCAGGCGGAAAATTTCCCACTGGATATCCCATTCTTGCTCAACGGCCGGGTTTGCGCGCAGCTCTTCGTCGGTCATTTCGCGACCTTCCTGGGTCATTTCCAGCATCGCCACGGTAGTGATAGAGGCCTTACTGACTTCGATAGCGTGCTCCAGCGTCTCACCGCTCAGGCGGGAGTGGAGCAATTCGCTTAACGCCACACAGGCATCAATTGCCGGGTAGACGCCGTACAGGTCAAAATCATCCGCCACCGGAATCGCCTCTTCCAGCTTTTCAAGCTGAGAGTCGAAATTCACCTTCGCGTCTTTCACCGTCAGCGTTTCCCAGATCAGATCCAGAATGCGGCGGTAAATATGGCCATCACCAAAGCCCGTCTGCTTGCAGAACGCGGCATAGTTGGGATACATGCGCTCGCACAGGCAAGCCATAAAGGTGACGTGCTGCCAGCTTTCCAGCTTTTCAAGGCGCAGGTGAATCGGGTTTTGTAGCATGATGATCTCTCGAATCGAAAATTAGGCGCAGTTTACCTGAATCATCGCTGAATTTCCTGCCAACGAACAAAAGCCGGACGCGAAGAGGCCACCGCGTCAGCCCAGCGCGTCGGCTCCGGTAAGCGGTAGCCCTTCATGCAGCGCTGTACCCACGCCAGAGCGCTGTCCATGCTTACCCGATGGCCGGTGGCGATGAACAGCGGATTACAGCGAGCCTTGCTGCGCCAGACCCACGCCAGCTGCTCGCCCTTATGGATGAGCGGCGCCAGCGCACCCGGCTCGGCGGAAAGTGGCTCAAACGCGCCGCACAGGCGTTTCTTGGCAACGCCAATGGTCGGCACATCCACCAGCAGCCCAAAGTGGCTGGCAACGCCTAAACGGCGCGGGTGTGAGATCCCGTGCCCATCGACAAACAGCAGGTCAGGTTTTTGCGAGAGCTGCTCCCACGCTGCCAGCAGCGCGGGATATTCGCGAAAGGAGAGAAAGCCGGGAATATAGGGCATGGTGGTGGCAATACGCGCGACCTTGTACTCCACCAGCTCGAGCGAAGGGTACTTCAGTACCACCATCGCCGCTCGCGTCACGTCCCCACCCTGCTCGAACCCGACGTCTGCTCCGCCAATGTACTGCGGAGGATCCTTATCCAGACGATCCTCGCGGATCACCGATGAGGCCAGTTCGATTTGTTGAGCGCGTAGCGACGCGAGATCCATAACGACTCCTTACTTGTGATACTGGGCAGAAAGCCGATGCACCGCCTCCACAAATACGCCTGCGTGCTCTGGCGGTACATCCTGATGAATACCGTGGCCGAGGTTAAAGACGTGGCCTTCCCCCTGGCCGAAACCAGACAGTATAGTCGACACTTCTTCTTCAATGCGGGCAGGCGGTGCATAGAGCATGGACGGGTCCATATTGCCCTGCAGCGCCACTTTGTCGCCCACGCGGCGGCGGGCATCGGCAATATCGGTGGTCCAGTCGAGACCCAGCGCGTCGCAGCCGGTGCCCGCCATCGCTTCCAGCCACTGGCCGCCACCTTTGGTGAACAGCGTCACCGGCACGCGGCGGCCTTCGTTTTCACGCAGCAGGCCGTCGACGATTTTATGCATGTAGTACAGGGAGAACTGCTGATAATCGCGGCCGGTCAGCACGCCGCCCCAGGTGTCGAAAATCATCACCGACTGTGCACCGGCTTTAATCTGCGCGTTCAGATAGAGCGTGACGCTCTTCGCCAGCTTGTCGAGCAGCGCATACAGGGCCAGCGGCTCGGCGTACATCATCTTTTTAATCAGGGTGAAGGCTTTGCTGCTGCCCCCTTCCACCATATAGGTCGCCAGCGTCCACGGGCTGCCGGAGAAGCCAATCAGCGGCACTTCACCTTTCAGCTCGCGGCGAATGGTGCGCACGGCATTCATCACGTAGCCCAGCTCGCCTTCCGGATCGGGGATCGGCAGCTTGTCCACGTCGGCTTTGCTTTTAATCGGAGAAGTGAAACGCGGGCCTTCACCCGTTTCAAAGTACAGGCCCAGGCCCATGGCATCCGGAATGGTCAGAATATCCGAGAAGAGGATCGCCGCATCCAGCGGGAAGCGGCGCAGCGGCTGGAGCGTCACTTCACAGGCCAGCTCGGCGTTTTTGCACAGCGACATAAAATCGCCCGCCTGCGCGCGCGTGGCTTTGTACTCTGGCAGATAGCGTCCCGCCTGGCGCATCATCCACACCGGGGTGACATCAACGGGCTGGCGCAGCAGCGCACGCAGATAACGATCGTTCTTCAGTTCGGTCATTTTTGCAGTTCCTTAAGCGTCATGGCCTCAGTGTAACACTACTCATACTCGGCCCGACACATCGCTACGGTATCTTCTATCAGCCGGCGCGCCACGGTCCCCGGCGGTGGTAACAGCGGTAAATCGTCGTAGCGATACCAGTTCGCGTCCAGCAGCTCTTTCTGATCGATAACGATCTCGCCGCTGTCGTATTCGGCCATAAAGGCCGTCATCAGCGACTGCGGGAACGGCCACGGCTGGGAGGTGACGTAGCGCAGGTTCTTCACTTTGATCCCGCTCTCCTCCATCACCTCGCGCGCCACCGCCTGCTCCAGCGTTTCGCCCACCTCGACGAAGCCGGCCAGCACGGTGTGAACGCCGTTGCGATGGCGGGTATGCTGCGCCAGCAAAATAGAATCATCCCGGCGGATAGCGACGATGATGCACGGCGCAATCTGCGGATAGTAGCGCTCGCGGCAGTGGCTGCAGAGCATCGCCCACTCGGTTTTGCTCGGACGCATGGTATGACCGCAATAGCCGCAGTATTTATGCGAGCGATAAAACTCCGCCAGCTGCACGCCGCGCCCCGCCAGCTGGAACAGACCCACGTCCAGATCCAACACCTGGCGAACGGATCCCATATCCTGACGACGCGCTTGCTGGATCAACCACACGGGCTCACCCTGCCACTCGCCGATCTTCAGCGCTGGCTGGCCCACGAGATCGAACGTTTCCGCCGCACCGTAGGGCAGTTCTCCACCGGGCAACCATAATTTTTGTTCGTGGCTGACGATCCACCAACCCAGATCTGATTTTTCAATAATACGATCCATATCTATTGCACTACCTTCGCTTCACTGACATGTTGTTAGCATTGTGGTTACATTCTGGATAAGCAGATTCAATCCTACACTTTGCGGAGTCGACCATGTTAAACCAGCTAGAAAGCCTGACTGAGCGCGTTAGAGGAAGTAACAAACTGGTGGATCGCTGGCTTCATGTGCGCAAGCATCTACTCGTGGCTTATTACAATCTGGTCGGCATTAAGCCTGGCAAAGAATCGTTTATGCGGCTGAACGAAAAAGCGCTGGATGATTTTTGTCAGGGCCTGGTCGACTATCTGTCCGACGGCCATTTCAATATTTATGAACGCATTATCCGCGAAATGGAAGGGACAACGCCGTATTTAGCGGCCAGCAAACTCTATCCGCTGCTGGAGGCCAACACCCAGCAGATCATGGATTACTATGATTCCACGCTCGAGAATGCCATCGATCACGATAACTACCTTGAGTTTCAGCGGGCATTATCCGACCTCGGTGAAGCGCTGGAGGAGCGATTCACGCTGGAAGATAGGCTGATTAGCCTCGTCCTGGATGCCAGCCCCGAAGATAACGTCGCGCGCCCGGCTTGAGTTCTTAATCGTTAACGAGTAATTTACAACCATTCGCCCCTCTCACGAGGGGGATTTTTCTTGTCGGAGTGCCCAGAGCGAAAGCCGGGCTGAGACCGTTAATTCGGGATCCGCGGAACCTGATCAGGCTAATACCTGCGAAGGGAACAAGAGTCACACTGCTGTTGTATCGCCCCCCGGGCGATCCTCTCTTGCTTCATCCGTCGTCTGACAAGCCATGTCCTTCACTTTTGGAATGAGCTATGTCTACTGCAAAACTGACCCGCCGCGAACAGCGCGCACAGGCCCAACACTTCATCGACACCCTGGAAGGCACCGCTTTCCCGAACTCGAAACGCATCTACATTTCCGGCTCGCAGGCCGATATCCGCGTCCCGATGCGCGAAATCCAGCTTAGCCCGACGCTTATCGGCGGCAGCAAAGAGAATCCGCAGTATGAAGACAACGAAGCCGTACCGGTGTATGACACCTCCGGCCCGTACGGCGATCCCTCTGTTACGATCAACGTTCAGCAGGGTCTGGCAAAGCTGCGCCAGCCGTGGATAGAGGCACGTAACGACTGCGAAGAACTGAGCGTACGCAGTTCTGCGTACACCAAAGAACGCCTGGCCGACGACGGTCTGGACGCGCTGCGCTTTACCGGCCTGCTGACGCCAAAACGTGCCAAAGCGGGCAAATGCGTGACCCAGCTGCACTACGCCCGCCAGGGGATCGTCACGCCGGAGATGGAGTTCATCGCCATCCGCGAGAACATGGGCCGCGAGCGTATCCGCAGCGAAGTGCTGCGCTACCAGCATCCGGGAGAGGGCTTTGGCGCGCGACTGCCGGAGAACATCACGCCGGAATTCGTGCGTGACGAAGTGGCCGCCGGGCGCGCGATTATCCCCGCCAACATCAACCACCCGGAATCCGAGCCGATGATTATCGGCCGCAACTTCCTGGTGAAGGTTAACGCTAACATCGGTAACTCGGCCGTCACCTCCTCCATCGAAGAAGAGGTTGAAAAGCTGGTCTGGTCAACGCGCTGGGGCGCGGACACGGTAATGGATCTCTCCACCGGCCGCTATATTCACGAAACACGCGAGTGGATCCTGCGTAACAGCCCGGTTCCGATTGGCACCGTCCCGATTTATCAGGCGCTGGAGAAGGTCAACGGCATTGCCGAAGATCTGACCTGGGAAGCGTTCCGCGACACGTTGCTGGAGCAGGCCGAGCAGGGCGTCGACTACTTCACCATTCACGCGGGCGTGCTGCTGCGCTACGTGCCGATGACCGCGAAGCGTCTGACCGGTATCGTCTCGCGCGGCGGTTCCATCATGGCGAAGTGGTGCCTCTCCCATCACCAGGAGAATTTCCTCTACGAACACTTCCGCGAGATCTGCGAAATCTGCGCCGCTTATGACGTCTCCCTGTCGCTGGGCGACGGCTTGCGCCCGGGCTCCATCCGTGACGCCAACGACGAAGCGCAGTTTGCCGAGCTGCACACGCTGGGCGAACTGACCAAAATCGCCTGGGAGTATGACGTGCAGGTGATGATTGAAGGCCCGGGACACGTGCCGATGCAGATGATCCGCCGCAACATGACCGAGGAGCTGGAGCACTGCCACGAAGCGCCGTTCTACACCCTGGGACCGTTAACCACCGATATTGCGCCGGGCTACGACCACTTCACGTCAGGCATTGGCGCGGCGATGATCGGCTGGTTCGGCTGCGCCATGCTCTGCTACGTGACGCCGAAAGAGCACCTCGGCCTGCCAAACAAAGAGGACGTGAAGCAAGGGCTGATTACCTACAAAATTGCCGCCCACGCGGCGGATCTGGCCAAGGGCCATCCGGGCGCGCAAATCCGCGATAACGCCATGTCGAAGGCGCGCTTTGAATTCCGCTGGGAAGATCAGTTCAACCTGGCGCTGGACCCGTTCACCGCCCGCGCCTACCACGACGAAACCCTGCCGCAGGAATCGGGCAAAGTCGCGCACTTCTGCTCCATGTGCGGACCAAAATTCTGCTCGATGAAAATCAGCCAGGAAGTGCGCGACTACGCCGCCACGCAAACCATTGAAGTGGGTATGGCGGACATGTCTGAAACCTTCCGCGCCAAAGGCGGCGAAATCTACCTCAAAAAAGAGGAGGCGTAATGTACCAGCCCGATTTCCCACCCGTCCCCTACCGTTTAGGACTCTATCCGGTGGTGGACAGCGTGGCGTGGATAGCGCGACTGCTGGAGGCAGGCGTTCGCACCCTCCAGTTGCGCATCAAGGATAAGCGCGATGACGAGGTGGAAGCCGATGTGGTTGCCGCCATTGCATTGGGGCGTCGGTATAACGCCCGGCTGTTTATCAACGACTACTGGCGGCTGGCCGTTAAGCACCGGGCGTACGGCGTGCATCTGGGTCAGGAGGACCTGGAAACAACGGATCTGAGCGCAATCCGTGAAGCCGGGCTGCGTCTTGGCGTGTCAACGCACGATGACATGGAGATCGACGTGGCCCTGGCGGCCCGTCCCTCTTATATCGCGCTCGGTCACGTCTTCCCGACGCAAACCAAGCAGATGCCCTCCGCACCGCAGGGTCTGACGCAACTGGCGAGTCACGTTAAACGCCTTGCCGATTACCCCACCGTCGCCATCGGCGGAATCAGCCTTGAACGTGCCCCGGCGGTGCTGGAGACCGGCGTCGGCAGCATCGCCGTCGTCAGCGCCATCACCCAGGCCGCAGACTGGCGGTCCGCTACCGAACAGCTTTTACAGCTGGCAGGAGCAGGCGATGAATGATCGCGACTTTATGCGCTACAGCCGTCAGATCCTGCTGGAGGATATCGCCATCGACGGCCAGCAAAAACTGCTCGCCAGCCGGGTGCTGATTGTTGGCCTGGGAGGATTAGGTGCACCCGCCGCGCTCTATCTGGCAGGTGCGGGTATCGGCACGCTGGTGCTGGCCGACGACGATGAGGTCCACCTCAGCAATCTGCAGCGGCAAATCCTCTTTACTACCGACGATATCAACCAGCCGAAAGCGAAAATCACCCGGCAGCGGCTGAACCAGCTTAACCCGGATATCGAGCTGATTGCCTTACAGGAGCGTCTTAGCGGTGAAAGCCTGCACCGTGAAGTCGCCCTTGCCGACGTGGTGCTGGACTGTACCGACAACATGGCGACGCGCCAGGCGATCAACGCCGCCTGCGTGGCCAATCATACGCCGCTTATCACCGCCAGCGCGGTGGGGTTCGGCGGGCAAATGATGGTTCTGACGCCACCGTGGACGCAGGGCTGCTATCGCTGCCTGTGGCCGGACGATGCCGAGCCGACGCGCAACTGCCGTACGGCGGGCATACTTGGTCCGGTGGTCGGCGTGATGGGCACCATGCAGGCGCTGGAGGCTATCAAGCTGCTCAGCGGCATGGAGACGGAACGCAATACGCTGCGGCTGTTTGATGCCCGCCGTACGGCAGTTGCGCGTCGGCTCGGCATCGTCCGGCCACAGGCAGCGATAGCAGCCCTGCGTCCACGG
>NZ_JBLKCH010000007.1:8626-88881 GCF_047531125.1 Enterobacter sp. HK-058-C-ECC
GCGTTACGCCGCGCCAGCCGCTGCCCGGTATGCGGAGGCCGCGATGCGCATTCTGTTTAACGATGAGCCGATGAGATGCGACGACGGGCTTACCGTTGCCGCACTGCTCGACAAGCTGCGTCAGCTCAAGCCGGGAACGGCGCTGGCGCTCAATCAACAGATCCTGCCGCGCGAGCAGTGGGAACATCAGCAGGTCAATGAAGGCGACCAGATCCTGCTGTTTCAGGTTATCGCAGGGGGCTGAGATGTTACGTATTGCCGATAAGGTTTTTGATTCGCATCTGTTTACCGGAACCGGAAAATTCGCCTCGCCGCAGCTGATGGTGGATGCCATTCGTGAAAGCGGCAGCCAGCTGGTGACGCTGGCGCTCAAGCGCGTGGATCTGCGCCATCACAGCGATGCCATTCTGGCTCCGTTGCTGGAAGCAGGCGTGACGCTGCTGCCCAACACCTCCGGAGCGAAAACCGCCGAAGAGGCGATTTTTGCCGCACAGCTGGCGCGTGAAGCGCTCGGCACCGGCTGGCTGAAGCTGGAAATCCATCCGGATGCCCGCTGGCTGCTGCCCGATCCGATTGAAACGCTGAAAGCGGCTGAAAAGCTGGTTCAGCAAGGATTTACCGTTCTGCCTTACTGCGGGGCCGACCCGGTGCTGTGCAAACGTCTAGAAGAGGTCGGCTGCGCCGCCGTCATGCCGTTGGGGGCCCCCATTGGCTCCAACCAGGGGCTGGAGACCCGCGCGATGCTGGAAATCATTATTGAGCAGGCTACCGTACCGGTGGTGGTGGATGCGGGCATTGGCGTGCCCAGCCATGCCGCGCAGGCGCTGGAAATGGGGGCTGACGCGGTGCTGGTCAATACGGCTATCGCGGTTGCCGACGATCCGGTCATGATGGCGCGGGCATTCCGCCTGGCCGTGGAGGCCGGCCTGCTGGCAAGGGGATCCGGCCCCGGCTCGCGCAGTTTCCAGGCGCAGGCCACCAGCCCGCTGACCGGTTTTCTGGAGGCGATCTCATGAGCACGTTTACCGAGCGCTGGCGACAGCTTAACTGGGACGACATTGCCCTGCGCATTAACAGCAAAACGGCGGCAGACGTGGAGCGCGCGCTGCATGCCCGTCAGCTGACCCGCGAGGATCTGATGGCCCTGCTCTCCCCGGCGGCCAGCGCGTACCTCGAACCGATGGCTCAGCGAGCGCAGCGGCTCACCCGCCAGCGTTTTGGCAACACGGTAAGCTTCTACGTGCCGCTCTATCTCTCCAACCTGTGCGCCAATGACTGCACCTACTGCGGCTTCTCCATGAGCAACCGCATCAGGCGTAAAACTCTTGATGCGGGCGAGATTGCCCGTGAGTGTGCAGCCATCCGTGAAATGGGCTTTGAACATCTTCTGCTGGTCACGGGCGAGCATCAGGGGAAGGTAGGAATGGACTATTTCCGTCAACACCTTCCCGCCATTCGCCGTCAGTTTGCGTCGTTGCAGATGGAAGTGCAGCCTCTGTCGCAGGAGGAGTACGCGGAGCTCAAAACGCTCGGGCTGGACGGCGTTATGGTCTATCAGGAAACCTACCACGAGGCGACGTACGCCCGGCACCACCTGAAAGGCAAGAAACAGGATTTCTTTTTCCGCCTGGAAACGCCCGACAGGCTGGGTCGCGCCGGCATCGACAAAATCGGTCTGGGTGCGCTGATCGGGCTCTCCGACAGCTGGCGGGTGGATTGTTACATGGTGGCGGAACATCTGCTGTGGCTTCAACAACGCTACTGGCAGAGCCGTTATTCCATCTCCTTCCCGCGCCTGCGTCCCTGCGCGGGAGGAATTGAACCGGCTTCTCTGATGGATGAACGCCAGCTGGTGCAGACCATCTGCGCGTTTCGCCTGCTTGCCCCGGAAGTGGAATTATCGCTCTCAACGCGCGAGTCCCCGGCGTTTCGCGATCGCGTTATCCCGCTTGCGATTAACAACGTCAGCGCATTTTCCAAAACGCAGCCAGGCGGCTACGCCGACGATCGTCCGGAGCTGGAACAGTTTGTACCGCATGATGGCCGACGTCCGGAAGCGGTCGCTGCCGCCCTGACGGCGCAGGGTCTGCAGCCTGTCTGGAAAGACTGGGACAGCTGGCTGGGAAGAGCCTCGCAGTGACGTTGAAACGCACTGCAACACGTTAAAAAATTGTCGAGGCGCAACGAAAAGGCAAAACCGGAGGATTGTCAGCGATCGTCCGGTTTTTTATTGTCACACGGTCAGCAACGGATGCTGACCAGGGCGAAAAGCTTCTTCCTCGTTTCGCCCTGCCTCTGGTGCATTGCACAAACGGTCCCAGCCAGTTTAATAAGTATTTTCTTAATGGTTCTTAAGATAAATCATCCCGTCAGAAATCGTGTGCCGTATAATTCACCGCTAACCGCAGGACAGCGACTATGCTGAGAGGATATCGGCAGACGAAAAGTATTCACCATCAGGAACGATGTACAGCTCATGGCACTTCACAGCAAAAAGCTCTCTTTTACCCGGCCCATTATGCTCAGCTTCGCGGGGATCCTCTGCAGTTTTGCGGTGATCGCGATCGCGGTGACGCTTTCGCAACGGAAGGATTTTCTTGAGGATTATCATAAGATCAATAGCAACTTCACGCACAACCTGGCGGTGAACTACACCGAATCTATCCTGCGTGAAAACGACTATATCCTGGGCCGTTCCGCGATGTACTTTGCGCGCGACGACAGGCTAAACGAGACGCTCAACGTCAACCCGACGCAAGGACTGCAGATGATGATGCATCTGCAAAACCTGATGCCGACCGTCTCCTCCATCTCGCTGGCGGACACGCAGGGGCATTATCTCCGCGCACCGGAAGTGCTCCCCACGGAGACGAGTAAAACCTTCGATCCCCGGACGCGACCGTGGTTTGTCGCTCAGGCGGAAGCCAGCATCTTCAGCCACTATACCCGTCCTTACATGGACTACTTCACCGGTCATCCGACGGTGACCCTTTATAAACCTTTGATTTCGCCTGAAGGGAGACTGAAGGGAACGCTCGCTTTCCATCTCGATTTGACCTCCATGGGCTTCACCTTGCGCCAGATGGTGGCGCCCGTTCAGGGGGAATTCTTCGTCGTCGAACGCGATGGTGCTGTGGTGCTGCATCCGGATACCGGCGCGCTCTTCAAGCAGTATGTGAGCGAAGCGCTGATGGACAAAATGACCAGCGGCGAAGGTCATCTTTACGACAAGAAAAGCAACGCCTGGTATTACTACTACTCGTTTACCAACCCGGACTGGTTTGTCATCTACCGGGTATCCGGCGCGACGCTCACCGATATTACCCGCCACGAAACGACGATCGTTGGCTGGGGGTTTGCGCTGGCGGCCATCATCATCATCCTTTTCGGCTTATACCTCCGCCACGCCTCGCGTAGCGTGCTGATGCACATTATCAATGCCATCAAAACCGGCGATGTCAGCGAGGCGCCGCGCCTGGAAGCGATGCTGAGCCACACGATTCAGTCCAATAAAGAGCGCGAAATGGCGTATGTGCGCCAGGCCACCCACGATGCGCTGACGGGCTGTAAAAACCGCCGCGCGTTCGACAGCGATGTCGCAGAGCTGCTGAATACCCAGCAGCCTTTCGCGATGGCGCTGGTGGATATCGATAACTTCAAGTCAATTAACGACACGCTGGGTCACCTGACCGGTGATATCGTTCTGCGCAACGTGGCTCGGGAAGGGATCCAGATTATGCAGCCACATCATGTTTCGGTTTACCGTTATGGTGGAGAAGAGTTCGCGGTCATCTTCCAGGCGGAGCAGATGTCTTCCGCGCTCTCCTTGCTGGAAGCGTGGCGTACCGCCGTTGAAAATCGCGTCTGGCGGGAAGAAAACCTGCGCGTTACGTTCAGCGGTGGTCTTGGAGAGTGGCATTTTGAGCCGCTGGAACAATTCGTCGGAAGCGTTGATAACGCCCTCTACAGCGCCAAACAGCAGGGAAAAAACCGCATCATTCGCACATCCATCAGCTAATCCTCTCTCCTTCACCCTGCCCGTTTCGACGGGCCGGGTACCCGCCAGTGTAAAATTGTAACCGGTTTCAGAAAATCGCCTGTTTCTTTGTGATGCCTGACACACAATCGCGGTAAAGCGGTTGTTGAAGCGGTCTGCACGGGATAATTATCAATAAACACATGTAGATCGAGGCTGATTATGAAGAACATCGTTTTATGCTGTGCAGCGGGAATGTCAACCAGCATGCTGGTTCAACGTATGAAAGACGCCGCGCAGAAAAAAGGGGTTGAAGTCACCATTAAAGCCGTTCCGGTTGCGGAGTTTAAAGACAACATCGCGACGGCCGACATCGTATTACTGGGGCCACAGGTTAAATACGAGCAGGCTAAATTACAGGCACAGGCCGACCCGTTAGGTAAAAAGGTCGCGGTGATCGACATGATGGATTACGGCATGATGAAAGGTGATGCCGTACTGGATAAAGCGCTCAAACTTCTGGAGTCATAATGGAAGACTTAGAAACCACGATTATGGAACTGCTTGTTAACGCAGGCGCGGCGCGCAGTGCGGCCCTGACGGCGTTGCAGATGGCGCGTAAAGGTGAGTTTGACGAAGCTGAAAAAGCGATGGAAGAGTCGCGTGAATATGTGAAGCATGCGCACACCATACAGACGCAGCTTATTGGTCTTGATGAGGGGACCGGGAAGCTTCCGGTTAACCTGATCACCGTTCACTCTCAGGATCACCTGATGAACGCCATGGTCATTCAGGACCTGGCAGGCGATATGATTGAGCTTTATCGCCGGATCCCGTTGGTGAATTGAAAACATGTAGATATAAAAAAACCCGCCGAGGCGGGTTTTTTATTAGCGGCTCAACGATTACTCGTTGTCGGAACCACCCAGACCTGCGTTCAGCAGTTCTGCCAGGCTCGCGGATGCATCTTCAGCAGTCACCTGCGGTGCAGCTGGCAGTTCGCCCGCAGCACGACGACGCATACGATCCTGATGGTACGCATAACCGGTACCAGCCGGGATCAGACGACCCACGATAACGTTCTCTTTCAGACCGCGCAGTTCATCACGTTTACCTGCAACAGCGGCTTCGGTCAGGACACGAGTCGTTTCCTGGAACGATGCTGCAGAGATGAAGGACTCGGTTGCCAGAGACGCTTTGGTGATACCCAGCAGATCGCGCGAGAAGGTCGCACCGATTTTGCCGTTCGCTTCCAGTTCGCGGTTAGCGATCTTGACGCGTGAGTATTCAACCTGCTCGCCTTCCAGGAACTCGGAGCTGCCCGCGTTTTCGATGGTTGCTTTACGCAGCATCTGACGAACGATAACTTCAATGTGCTTATCGTTAATCTTAACGCCCTGCAGACGGTAAACGTCCTGTACTTCGTTGGTGATGTAACGCGTTACCGCGTGTACGCCACGAAGACGCAGAATGTCGTGCGGTGCTTCTGGACCATCGGAAACCACGTCACCACGTTCTACACGTTCACCTTCGAACACGTTGAGCTGACGCCACTTAGGAATCATCTCTTCGTACGGTTCGCTGCCATCTACTGGTGTGATAACCAGACGGCGTTTACCTTTGGTCTCTTTACCGAAGGAGATGATACCGCTGATTTCAGCCAGGATTGCAGGCTCTTTCGGACGACGCGCTTCGAACAGGTCCGCAACGCGTGGCAGACCACCGGTGATGTCCTTGGTACCGCCGGATTCCTGAGGAATACGCGCCAGGGTGTCACCAGAGCTGATCTGTACGCCATCTTCCAGCTGTACAATCGCTTTACCCGGCAGGAAGTACTGCGCAGGCATATCGGTACCTGGGATCAGAACGTCGTTACCCTGAGAATCAACGATTTTCAGTGCAGGACGCAGATCTTTACCACCGGTAGTACGTTCAGCAGAATCCAGAACCACCAGAGAAGACAGACCGGTCAGCTCGTCGGTCTGACGAGTAATGGTCTGGCCGTCAATCATGTCAGTGAAGCGGATGAAACCACTTACTTCGGTGATAACCGGCATGGTGTGTGGATCCCAGTTTGCAACGGTTTCACCGCCGGCAACCTGCTCGCCATCACCTTTCGCCATAACCGCACCGTAAGGCACTTTATAGCTCTCTTTGGTACGACCGAATTCGTCGATCAGCTTCAGCTCGGTGTTACGGGAAGTGATAACCAGTTTACCGCTGGAGTTCACAACCGACTTCGCGTTGCTGAGCTTGATGCTACCTTTGTTTTTCACCTGGATGCTGGATTCAGCAGCCGCACGAGATGCCGCACCACCGATGTGGAACGTACGCATCGTCAGCTGTGTACCCGGCTCACCGATGGACTGTGCCGCGATAACGCCGATGGCTTCACCTTTGTTGATGATGTGGCCACGCGCCAGGTCACGACCGTAGCAGTGTGCACATACACCAAAGTCGGTGTCACAGGATACAACGGAACGGACTTTCACGGAGTCAACAGAGTTCGCTTCCAGCAGGTCACACCAGTGCTCATGCAGCAGCGTGTTGCGTGGAACCAGAATGTCTGCCGTACCCGGCTTCAGAATGTCTTCCGCGGTTACACGACCCAGAACGCGATCGCGCAGTGGCTCTTTAACATCACCACCCTCGATAACCGGGGTCATGGTGATACCTTCGAGGGTGCCACAATCGTCTTCGGTCACAACCAGGTCCTGCGCAACGTCAACCAGACGACGCGTCAGATAACCGGAGTTCGCTGTTTTCAGTGCGGTATCCGCCAGACCTTTACGCGCACCGTGCGTGGAGATGAAGTACTGGAGTACGTTCAGACCTTCACGGAAGTTCGCGGTGATTGGCGTTTCGATGATGGAGCCATCTGGCTTCGCCATCAGACCACGCATACCTGCCAGCTGACGAATCTGTGCTGCAGAACCACGCGCACCGGAGTCGGCCATCATGTAAATGCTGTTGAAGGAAACCTGCTGCTCTTCTACGCCGTCACGGTTAATCACGGTTTCGGTCTGCAGGTTATCCATCATCGCTTTGGATACACGATCGTTCGCCGCGGCCCAGATATCGATAACTTTGTTATAGCGTTCGCCCGCGGTAACCAGACCAGACTGGAACTGCTCCTGGATCTCAGCAACTTCGGCTTCCGCTTCAGAGATGATCTCGTGTTTCTTCTCTGGGATGACCATGTCATCGATACCAACAGATGCACCTGAACGCGCTGCATACGCAAAGCCGGTGTACATTGTCTGGTCAGCGAAGATAACGGTCGGCTTCAGACCCAGAATGCGGTAACAGGTGTTCAGCATTTTGGAGATCGCTTTCTTGCCCAGCGCCTGGTTGACGATGGAGAAAGGCAGACCTTTCGGTACGATCATCCACAGAATGGCACGGCCAACGGTCGTGTCTTTCAGGCTGGTTTTCGCAACGAATTCGCCGTTTGCATCTTTTTCGTATTCGGTGATACGCACTTTAACGCGCGCATGCAGAGAGGCCAGGCCAGCGCGATAAATACGCTCAGCTTCTTTCGGGCCAGTCAGCACCATGCCTTCGCCTTTGGCGTTAACACAGTCACGGGTCATGTAGTACAGACCCAGTACAACGTCCTGAGAAGGAACAATGATTGGCTCACCGTTCGCTGGAGACAGGATGTTGTTGGTAGACATCATCAGCGCACGCGCTTCGAGCTGGGCTTCCAGCGTCAGCGGTACGTGAACAGCCATCTGGTCACCATCGAAGTCGGCGTTATATGCCGCACAAACCAGCGGGTGCAGCTGGATAGCTTTACCTTCGATCAGGACCGGCTCAAATGCCTGGATACCCAGACGGTGCAGGGTTGGTGCACGGTTCAGCAGTACCGGGTGTTCGCGGATCACTTCGTCCAGGATATCCCAAACGACAGCTTCTTCACGCTCAACCATTTTCTTCGCGGCTTTGATGGTGGTGGCCAGGCCACGCAGTTCCAGCTTGCCGTAGATGAACGGTTTGAACAGCTCCAGTGCCATTTTCTTCGGCAGACCGCACTGATGCAGACGCAGGTATGGACCTACGGTGATTACAGAACGACCGGAGTAGTCAACACGCTTACCGAGCAGGTTCTGACGGAAACGACCCTGTTTACCTTTGATCATGTCGGCCAAAGATTTCAGAGGACGTTTGTTAGAACCGGTGATCGCACGACCACGACGACCGTTATCCAGCAGGGCATCTACCGCTTCCTGCAGCATACGTTTTTCGTTGCGTACGATGATGTCCGGCGCAGCCAGATCCAGCAGACGTTTCAGACGGTTGTTACGGTTGATCACGCGACGATACAGATCGTTCAGATCGGACGTTGCGAAACGACCACCATCCAGCGGAACCAGTGGACGCAGATCTGGCGGCAGAACCGGCAGAACGGTCAGGATCATCCACTCTGGCTTGTTACCAGACTGAACGAACGCTTCCAGCAGTTTGATACGCTTGGTCAGCTTTTTACGCTTGGTTTCGGAGTTGGTTTCGTTCAGCTCTTCACGCAGCTGCTCGCACTCTTGCTCCAGATCCATGCTCTTCAGCAGGGCCTGAATAGCTTCCGCACCCATCTTCGCGTCGAATTCGTCACCGAACTCTTCCAGCGCGTCCAGATACTGCTCTTCAGTCAGGATCTGATGACGTTCCAGGTTCGTCATCCCGCCTTCGATAACCACATAAGATTCGAAGTACAGAACACGTTCGATATCACGCAGCGGCATATCCAGCAGCAGACCGATACGGGACGGCAGGGATTTCAGGAACCAGATGTGAGCAGTCGGAGACGCCAGCTCGATGTGGCCCATACGCTCACGGCGTACTTTGGTCTGGGTCACTTCAACGCCGCACTTCTCACAGATCACACCACGGTGTTTCAGGCGCTTGTACTTACCGCACAGGCACTCGTAATCTTTTACTGGCCCGAAAATACGCGCACAGAAAAGGCCGTCACGCTCAGGTTTGAACGTACGGTAGTTGATGGTTTCCGGCTTTTTAACTTCACCGAAAGACCATGAACGGATCATGTCTGGCGAAGCCAGAGCAATTTTGATCGCATCAAACTCTTCGGTTTTAGTCTGCGCTTTCAGAAACTTTAATAAATCTTTCACGGATTTGCTCCCGTCGGAGTTAGCACAATCCGGTGCCGGGGATTAACCCGGCACCAGTGACCTGTTTGAGCGAGAATTACTCGTCTTCCAGTTCGATGTTGATACCCAGCGAACGAATCTCTTTCAACAGTACGTTGAAGGATTCTGGCATGCCCGGTTCCATCTGATGGTTGCCGTCCACGATGTTTTTATACATCTTGGTACGACCGTTCACGTCATCAGACTTAACGGTGAGCATTTCCTGCAGGGTGTATGCCGCGCCGTATGCTTCCAGCGCCCACACTTCCATCTCCCCGAAGCGCTGACCACCGAACTGTGCCTTACCACCCAGCGGCTGCTGAGTAACCAGGCTGTAAGAACCGGTAGAACGAGCGTGCATCTTGTCGTCGACCAGGTGGTTCAGTTTCAGCATGTACATGTAACCTACGGTTACCGGACGTTCGAACTGTTCACCGGTACGGCCGTCAAACAGCGTAATCTGACCAGACGTTGGCAGACCACCCAGTTGCAGCAGCTCTTTAATTTCAGCTTCTTTTGCACCGTCGAATACCGGCGTTGCAATTGGCATACCTTTGCGCAGGTTCTCTGCCAGACGCAGCACTTCTTCATCGCTGAAGGTGTTCAGGTCGACTTTCTGACGCACGTCGGTACCCAGATCGTAGGCACGCTGGATGAATTCGCGCAGTTTCGCGACTTCCTGCTGCTGTTTCAGCATGGCGTTAATCTTGTCGCCGATGCCTTTCGCAGCCATACCCAGGTGAGTTTCCAGGATCTGACCAATGTTCATACGAGACGGTACGCCCAGTGGGTTCAGTACGATATCTACCGGCGTACCGTTAGCATCGTGCGGCATATCTTCGATCGGGTTGATCTTAGAGATAACACCCTTGTTACCGTGACGACCTGCCATCTTATCACCAGGCTGGATCTGACGTTTAACAGCCAGATACACCTTAACAATCTTCAGCACGCCTGGTGCCAGATCGTCGCCCTGAGTGATTTTGCGGCGTTTCGCTTCGAGTTTTTTCTCGAACTCGTGTTTCAGTTCGTCATACTGCTCAGCCAGCTGTTCCAGCTGATTTTGTTTCTCTTCGTCGGTCAGGCCCAGTTCCAGCCAGCGATCGCGTGGCAGTTTGTCGAGCTTCTCAGCTTCAACGCCACCGGCAACCAGCACCGCATAGATACGGCTGAACAGACCCGCTTCGAGGATCTGCAGTTCTTCAGACAGGTCTTTCTTAGCCTGTTTGAGCTGCATCTCTTCGATTTCCAGCGCACGCTTATCTTTCTCAACGCCGTCACGAGTGAAGACCTGAACGTCGATAACCGTACCGGAAACACCGTTTGGTACGCGCAGAGAAGAGTCTTTAACGTCAGACGCTTTCTCACCGAAGATGGCACGCAGCAGTTTCTCTTCTGGCGTCAGCTGGGTTTCACCTTTAGGCGTAACCTTACCTACCAGAATGTCGCCGCCGGTCACTTCCGCACCGATGTAAACGATACCGGATTCATCCAGTTTGGAGAGCGCAGCTTCACCCACGTTAGGGATGTCAGCGGTGATCTCTTCTGGCCCCAGCTTGGTGTCACGGGACACACATGCCAGTTCCTGAATGTGGATGGTGGTGAAACGATCTTCCTGAACCACACGCTCGGAGACGAGGATGGAGTCTTCGAAGTTGTAACCGTTCCACGGCATGAACGCTACGCGCATGTTCTGACCGAGCGCCAGTTCACCGAGGTCGGTGGACGGACCGTCTGCCAGCACGTCGCCGCGCTCAACTGGCTCACCCAGAGATACGCAAGGCATCTGGTTGATACAGGTGTTCTGGTTAGAACGGGTGTATTTGGTCAGGTTATAAATGTCGATACCTGCTTCGCCCGGATACATCTCGTCTTCGTTAACTTTGATAACGATACGGGATGCGTCGACGTACTGAACGGTACCGCCACGCTTAGCAACTGCAGTAACACCGGAGTCAACGGCAACAGCACGTTCCATACCGGTACCAACCAGCGGCTTATCAGCGCGCAGAGTTGGAACGGCCTGACGTTGCATGTTCGCACCCATCAATGCACGGTTGGCGTCATCGTGTTCCAGGAACGGGATCAGGGACGCACCGACGGATACCACCTGCTGGGTGGATACGTCCATGTAGTCAACCTGGTCACGGCTGAACAAGCTGGATTCGCCTTTGCTACGGCAGGTCACCAGATCTTCTACAAAGTGGCCTTCGTCATCCAGGTTGGAGTTCGCCTGAGCGATAACGTAGTTGCCTTCTTCGATAGCAGACAGGTAGTGAATTTCGTCGGTTACAACACCGTCAGTCACTTTACGGTACGGCGTCTCAAGGAAACCGTATTCGTTCGTCTGTGCGTACACGGACAGGGAGTTGATCAGACCGATGTTTGGACCTTCAGGCGTTTCGATTGGACATACGCGACCGTAGTGCGTCGGGTGTACGTCTCGAACTTCAAAGCCTGCACGTTCACGGGTCAGACCGCCTGGGCCGAGTGCAGAGATACGACGTTTGTGCGTAATCTCAGACAGCGGGTTGTTCTGGTCCATGAACTGAGACAGCTGGCTGGAACCAAAGAACTCTTTCACTGCTGCAGAAATCGGCTTGGCGTTGATCATATCCTGAGGCATCAGGGTATCCAGATCGCCCAGAGACAGACGCTCTTTCACCGCACGCTCTACACGCACCAGGCCAACGCGGAACTGGTTTTCCGCCATTTCGCCGACGGAACGGATACGACGGTTGCCGAGGTGGTCGATATCGTCCACTTCGCCTTTACCGTTACGGATATCGATGAGCTTCTTCATCACTTCGATGATGTCGTCTTTGCTCAGGATACCGGAACCTTCAATTTCGTCGCGCAGCAGAGAACGGTTGAACTTCATACGACCAACCGCAGACAGATCGTAGCGGTCTTCGGAGAAGAACAGATTCTCGAACAGGCTTTCCGCCGCTTCGCGAGTTGGTGGCTCACCTGGACGCATCATGCGGTAGATTTCAACCAGCGCACTCAGACGATCGGTCGTTGGGTCGACGCGTACAGTCTCAGAGATGTACGGACCGTGGTCCAGATCGTTGGTGAACAGCGTTTCGATACGTTTGTGGCCAGCCTGACTCAGCTTAGCCAGCAGATCCAGGCTCAGCTCCATGTTCGCCGGGCAGATCAGCTCGCCAGTTGATTCATCAACGTAATCTTTCGCGGCTACTTTTCCTGCAATGTATTCAACCGGAACTTCGATGTGTTTGATATCATCTTTTTCCAGCTGGCGGATGTGGCGCGCGGTGATACGGCGACCTTTTTCCACATACACTTTGCCGTCGGCTTCGATGTCGAACGACGCGGTCTCACCACGCAGACGTTCCGGCACCAGCTCCATCTGCAGCTTGTTGTCGCGGATTTCAAAGATCACTTTCTCAAAGAACAGGTCCAGGATCTGCTCAGTGGTATAGTTCAGTGCACGCAGAATGATGGTTGCAGGCAGTTTACGACGACGGTCGATACGGACAAACAGGTTGTCTTTTGGATCGAACTCGAAGTCCAGCCAGGAACCACGGTAAGGAATGATGCGTGCGTTATACAGTACTTTACCGGAAGAGTGTGTTTTACCTTTATCGCTGTCGAAGAAGACGCCCGGGCTACGATGCAGCTGGGAAACGATAACACGCTCAGTACCGTTGATAACGAAAGTACCGTTGTCAGTCATGAGTGGAATTTCACCCATGTAGACTTCTTGTTCTTTAATGTCTTTTACGGTGCCTTCCGGCGCTTCGCGCTCGTAGATCACCAGACGCAGTTTTACGCGCAGCGGTGCGGAATAGGTCACGCCACGGATCTGACATTCCTGAACGTCAAACACCGGTTCGCCAAGGCGGTAGCTGACGTACTGCAGCTCGGAGTTACCGCTGTAGCTCTGAATCGGGAACACGGAGCGGAAGGCTGCTTCCAGACCGTACTGCCCTTCAGGATCTTGCTCGATAAACTTCTGGAACGAGTCAAGCTGGATAGAAAGGAGATATGGAATGTCCAGAACTTGTGGACGTTTACCAAAATCCTTACGAATACGTTTTTTCTCGGTATAGGAGTAAACCATAGGGTTCCTCAGCTCGCTGACAAGTCGACCCATCTGTCCGACGAAGGGACAGTTTGTGCAACACCATTTTGTGGACCGGAAAATTGAATACTTTCCGCAATACCTGTTGCTATCACGCTTAAATCATTTCGTCGCGATTTACACAGAGCGAGCACCCTGTCGCAATATATTAAGTCGTCGATAGAAACATGCATTGTCAGGACAATCAGCAGTCAAACAGTGTGAAATGCTACTGATGCCTTACAGCGCAAAAAGGCTGGTGACTAAAAAGTCACCAGCCATCAGCCTAATGACTTAGGCTGCAACCAGAAAAGTTGGCTTATTTAACTTCAACTTCAGCGCCAGCTTCTTCCAGAGATTTTTTCAGTGCTTCTGCGTCGTCTTTGCTCACGCCTTCTTTCAGCGCAGCTGGAGCAGATTCTACCAGGTCTTTAGCTTCTTTCAGACCCAGGCCAGTTGCGCCACGTACTGCTTTGATAACAGCAACTTTGTTCGCGCCAGCAGCTTTCAGAATTACGTCGAATTCAGTTTTTTCTTCAGCAGCTTCAGCCGGGCCCGCAGCTACAGCTACAGCAGCAGCAGCAGAAACACCGAATTTTTCTTCCATTGCAGAAACCAGCTCTACAACGTCCATTACGGACATAGCTGCTACTGCTTCAATGATTTGATCTTTAGTGATAGACATTTAAATTGTTCCTGAAAATCAGAATAAGTTTATACGTAAGCAAATGCTTTATAAAGATAACTGCGATTAAGCAGCTTCTTTCGCATCGCGTACAGCAGCCAGAGTGCGAACCAGTTTGCCAGCCGCAGCTTCTTTCATGGTTGCCATCAGGCGTGCAATTGCTTCTTCGTAGGTCGGCAGGGTTGCCAGGCGATCGATTTGCGATGCCGGGATCAACTCACCTTCAAAGGCTGCAGCTTTGACCTCAAATTTTGCATTCGCTTTCGCGAACTCTTTGAACAGACGAGCAGCAGCGCCCGGGTGTTCCATAGAGTATGCAATCAGGGTCGGACCAACAAACGTGTCTTTCAGGCACTCGAACTGAGTACCTTCAACTACGCGGCGCAGCAGGGTGTTACGAACAACACGCATGTATACGCCAGCTTCACGACCTGCTTTACGCAGTTCAGTCATTTTGTCTACAGTAACGCCACGGGAATCCGCAACTACTGCAGACAGCGCGCCTTTGGCTACTTCGCTGACTTCAGCAACAATCGCTTGTTTGTCTTGAAGATTTAAAGCCATTAGCTTTGCTCCTGGATGTTTGCCGGAACTCATGTTCCGGAACTCACTTCACTCTTCCCAACGGAAAGAGCGTCTTAATACGGTGAGCAGAAACAAGCCAGAGTATCCAAAAATAATCTTAGCGTTCTGTCACCGTCTACGCAGGGGATTAAGTCTCTTGCGAAACACCTGCGGTCTTCGACGGAGGCCTGGATTAGGCCAGGCTCCAACGAACAAATCTTTTAGCCGCTAACTTTTGTTAGCAAACGTGGGGGTAAGATTGTAGACAAAATCACCGCCCACGTAAAGGCATTAGTTTGCAGCAGCGCTCAGGCCAGCCTGGTCAACTGCAACACCTGCACCCATGGTGGTGGAGATGCTAACTTTCTTGATGTACACGCCTTTCGCCTGAGTTGGTTTTGCTTTTTTCAGCGCAACCAGCAGAGCTTCCAGGTTTTCTTTCAGTTTGTCAGCGTCAAAGTCCACTTTACCGATGGTGGTGTGGATGATGCCGTTTTTGTCGTTACGATAACGAACCTGACCTGCTTTAGCGTTCTTAACCGCTTCAGCAACGTTAGGCGTTACAGTACCCACTTTCGGGTTTGGCATCAGGCCGCGTGGACCCAGAACCTGGCCCAGCTGGCCAACAACGCGCATTGCATCTGGAGAAGCAATAACAACGTCAAAGTTCATTTCGCCTTTCTTGATCTGATCAGCCAGATCTTCCATACCTACCAGTTCAGCGCCGGCAGCTTTAGCAGCTTCAGCGTTTGCACCCTGAGCAAATACAGCTACACGAACGGAACGGCCAGTACCGTGTGGCAGTACAGTTGCGCCACGAACGTTCTGATCAGATTTACGCGCGTCGATGCCCAGGTTAACGGCAACGTCAACGCTTTCAACGAACTTAGCAGTTGCCAGTTCTTTCAGCAGAGCGATAGCTTCGTTGATGTCGTACTGTTTGGTCGCATCAACTTTGTCACGGATCACGGACATGCGCTTGGTCAGTTTAGCCATTTCTTAGTCCTCCACTACCAGGCCCATGGAACGTGCAGTACCTTCGATTGAGCGAGTCATCGCTTCAATGTCGGCACCAGTCATGTCGGCAGCTTTGGTCTGCGCGATTTCCTGCAGCTGAGCGCGGGAAATTTTACCCACTTTGTCTTTGTTCGGTTTACCGGAACCAGACTTGATACCAGCCGCTTTCTTCAGCAGAACTGCTGCTGGAGGGGTTTTGGTAACGAAAGTGAAAGAACGGTCAGCGTAAACAGTGATTACGACTGGGATTGGCAGACCTTTTTCCAGGGATTCAGTTTTTGCGTTGAACGCTTTACAGAATTCCATGATGTTCACACCCTGCTGACCCAGAGCTGGACCAACTGGTGGACTTGGGTTCGCCATACCAGCTGCAACCTGCAGCTTGACGTAGGCTTGTACTTTCTTAGCCATTCTAAAATCCTCTGATTGGGTAATAGCGCCTCAGTGAGGCTCCCCGTGAATAAAATTCGTTTTACGGGCCGGGCCCATAAAAACAAAAGGCGCGAAATTGTATTCCAATCTCGCGCCCTGTGCAACGATTAAATCGTCGCTTTTTTGATCGCTGCTTAGGCTTTTTCGACCTGAGCAAAGTCCAGTTCTACCGGGGTCGCACGACCGAAGATAGATACAGAAACTTTCAGGCGGGACTTCTCGTAGTCCACTTCTTCAACGACGCCGTTAAAGTCAGCAAACGGACCGTCATTAACACGCACCATTTCACCCGGTTCAAACAGCGTTTTCGGACGCGGCTTATCACCAACCTGCTGCAGGCGGTTCATAATCGCATCCACTTCTTTGTCGCTGATTGGCGCCGGACGGTCAGACGTGCCGCCGATAAAGCCCATCACGCGCGGTACGCTGCGCACCAGGTGCCAGCTCGCGTCGTTCATCACCATCTGAACCAGCACGTAACCCGGGAAGAATTTGCGTTCGCTTTTGCGACGCTGGCCGCCACGGATCTCGACCACTTCTTCGGTCGGAACCATAACTTCGCCAAATAACTCTTCCATGTTGTGTAATTTGATATGCTCACGCAGCGACGTTGCTACGCGGCCTTCAAAACCGGAAAACGCCTGAACGACGTACCAGCGCTTTTTAGGGGCTTCAGACATCTCAGAACCTCAGGCCAGTGATAAAGGATACCAGGCGAACCAGAATACCATCCAGTCCCCACAGGATCAGTGACATTACAGCGGTAACCGCCGCTACGATCAGCGTGGTGTGCAATGTTTCCTGGCGAGTCGGCCAAATTACCTTACGGACTTCGGTACGCGCTTCGCGAGCAAAAGCGACAGTCGCTTTGCCTTTCGTCGTCAACAGCGCGACACCACCCGCTGCAGCAATCAGAATTACCACTGCAAGCGCGCGTAGCGGCAGCATCATGTCACGATAAAGGTAGTTGCCGACAATCGCTACGATCAGCAGAACGGCTACTACTACCCATTTCATCGCTTCCAGGCCGCGCCCGCTCCCTTGAGCTTCGGTATTCGCACTCATAAACCAACCTGTCAGAAGTATTCTACAAACATTTTCACCCCGCGATTGCGAGGCAAACCAAATCGAAATGCTAATTCGCTTTTCGAATTATACGCTCTCTGCAGAGCCTGTCTCAGCAATGATTATGACAAAAATAATCACTGATGAGCCAGGTTCTGACGTGAAAGCGTGCAAAAAGGGCATCAAATGATGCCCTTTTATTGCGCATTGCGTCAAATGTTATCAGCAATTAGCCGAGAACTTTAGCAACCACGCCCGCGCCAACGGTACGGCCACCTTCACGGATTGCGAAACGCAGACCGTCGTCCATCGCGATTGGGTGGATCAGCGTCACAACCATCTTGATGTTGTCGCCTGGCATTACCATCTCAACGCCTTCTGGCAGTTCGATGGTACCGGTCACGTCAGTAGTACGGAAGTAGAACTGTGGACGGTAGCCTTTGAAGAACGGAGTATGACGGCCGCCTTCGTCTTTGGACAGGATGTACACTTCAGATTCGAACTTGGTGTGTGGCTTGATTGAGCCTGGCTTAGCCAGAACCTGACCACGTTCGATTTCTTCACGTTTGATCCCACGCAGCAGAACACCAACGTTCTCACCAGCACGGCCTTCGTCCAGCAGTTTGCGGAACATTTCAACGCCAGTACAGGTAGACTTCGCAGTCTCTTTGATACCAACGATTTCAACTTCTTCACCAACTTTGATGATACCGCGCTCTACACGACCGGTAACAACGGTACCACGACCGGAGATGGAGAATACGTCTTCGATTGGCAGCAGGAATGGCTTGTCAATCGCACGCTCTGGTTCTGGGATGTAAGAATCCAGGAAGCCAGCCAGTTCGATGATTTTCGCTTCCCACTCTGCGTCGCCTTCCAGCGCTTTCAGAGCAGAACCACGAACGATTGGGGTATCGTCGCCTGGGAAATCGTACTGAGACAGCAGTTCACGAACTTCCATCTCTACCAGTTCCAGCAGCTCTTCGTCATCAACCATGTCGCACTTGTTCAGGAACACGATGATGTAAGGAACGCCTACCTGACGACCCAGCAGGATGTGCTCACGAGTCTGAGGCATTGGGCCGTCAGTCGCAGCAACAACCAGGATCGCGCCGTCCATCTGCGCAGCACCGGTGATCATGTTTTTAACATAGTCGGCGTGGCCTGGGCAGTCTACGTGTGCGTAGTGGCGAGTCGGGGTGTCGTACTCAACGTGAGAGGTGTTGATGGTGATACCACGAGCTTTTTCTTCTGGTGCGTTATCGATCTGGTCGAATGCACGAGCAGAACCACCGTAGGTTTTTGCCAGAACGGTAGTGATTGCAGCGGTCAGCGTTGTTTTACCATGGTCAACGTGGCCGATAGTACCGACGTTAACGTGCGGTTTTGTACGTTCAAACTTTTCTTTAGACATCGATTGTCCCTCTAAGACACGGATAAATCGGTGATATCACCACATCAACCAGGCGAAATGCCTGAATTGTTGAATACAGTAAAATTGAAACAGAGAGAAACGGGAAGGAGAAGTGAAGTGGTGCTGATACCCAGAGTCGAACTGGGGACCTCACCCTTACCAAGGGTGCGCTCTACCAACTGAGCCATATCAGCACGTATTGGAGCGGGCAGCGGGAATCGAACCCGCATCATCAGCTTGGAAGGCTGAGGTAATAGCCATTATACGATGCCCGCATCCTGAAACTCGGCTACCCAGTTCTTTCTGTAACAAAAAAAGAGATTTCTCTCTTTTTCAGTTTGAGCTGGCTAATTTTTCCAACCAGCTCCGGCGGCATTTACGCTGCCAGAAAGTGGTGGTGGGGGAAGGATTCGAACCTTCGAAGTCTGTGACGGCAGATTTACAGTCTGCTCCCTTTGGCCGCTCGGGAACCCCACCGGACTTGATGGTGCCGACTACCGGAATCGAACTGGTGACCTACTGATTACAAGTCAGTTGCTCTACCTACTGAGCTAAGTCGGCATCAAGTAGCGCGCATTCTATGGATACCTGCGCGGTCATGCAACTAAAAATTTGCATAAAACGTTCTTTCGCTCACATTTTATGCGAACGAAGCGCTAAGCGCTGTAAAAGTAGTCATTGCGGGTCAAATAATCAACATGCACGCGTGATTTACACTATATACACCATAGCGTGACGGCTTCCGCGTAACGCAGCGCTATCCATCTTTTTTCTTATTATTCCTGCCATCTGGTGTTAACCTCCTGCCCATTGTCCAAAATTAACTGTGTGATGAGCCACGATCCGGCAGTATAGCGCTGGCTCACTGAAGCATGCTTATGAGCAAAAAAGAGCAAACGTTAATGACGCCTTATCTTCACTTTAACCGCAGCCAGTGGGCTGCCCTGCGTGATTCCGTCCCTATGACGCTGACGGAAGGTGAAATCGCACGGTTAAAAGGGATAAACGAAGATCTGTCCCTTGAAGAGGTGGCAGAAATTTATCTCCCCCTCTCTCGCTTGCTTAACTTCTATATCAGCTCGAACCTGCGTCGTCAGGCGGTGCTGGAGCAGTTTCTCGGGACGAACGGTCAACGCATTCCTTATATCATTAGTATCGCAGGCAGCGTGGCCGTGGGTAAAAGTACCACCGCACGCGTTTTGCAGGCGCTGTTGAGCCGCTGGCCGGAACACCGCAGCGTGGAGCTGATCACGACCGACGGCTTCCTGCATCCAAACGAAGTCTTAAAAGAACGCGGGCTGATGAAGAAGAAAGGCTTCCCGCTCTCTTATGATATGCACCGTCTGGTGAAATTTGTCTCCGACCTGAAATCCGGCGTGCCTCACGTAACAGCGCCGGTCTATTCGCACCTGATCTACGATCGCATCCCGGGTGGGGATAAAACGGTGGTCCAGCCGGATATTCTCATTCTGGAAGGTCTGAACGTGCTGCAAAGCGGCATGGACTATCCTCACGACCCGCATCACGTCTTTGTCTCGGATTTCGTCGATTTCTCTATTTACGTCGATGCGCCGGAAGACCTGCTGCAGAACTGGTACATCAACCGCTTCCTGAAGTTCCGCGAAGGGGCGTTCACCGATCCGGACTCCTATTTCCACCACTATGCTCAGCTTTCTGAAGAAGAAGCGATCAATGTGGCGACGGGGCTGTGGAATGAGATCAACTACGTGAACCTCAAAGAGAACATCCTGCCGACGCGCGAGCGTGCGAGCCTGATCCTCACCAAGAGCGAGAAGCACGCCGTCGACCAGATTCGCCTGCGGAAATAATAAAGCAGACATAAAAAAACCGGCTTAGCGCCGGTTTTTTTCATTATGCGTGTGGCTTCTCGCCATTTTCATCCTGATCGACCGCGAAGCAGGCCACCAGCTGGCCGCCATAATCCTTCAGCTGCGGCTGTAGCTGGGTGCAGGGGCCAAAGCGGCGGCTGCAGCGGGCGTTGAATGCACATCCCGGCGGCGGATTCAGCGGGCTTGGCAGCTCTCCCGTCAGCTTAATACGCTCACGACGATCGTCCGGGTTCAGACGCGGCGTCGCGGACAGCAGCGCCTGGGTGTACGGGTGGCGAGGGTTATTAAAGATCTGGTCTTTGGTCCCCTTCTCCACGCAGCGCCCCAGGTACATCACCATCACTTCATCGGCAATATGCTCCACCACCGACAGGTCGTGGGAGATGAACACGTAAGAGAGTCCCAGCTCCTGCTGCAGATCCATCATCAGGTTCAGCACCTGCGCACGCACGGAGACGTCGAGCGCCGACACCGGCTCGTCGGCAATCACCACGTCCGGGTCAAGCATCAGACCGCGCGCGATGGCGATACGCTGACGCTGGCCGCCGGAGAACATGTGCGGATAGCGGTCGTAATGCTCGGTTTTGAGGCCGACCTTCGCCATCATCGCCAGCGCTTTTTCACGGCGCTGCTCTTTGCTCAGATTGCTGTTAATCAGCAGCGGTTCCTCCAGAATCTGCCCCACTTTTTTACGCGGGTTCAAAGAACCATACGGGTTCTGGAACACAATCTGGATTTTCTGGCGACGCAGCTTCTGCGCCTGCGGATCGTGCTTGAGCAGATCCTGGCCCTGATAATAGAGCTCACCGCCGGTCGGCACTTCAATCATCGTCAGCAGACGGCCCAGCGTCGATTTCCCGCAGCCTGACTCTCCCACCACCGCCAGCGTTTTACCGCGTTCGAGGTTAAAGGAGACGCCATCCAGCGCTTTCACCAGGCGTTCAGGGGCAAACAGTCCCTTCTTCACCGGGTAATATTTTTTCAGGTCGATGGCCTGCAACAGCGGCTGTTGCGTGGTGGCCTGTTGCGTACTCATAGTGTTGGCCTCCCGGCATCATCGAGTGGGTAGTGGCATTTCGACTGACGACCGTCAGCCAGCTGGTTCAGCTCTGGCTCTTCCGCCCGGCATTTGTCCGTCGCATACGGACAGCGCGGATTGAGCAGACAGCCCTGCGGACGGTCATATTTACCCGGCACCACACCCGGCAGCGATGCCAGACGCGCTTTATCCTGAGCAAACTCCGGCAGCGCGCGTAAAAGCGCCTGGGTATACGGGTGACGCGGCGCGCGGAAGATATCGTGCGAATTTCCGGTCTCGACCACCTGGCCGGCATACATCACGATGATTTTGTGCGCGGCTTCGGCCACCAGCGCCAGATCGTGCGTAATCAGCACCAGCGCCATATTCTCTTTCTGCTGCAGCTCCAGCAGCAGCTCGATGATTTGTGCCTGAATGGTCACATCCAGCGCCGTCGTCGGTTCATCCGCAATCAGCAGCTTTGGCCGACAGGCAATCGCCATGGCGATCATCACGCGCTGGCTCATCCCGCCGGAAAGCTGATGCGGGTAAACGTCCAGACGCGAAGCCGGGTCAGGAATACCCACCTGATTCAGCAGATCGATCGCCCGCTGACGACGGGTTTTCTTATTCCCGCCCTGGTGCACCTTAATCGCTTCCATAATCTGGAAACCGACGGTGTAACACGGGTTCAGGCTGGTCATCGGATCCTGGAAAATCATCGCCACTTCCGCGCCCACCAGCTGGCGGCGCTGTTTTTCAGAAATGCGCTTCAGGTCCTGACCGTTGAACTGCAGGTTTTCCGCCATCACGCGGCCCGGGTAATCAATCAGCCCCATGATCGCCAGCGAGCTGACGGACTTACCGGAACCGGACTCCCCAACGATACCCACCACTTCGCCCTGATTGACGCTGTAGCTGATGCGGTCCACGGCGCGAAACGGGGTGCCTTCATCGCCGAAGTGCACCGATAATTTATCTACATTTAATAACGCCATCTCGTGCCTCTTACTGCTTCAGTTTGGGATCAAGCGCATCACGCAGGCCATCACCCATCAGGTTAAATGCCAGCACCGTCAGCAGGATTGCCAGACCCGGGAAGGTGACAACCCACCAGGCGCTTTGTGCGAACTGCAACACGTCGGAGAGCATGGTGCCCCACTCCGGTGTTGGCGGCTGCGCACCCATGCCCAGGAAGCCAAGAGCGGCCATATCAAGAATGGCGTTAGAGAAACCGAGCGACGCCTGAACAATCAGCGGCGCAAGGCAGTTCGGGAAGATATTGACAAACATCTGGCGCATCGCACCGGCCCCCGCTACGCGAGACGCCGTGACGTAGTCGCGGTTCACTTCCACCAGCACCGCCGCGCGGGTTAAACGCACGTAGTGAGGAAGCGCCACGAACGTCAGCGCCAGGGCGGCGTTACCGATCGACGGCCCGAAGATCGCCACCAGCACCAGCGCCAGCAGCAGGCTTGGCAGCGCCAGCATGATGTCGACGATACGCATGATGATGTTATCAACAATGCCGCCGAAGTAACCGGCAACCAGACCCAGTACGATCCCCATAATCAGGGATAACACCACCACCAGACAGCCGACCAGCAGCGACAGGCGCGCACCGTACATCAGACGCGACAGCACATCGCGGCCCACATCATCGGTCCCCAGCAGGTGCGCCAGGCTACCGCCGTCCTGCCAGGCAGGCGGGGCGAGCAGCGCATCGCGGAACTGATCCGCCGGGTTATACGGCGCCAGCACGTTTGCGAACACCGCAATCAGGATCATGATAGCGACATACACCAGCCCCACCACCGCGCCTTTGTTGCGCTTGAAGTAGTGCCAGAACTCCTGCATCGGCGTCATCGGAACCGGTGCAGCAACAACTTTGTTTTCAGAAACCTGTGACATGATGGCCCCTTACTTCTTATGACGAATACGCGGGTTCACCACGCCGTACAGCAAATCGACCAGCAGGTTGACGAGGATAATCATCGTCGCGACCAGCAGAACACCGCCCTGCACAACCGGATAGTCACGGCGCTGCAGCGCGTCAATCAGCCAGCGGCCCAGGCCCGGCCAGGAGAAGATGGTTTCGGTCAGGATCGCCCCCGCCAGCAACGTCCCCACCTGGAGACCGATAACGGTCACTACCGGCAGCATGGCGTTACGCAGCGCATGGACGATAATGACGCGCATACGCGTCAGGCCCTTGGCGCGGGCGGTGCGGATGTAATCCTCACCCAGCACTTCCAGCATCGATGAACGGGTCATACGGACGATCACCGCCAGAGGAATGGTGCCCAGCACCATGGCAGGCAGGATCATATGCGCGACGGCATCCATGAAGTTGCCCTCTTCACCCCAGATAGCCGTATCAATCAGCATAAAGCCGGTGAGCGGGTTGGAGTCGTCCAGGAAGACCATATCGCTGACGCGCCCGGAAACTGGTGTCAGGTTAAGCTGCACCGAGACCAGCATGATCAGCATCATGCCCCACCAGAAGATAGGCATGGAGTAGCCGGTCAGCGCCAGACCCACGGCGGTATGGTCAAAAATAGAGCCACGCTTGACGGCAGCCAGTACCCCGACAGGAATACCCACCGCGGTGGCGAAAATCATGGCGCAGACGCCAAGCTCCAGTGTCGCTTTAAAACGCGGCACGAACTCGTCCCACACCGGAAGACGGCTTTTCAACGAAATCCCTAAATCACCGTGCAGCACGCCCCAGATATAGTGGAGATACTGCTGCCACATCGGCTTATCGAGGCCGAGTTCAGCCAGCAGTTGTGCATGGCGCTCAGGGGAAATACCACGCTCGCCCGCCATAATCATTACCGGGTCGCCGGGGATCATATGGACGAAGGCAAAAGTGAGAAGGGTGATACCGATAAACGTGGGGATAACAAGTCCCAGACGTCGGAGGATGAACTGCAACATAACCCGGATTCTCTCTGATGACGCACGACCAGTGGCGTGACGTCTGTATTGCTCACAAATCTTATCCCCTCTCCTTTCAGAGAAAGAATTAAGCACTGCTGCCGGGTGGCGCTACGCTTACCCGACCTACAGACCGTAGGCCAGTGCAAGCGCAGCGCCGCCTGGCGTTGCTTTTAATTATTCAACCGATACGTTTTCGAAGTGGTGTTTGCCCAGTGGATCAACCACGTAGCCTTTCACTTCTTTACGCACTGGCTCGTACACGGTGGAGTGAGCCACAATCAGCGCCGGAGCCTGATCGTGCATAACAACCTGTGCCTGCTTGTACAGTTCAATACGTTTGTTGTGATCGTCGGTCGCACGCGCCGGCTGGATCAGGTCTTCAAACGGCTTGTAGCACCAGCGAGAGTAGTTAGAACCGTCTTTTGCCGCCGCGCAGCTGAACAGGGTGGCGAAGAAGTTGTCCGGATCCCCGTTATCACCGGTCCAGCCCATCATGACTGCCTGGTGCTCACCCGCTTTGGCGCGCTTCAGGTACTCGCCCCACTCGTAGGTCACAATCTTGGCCTGAACGCCAATCTTAGCCCAGTCAGCCTGAACCATTTCTGCCATACGGCGTGCGTTCGGGTTGTACGGACGCTGTACCGGCATCGCCCACAGCTCGACGGTGAAGCCTTTATCCTGGCCCGCTTCTTTCAGCAGCGCTTTCGCTTTCTCAGGATCGTAGGAGTAGTCTTTAACGTCGTCGTTATAGCCCCACATGGTTGGTGGGATCAGGTTTTTGGCTGCAACGCCAGCGCCCTGGTAAACCGCCTTGATAATCGCTTCTTTGTTCACCGCGTAGGTCAGCGCCTGACGCACTTTCACGTCATCAAACGGTTTCTTCTCGGTGTTGAAGGAGAGATAGCCCACGTTCAGGCCAGCCTGCTCCAGCAGGTTGATGTTCTTGTCCTGCTTCATGCGGGCGATGTCTGCCGGGTTCGGGTATGGCATCACCTGGCATTCGTTTTTCTGCAGTTTTGCATAACGTACGGACGCATCAGGCGTGATGGAGAAGACCAGACGGTCAATCTTCGGCTTGGTGCCCCAGTAGCCTTCGAACGCTTTATACAGAATACGGGAGTCTTTCTGGTACTGCAGCAGCTGGAATGGACCGGTACCGATTGGGTTCAGGTCGACTTTCTCCGGCGTACCGGCTTTCAGCATGTTATCCGCGTACTCTTTGGACAGAATAGAGGCGAAGTCCATGGCCAGGTCTGCCAGGAACGGCGCTTCAGGACGCGTCAGCACGAACTGAACGGTATTATCGTCCACTTTTTTCACTTCAGAGATCAGATCCGGCAGGCCCATCCCTTCGAAGTATTCATAGCTGCCGCCAGAGACTTTGTGGTATGGGTTCTGGGCGTTTTTCTGACGGTCGAAGGAGAACACAACGTCGTCGGCATTAAAGTCGCGCGTTGGTTTGAAATCTTTGCTGTCCTGCCACTTCACGCCCTGGCGCAGGTGGAAGGTATAGGTTTTACCGTCTTCGCTGACGTCCCACTTCTCAGCCAGACCCGGAATCACTTCCGTGGTACCGGTTTTGAATTCAACCAGACGGTTATAGATCGGTACAGAGCTTGCGTCGTACGTCGTACCAGAGGTAAAGAGCTGTGGGTTAAAGCCTTCCGGCGAGCCTTCAGAACAGTAAACCAGGGTTTTTGCCTGTACGCTTGCTGCCACGGTCATAGCCACCAGGCTCAGACCAAGCTTCAGCATCCCTGACTTCTTCAAGGAAATACTCATTATTCTGCTCCAATGTGATGTTTTGCTTTGTTGTGTTACGCCGCCAGACCTTTATTTATTTTTTACCCGGTCCGGTCGGAGGTGCCCGAAGGCGTTAAAGGGATGGAGAATCCTTTCAGAAGAGCGTTTGAGTTGCAGCGCAGATCGTCCCTGAAATGCCCCTCATGCCCTACAATCTGTCAACAGAATGTGAAAACGTCAATACAGGTGACGGGGATTTACGCTGAGTGTGAGAAACCGCAAACAAAGATTAAAAAAACCATGAGCGCCAGTTTTCAGCAGGGAAATTTATGCTACTCGCCATGTTGCAGCACAACTCTCTCCCTATTTCGCCACAATCAGTGATTAACTTTTATTCAGAATGGGTAAATTTTCTTGCAGAATGGTGATTATCTGAGCACTAAATACCGCGAACGTTAAAACGCACAGCGAAAAATGCTGAGGTTATCCATAAGCAACGCGAAAAAAGATCAATCTATATATAAAAAAATACAATGGATTATGTCACAAAATCGTTAACAGACAGGGAGAAGCCGGTCTAACAGGCATTTTGGATACTCTGGTGGGGTAAGGTCATAATGCAAAAAGGGCTAACCTTGCGGTTAGCCCTTTTCAGAATGTGGTCGGCGAGAGAGGATTCGAACCTCCGACCCACTGGTCCCAAACCAGTTGCGCTACCAAGCTGCGCTACTCGCCGAATGCGGAGCGCATCTTACTGCTGAGGTGCGCCCCCGTCAATCCCTTATTTTCAAAAAGCCATTCAACTGGCGATATTCTCGCCAGAGCAGCTACTGCGCGGCTTTTGCGCTGTTATCGGGGAGTTTACACCAGTTGTTGTTTTCGTTAATTCCACCATCCGGTGAGGTATAGCCGAGACAACCCATGATGGTGTCATACAGCTCAACGTGACGACGCGGCACCTTCATCTCCGCCTCTTTCTTCAGCTGAGCAAACATCTTCGCTTTCTCCGGGTCTTCCAGATACTTGTCGGACATCCACACCATCATTGGCACGCGGAACTGCTCCGGCGGCGCCATCTTGCGTGGCGTACCGTGGAGATGCTCGTATTCATTGATGGATTCACCGTGGTCCGCCGCATAGAAGACAATCGCTTTCTTATCACGAACCTGGTCAATTACCGTATCAATAAAGTGATCCACATACATCACGGAGTTGTCGTAGGAGTTAATCAGCTGAGCCTTGGTGCAGTCTTTATCCACCCCGACACATTCCGGCGTCCATTTGGCAAAGCTACGCGGATAGCGTTGGGTGTAATTAAAGTGCGACCCTTTGGTATGCAGGATGATCATGTGCTTACCATCAGGCTTACCGTTGAGAGAGAGTTTCATCTCATCTATCAGCAGCATGTCATCGACAGGTTTTCCGCGGTTGCGCGCCTCTGCGCCAATCTGCTCGCGGTAGGAAATATTTTGCGCCATGGTGTTGCTGTAGAACCACATCTCACTCTGCATCGCATAGAGGTCAGACGTAAATCCAAGCTGATGCAGCACCGAGAAGACGTTTTGCTCTTTTAGCGTACGCTGCGGGTTGTCACTCGCCCCGCCTTCGCGCACAAACATGCAGCGCAGGGAGAGCTTGGTGGCGGTATCACAGGAATAGCCACGATAGGCAATCAGGTTCTTTTCCTGCGCCAGTTTCGGCGTGGTATCTCGGTTATAGCCGAGAATGCCCATATGATCCCAGCGCGTGGTCTCTCCGATAATAAAGACGACGTAGGTATCGTCGATATCCTTTGGCGCAACATAGGTAAATTTCTTCGCCGGGTTTATCAGCGACTTATTATCCGAGGATTCATCCACCTGCGCCCACGCATACAGCCCCAGCGCGGAGATCCAGTTAGACGGCAAATACGAGTTGGCGACCACACCGCCATAGCTTGGCAGATCCACGCCGGAGGTACGTTCATCATTCTTCTGCTTCACTTCCAGCAGGCGAATCGGCCCCCAGACCATCAGGCCCGCCAGCAACACCACGGCGACGCTTCTGAATCGCTTTCCGGGCGTGCGGATCTGGTGAACCAGCGTGTAGCGGCAGCGGTTGCTCCAGATGAGCAGCAGCGGCAAGGCGCTGACGGCCACCAGCCAGAGAATAAAGTGGAGCCCTACAACCTCTTTAGAGAGGTCGATATCCGTGGTCATCACCGAGGCAATAATGCCGTAGCCAATTACCACGTTCATAAAGGTCATGTAATAGCTGGCACCCGCCGAGCACAGCACGATAAACGTTGCCAGCACTCGCCACACGCGACGGCCAAACAGGGTAAGAATACGGAATAAAAAGAAGGTGACCAGTACCGCAGCGACCAATTCGACAACCGCTGCAATTCCTTTCCAGACGGTAAAATCATGCGCATAACCGTCAAACCGACGAAAAAAAACTGCGCCATTCATAAACAGGCCGATGTACAACGCCAGCAAAAAGCAGAGCTTTTGTTGCGCCATCGATTTAATGTATTTCATGCAAGCTACCCGGAACAAGGGACAGTACCACCGCCCACGCTGATTATTACGTGGGCAGATTACATATACGCACAGGGGATCGTTCAGTGAAACGACGACAGGCGTGGTAAGTAGACCACAGAGGAAGGGAAAAGTGGCAGCAGAGTGTGTGATCGGTACAGTTATTTACAAAAAACACTTCAGGAATTTGACAACGCCAGCAAAGCCTCGGTTTTCACATAAGAAACAGGCCGGATAACCGGCCTTATTTAACGTCTCAGGCATGCACCTCTTTGAAGACTTCACGCTGCGGCTGACGAATCGTCGTGGACAGTGCCAGCGAGATAATCAGCAAGGCAAAGATCACGCAGAAGGTCACGTAGAACCCGCCGAACAGGGAGGCAATCAGCGAGCCGCAGATACTGCCAATCCCGAAGCCCAGATAGATAACCCCATAGTTTTTCGCCAGATTGTTCAGGCCAAAGAACTCGCTCACCAGTGACGGGAAGACGGTAATGGTGCCGCCGAAGTTAAAGGCCACGCAGGCAATCGCCGCGAAGAAGGTGGCTTCATTCAGCGGAGCGAACAGCAGCGCCGCCATACCGACCAGCGAGACCACCTGGCCAATCGTAATCACGCGGATGCGGGCAATTTTGTCAGACAGAATACCGAGGACCAGACGACCCGAGAGGTTAGCAATGGAGATCACGGTCACCGCGTTGGCCGCCGTGGCTGCATCCAGCTTCACCATCCCCTGCGCGATATCTTTCGCCACGCCGATGACATACAGACCGCTCATGCAGGCCGTCAGGAACATCACCGCCAGCATCCAGTACTGTGGCTTACGCATGGACTGCGCGAGGGTGAAGTCGTTCTCCACCACGCCGTTTACAGATTTCACTTCCTGCTGCGGCGCATCTTTCATCAGCGTGGCGCCGAACAGAATCATCACCAGCACGATAGCGCCCCAGATCATGAAGGTTTTTTCGAGACCGACGGACGCCAGCAGATGGGCGTCGATAAATTTGAACCCGAGGCTGCCCAAACCGTAAGAACCAATGGCAAACGCCGAGATTAAGCCTTTACGTTCCGGGAACCACTTCACGCAGTTTGACAGCGTCAGCAGATACCCCGCACCGTCCGCCAGCCCCACCAGCACGCCAGCGCTTAGCCACAACATCATCAGGTTGCTGGAATGCGCGGTCAGGAAAAAGCCCAGACCCAGCAGGATGCCGGACGCCATGGTCACGCGCTTCACGCCAAAACGCTCCTGCAGCTTGCCCGCGACAGAAGATGAAATCGCCAGACCCAGGCTCAGCAAACCAAAGGAGAACGCGACCTGACTGACCGGCGCGCCGAGTTTGTCGGAAAGCGCGCTGTTAAACAGGCTCCAGGTATAGACCGACCCCAGCGCAAACTGAGTGACGATGGTACCAAAGAGCGTGAGCCAGCGCGTGCGGTTATAGGTTGATGTGTTCATGGCAGTTGTCCTGCAAGAGAAATTAAGGAAGTTCGCTGAGGACAACGATAAACAAAACCTTAATATGCCTGGGGTAAAACGGCATGAAATGCAGGCGGAACGGAATGAAATGCCTGGAATCGGGAATGAATGACCTGGCACGGGAATAAAGCGATAGCGTGTTAGTACCTGCTATCGCTGTAAACCCTGAGGTTGTTGTATTCGAGATGTTATCGTAACGTTTAAAAAAGTAACAACTCTAGAAATTCGCGCTGACGCCGAGGGTGTATAAAAACTCCTCACCGGTAGTGGTATGCTCCCCCTGAGCCAGCGACGCATAGGCCGCCATGTGGGTATTAAAGGGAATATCCGTTCCTACGGTGACATCCATCCAGCTACCGTTTTGAGCAGGGGCGGGCGTTTGTGGCATACCAAACTGCGATTTCCACTGATTTTCACCAAACTGCTGGTTATAGCTGATCTGCGCCCAGGGCCGGAGATCGCCGTACTGGGTATTCACGCGCCACCCCAGCGTGCTGATGCTGGCATGCCAGAGCGGGTCCGTGACTGACTGTGTCGACGCGCTATCCCCAAACTCGTTGATCATCATGGGAGCCGTGCCGTCATAACGCCACGCCACCACCGGGCCAGTGGTGATGCGCGCTGAAACGGGAAAATTCCAGCCCACGCTCATCGCCCCCTCTGCCGTACTGCCAGACGGTATATTCAGGGCAAGACCCGGGGCGTTTTGCGAAGACTGAATACGCTCAGCGAGAATATCCTCATAGCGCGGTTGGTGATCCGCGTCCCATGTATAGCGTTCCGCCGTATTATTTTGGCCGTCTGAAACGATATATTCCTGTTGCCAGGCAGACGCTGTATTACAAAAAAACAGGCAGGCTGAAATTCCCACCAGGCCAGACACAGCATGGCGACCACTGATTTTTTTTATCATCATCAACGCGACCCCAGAGAGAGCCGAATTCGGCGATATTTGTCGTTATTCAGGAAGAGCTTATAGCCCTGTATTAACTATTGTCTTTATAGTAAACACGTCAAGCCGGTCAGAACGAATTTTTTGCAAAATCAGTATCAATAAGGGAGATGACGGATGGAACGTTGCGGTTGGGTAAGCCAGGATCAGCTTTATATCGACTATCACGATCGGGAATGGGGCGTGCCGGAAACGGATGGCAAAAAGCTCTTTGAGATGATCTGCCTTGAGGGCCAGCAGGCGGGGTTGTCATGGATTACGGTACTGAAGAAACGCGAAAATTACCGCAACGCCTTCCATCAGTTCGATCCCGTCGCCGTCGCCGCGATGACCGATGAGGACGTCGAGCGACTGGTGCAGGATGCCGGCATCATCCGCCATCGCGGTAAGATCCAGGCCATCATCGGTAACGCACGCGCTTATCTGGCGATGGAGCAAAACGGCGAATCATTTTCAGATTTTGTCTGGACGTTTGTGAACAACACTCCGCAAGTCACGCAGGCCGCCACGCTCGCGGACATCCCGGCCTCCACCCCAGCCTCGGATGCGCTCTCGAAGGCCCTGAAAAAACGCGGCTTTAAGTTTGTCGGCTCCACCATCTGCTACGCCTTTATGCAGGCCTGTGGCCTGGTCAACGACCACGTTACCGGCTGCTTCTGTCATCCGGGAGGCCATCATGATCCGCAAATGGCAAAGTGAAAATACCGCGCCGCTTCTGAGCCTGTGGCTTGAAAGCACCACAGAAGCGCATCCGTTTATCGCGCCGAATTACTGGAAAGAGAATGAGGCCATGGTGCGGGATGTTTACCTACCCTCCGCTGAAACCTGGGTCTGGGAACAGGACGGCGAACCTTGCGGATTTATCAGCGTGATGCAGTCTCAGTTTGTCGGCGCCCTGTTTGTGGCGCCGTCATGCATCGGGAAAGGCATCGGGCGCGCGCTGCTGAACCATGTTCAACAGCGCTTTCCGCACTTAACCCTGGAGGTGTATCAGAAAAATGTCCGGGCGGTGAACTTCTACCATGCGCAGGGCTTTCGCATTGAAGACAGCGCCTGGCAGGATGACACCCAGCACCCGACGTGGATCATGAGCTGGCAGGCGGATCAAACGCCGTTAAGGTAAGCTCGGGGCCCGTATATTTCTCGACCCAGGCCAGCGCCGTGTTTCCTGCGCAGCCATTCCCCAGCTTAGAGCTGGGGAGATCTTTGGTCAGTACGTTAACCGCCCCGTTTTTACAGATACCGCCTTCGGCGAGCTCAAGGTCAGGCCATGCGCCCTGATGAATGCAGATCACGCCCGGCTTAATCCCGTCGCTCACCACCGCCCCTGCCAGCACCTGCCCGCGTGAGTTCCAGACGCGCACCACGTCGCCGTCCGCAATCCCGCGCGCTTTCGCGTCGAGGGTATTCAGCGTGATCGGCTCTCGTCCGGCGACCGCATACTGCTCGCGCAGGGAGGTATAGTTAAGCTGGCTGTGCAGACGGTGCGCGGGATGGGCAGACAACACCTGCAGCTGATCCGGCCGGGCGTTGCCGTGCCATTCGTCCGGTTCGAGCCACGTGGGATGGGGCGGGCAGTCAGCATAGCCAAAGCTGGCGATGCGCTCACTGTAGATCACAATCTTTCCGCTCTCGGTTTTCAGCGGATGGTTCTCCGGATCGCGTCGAAAATCAGCGAAACGAACAAACTGCGCGTTCTGTTCGCTCTCCGGCATTTCAATAATCTGGTTCGCCTCCCAGAACTCAGCAAATGGCGGAAGCGTCACGCCCTGCGCCGCGCCGCGCTGCCCGGCAATCTGGTAGAAGGTCTCCAGCCATTGCAGATCGCTTTTCCCTTCAGTAAAACGCGTGCGACCGCCCGTTTCCCATAGTTCGCTCAGTTCAGCAAACACGTCAAAATCGTCACGCGCTTCATCACGCGGGGCCACCACGCGCTTCATCGGGACCATATGCTGATTGCTGTAGTCGCCGGTCATGGTGAGATCGTTACGCTCAAACGAGGTGGTCGCCGGGAGGACGATATCGGCGTGTTTCGCCGAAGCGGTCCAGAAGCACTCTGAAATCACCACCAGCTCCGGCTTCTGCCAGGCGCGGATCAGGCGATTGGTATCCTGATGGTGCGTGAAGTTTGACCCGCCCGCCCACCAGACAAATTTAATATCCGGGAAGTGGCGGTCCAGACCATTGTGCTGATAGAACCCGCCCGGATTTTCCAGGGCTTCAACAATACGCGCCACCGGGATTTTATCCACCGCATCCACGCCGCCCTGCACTGAGCCCTGCAAAGACGCCAGCACCGCCGCTTTACGCGTGGGGTTACCACCATTGGCAAAATGATAGGAGAGACCAAAACCGCCGCCCGGCGTACCGATCTGCCCAAGCATCGCGGCAAGGGTCACCAGCATCCAGTGTTTCTGCTCGCCAAACTGCTGGCGCTGCATCCCCCAGCCGGACATTAACATCGTGGCATTTTTATGGAATAACGCCGCCAGTTCGCGGAGTTTATCCGCAGGAACGCCACAAATCTCTGCTGCCCACTCTGCCGTTTTCGCCACGCCATCGGACTGGCCCGTCAGGTAGTCGGCGAACTTATCGAAGCCGGTGGTACAGCGCGTCAGAAATTCGACATCGTGCCAGCCGTTTTCCACCAGCGTATGGGCGATACCCAGCATCATTGCCACGTCGGTGCCCATATGCGGGGCAACCCACTCGGCGCTGTCGCCGAAGAAATCCAGGGTTTCAGAACGCATCGGATCAATGCAGATGATGCGCTTGCCGCTTTTGCGCAGCGCGTCGAAATAGCCAATGCCCTGCTCGTCGCTGGCATTCCAGGCAATTTTCAACGTGTTAAGAGGGTTAGCGCTCCACAGCACCACCACATCGATATGCGCCAGCACCAGCGGCCAGCTGGTCTGCTGCTGATACACTTCGTTCCCGCCCACGACGTACGGCATGATCGCCTGCGCCGCACCGGTGGAGTAATCCCCCAGATGACCGGTATAGCCTCCCGCCAGGCTCATATAGCGCTGCAGCAGCGTCGACGCCTTATGCAGCACCCCGTTAGAGCGCCAGCCGTAGGACCCGGCGAAAATCGACGACGGACCGTAACTGTCGCGAATGCGCTTGTGCTGGGTGTGGATCAGCGCCAGCGCGTCATCCCAGCTCACGCGAACAAACTCATCCTGCCCGCGAATACCCTGCGGCTTGTCCGGCGAGGCCAGAAAACCTTTACGCACCATCGGCCAGCGCACGCGCGTTTTGCTATGCACCTGATCGCGAACGACGGTCTGTAAAGAGTTGGGATGTTGTGTTGGCAATGCTCCGCGAGATGACAGAACGTTTTCGCCGTCGGTTTCGACCAGCATCGGCCCCCAGTGGGCGGCGGTCAGAATGGTTTTCGTTGAGGTGCTCAAGCGTGCGCTCCTGGTTGCGTGCAGGTTTACGGCCTTCTTGTTGAGGCCGTTTATGGTTTGTCACAAATTTCAGAGTTATACCCGGAATTTTCTCCGTATCTGGACGTCATAATCAACTGCCACGCTCGCCGTGGCAAAGAATAAAAAGGATTAAGGAAAGAAGATGAAAAAACGCGTACTCGTTATTGCCGCTCTGGTGAGCGGTGCCCTGGCTGTTTCTGGCTGCACAACCAACCCTTACACCGGTGAACGCGAAGCGGGTAAATCCGGCATTGGCGCGGGTATCGGCTCGCTGGTCGGCGCAGGCGTTGGGGCGCTCTCCTCCTCCAAGAAAGACCGCGGCAAAGGCGCGCTGATTGGCGCAGCGCTGGGCGGCGGCGTAGGCTATTACATGGACGTGCAGGAAGCGAAGCTGCGCGACAAAATGAAGGGAACCGGCGTGAGCGTGACGCGCAGCGGCGATAACATCATCCTGAACATGCCGAACAACGTGACCTTCGACAGCAGCAGCGCAACGCTGAAACCGGCTGGCGCGAATACCCTGACCGGCGTGGCGATGGTGCTGAAAGAGTACAATAAGACCGCGGTGAACGTGATGGGCTACACCGACAGCACCGGCAGCCAGGATCTGAACATGCGTCTGTCCCAGCAGCGCGCCGATGCCGTGGCAAGCTCACTCATCACCCAGGGCGTTGAAGCAAACCGCATCCGCACCAGCGGCATGGGCCCTGCCAACCCTATCGCCAGCAACAGCACGGCGGAAGGCAAAGCGCAGAACCGCCGCGTAGAGATTACGTTAAGCCCAATTCAGTAGGTAAAAGCAAAACGGCAACCCCGTTGCCGTTTTTAGTGTTTGCGCCCTCTCCCGTGGGAGAGGGTTGGGGTGAGGGCATCAGACCGCAACCTCCGGTAAGCGCAGCACCACCGGGCAAATTACTTGATTCGTCCGATTTTCCCGCTAAGGTATTCTCACTAAATTCAGGGAAATCAGTGATGAGCAAACCAGCCCGGGCCACCATCAGCGACGTGGCGAAAGCCGCCAAAACCGGTAAAACCAGCATTTCGCGCTATCTTAACGGCGAGAAACACCTGCTGTCCGATGCGTTGCTGGCGCGTATTGAACAGGCCATTGCCGATCTCGACTACCGTCCCAGCCTCATGGCGCGCGGGCTCAAACGCGGCCGCACCCGCCTTATCGGGCTGATCATCGCCGATATCACCAACCCCTACTCCGTGAACGTGCTCAGCGGTATCGAAGCCGCCTGTCGCGAGAAAGGCTTTACGCCGCTGGTCTGTAATACCAACAACGAAGTCGACCAGGAGCTGCATTATCTCGACCTGCTGCGCAGCTATCAGGTGGAAGGGATTGTGGTCAACGCGGTAGGCATGCGTGAAGAAGGATTAAATCGCCTGCAGCAACCCTCCCTGCCCATGGTCCTCATCGACCGTAAAATCCCGGAATTTGCCTGCGACGTGGTCGGGCTGGACAACACCCAGGCCGCGACAACCGCCACCGAACATCTGATTGAACAGGGCTTCGAGGCCATTCTGTTTCTGAGTGAACCGCTGGGGATGGTCAACACCCGTCGTGAACGCCTGAGCGCATTTCGCGCCACGCTGGAGCGTTATCCCGGCGTGATCGCCGAAAATGCCGAAACGCCGCTGCACGAAGCCGCGCAGCTCGACAACACCCTGCGTCAGTTCCACATGCGCCATCGCGGGATGCGAAAAGCCGTTATCTCCGCCAACGGGGCGTTGACCCTGCAGGTTGCCCGCTCGCTCAAGCGCATTGGCCTGCACTGGGGCAGCGACATTGGTCTGCTGGGATTCGATGAACTGGAGTGGGCGGAACTGGCTGGCGTAGGCATTACCACCCTCAAACAACCCACCTGGCAGATTGGCTATGCTGCTGTTGAACAAGTGGTTCGTCGTATTGAAGGCACCAGCGATGCCGTTCGCGAGCAGGTCTTCTCCGGTGAACTGATCGTTCGTGGCTCTACCGCGCGTTAAATTTCCCTTGTGATAGCGATCATAAATTCAACATCCTGACCTTTTCTTTGGAACCGGTTCCATCTAGCGTAATAGTATTGATATGTTGCGATGGAGTCCGAAGATGGGCAGGAAAATTATGGTGGTTACCGCCGCGTACGGTGCGGAACAGGTGCGGCAGGCGGGCGGTCAACGGGCGATGCTCCCTGTTATTGCTGGCGCGGGGGCAGACGGCGTGGAGATCCGCCGCGAGCTGTTCAACAGCGAAGAGCTGCTGGCGCTGCCTGCGCTGGGCGAATCCATTGAGCTGCTGGGCCTGCTGGCGTGCTACTCCGCACCCGCCGCCCTGTTTATGCCCGGCGGCACCCTCAACCCGGACCTGCCCCACTATCTCTCTGAAGCCAACACCCTGAACGCCCTGTGGCTGAAGGTTTCCCTCGGCCATTTCAGCGACACGCAACCGCTCGACGCCCTGCGTACGCTATTGAACACCAGCGGTATGGCGCTGGTCGTGGAGAACGATCAGACCGACTGCGGACAGCTCGCGCCCATGCAGCGCTTCCAGGCCGCCTGTCGGGAAATGGCGCTCCCCGTCACGCTGACCTTCGACATGGGGAACTGGCTGTGGGTCGGCGACTCCCCGGAAGAGGCCGCGCGTCATCTGGCCCCTGCAGTGAGCTATATCCACGTGAAAGCCGCCGTGCCGCATAAAGATAACTTCCGCGCCGTCGCACCGGACCGCGCCGATGCACGCTGGCTGGATCTGCTCGGCCAACTGCCTGCCGATGCCCCGCGCGGTATCGAATTCCCGCTGGAAGGGTCGGATTTAACCGCCGTTACCCGCCATTACGTCAACCTGCTGCGCGAGGAGTAAACCATGCACAAGACGCTGGATGTCATCACGATTGGTGAAGCCATGGCCATGTTTGTCGCCACCGAAACGGGCGAGCTGAGTGCGGTGGAGCACTTTATCAAACGCGTCGCAGGCGCAGAGCTGAACGTCGCGACCGGCCTGGCGCGTCTCGGCCTGAACGTGGGCTGGGTCAGCCGCGTGGGGGATGACAGCTTTGGCCATTTCGTTCTCGATTCGCTGAAAAAAGAGGGGATTGATGCCGCTGGCGTCACCCTCGACGGACGCTTCCCTACCGGCTTTCAGCTTAAATCCAAGGTTGAAAATGGAACCGATCCCATCGTGGAGTATTTCCGTAAAGGCTCGGCCGCAAGCCACCTCTCTGTCGCGGATTACCACGCCGATTACTTTGCCTCCGCGCGCCATCTTCATCTGAGCGGCGTGGCAGCCGCGCTGTCTGCCAGCTCGTATGAACTGCTGGATCATGCGGCAGCTACCCTGAAAGCCCAGGGCAAAACGATCTCGTTCGATCCGAATTTGCGCCCGGTGCTGTGGAAAAGCGAAGCGGAAATGGTGGAGAAACTGAACCGTCTGGCGTTCAGGGCGGACTGGGTTCTGCCAGGCCTGAAAGAAGGGATGATCCTGACCGGCGAAAGCACGCCGGAAGGCATTGCTGACTTCTACCTGAATAAAGGGGTAAAAGCGGTGGTGCTGAAGACCGGTGCCGATGGCGCATGGTTTAAAACGGCCAACGGTGAACAGGGTGCGGTCGCGGCAGTGAAGGTCGAGAACGTGGTCGACACCGTTGGCGCGGGCGACGGCTTTGCCGTGGGCGTGATTAGCGCCCTGCTGGAAGGTAAAACGCTACCGCAGGCCGTCGCGCGAGGCAACAAGATTGGCTCGCTGGCCATTCAGGTGCAGGGCGACAGCGAAGGATTACCAACGCGAGCACAGCTCGGCGTTTAAATTCCCTCTCCCACAGGGAGAGGGCCAGGGTGAGGCCAGCAAGCCGCACCAAATAATTAAGCCACCGTGTACCCTACAGACAACGGCGGTAACAACCTCAACAACAGAGGCAAGCCTATGAACAGTTCGACCAATGCAGTAAAACGCTGGTGGTACATCATGCCAATCGTGTTTATCACGTACAGCCTGGCGTACCTTGACCGTGCCAACTTCAGCTTCGCGTCCGCAGCAGGGATCACCGAGGACCTCGGGATCACCAAAGGTATCTCTTCCCTGCTGGGTGCCCTTTTCTTCCTGGGTTACTTCTTCTTCCAGATCCCCGGCGCGATTTATGCGGAACGCCGCAGCGTGCGTAAGCTGATCTTCATCTGTCTGATCCTGTGGGGCGCCTGCGCGTCACTGACCGGCATGGTGAACAATATTCCTGCCCTGGCCGCCATTCGCTTTATCCTCGGCGTCGTTGAGGCGGCGGTTATGCCCGCGATGCTGATCTACATCAGCAACTGGTTTACCAAATCTGAGCGCTCGCGCGCGAATACCTTCCTGATCCTCGGTAACCCGGTCACGGTACTGTGGATGTCGGTGGTGTCGGGCTACCTGATCCAGTCCTTCGGCTGGCGCGAGATGTTTATTATTGAAGGGGTGCCGGCAATTATCTGGGCCTTCTGCTGGTGGGTGCTGGTGAAAGATAAACCTGCCCAGGCGAAATGGCTTTCCGAAGATGAAAAAGCAGCGCTGCAGGCGCAACTGGATAAAGAACAGCAAGGTCTGAAGGCGGTACGTAACTATGGTGAAGCCTTCCGCTCGCGTAACGTGATCCTGCTCTGCGCACAGTATTTTACCTGGAGCATTGGCGTGTACGGCTTTGTGCTGTGGCTGCCGTCCATTATCCGCAGCGGCGGTGAAAACCTCGGCATGGTCGAAGTAGGCTGGCTGTCATCCGTACCGTACCTGGCGGCAACCATCGCGATGATCATCGTCTCCTGGGCGTCGGACAAGCTGCAGAACCGCAAGCTGTTTGTCTGGCCGCTGCTGCTGATTGCTGCCTTCGCCTTTATTGGCTCCTGGGCCGTGGGCGCAAACCACTTCTGGGTCTCTTATACGCTGCTGGTGATTGCCGGTGCCGCCATGTATGCCCCGTACGGACCGTTCTTCGCCATCATCCCCGAGATGCTGCCGCGTAACGTTGCGGGTGGCGCGATGGCGCTGATTAACAGTATGGGTGCACTGGGTTCGTTCTGCGGCTCCTGGTTCGTGGGTTACCTGAACGGTGCCACCGGCAGTCCGTCCGCATCGTACATCTTTATGGGGGTGGCGCTTTTCGCCTCGGTGTGGCTTACTCTGATTGTTAAGCCTGCTAATAATCAACAACACCCTGTCGGCGCTCGCCACGCCTGAATCCTTAAAAAAATCAACGGAGATTAGCATGAAGCCGTCCGTCATTTTGTATAAAGCCCTGCCGGAAGATCTGCAGAAACGTCTTGAAGAGCACTTTACCGTCACGCAGGTGAAGAACCTGCGCCCGGAAACCGTGGCACAGCACGCCGACGCGTTCGCCAGCGCCGAAGGCCTGCTGGGTTCAAGCGAAAAAGTGGATGTCGCCCTGCTGGAGAAAATGCCGAAGCTTCGTGCTACCTCTACCGTTTCCGTGGGTTACGACAACTTCGACGTAGATGCCCTAAACGCCCGCAAGATCCTGCTGATGCATACGCCGCATGCCCTGACGGAAACCGTGGCCGACACGCTGATGGCGCTCATGCTCACCACGGCCCGTCGCGTAGTGGAAGTCGCCGAGCGCGTCAAAGCGGGCGAGTGGACAAAAAGCATTGGTCCGGACTGGTTCGGGGTGGATGTTCACGGCAAAACGCTGGGCATTGTCGGTATGGGGCGTATCGGGCTGGCGCTGGCGCAGCGCGCGCATTTTGGTTTTAACATGCCGATTCTGTATAACGCGCGTCGCCATCACAGTGAAGCCGAAGAACGCTTCAACGCCCGTTACTGCGAGCTGGATACCCTGCTGCAGGAAGCCGATTTTGTCTGCCTGGTTCTGCCGCTGACGAACGAAACCCGTCATCTAATCGGCAAAGAGGCGTTTGAAAAAATGAAGACGTCCGCCATTTTCATCAACGCGGGTCGTGGCCCGGTGGTGGATGAGAAGGCGCTGATTGAGGCCCTGCAAAACGGTGAGATCCATGCCGCAGGTCTGGACGTGTTTGAGCAGGAGCCGCTGCCGGTGGATTCGCCACTGCTTTCGCTGCCTAACGTGGTTGCCCTGCCCCACATCGGCTCAGCCACCCATGAGACGCGCTACAACATGGCGGCCACCGCGGTTGATAATCTGATTGCCGCATTAGGTGGAAAGGTGGAGATAAACTGCGTGAACCCGCAGGTGCAACGGTAGAAACGAAAAAACCCGCCAGAAGGCGGGTTTTTAAATTCTTTGCTACTGGGTTGGAAGCTTACAGGCTTACAACGTTACCAGCTGCTGGGCCTTTAGCGCCGCTTTCGATGGTGAAGGACACTTTCTGACCTTCGTCCAGAGATTTGTAGCCATCGTTCTGGATAGCAGAGAAGTGTACGAACACGTCTTTAGAGCCATCGTCAGGAGTGATGAAGCCGAAACCTTTATCAGCGTTGAACCATTTTACCAGACCAGTCATTTTAGCAGACATAGAAATTACCTTATTAACAAATATATTGTGCCTTCCGGCTTGATGGATTGCGTTACAGATTTTTAAGCGATGAAGGAAGGGTCACTACGAAGGGTATCTATGGATAACAATCTGGACTGCTTTACTAAACTGCTTTAGGTCTGTGTAACAAACCGACGAGAACAGTTATACCGATGTGGTAGAGGAATGACAAGCGTTATTTTCTGTATGCATAAAAAAACCCCGCCAGAAGCGGGGTTTTTCGTCTTATTCTGTGGCAGTGACTGCCGCACTCCAGGCCTGGCTAAAGGCCTGATGCTGGGAGGCCAGCGGCCCAATCAGCGTATTGTACTGGCTTGCCTGCTGCGAGGTCGGGAACTGAATACCGTTGGCAACAAAGCTCACCTGCGTATTCTGCTGGGCGATAAAGTCACCCACCTGGACCAGCTGCTGCGTGAAGATTTGCGCGGCTGGAATCAACGGCTGCAGTGCTTCAGACGGTTTGGTCACCACTTTCTCATACACTTTGTCGAAGACCGGTTTGAGATCGTCGCCCTGCTTCAGCGCAGAACGTGACGCGTCAGCCTGCATTTTCGCATTTTGCAACTGCTGGCTCAGCACGCCAAGCGCACCGTTGGACTGGCGCAGCGGTTCACGTTGCGTCATATAATCCTGTGGAACGCGGATGGCGTTCACGCTATCCACTACCGGGCGGATACCGGAATCCATCGCCTGGCTCACCTGCTGTGAATAACCATAAAGAATGGCGTAATCGGACACGAAGGGGCCAAACTGTTTTTTCTGATCCGCAGTCAGCGTCGGCAACCGCTCGCCGCTGCGCATCACTGTATTCTGCAGAAAATCGATAAACGCTTTGCGCTGATCGCCTTCTTTATCAAAACACCCACTCAGGCTAACAACCATCAACAACGCCGCAATAGGCGCAAACCAGCGAGAGCAGGACTTTCCTGTCGCCATTTTATTACTCCTTTCACCCAAAAAAGCGCACACCGGCACACGCGTGCCCGACGCTGACAAGGATAGTCCAGGTCAGCCTTGCAAGATACTCTTTTCATGCAAAACGGCTATTGCCGATTTATTTCTTATCATTTACAAAAAAATACCTGGCGAAGCCGACATATGACTAATCAGGGAATTAGCATAACTCTCCATATTGCTGAATCGGATACAGCGATCGTTACCGCACGATTAATCACACCCGTGACGATCCTGGGTTGGTATTAGGGACTATTCTTAATTGGCTCTCTGATGTTCTTGATCACGATGTGAGATTTAAGAGGAGTCCTCAATGGAATATAAAGATCCTGAGTTTGAACTGCTGAGCAGTCTGGAACAGATCATTTTTAAAGATGTACCGCAGACGATTACCCTGCAACAAAAATCCAATCCCTTTACAGAATATGAGCAATTGCGCAAAGGGACAGGACTGAAAACCGAAGAATTCGCCAGAGCGATGGGTGTCAGCGTGGCTATGGTGCAGGAGTGGGAGTCAAAACGTGAGAAACCCACCCCAACCGAGTTAAGGCTGATGCGCCTGATTCAGGCCAACCCTGCACTCAGCAAACAGATAGCGTAGTGAAGATTGAATGCCCCCGCCTTTGCGGGGGCTTGTGTTTTACAGGCTATCACAACGCCAACCCGCCTCTTCCCACACCAGCTCATGCGTTAACGTTAAGCCGCTTAAAAACGCCTCATCGTGTGATACCACCAGCAGTGCCCCAGGGAAACCGGCCAGCGCCGCTTCAATGGCCTGGACTGAAGCCAGATCCAGATGGTTGGTCGGTTCATCCAGCAGCAGAAGCTGCGTGGCCTCCGCGCGCCACAGCACGCAGGCCAGGGCAGCCTTAAAACGCTCACCGCCGCTGAGCGCAGTCAATGGGAGCATCACTTTGTCAGCCCCCAGTTGAAGCTGCGCTAAACGGGTTCGCAATACCCCTTCTTCCAGAGGGGTATGACTCAAATTGAGATGCGTCATGACCGACTGCGAGAGATCGAGCCGGGAGAGATGCTGGTCGAGATAAGCACAGCTAACGGAGACCTTACAGGTACCCGAACGGGGAGTCATCTCGCCGAGGATAGTTTTTAACAGCGTCGATTTTCCGCAGCCGTTCGGTCCCTTTAACGCCACGCGCATCGGTCCGTCCATACGCCAGGTAAGCGGTGGAACAGGCACATGCGGCAGCACCAGATCCTCCAGCACCAGTACCTGTTTGCCCTCCGGGACCTGACTCCCCGGCAGAGTGAACATCACCGGGTTATCGTCTTCAACCCGCTCGCGCGCCTTGTTAACCGCAGCGTTCAGCGCTTCATTTTGCTCGCTGTGCTGTTTTTTCCAGGAGCCGATACGTTCCTTTGCCGCGCCTTTATATTTGACCCGCTCAAACGACGCGATATTCAGGGTATCGACGGTGCGTAACGTCTTTGCCGAACGCCGCTGGCTGTCATCATGCTCTTTTTGCATGCGTGCGCGGGTGCGTTTGCGCTCGGTTGCCGCATGTTCCAGCGCCGCGCGGGCCGCCTGCTGTTCGGCATCGCGCTGGGCTTGATAATCCGCATAATTTCCGCCGTAGCTGCGCAGACCCGAGGCGCTCAGCTCAAGGATACGGGGTACCTGAGCCAGTAACTCACGGTCATGGGAGGCCACCAGTACGCCGCCCTGATACCGACTCAACTGGTCGTAGAACCATGCCCGGCCTTGTCGATCCAGATGGTTAGTGGGTTCGTCCAGCAGCATGAAATCCGCTTCAGCCGTAAACGCCCCGCACAGCAGAGCACGAATGCGCTCGCCGCCGCTGAGTTCACCGGCAGGTTTATCCGGATCAAACGGCGGAAGCTTCGCATTGATAAACGCTTCGCTCAGACGTTCGGCTATATCCCAGTAACCGTCGAGCAACGCCAGATCGTCGGGCAGGTAATCGCCGCTGTCGATGCGCTTACGCGCCGCAAAAATCGCGTCATATCCGAGAAGTTCAGCCAGCGTCGTCTGCGAAGAAATGACGTGCTGCTGCGCCACCCAGGCATGCGAGCCAAAGCGTTCGATATGACCGGTAGCCGGTTCGTCCAGCCCCGCCAGCAGACGCAGCAGACGCGTTTTTCCGCTGCCGTTGCGGCCAACCAGCGCGCACAGGGAGGGTTCCAGCGAAAGATTCAGCGGACCAAAAAGGGTATCGCCCGTCGGAAACTGACAGGTGACCTGATGCAAAATAAAAGAAGGGGACTGCGCAAAATGAGCCATAAGCACTCCTGAATGAAATCAAAACATCCCCTGCCGACGCGCTAGCGTTTAGCAAGGATCGAAATTCATCAGTCGTGTTTGTTCATTTTTGGGGGGCGCTCCAGCGCGAGAAAGTTAACGCGATAAGGATAGCGGTAATGTGTTGACGGTTTCAAGGTTAAATTTTGGACGACTTATACTCCCTCTCCCTTTGGGCTGAGGGATCCCCACAAATTAATGCGAGCAGTGAACAATCCCCTCGCCCCTTTGGGGAGAGGGTTAGGGTGAGGGGAAGCATACGACTCTGGTGGTCATTCCGTTCACTTTATGTTCCTTGCTACTCTGTAACGACAATACCCGTGAACGTGCCAGGGTGGCTCAGTCGCCACCACCCTGGCTACCCGGCCTGCAGGAAACGCCTCAGCGATTTACAGCCGGACCATAGCGTCGCTGTAAGACCTCTGCCCGCAGTATGCTTTTCATTGCGGTAATTTTGCGAGTCTCTTTCCAGAAATGGTAATATCCTCAGTGGCATAGCTCAAATCTGTTGCCGCCTGTTTTGATGAGCAGTAAGTTCTCTTCGCACCTGCAAAATCAGGTGCCGGGTTTAGCATCCTGGCTTATCTTATCGGCGGCACATTTTGTGCAGCATGCTTTGCTACATCTCAATGGTGGGCTGAGCAGGGGCATCGAAAGATGCGCCGGTATCCGATAAGGCCGGTAATGCTAACTCTGTTCAGTCCACCACCAGCGAAGTTAGCATTTCCGGAGGTGGAAGCTTTATCACTTATCGGAGGCTGCCAATATGGCTGCTACCCCAACCCAAGTTCATTCTTTAATCACTCTGCCCTTCAACCACGCCACCGACTTCACCGAACTGGCGGATAACTGCGAACGTTTTACCGACGCACTGGTAGATTGCGAATAACCCGCCCCAAAAATGGCGCTTTACGGCAGACTTTATGCCTGCCTGAATCTTCTGCAACCCACGCTTCTGGATCCTGTTCCGGACGCTTTAAAAGCCAGCCTGATCGCGATCGGCTAAACCTGCCGGATGGCGCTGCGCTTATCCGGCCTACGAAAGCCCCATAAAAAAACCCGCCGAAGCGGGTTTTTAGCATTTGTCACAACGGGCACATTACTGCAGCAGCGAAATATCCGCCACGCGCAGGAACAGCTCACGCAGTTTTTCGAGCATAGAGAGACGGTTAACACGCAGCTCTTTATCTTCTACGTTCACCATCACTTTCTCGAAGAAGGCGTCGATAACGTCACGCAGCTCAGCCAGCTCCACCAGCGCTTCCTGGTAGCGACCTTCCGCGAAGACCGGCTCGAGCTTGTCGCGCAGCACCACAACCTGCATCGCCAGGGCGATCTCTTCCGGTTCTTTCAGCGTCGCGGCGTTCACACGCTCGTTCAGCGTCTCGTCGGACTTCGCCAGGATGTTGGATACACGCTTGTTGGCCGCCGCCAGAGCAGATGCCGCTTCCAGCGTACGGAAGTGGGAAACCGCCTTCATACGCGCATCGAAATCAGCCGGACGGGTCGGACGACGCGCCAGCACCGCCTGAATGGTGTCGACGGTGTAACCTTCATCCTGATACCAGGCGCGGAAACGACCGAGCATAAAGTCGATCACGTCATCCACCACGTTCGCGTTGGTCAGCTTGTCGCCGTACAGACGCACCGCTTCTTCGGTCAGGGTCTGCAGATCCAGGTTCAGGTTCTTCTCTACGATGATACGCAGCACGCCGAGCGCAGCACGACGCAGCGCAAACGGGTCTTTGTCGCCTTTCGGATGCTGACCGATACCGAAGATACCCGCCAGGGTGTCCATCTTATCGGCAATCGCCACCGCGCACGCAACCGGGTTAGACGGCAGTTCGTCACCCGCAAAGCGCGGCTGATACTGCTCGTTCAGGGCCACGGCCACGTCTTCCGCTTCGCCATCGTGACGCGCGTAATGCATACCCATCACGCCCTGGGTGTCGGTAAATTCGAACACCATGTTGGTCATCAGGTCGCATTTAGACAGCAGGCCAGCACGCGTTGCGTGGTTGACGTCCGCACCGATTTCACGGGCAATCCAGCCGGACAGCTCCGCGATACGGTCGGTCTTGTCGCGCAGCGTACCCAGTTGCTGCTGGAACAACACGGTCTGCAAGCGTGGAAGATGATCTTCCAGACGCTTTTTACGGTCGGTATTGAAGAAGAACTCGGCATCCGCCAGACGCGGACGAACGACCTTCTCGTTACCAGAGATAATCTGGATCGGATCTTTCGATTCGATGTTTGCCACGAAGATGAAGTTTGGCAGCAGTTTGCCGTCGTTGGCATAGACCGGGAAATACTTCTGGTCACCCTTCATGGTGTAAACCAGCGCTTCAGCCGGAACGGCCAGGAATTTCTCTTCGAACTTCGCAGTCAGCACAACCGGCCATTCCACCAGCGAGGTCACTTCTTCCAGCAGGCTGTCGCTCAGATCGGCTTTACCGCCAATCTTGCGCGCCGCGTCTTCCGCGTCCGCTTTGATTTTGGCTTTACGCTGTTCGTAGTCAGCAATGACCTTGCCGCGCTCCAGCAGGATCTGCGGATACTGGTCGGCATTGTCGATGGTGAACTCTGGCTCGCCCATAAAGCGGTGGCCGCGGATCACGCGATCGGACGCCACGCCCAGAATGGTGGCCGGAATAACGGTGTCGCCCAGCAGCAGGGTCACTGTGTGAACCGGACGCACAAAGTGCACGTCAGACGCGCCCCAGCGCATCAGCTTCGGAATAGGCAGCTTCGCCAGAGACGTGGCAATCATGTCCGGCAGCAGCGCTTCCGCGCTTTCGCCCTTCACGTGCGCACGGTACAGCAGCCACTCGCCTTTATCCGTGGTCAGACGCTCGGCCTGATCGACGGTGATGCCGCAGCCACGCGCCCAGCCTTCCGCCGCTTTGCTCGGCTTGCCTTCCGCGTCAAAGGCCTGGGCAATCGCCGGGCCACGTTTTTCGACTTCGCGATCTGGCTGGGACGCCGCAAGATTTGCCACTTTCAGCGCCAGACGGCGCGGCGCGGCAAACCACTCAATTTTACCGTGTGCCAGGCCAGCGTTATCCAGCTCGGCAGTCACGTTCGCAGCAAAAGATTCAGCCAGGCTGCGCAGGGCTTTTGGTGGCAGCTCTTCGGTGCCGATTTCCACCAGGAAAGTTTTCTCAGACATGGCCGCCTCTTATTTGTTTCGGTTGCACATCGGGAAGCCAAGGGCTTCACGGGACGCGTAGTAAGCTTCTGCAACGGCTTTGGTCAGGGTACGAATACGCAGAATGTAGCGCTGACGTTCAGTCACGGAGATGGCTTTGCGGGCGTCCAGCAGGTTGAAGCTGTGGGCGGCCTTCAGAATACGCTCGTAGGCAGGCAGCGGCAGCGGAGTCTCCAGCGCCAGCAGCTGCTGCGCTTCTTTCTCATACTGCTCGAAGCAGGTGAACAGGAAGTCCACGTCCGCGTATTCGAAGTTATAAGTGGATTGCTCCACTTCGTTCTGATGGAACACGTCGCCGTAGGTGGTTTTACCCAGCGGGCCGTCGCTCCAGACCAGGTCGTAAACGCTGTCTACGCCCTGAATGTACATGGCCAGACGTTCCAGACCGTAGGTGATCTCACCGGTGATCGGCTTACATTCCAGACCGCCCACCTGCTGGAAGTAGGTGAACTGGGTCACTTCCATGCCGTTCAGCCACACTTCCCAACCCAGACCCCAGGCACCCAGCGTTGGGTTTTCCCAGTTATCTTCCACGAAACGGATGTCGTGGATGGTAGGATCCATACCCAGCTCTTTCAGCGACCCGAGGTACAGTTCCTGAATATTGTCGGGTGATGGCTTAATCACCACCTGGAACTGATAGTAATGCTGCAGACGGTTCGGGTTTTCACCGTAACGACCATCGGTCGGACGACGGGAAGGCTGCACATACGCGGTCGCCATTGGCTCTGGCCCCAACGCGCGCAGGCTGGTCATCGGGTGTGAAGTGCCGGCGCCGACTTCCATGTCCAAAGGTTGAACAATGGTACAGCCCTGACGAGCCCAGTAATCCTGTAAGGTCAGGATCAGGCCCTGGAAGGTCTTGGTATCAAACTTTTGCATAGTATTTCGTGCTGGATACGTGTGGTTTTAAATGGAAGGGACCAGTATACCCGCTGGCTGCAAGATATACAGTACGAAACGGGGTTGTTTAGGGAAAATTGGGAAATAAGCCTTCCGGCCAGAACGCTGACGGCGTCTGGCTGTTGATTATCCGAGCAGGCTAGCGCATGGAGAGGTGTAAAAACTGACCGTCCGCATCAAACGAGCAGACAAAGCCCTCTTTACGCGACGTATGGCCCCGCAGCTCATAGCTGCCCTGAAAACGTTCAAAACCGGTAACGTCAATTTTCTGCACGTCCGAGTTATAGCGGCGAGCGGCCCGATCTTTACAGAGCGCTTCCATATTCAGTGAACGTTCCGGGCTCATTTTACCCTGCTGCGCTTTTTGCACAGGTGCTTCCTGTGGCGCACTGCATCCCGCCAGTATGAACAGCAGAAAGAGTGACGCCACACGCTTCATCATCATTTTTATTACCGCCCTGGTCAGTGGCTGTTATTTTTAGTATCAACGCTTTTATAGATTATGGTCCGGCATTCTGCGAATCTCGTGGCCTCCCGACAAGCCTGCGGAATAAAACTCAGAATTTTCCAAACGAAGACATTTGGACAATGGGAGTCACACTCAATTTACAGGGAATACGAGGAACTGATGCAGTCAAAAATTAACTGGATTGATAACCTGCGAGGAATAGCCTGTCTGATGGTGGTCATGATCCACACGACGACCTGGTACGTCACGAATGCGCACAGCATCAGCCCCGTTAACTGGGATATCGCCAATATTCTCAACTCTGCGTCGCGGGTCAGCGTGCCGCTGTTCTTTATGATTTCCGGCTTTCTCTTTTTTGGTGAACGCAGCGCGCAGCCAAGGCACTTCATCCGCATCGCGGCCTGCCTGGGGTTCTACAGTGCCGTTGCCTTGCTCTATATCACGCTGTTCACCTCAATAAACGCCGGACTATCGCTAAAATACGTGCTGCAAAAGCCGGTGTTCTACCACCTGTGGTTCTTCTTCGCCATTATCGTGATCTATCTGGTCTCCCCCCTCATTCAGGTGAAAAACGTCAGCGGAAAAATGCTTCTGGCCCTGATGGTGGTGATTGGCATTTTCGCCAACCCAAATACGGTCTCGCAGAAAATCGACGGTTTTGAGTGGTTGCCGGTCAACCTTTATATCAACGGCGATACCTTCTATTACGTGCTTTACGGCATGTTGGGGCGCGCCATCGGAATGATGGACACGCAAAAACGTGGTCTGAACTGGCTCTGCGGGGCACTGTTTATCGCTGGCGTGGCGGTGATTTCACGCGGGACGCTGCATGAGCTGCAGTGGCGCGGCAATTTTGCCGATACCTGGTATCTCTACTGCGGGCCGATGGTCTTTATCTGTGCCGTATCGCTGCTCATGCTCGTTAAAAATACCCTGAATACGCGTCCCCTTCCTGTACTGAGCGTCATTTCACGACACTCTCTCGGGATTTACGGTTTTCACGCGCTGGTGATCCACGCGCTTCGGACAAGAGGCGTTGAGCTTAAAAGCTGGCCGATGCTGGATATCGTCTGGATTTTTTCCGCGACCCTGGCGATCAGCCTGCTGCTGTCGATGCTGCTGCAAAAAATCGACACTCGCCGCTTCGTCAGCTAATGCTTCGCTGCCGGGCGCGATGGTACTGGCGCGGGGAGGAAAACCCTGCCGCCAGTGAAGCCTGCTCCACGCCGCGCCCCTGCAATAGCCACTGCTCCGCCACCGCCAGACGCAGCTGCTCCAGATAATCGCGAACGCTAATCCCTAAATGTGACTGAAAAAGCCGGGTGAGATGGCGCGGGCTGACGTGCGCCAGCGCGGCGATAGCAGGCAAGCTCCAGGCTTTTTGTGGCTCGGCGGTGAGCGCATCCTGCGCCCGATGAATCGCCGGATGAAGATGATTGCGGTAGCGCAGCCACGGGGAGAGCTGGGGATCGTCACCGGAACGGCGGAACCAGACCACCATCTCGCGCGCCACGGCCAGCGCCTTTTCGGGACCGCACAGGCGGTTAATCATATGCAGCGCCAGATCGATGCCAGACGTGATCCCCGCGCTGGTCCAGATGTTCTCATCCTGCACAAAGATGCGGTTTTCTTTAATCGTCGCTGTGGGGGCTGCGGTGCGTAAACGACTGATAACGTCATGGTGGGTTGTACACTGCCGGTTGTTCAGCAGGCCCGATTTCGCCGCCAGCAGCGCGCCAGAACAGACGCACATCACCGTGATACCCCGGCGCTGAATGACCGGCTGCAGGCGCATCAGCCAGTGCTGTATCCGTAACGCCTGTGGCGTCGAAAATTGAGCGCGGGAGTCGCTCACGCCGGGTAATACCAGCAGGCTCCCCTCAGGAAGCCTTTCCGGTAGCGGCTGGATGCCGCTCATTGTCAGGCCTATCGACGTCGGAACGTCCGGTTGCGGCCCAATGTAATGCAGACGAAACGCGTCGCCAGCCAGCACAAAGGTCTCTGCCGGGCCAGTCATATCTAATGACAGCACCCCGGGCAACATGACGAACCAGACGTCGATGCTCATTACAGTGACTCCAGCGTCTCCGCTACCGTTTTAATGTCGGCAAAACGCCCGGACAGTACCGTTTCGGTACGGTGGCGAATTTCCGCTGCACTCAGGGTAATGCCCCTGTACGTCATGGGGAACGTCAGCGTGGCCTCGCTAACAAAGGTCACAGCATAACCCAGATCGGATGCCACCCGGGCGGTGGTTTCGCAGCATTGCTCCGTGCGAATGCCGCAGATAATCAACTGGTTGATATCACGTTCACGCAGCCAGCGATCGAGCCCGGTATCCGTAAAGGCATTATGGACGTGTTTCTGGAAAACCACATCCGGCTGATGACGCAAAAAGGCCATGGGTTTAACAAAGCCGCTTTGCAGCGTGAAGGGGCCGTCTTCATCTACATGGAAAATATCAACGACCGGAATACCGCGCGCCTGGCAGCCTTCAATCAGCCCCAGCATCGCCTGCTGAAAGGCAGGAATGTCGTCCTCCTGCCAGTAATTGCGATGATGGAACGACTGCTGAGTATCAATATTGATGAGTGCAATGCGTGACATGGTGGATCTCCTCGCCAGTGGGTGTGACACCATACTGGCAAGGAAATAAAGGCACGCACAGACCAAAAAAGGACATCCTCGTGCCGCGGTCGGACAAGCGTGTTTACGACATCAGCGGCAGCAGCTGCTGGTAGATTTTGCGGAACACGTCGCGCCTTTCCGCGTACCGCGCATGGTTTGCCGCATCAGGGAAATGCGCCTGCTCAAGGGTAAGTTGCGGCAGCAGTTGCGAAAGCGGTTGTTCCGGATGAATGGCTATCTGCGCCAGACGCGCGGCGCCGAGCGCGGGGCCAACATCGCCACCGGTGCGGAAATCCAGCTGCAACCCGCTGATATCCGACAGCATCTGTCGCCAGTAAGGGCTTCGCGCACCGCCGCCAATCAGGGTGACGCTTGCGGGTTTCAGGCCGCAGTCATGGACCACGTCCATTCCGTCGGCCAGCGCATACCCCACTCCTTCCAGAACCGCACGCGCCAGTTCTGCCGGGCCATGCTGATGGGTTAAGCCAAAGAACACCCCTTTCGCTTCCGGGTTGTTGTGCGGCGTACGTTCTCCAGAAAGATACGGTAAAAACCAGACGGCACCCGCAGCGTCATCCGCCTGCTGTGCTGCGGCGATCAACGCAGGAACATCAGCCATCCCGGTCAGTTTCGCCGCCCAGTCCAGGCAGGACGCCGCGCTCAGCATCACTGACATCAAATGCCATTTTCCTGGCAGCGCATGACAGAAACTGTGCACCGCGCTTTCGGGATTACTGCGATAGCCGTCGCTGACGGCAAAATAGACGCCAGAGGTTCCCAGAGACAGCATCGCCTGCCCTGCCTCAACCATGCCGACGCCCACGGCACCCGCAGCGTTGTCACCGCCCCCGGCAACCACCGGTACGGCAGGCATATTCCAGCGTTCCGCAACGTCTGGCAGCAGTGTGCCTGTTACCTCGCTACCTTCGAACAGCGCGGGCATGTGTTCACGGGTCAGGTGGCAGGCATCCAGCATCGCCTCGCTCCAGTCACGTTTCGCCACGTCGAGCCACATCGTGCCGGCGGCATCGGACATGTCGGAAGCAAAATCGCCCGTCATACGAAAGCGCAGATAGTCTTTCGGTAGTAGGACTTTCGCCACCTGCCGGAAAATATCCGGCTCGTGTCGCTGCACCCACAGCAGCTTGGGGGCGGTAAAGCCGGGCATCATCAGGTTGCCGGTAATCTCACGAGACGTGGGTACGCGCGCCTCGAGAAGCGCACACTCTTCCGCACAGCGGCCATCGTTCCAGAGAATGGCGGGTCGCAACACGCAATGTTCGCTATCCAGCAAGGTAGCACCGTGCATTTGACCGGCAATCCCCAGCGCTTTCACGTCACGCAGAGAATGCTGTTCACCTAACGCCTTGATTGCACGATCCGTTGCCTGCCACCACTGCTCCGGGTCCTGTTCCGACCACAGCGGATGCGGACGTGAAACCTGCAGCTTTTCCGTCTGCGTTGCTAACACCTCGCCCTGTTCGCTTAACAGGATGGCTTTCACACCCGATGTGCCAAGATCGATCCCGATATACATTACGGTGACTCCTTTAACAGAAATGCCCGGTGGCGCTAACGCTTACCGGGCCTACGTGCTGTTATTTATCGAACAGGTAGTGATTGACCAGATTTTCCAACAGCTCCTGGTGCCCGCTCTGGTGCTGCGGTGCCAGCTGATGTTGTTCAGCGTACTTCGCGATGTCCGCAAGTGATAACTGACCTTTCAAAATTTGCTGGCCCAGCTCACTGTTCCAGCCGCTGTAACGCTTCGCCACGCGTTTATCGAGCTCGCCGTCTTCAATCATACGTGCCGCCACTTTCAGCGCCAGCGCCATGGTGTCCATCGCGCCAATGTGGCCGTAGAACAGATCGTATTTGTCGGTGCTCTGGCGACGCACTTTGGCGTCAAAGTTCAGGCCGCCGGTAGTGAAACCACCCGCTTTGATGATTTCGTACATCACCAGCGCATTCTCTTCCACGCTGTTCGGGAACTGGTCTGTGTCCCAGCCCAGCTGCGCGTCGCCGCGGTTAGCATCGACCGAGCCAAAGATGCCCAGCGCAATCGCAGACGCGATCTCGTGGTGGAAAGAGTGGCCCGCCAGTGTGGCGTGGTTGGCTTCAATGTTCACTTTGATTTCTTTTTCCAGACCGAACTGCTTCAGGAAGCCATACACCGTCGCCACGTCGTAGTCATACTGATGCTTCGTCGGCTCCTGCGGCTTCGGCTCAATCAGCAGCGTGCCGCGGAAGCCAATTTTGTGCTTGTGGTCGACAACCATCTGCATAAAGCGGCCAATCTGCTCGCGCTCCTGACGCAGATCGGTGTTCAGCAGCGTTTCATATCCTTCACGGCCACCCCAGAGGACATAGTTTTCGCCGCCCAGCTGATGCGTGGCATTCATTGCCGTCACCACCTGCGTGGCTGCCCAGCTAAACACTTCCGGATCCGGGTTGGTTGCCGCACCCGCGCCGTAGCGTGGGTTAGTGAAGCAGTTTGCCGTGCCCCAGAGCAGCTTCACGCCGCTTTGCTGCTGCTTTGCCGCCAGTACATCCACCATCTGCGCAAAGTTGTTCAGATACTCTTTCAGCGATGCGCCTTCCGGTGACACGTCGACGTCATGGAAGCAGTAGTACGGCACGTTCAGCTTGTGGAAGAACTCAAACGCCACATCGGCTTTGCGCTTTGCCAGTTCGATGGCCTCACCCGGCTGCTGCCATGGGCGGTCAAAGGAGCCCACGCCGAACATATCGGCACCGTTCCAGCAGAAGGTATGCCAGTAACAGGCGGCAAAGCGCAGATGATCTTCCATGCGCTTACCCAGCACCAGCTCATCCGGGTTGTAGTGACGAAATGCTAAAGGATTGGTCGTTTTCGGGCCTTCGTAACGAACACGATCGAGTTGGTCGAAATAAGCTTGCATATTGAGCTCCATAATCAGGGTATGCGGCGAGTCGTTGATACAGGAGTAATAGTGAATAGACATTTTGGGTTGCTCAATTACGTTATTTCACACTGCTATTGAGAGAATGCACAACTGTGCGCTGGCTCGCAAAATAATGCGCAGACAAACTATTTTTCGGCGCGGATTCCAGAATCAAATGTAATTAAGACGTTACGTATTTTAAAATCCGATCGCGGTCATAAATTCAGAAATAAACCAAATATCGTAATGAGAAGATAAAAATCTGTAATTGCCAGCCCGCCTTTCCGCGTTAAAAATTTGCTGCGTCTCAGCAGTGAATGTTTCTTTTATCTCAGCAACACATACCCCTACAAAAAGGCCTAATAATTATGAAGATAAAGAACCTGCCCCTAACGCTCTGCACTACGCTCCTGCTTGCCAGTTTTGCCGGTCATGCCAAAGAGGTCAAAATTGGCATGGCGATTGACGACCTGCGCCTGGAACGCTGGCAAAAAGATCGCGATATCTTTGTAAAAAAAGCGGAATCCCTCGGCGCCAACGTGTTTGTTCAGTCGGCTAACGGCAACGAAGAAACGCAAATGTCGCAGATCGAGAATATGATTAACCGTGGCGTCGATGTGCTGGTCATTATCCCCTATAACGGCCAGGTATTAAGTAACGTGGTGAAAGAAGCCAAACAAGAAGGCATAAAAGTGCTGGCTTATGACCGCATGATTAATAATGCGGACATTGATTATTATATTTCGTTCGATAATGAAAAAGTCGGCGAATTACAGGCACAAAGCCTGATCGACAAAGTGCCTCAGGGCAATTATTTCCTGATGGGCGGCTCTCCGGTGGATAACAACGCCAAGCTGTTCCGCGAAGGGCAAATGAAGGTCCTTAAACCGTACATCGACAACGGGAAAATTAAAGTGGTTGGCGATCAATGGGCCGACGGCTGGCTGCCAGAAAACGCGCTGAAGATTATGGAAAATGCGCTGACGGCCAACAACAACAAAATTGATGCGGTTGTGGCCTCCAACGATGCCACCGCAGGCGGTGCGATTCAGGCATTAAGCGCCCAGGGGCTGGCGGGTAAAGTCGCCATTTCTGGACAGGATGCCGATCTGGCTGGCGTAAAACGCATTATCGCAGGCACCCAAACCATGACGGTCTACAAACCGATTACCGAGCTTGCCAATACGGCGGCGGAAATCGCCGTGGAACTGGGCAATGGCAAGCAACCTAACGCAGACGCAACGCTGAATAACGGGCTGAAAGACGTTCCGGCTCGCCTGCTCACCCCTATTGAAGTCAATAAAGAGAACATTGACGCCACCGTCATTAAAGACGGCTTCCACAAGAAGAGCGAACTGTAATCCGGCGCGGCCCCTGCTTTGCAGGGGCGCATCACGTTGTACTGTTCTTCCCTCGGTTTATGTGGAGCAGTTATGCCTTATTTACTTGAAATGAAAAGCATCACCAAGCGCTTCGGCACGGTGAAAGCCGTCGATAACGTCAGTCTCCGGTTGAACCCCGGCGAAGTCGTTTCGCTGTGTGGCGAGAACGGCTCAGGCAAGTCAACGTTGATGAAAGTGTTGTGCGGGATCTACCCGTATGGCAGTTACGAAGGCGAAATCGTTTTTGCTGGCGAAGTTATCCAGGCGACTCACATTCGTGATACCGAACGTAAAGGCATCGCCATCATCCACCAGGAACTGGCGCTGGTGAAGCATCTCACCGTGCTGGAGAACATTTTCCTTGGGGCCGAAATTTCCCGCCACGGCGTGCTGGATTACGACACCATGACGCTACGTTGTGAAAAGCTGCTCGCGCAGGTGAGCCTCAGCATTTCACCGGACACCCGCGTGGGCGACCTGGGACTGGGGCAACAGCAGCTGGTTGAAATCGCTAAAGCGCTCAATAAACAGGTCAGGCTGCTGATCCTTGATGAGCCCACGGCCTCGCTCACCGAACAGGAAACTGCGGTACTGCTCGATATCATTCGCGATCTGCAAAATCACGGCATCGCCTGCATCTACATTTCGCACAAACTGAACGAGGTTAAAGCCATTTCGGACACCATCTGCGTGATCCGCGACGGGCAGCACATCGGCACGCGTGAAGCCGCGGGCATGAGTGAGGATGACATCATCACCATGATGGTAGGACGCGAGCTGACGGCGCTCTACCCGAATGAGCCTCACACCAAAGGTGATGAAGTGTTGCGCGTGGAAAATCTGACCGCGTGGCACCCCGTTAACCGCCACATCAAGCGTGTGAATAACGTCTCGTTTTCTCTGCACAGCGGCGAAATCCTCGGTATCGCCGGGTTAGTCGGCGCCGGGCGCACGGAGGCCGTACAGTGTCTGTTTGGCGTGTGGCCAGGGCGCTGGGAGGGCACGATTTATATCGACGGCCAGCCGGTGAAAATCGACAACTGCCAGCAGGCGATCGCCCGCGGCATTGCTATGGTGCCGGAAGACCGCAAAAAAGACGGCATCGTGCCGGTTATGGCGGTGGGGAAAAACATTACGCTGGCGGCGCTCGATCGCTTCTCCGGCGCGCTGAGCAGCCTGGACGATGCCGCCGAGCAGCAGTGCATCCTTCAGTCACTCGCCCGATTGAAGGTCAAAACCTCCTCACCGGAACTGGCCATTGGCCGCCTGAGCGGCGGCAACCAGCAGAAGGCGATTCTGGCGCGCTGCCTGCTTCTCAATCCACGCATATTAATCCTTGATGAGCCGACGCGCGGAATTGATATCGGTGCCAAATATGAAATCTACAAACTGATTAATCAGCTTGTACAGCAAGGGATTGCCGTCATTGTCATTTCGTCTGAGTTACCCGAAGTGCTCGGCCTGAGCGACCGTGTACTGGTCATGCACGAGGGAAAACTGAAAGCCAACCTGATTAACCAGAACCTGACGCAGGAGCAGGTGATGGAAGCCGCTTTAAGGAGCGAACGTCATGTCGAAAAGCAACCCGTCTGATATCAAAGTCGCCGTTCCGACGCCCGGTGCGTTCGCAGGGCTAAAAGCGCTGAACCTGCAGGTTTTCGTGATGATCGCGGCGATTATCGTCATCATGCTCTTCTTTACCTGGATGACCGATGGTTCGTACCTCAGCGCGCGTAACGTCTCTAACCTGCTCCGCCAGACAGCTATCACCGGCATTCTGGCCGTCGGCATGGTGTTCGTGATTATCTCCGCGGAAATCGATCTGTCGGTCGGTTCAATGATGGGGCTCCTCGGCGGTGTGGCGGCGATTTTTGACGTCTGGCTCGGCTGGCCGCTGCCGCTGACCGTGGCGGTCACGCTGGTATTGGGGCTGGTACTGGGGGCCTGGAACGGCTGGTGGGTAGCCTACCGTAAAGTGCCGTCGTTCATTGTCACCCTGGCGGGGATGCTGGCCTTCCGTGGGATCTTAATCGGCATTACTAACGGCACCACCGTCTCCCCGACCAGTGCGGCCATGTCGCAGATTGGTCAGAGCTACCTCCCGGATGGTGTGGGCTTTACCATCGGCGTGGCGGGATTGCTGGCATTTGTCGCGTGGCAGTGGCGTGGACGCATGCGTCGTCAGGCGCTGGGGCTGGCGTCGCCAGCATCCACGTCGGTGGTGGGACGTCAGACGCTCACTGCCGTCATTGTGCTGGGCGCCATCTGGCTTTTAAACGACTATCGCGGTGTTCCGACCCCCGTGCTGCTGCTGACGCTTTTGCTGCTGGGCGGCATGTTTATGGCCACGCGCACCGCGTTTGGCCGCCGTATTTATGCCATCGGCGGCAACCTTGAGGCTGCCCGCCTCTCGGGCATTAACGTTGAACGCACCAAACTCGCGGTCTTCGCCATTAACGGCCTGATGGTCGCCATCGCCGGGTTGATCCTCAGCTCGCGTCTGGGGGCGGGTTCACCCTCCGCCGGTAACATCGCCGAGCTGGATGCTATCGCCGCCTGCGTTATTGGCGGCACCAGCCTCGCAGGGGGTATCGGCAGCGTCGCGGGCGCGGTCATGGGGGCATTTATCATGGCGTCGTTGGATAACGGGATGAGTATGATGGACGTCCCGACGTTTTGGCAGTATATCGTCAAGGGGGCCATTCTTTTACTGGCAGTCTGGATGGACTCGGCCACCAAGCGACGGGCCTGATAACAGTATTGTGACTTAATTGGGAAGTGAGCCATGTTTGAAAAGCGTCACCGCATTACGTTGTTATTCAATGCCAACAAAGCCTACGACCGTCAGGTGGTAGAAGGCGTGGGTGAATATTTGCAGGCGTCGCAATCCGAGTGGGATATCTTTATTGAGGAAGATTTTCGCACCCGTCTGGAGAACATCAAAGACTGGCTTGGCGATGGCGTTATCGCCGACTATGACGACCCCGTCATTGAGCAACTGCTGACCGACGTCGACGTTCCGATCGTGGGCGTCGGCGGCTCCTACCATTCGCCTGAACACTATCCGCCGGTTCACTATATTGCCACCGATAACCATGCCCTGGTCGAGGCCGCGTTTCTCCATTTAAAAGAGAAAGGCGTCCATCGCTTCGCGTTTTATGGTTTACCCGCCACCAGCGGCAAGCGCTGGGCCGTTGAGCGTGAGCACGCGTTTTGCCAGTTGGTCGCGCAGGAGAAGTATCGCGGCGTGGTCTATCAGGGGCTGGAAACCGCCCCGGAAAACTGGCAGCACGCGCAGAACCGTCTCGCTGACTGGCTGCAAACGCTGCCGCCGCAAACAGGGATTATTGCCGTGACGGACGCCCGCGCGCGGCACGTGCTGCAGGTCTGCGAACACTTACACATTCCGGTGCCCGAAAAACTGTGCGTGATTGGCATCGATAACGAAGAGCTTACCCGCTACCTGTCCCGCGTGGCGCTCTCTTCCGTGGCTCAGGGCACGCGTCAAATGGGCTATCAGGCGGCGAAGCTGCTGCACCGTCTGCTGGATAAAGAATCTCTGCCGCTTCAGCGCCTGCTGGTGCCTCCTGTTCGCGTCGTAGAACGTCGCTCAACCGATTATCGCTCCTTAAGCGACCCGGCCGTTATTCAGGCCATGCACTATATTCGCAACCACGCCTGCAAAGGGATTAAAGTCGATCAGGTACTGGATTCGGTGGGCATTTCGCGTTCGAATCTGGAGAAGCGTTTTAAAGAAGAGGTGGGCGAAACCATTCATGCCGTCATCCATGCTGAAAAGCTGGAGAAAGCACGCAGCCTGCTCATCTCCACGTCGCTGTCGATCAACGAAATTTCGCAGATGTGCGGTTACCCGTCGCTGCAATATTTCTACTCGGTGTTCCGCAAAGAGTATGACACCACGCCGAAGGAGTATCGGGATCGCCACAGCGAGGTGCTGATCTAGAAAAGAAAACGCCTTCCAGTGGAAGGCGTTTTTTTGAGATTACATATGAGCGGCGATTAAGCGCTGGTTATCCTGGTACATAGCGAACAGATAGTTGTTATAGCTCTGTCCCTTAGTCGAATACCCTTTCAGCTTGTGGATCATCGTACTGGCCGTCACTTCCTGGTCCGCTTTACGCAGCTGAGCGCGTGATTTACGGAACGATGAGTAGGCCGGGTGCGTGTTCAGATTCACCACATAGGCGTTCACGGAATCTTTCACGGATTCAAACTGCGAATAGCCTTTCACCTTGCCGGGCGCATTCGTACAACGGCCTTTCACGCATTTCATGCCGAAAAGGTTGTTGTTGTTACGCGCAAGCTTAGACGTTCCCCAGCCGCTTTCGGCTGCAGCCATGGTCGCAACCATGCTGCCCGGGATGATATCCACACGCTCAAGAAGAGCATTCCACGGAACACGACGCGTGTTACCGTTCCAGCTCAGCTTGTAGCGCTTCGTGATATCTTTCAGACGCGCGCGCTCTGATGGCGACCAGCGGCTATCGTACTGTTTGGAAATCAGCCAGTTACGATCCGCAGTAATCGCGGCATTTTGACTCGTGATGTAAGGCATTACCGTCCGGAGAAACGCTTTTTTCCTTGGTGTTCCGGAAGGGTATTTTCGCAAATCAGGAAGTGAACTACTCTTTGCACTATTGCGAGAATACTCTTGTTTACTGCTAACCTTACTACTTGTCGTCTTTATTACGTGGGCTTTCTTACTCGTTGTATCCGTGTGCGTCTTCGCAAGCACCTCACCCGAAAATGCCGTGGTGAGTAACATGAGTATCGCAGCCCCATATCGTCGAATGGGAGTCGATATCATTAGGTCTCCTGGTCGGATGTAATCATCCTAACACCTTATTTTTTTCACAAATTTGAGAGCGGAATCTCAAATCATATCAAAAATAGACTTCAAGAGCACGTATAGAAATAGTCCAATTCCGAAACTATGTCACCTGAAACTTGCTCATAAAAACATCATTTCCGGAAAAATGTGTGCGTTATCGCAGATAACTGCCTAATTTTGCGCAAGATCACTCATCCTCACGCATCCTCCTGGCAGAAAGCGACAGGGGATGAGTTTTTCCCGCCCGCCTGCTGGCACACTGGTCAAAAAATCCGCGACAGGAACCAGGAATGAAACGCACCGCAATAGCCTTTCTGATGTTACCCGCACTGGCACATGCCGACTGGTCATCGCCGGGGTTTGGCGCATTTCGCGCCGAGGGCACCGGGATTTTCACCAGCCAGGCAAAGCTTGCGAAGGGTACGCGTCCTCTTACGCTGAGTTTTGACAAGACGTGCTGGCAGCCCACAGGCGCGATAAAACTCAATGAGATGCTGTCGCTCAAGCCCTGTGACGGCGCTCCGCCGCAGTGGCGCCTTTTCCGCGACGGTGAATATCAGATGCGGATTGATACCCGATCCGGCACGCCCACCCTGCTGCTGGCGGTTCAGAGCGCGACAGAACAGCCGGTGACCAACGTTATCCGCCAGTGTCCAAAGTGGGACGGTAAGCCGCTGACGCTGGACGTCAGCCATACCTTCCCGGAAGGCTCCGTCGTGCGCGACTACTACAGTAAACAGACGGCGACCGTACAAGATGGGAAAATCACCCTGCAGCCAGCAGCCAACAGTAACGGCCTGCTGCTGCTTGAGCGCGCCGAAACCGACAAGCCGGCACCGTTTAGCTGGCAAAACGCCACTGTCTATTTTGTACTGACCGACCGCTATGTGAATGGCGACCCGAGCAACGACAACAGCTATGGCCGCCATAAAGACGGCATGCAGGAGATTGGCACGTTCCACGGTGGCGATCTGAAGGGGCTGACCAGCAAGCTCGATTACCTGCAGCAGCTGGGGGTGAATGCGCTCTGGATAAGCTCCCCGCTTGAGCAGATCCACGGCTGGGTAGGCGGCGGAACCAAAGGTGATTTCCCGCATTATGCCTACCACGGCTACTACACCCAGGACTGGACAACGCTCGATGCCAACATGGGCACCGAGGATGACCTGCGTCAGCTTGTTGATGAGGCGCATAAGCGCGGCATTCGCATCCTGTTTGATATCGTCATGAACCACGTTGGCTATGCCACGCTGGCAGACATGCAGGAATTTCAGTTTGGTGCCCTGTACCTTCAGGGTGATGAACTGAAAAAGACGCTGGGAGAACGCTGGACGGACTGGACGCCTGGCGCAGGCCAGACCTGGCATAGCTTCAACGACTACATCAACTTCAGCGACAAGGCCGCATGGGAAAAATGGTGGGGCAAGAAATGGATCCGTACCGACATCGGTGATTACGATAATCCCGGCTTCGACGATTTAACGATGTCGCTGGCGTTCCTGCCCGACCTGAAAACGGAATCCACCGCCCCTTCCGGGCTACCCAATTTCTACCAACACAAGCCCGATACCCACGCGAAAGCGATTCCGGGCTATACCCCGCGCGACTACCTGACCCACTGGCTCAGCCAGTGGGTACGTGACTACGGCATCGACGGTTTCCGGGTGGATACCGCGAAACACGTTGAGCTTGCGGCCTGGCAACAGCTGAAAGACCAGGCAAGCCAGGCGCTGGCCGCCTGGAAAGGTGCTCACCCGGATAAAAAGCTCGACAACGCACCGTTCTGGATGACCGGGGAATCCTGGGGCCACGGCGTCATGCAGAGCGATTATTACCGCCACGGTTTTGATGCGATGATTAACTTTGATTATCAGGAGCAGGCGGCAAAAGCGGTGGATTGTCTGGCCGATATGGATCTCACCTGGCAGCAGATGGCGGAGAAACTGCAAAGCTTCAACGTGCTGAGCTACCTCTCATCCCATGATACGCGCCTGTTCCGCGAAGGGGGCCCGCGCGCGGCGGAGCTGCTTCTGCTGGCACCGGGCAGCGTGCAAATCTATTACGGGGATGAGTCCGAGCGTCCATTCGGGCCGACAGGCTCCGACCCGCTGCAGGGCACCCGCTCGGATATGAACTGGCAGGACGTCACGGGCAAGCAGGCCTTAACCGTCGCCCACTGGCAAACGCTGGGTCAGTTCCGCGCCCGTCACCCGGCGATTGGTGAAGGCAAACAAACCACGCTGTCGCTAAAAGAGGGGTATGGCTTCGTGCGCGAGCACAAGGGCGATAAGGTGATGGTGGTATGGGCGGGTAATCAATAGCCCCCTCACCCTAACCCTCTCCCCAGAGGGGAGAGGGGATTGCACGGTGCAGTCTTTCACCCTCGCCCCTTTGGGGAGAGGGCCGGGGTGAGGGGAATTCCACCAGAACTATTCACTACAAAAACACACTTCCACCCTATAAAACAACAAATCCGACCACACCACCCGATTTGCACCAACACGGTGCTAGCGTTATGGTTACCCACTTTCAAAATAAGCTCGACAGATCACCTGCTATGACGTTTTCACTTTTCGGCGACAAATTTACCCGCCATTCAGGCATTACTCGCCTGATGGAGGACCTCAACGACGGGCTGCGCACACCGGGCGCAATCATGCTCGGCGGCGGAAACCCGGCTCAAATCCCGGAGATGAATACCTATTTCCAGACCCTGCTCGCTCAGATGCTGGAAAGCGGCAAAGCAACCGATGCGCTTTGCAATTACGACGGCCCGCAGGGTAAAACCGAACTGCTGGCACTCCTCGCCGAAATGCTGCGTGACGAGCTGGGCTGGGATATCGAACCACAGAATATTGCACTAACAAACGGCAGCCAGAGCGCGTTTTTCTACTTGTTTAACCTGTTCGCAGGACGTCGCGCCGACGGCACCACCAAAAAAGTGCTGTTCCCGCTGGCACCGGAGTATATCGGCTACGCTGATTCCGGCCTGGAAGAGGATCTGTTCGTCTCCGCGCGCCCGAACATTGAGCTGCTGCCGGAAGGCCAGTTCAAATATCACGTCGATTTTGAACACCTGCATATTGGCGAAGAGACGGGCATGATCTGCGTATCGCGCCCGACTAACCCAACGGGCAACGTGATCACCGATGACGAACTGATGAAGCTGGATGCGCTGGCAAATCAGCACGGCATCCCGCTGGTGATCGATAACGCCTACGGCGTACCGTTCCCGGGCATTATCTTCAGCGAAGCACGTCCGCTGTGGAACCCGAACATTGTCCTGTGCATGAGCCTCTCTAAGCTGGGTCTGCCGGGCAGCCGCTGCGGCATCATCATCGCCAATGAGAAAATCATCACCGCCATCACCAATATGAACGGCATTATCAGCCTTTCTCCGGGCGGCATTGGCCCGGCGATGATGTGCGAGATGATCAAACGCAAGGACCTGCTGCGTCTGTCGAATGACGTGATCAAGCCTTTCTACTACCAGCGCGTTCAGGAGACGATCGCGACACTTCGTCGCTATTTGCCGGAAGAACGCTGCCTGATCCACAAACCGGAAGGGGCGATTTTCCTGTGGCTGTGGTTTAAGGATTTACCTATCACCACCGAACTGCTTTACCAGCGCCTGAAAAAGCGCGGCGTACTGATGGTGCCGGGCGATTATTTCTTCCCAGGTCTGGATAAGCCGTGGCCGCATACCCATCAGTGCATGCGCATGAACTACGTCCCCGATCCGGAAAAAATCGAAGCGGGTGTTAAAATTCTCGCCGAAGAGATCGAAAAAGCCTGGCGCGAAGGCAATTGTTAAATAATAAGGCTCTTCAAATGAAGAGCCTTATTTTTCCGTGATCTGAATCTTATATTAAGGATATATCCTGTAGCGCTTTATTTATCATCCCCCTTGAGTTTCCTTAGGAATAATCCTTTAATTTACGCTCGCTAACTTTCCCCTCAATAATTAAGCATCGATTAAAGATCTTAACTTATTGTTATTTTGAAATAACCCTCTGCAACGCTGGGAAATACCTTCCAGAGACACTTTCATGCATATTTAAAAATAGGGCATATACTCACTAATACGCCGCTCGGCGTTCTTTTGCGTGGAGTATTCATATGCTACCTAATAATGTTAGTCGCATCAGCGCTATCGCTGTTGCGGTACTGCTCGCGTTCTCTCTTTCTGCCTGCAGTGGAAGCGGTGGCGGCTCTCATCACTCAACGGCCAAAAATAACCCTGCGACGGGAAGCAGCAGCGGCTCAGGTGATGGAAGTGGCACGACCGCGAACAATGGCGGTTCGGGCAGCAACGGCTCAGGTACCGGGACGGGTTCAGGTACCGGGACAGGCGCTGGTGGCGGAACGGGTTCTGGTTCAGGATCGGGCTCAGGCTCAGGCTCAGGCTCAGGAGGCAATGGCAGCGGAGGAACCGGAACAGGCAACACGGGCGGTGGCGGAACCACTACCGCAGGCGTAAATACGATACTGGGTGATGCCGGTAAAACCGTAACCAGCGTCGGATCGACGGTGGATGGCCTTGGAAGCCAGCTTCCGACAAATAACCCCGTCACGTCAACCGTTTCAACCACCGTCAGCGGTGTTGGCAGTGCCGTGTCCACCGTGGGGACAGGCGTCACGACTGGCGTTGGCGATCCAAACAACCCGAACGGTGTGGGCACAACGGTTAAAGGCGTGACCACGTCCGTCACCTCCCTTGGCAATACCGTTTCAACAGTAGGCACGGGCCTGGCGAGCTCCACTTCCGGAACACCGGTCAGCGGCGTAACCGGACTGACGGGCAGCGTGGTCAACAGCACCGGGCAACTGGTCAGTAACACCGGCACGGGTCTCACCAACACGGTAAGCAGCCCTGCGGTCACTCAGGTAACAACCGATACCACGACCCTGGCTAACAAGACGCTGGGCGGAGTACAAGGCGTGACGCAAAGCGTAGGCACCACAACGGGTCTCGGCACACCGGTCAACGGTCTGCTGACCCAGGTGGGTGGCACCGTCAGCGGCGTGGGGACCAACATTAGCAGCAGCAATAGCGGGCTTAGCGGTGTCGGTCAGGTCGTTCAAAATGTCGGCCAGACGGTCACGGATAGCGGTACGCTGGTCAAACCCGCCTCTTCGACAACGGGAGGAAGTTCAGGCTCTCTCACAGCCAATGCAAATGTGGCGGCCACGAACAACAGTCTGGGTGCAACGGTCAATACGACCCTCAATACCCTGACTGCAGGCGTTACGGCCAACGCAGCAACAACATCAAGTCAAAATACGTCAACAGCGAATCCGATTAACGGACTCAACACGTTAACCACCGGTCTGCTGACGCCAAAACAGTAACCTGCTTATTGTCATTCTGCGCCCCTGGTTCAGGGGCGCTTTATACAGCGACACTCCCCCTAACCGGGAATGATGAACAGGGATAGCGCGATGAAACACCACTTCCTTTTTTCGCTGACGGGGCTGGTTGTGCTGAGCATGGCCCGCGCCGATACACTGCCCTCTATTATTAACCCTGATAACCCGGCGCAAGTTTCTCGTAACGTTGCCCCCGAACAGACGGAGGCCGTCCCGCAGCCGAAAGTCAAAATAGAAAAACCGCAGTCAACGCTGACGCCTGAAACACCCATTACCATTAATCACATTCAGTTTATTGGCGGCACGCGTTATCCCTTGCAGGAATTACTTCAGCCCTTCAGGCCTTATGCCGGAAAAACCGTGCCGCTAAAAACGCTCACCGGGCTGGTAAACGATATTACGGCGCGCTATAAGGCCGACGGTTTTCCGCTCTCCTATGCCTGGCTGCCCGATAATAATTTCCAGCAGGGGAATATTAAAATTGTTCTGGTTGAAGGCTATGTCGCTCACAGCGACATCACCAGTAATAACCCGCACATCGCCGAACGCCTTAAACGTTTGTCCGAAAAAATCATGGCGGAAAAACCGCTGTCTCAGGATACGTTCGATCGCTACAGCCAACTGATGACGCGCACCCCGAACGTTCCGGTCACGGCTAACGCACAGTTGCCAACCAATATCTATGGCGCGGCGGCAATGCAAATAACCGGCAACCAGGAGCGGAGCTGGAATATCGCCTCGACGATCGATACCCGTAAAGGGCAAGATTTAATGATGCTGAACGGCACGCTCAGCAACATGACAAGTTATGGCGATCAGCTTGGCGTGGCCACGCTTGTGCCGTTAGATAGCAACACGCGAAAAAACTATGTCGGGCTCAACTGGCAGCAGTTTTTAAACGATGAAGGGCTGACGATGCAGCTCAAAGGCAGCTATTACCGCGAAGATCCGCGAGATTTTTCGCCCCTGCTCTCTTTGCCGAATAATATCAGCGTCGATTCGAAGCAAAAAACAACGCAATACAACGGTGGCGTGACGTTTGGCTATCCCCTGCTGCTGACGCAAAAATCACAAATTAATCTGACCGGCGGTTTTGATTACACCGACCGCCAGGATGATTATGCTCTTCAGGCCAGACTGCAGGGCAAAACCTATCGTCTGGACTCCGTCAACCAACACGCGCGTTATCCGGCGCTGGAAGTGGGCGTTAATGGTGCGCATCAGTTCACAACCGCCAGCATCAGCGGCCGACTCAACGTGCGTCAGGGCATTGATGCGATGGGTGCCGATATCGTCTCGGCCCCCAGACCCGATATGAATTTTACGCTCACGAAAAGCTATCTGGACGCAGCCTGGCTGTTTGCCGACAAGTGGCGGCTTTCAACGTCCTGGGAGGGTGACTGGTCAAATAACACGTTGCCAGAACCCGAACGCGTTAGCTTCGGTGCCCAGCGGTTTGGCCGTGGATACCAGGACAGTGAAGCAAGCGGTGATTACGGCTATGGCGGGCAGGTAGAACTGCGCTATATCCAGATGCGAAAAGAGAGTACCTGGCTTGCCACAATCCAGCCCTACATCCTGGCCGATACCGCGCAAACCTGGTTTAACACCTCCGGCTTGCCTCATCAGCGGCTCGGGTCAGTGGCGGCCGGCGTGATGGTAGGCGATACCCGCCACTATAGCGTCACGGTTGAGGCGGCAAGACCCGTAGGGGATGTTCCGACAGACAGTCGCAACAGAGACTGGCGCTACAGTCTGACATTTACGTGGAATTTCAATAAAATGCAGTAAGCCTTTCAGCCCGAATACTGACAGGATCAACGCAGCGCAGCGCGTGGGTTGGACAGGCCTCCACGCAGGCCGGTCCGCCTTCGCGATGACGGCACAAATCACATTTCAGCGCTTGTGCCCTGTTTCCCACCAGCCGTACCTGCATCGCCCCAAACGGACAGGCGACCATACAGCTCTTGCAGCCAATACAGCGCGTCTGCTCAACAAGCCAGGCGCCCGCCGTACGGCTGATGGCATGGGTTGGGCAGACGTTGGCACAGGGGGCGTCCTCGCACTGATGGCACCCCACCGCCGTTGTGAAGTCGTCCCCTTTCACCACCCGAAGGCGGGAGGTAAAAGCCTGCGCGGTGAAATCGTCCTGATGCGCGACCGCACAGGCCACTTCACAGGTGCGGCACCCGATGCATTTTTCCGCATCCGCCATGATAAATCGGTTCATCTGTTACGCCTCGCGTACGTTAAAACCCAGCTCTTTTGAGATAGCCTCTGCCGTTTCGCGCAGCGGTTTGAGCAGGTTCTTCTCGCCCACCTGCTTCATGCGCGACGTCGATAGCGAGATAGAGATCGCATACGGGACGCGGCCGTGAATATCAAACACCGGCACGGCAATACAGGAGACGCCCAGCTCGTTCTCTTCTTTGTCCATCGCCATGCTGCGATCGCGAATTTCCGCCAGTTCATCATACATGGCGCTCAGTTCAGTGATGGTGTTGCGCGTCAAAGGTTGGATCTGTTCCTGATGGCTTTCCCAGTAGCTCGCCACGTAATCCTGGTGGCCAAACGCCATGTAGATCTTGCCCATCGCGGAGCAGTAGAGCGGCATATGCTGGCCGATATAGGCGCGCGTGCGCAGCATACCGGTTGTCGGTTCGAGCTTATAAATCAGGATTGCGTGGTCATCTTCCCGGCTGGAGAAGTTCACCGTCTCGCCGGTCGCAATGTTCAGCGCTTCGAGGTGCGGAGCAGCCACGTGAATGATATTCAGCGACGACAGCGCCTTTTGCCCGACGGCGATAAATTTGGTGGTCAGGCGATAGCTTCCCGCGGCGGGTGCCGGGGTCACGTACCCGCACGACTGTAGCCCCTGCAGCAAGCGGTGCACGGTGCTCTTGTTCAGCCCCGCCAGTTCCGATAAATGCGCAAGCGGACACCCGTTCGGATAGTTGCTGAGGATCTCAATCAGCATCAGGCCGCGAAACAAGCTCTGGCTGCCTGCTGGCCTCTCTTTTTCTTGCGTCATTTCGCTCTCTTTCATGCTCATTACATGGCTCCTTTTCATCGCGACCTGATGGTAGCGCAAAGTGTGGGTCAGTTCACGATCTCAACAGAAAAAACACAACCAGTTGATTTTAATCGATTTTGAAAAACATGAATGTCGTTGATCTGACAAAATTTGATCGCTATATTTGAAATCAGATTTCGCATAGTGGAATTTATCGATAAAAAAGCACTCACACTTGCCCTTAAAAGAACAGGAGAACAGGGATGAAAGTGACCTTCGAAGAGTTGAAAGCGGCGTTCAATCGGGTTCTGCTCGATCGCGGCATAAAAGCGGAAACCGCAGACGCTTGCGCCGAGATGTTTGCCCGCACTACGGAATCCGGCGTCTATTCGCATGGTGTGAACCGCTTCCCGCGCTTTATTCAGCAGCTTGATGCAGGGGATATCATTCCTGACGCCCAGCCCAAACGGGTGATGACATTAGGCGCCATCGAACAGTGGGATGCGCAGCGCTCCATTGGCAACCTGACGGCGAAGAAGATGATGGATCGCGCCACCGAGCTGGCGTCCGATCACGGCATTGGTCTGGTGGCACTGCGTAACGCGAACCACTGGATGCGCGGCGGCAGCTACGGCTGGCAGGCGGCGGAGAAGGGCTATATCGGCATTTGCTGGACCAACTCGATTGCCGTGATGCCCGCGTGGGGATCAAAAGAGTGCTGCATCGGCACGAACCCGCTGATCGTTGCCATTCCGTCGAACCCTATCACCATGGTCGACATGTCGATGTCGATGTTCTCCTACGGCATGCTGGAGGTGAACCGCCTGGCCGGGCGCGCGTTGCCGGTAGATGGCGGCTTTGACGACGAAGGTCACCTCACCAGAGAGCCGGGCGTGATCGAGAAAAACCGCCGTATTCTGCCCATGGGCTACTGGAAAGGGTCCGGCTTATCCATCGTCCTCGATATGATCGCCACCCTGCTCTCAAACGGATCTTCCGTCGCGGAAGTGACCCAGGACAACAGCGACGAGTACGGCGTATCGCAGATCTTCATCGCCATTGAGGTGGATCGTCTGATCGATGGCCCAACCCGCGATGCCAAACTGCAGCGCATTATGGACTTCATCACCACCGCCGAACGCGCGGATGAGAATGTCGCCATCCGCCTGCCGGGGCATGAATTTACCCGTTTACTTGAAGAGAACCGCTGCAACGGCATCACGGTTGACGACAGCGTGTGGGCGAAAATCCAGTCTCTGTAAGGAGTGGGCCATGATATTCGGACATATTTCCCAGCCAAATCCGTGTCGCCTGCCGCGGGCAATTGAAAAAGCCCTTCATTTTCTGCGCACGACGGATTTCTCTCTCCTGGCGCCAGGCGTAGTAGAAATTGAAGGTCGCAACATTTTTGCCCAGGTTCTGGATCTGACAACAAAGGATCTGCATGAGAATCGCCCGGAAGTGCATCGCCGCTATCTGGATATCCAGTTCCTGGCCTGGGGTGAAGAGAAAATCGGTATCGCGATTGATACCGGTAATAACGAAATAAGCGAATCATTACTGGAACAGCGCGATATTATTTTTTATCACGACAGTGAAAATGAGTCGTTTATCGAAATGACACCCGGCAGCTATGCCATATTTTTTCCGCAGGATGTGCACCGTCCTGCCTGTATTAAAAACAAGGAAACCACAATTCGTAAAATTGTGGTGAAAGTGGCAATCAGCGAATTAGATTAATTTTCTGATATACCCTAAATAATTCGAGTTGCAGGAAGGCGGCAAGAGAGTGAATCTCCAGGAGCTTACATAAGTAAGTGACTGGGCTGAACGAGCGCAGCCAACGCACATGCAACTTGAAGTATGACGGGTATAAATACAGGAACGCGAAATGACCAATACCAGTTTTATTATTGGTGCGTACCCCTGCGCACCCTCGTTTCACCATAAAGGGGAACAAGAAGAACAAACCTTCTGGCGGGAACTTTCCGACACGCCGAATATTCGCGGGCTGGAACAACCTTGCCTTGAAAATCTTCATCCCCTTGGTGACGAATGGCTGTTCCGCCATACCCCGGGGGACTGGCAAATCGTGGTCACGGCAGTAATGGAAACCATGCGCCGCCGCGGCAGCAACGGCGCATTTGGCCTGGCCTCGGCTGACGACGCGCAGCGTAAAGCATGCGTGGACTTTTACCGACATTTGCACCAAAAAATTAACGCCGTGAATGCCCGTTATCCAGGCAAAGTGATTGCTCTGGAAATGCAGGCCGCCCCGCAGGCGGGCAATGCTTCCGTCGAACAGGCTACAGAAGCGTTTTCCCGCTCGGTTCGGGAAATCGCGGGCTGGGACTGGGACTGCGATCTGGTGCTGGAACACTGCGATGCCATGAACGGCCCGGCACCGCGCAAGGGCTTCCTGCCACTGGAGCAGGTGCTGGAGGTGGTGAAAGACACGGATATCAGCGTCTGCATCAACTGGGCGCGGTCGGCCATCGAAGGCCGTAACACCACCCTTCCCCTTGACCACGTTCAGGCCGCGCTTAATGCCAGGAAACTGGGTGCGCTGATGTTTTCAGGCACCACCCCCGGCGGGGAATACGGTGAATGGCAGGATCTGCACGCACCATTTTCCTCCTTCTGTGCCGACAGTCTGATGTCCACTGAACGTGCAAAAGCACTCTTTACTGCGGCGAGCGCCGCAACGTTGAAATTCTCCGGTATTAAATTACTGGAAATAAATGCTAATGCTGATGTCAGCCATCGCATCGCCATTTTACGCGACGGTATTAGCGCAATGAATAAAGCAACGCAATAACAATAAGAAAAGTTTATTCCGGTTACCTACTGAGAGATTAACTATGAATATTTCTACTCATGCTCTACATGCGGACATTCCGCGCCAGCGCTGGCTAAGAATCATTCCTCCTATTCTTATCGCCTGTATTATTTCATATATGGACCGCGTGAATATCGCGTTTGCAATGCCGGGAGGGATGGACGAAGAATTAGGTATTACCGCCACCATGGCAGGCCTCGCGGGCGGCATATTCTTTATCGGCTATCTGTTCCTGCAGGTACCCGGCGGCAAGATTGCGGTGCACGGTAGCGGCAAGAAATTTATCGGCTGGTCACTGGTCGCCTGGGCGGTGATCTCGGTGCTCACGGGTCTCGTGACGAATCAGTACCAGCTGCTGGTGCTGCGCTTCTTACTCGGCGTGGCGGAAGGCGGGATGCTGCCCGTTGTGCTCACCATGATCAGCAACTGGTTCCCGGATGCCGAACGCGGTCGCGCCAACGCAATTGTGATCATGTTCGTACCCATCGCCGGAATAATCACCGCCCCGCTGTCGGGCTGGATTATCACCGCACTTGACTGGCGCTGGCTGTTCATCATTGAAGGTCTGATGTCCATTGTTGTGCTGGTGCTCTGGGCATTCACGGTCTACGACCGTCCGCAGGAAGCCCGCTGGATCTCAGCGGCCGAGAAAAACTATCTGGTGCAAACGCTGGCGGCTGAACAGCAGGCCATCGCCGGAAAAGAGGTGAAAAATGCCTCGCTCAGCGCGGTGCTGTCTGACAAAACCATGTGGCAGCTGATCGCCCTGAATTTCTTCTATCAGACCGGGATTTACGGTTACACCCTCTGGCTGCCGACCATTCTGAAGGAGCTGACGCACACCAGCATTGGTCAGGTGGGGATGCTCGCCATCCTGCCCTACATCGGCGCCATTGCGGGCATGTTCCTGTTCTCCTCGCTTTCTGACCGCACCGGCAAGCGCAAGCTGTTTGTCTCCCTGCCGTTGATTGGCTTCGCGCTCTGCATGTTCCTCTCCGTAGCCCTGAAAGCAAACATCTGGCTGGCCTATGCCGCACTGGTGGGCTGCGGTTTCTTCCTGCAATCCGCCGCCGGCGTGTTCTGGACGATCCCGGCAAGACTGTTTAGCGCAGAGATGGCGGGCGGCGCGCGCGGCGTGATCAACGCCCTGGGCAACCTCGGTGGCTTCTGCGGCCCCTACGCCGTTGGCGTGCTGATCACCCTGTACAGCAAAGATGCGGGCGTCTACTGCCTGGCCGTTTCACTCGCGCTGGCGTCGCTGCTGGCCCTGCTGTTGCCGGCGAAATGCGATGCCGGGGCAGAGCCCAATCCCACGGTAAATCCCCATAAACGTGCGGCCTGATGCCCTCACCCCAGCCCTCTCCCACGGGGAGAGGGAGAAAACCAAACCGTAGGCCGGGTAAGCGCAGCGCCACCCGGCAATTAAGCGAGATGAAGATGAGTGAAAAAGAGACCTTCTGGCTGGGTATCGATTGTGGCGGTACTTATCTGAAAGCCGGTTTATACAACAGCCAGGGCAAAGAAGTCAGTATCGAACGCCGCTCCGTTGCCACGCTCAGCCCGCGAGCGGGCTACGCCGAGCGGGATATGCATCAGCTGTGGCAGCACTGCCACGCAACCATCGCCGCGTTGCTCAAGAATGCAGGCGTAAACGGCAACCAGATCAATGGGGTCGGCATTTCTGCTCAGGGTAAAGGGCTGTTTCTGCTCGATAAACAGGACCAACCGTTGGGCAACGCCATCCTCTCCTCCGATCGCCGGGCACTGGAGATTGTGCAGCGCTGGCAGCAGGACGGCATTCCCGAAAAACTCTACCCGCATACGCGCCAGACGCTGTGGACCGGGCATCCGGCCTCGCTTCTGCGCTGGGTCAAAGAGAACGAGCCGCAGCGCTATCAGCAGATTGGCTGCGTGATGATGGCGCACGACTATCTGCGCTGGTGCCTGACCGGCGTGAAGGGCGGTGAAGAGAGCAACATCTCCGAGTCCAATCTCTACAACATGAATACCGGGCAGTATGACCCGCAGCTTACGCGCTGGCTCGGGATCAGCGAGATTGACGGCGCCCTGCCGCCGATTGTCGGTTCAGCAGAAATCTGCGGGGAAATCACCGCTCAGGCAGCCGCCCTTACCGGTCTCGCGGCGGGCACGCCCGTCGTGGGGGGACTGTTTGATGTGGTTTCCACCGCGCTCTGCGCCGGACTGCAGGACGAGCACACGCTGAATGCCGTGATGGGCACCTGGGCCGTCACCAGCGGGATCGCCAGTGCACTTCGCAGCAACGAACCCTTCCCCTACGTTTATGGCCGCTACGTGCATCCGCAGCAGTACATCGTTCACGAAGCCAGCCCGACCTCGTCCGGCAACCTTGAGTGGCTCACCGCGCAGTGGGGCGACATGTCGTTCAGCGAGATCAACCACGCCGTCGCCAGCCTGCCGAAAGCCGAAAGCGATGTGTACTTCCTGCCGTTCCTCTATGGCAGCAACGCCGGGCTGGAGATGACCAGCGGCTTCTACGGGATGCAGGCGCTACACACCCGCGCGCACCTGCTGCAGGCGGTTTACGAAGGCGTGGTGTTCTGCCACATGACCCACCTCAACCGCATGCTCGAACGCTTTACCCACGTTCATGCCCTGCGCGTGACGGGTGGTCCAACCCATTCGGACGTGTGGATGCAAATGCTTGCGGACGTCAGCGGGCTGGCGATTGAACTGCCGCAGGTAGAAGAGACCGGCTGTTCCGGCGCGGCGCTGGCCGCCCTGGTCGGCACCGGCGTGTATCCCGATTTCCATACGGCGCAATGCGCCCTCCGACACGACATTCGTGTCATTGAGCCTGACATGCGCGCCCATGCGGCCTATCAGCGCAAGTATCAGCGCTATCAGCTACTGATTTCAGCACTACAGGGCTATCACGCCCGAGTTAAGGAGAACAACCTATGAGCCGACCATTACTGCAGCTGGCGCTCGACCATACCTCTCTTCAGGCCGCGCAGCGTGATGTCGCGACGCTTGCCGATCACGTTGATATCGTCGAAGCGGGCACCATTTTGTGCCTGACCGAAGGGCTAAACGCCGTGCGCGCTCTGCGCGAGCAGTGCCCGGATAAAATCATCGTTGCGGACTGGAAAGTGGCCGATGCCGGAGAAACGCTGGCAGAGCAGGCATTTGGCGCGGGTGCAAACTGGATGACCATCATCTGCGCCGCCCCGCTGGCCACCGTTGAACGCGGCCACGAGGTAGCCCTGCGCCGCGGGGGAGAAATCCAGATGGAGCTCTTTGGTCACTGGACGCTGGACGATGCTCGCGCATGGCATCGCATCGGCGTGAAGCAGGCCATTTATCACCGCGGACGTGACGCACAGGCGAGCGGCCAGCAGTGGGGTGAGGCGGATCTCGCAAAAATGAAAGCGCTCTCCGATATCGGTTTGCAGCTTTCGGTTACCGGCGGTATCACCCCCGCCGACCTGCCGCTGTTTAAGCAAATCAACGTCAAAGCCTTTATTGCCGGACGCGCGCTGGCAGGTGCCGCCAATCCACCGCAGGTGGCACAGGCATTCCATTCGCACATTCGCGACATCTGGGGAGCGTAACCATGCGTCAGCATCCGTTAGGTATTTACGAAAAAGCGCTGCCAAAAGATCTCTCCTGGCCCGAGCGGCTGGTACTGGCGAAAAGCTGCGGGTTCGATTTTGTCGAGATGTCTGTCGATGAAACCGACGAGCGATTATCACGCCTCGACTGGAGCACCACGCAGCGCGCCTCTCTGGTGGAAGCGATGCTGGAAACCGGCGTGGCGATCCCCTCTATGTGCTTGTCTGCCCACCGTCGTTTCCCGTTTGGCAGCCGCGATGAAACCGTGCGCGAGCGCGCCCGTGAGATCATGAGCAAAGCCATCAGGCTGGCGCGTGATTTAGGCATTCGCACCATCCAGCTTGCCGGGTATGACGTCTATTACGAAGCGCATGACGAGGGGACGCAACAGCGCTTTGCCGACGGGCTGGCCTGGGCCGTAGAACAGGCCGCCGCCGCACAGGTGATGCTGGCGGTGGAGATCATGGACACCGCGTTTATGAACTCCATCAGCAAATGGAAAAAGTGGGACGACATGCTCGCCTCACCGTGGTTCAGCGTTTATCCGGACGTCGGCAACCTGAGCGCGTGGGGTAACGACGTCACCGCCGAGCTGACGCTGGGCATTGACCGCATTGCGGCTATTCACCTGAAAGATACCCAGCCCGTCACCGCACAAAGCCCCGGCCAGTTCCGCGACGTGCCGTTTGGCGAGGGCTGCGTCGATTTCGTTGGCGTGTTTAACACGCTGCATCAACTGAACTATCGCGGCGCATTTCTGATTGAAATGTGGACCGAAAAAGCAAAAGAGCCGGTGCTGGAGATTATCCAGGCGCGCCGCTGGATTGAAGCCCGTATGCAGGAAGGAGGCATGACATGCTAGACGAACTTAAAGCCGAGGTACTGGCAGCAAACCTGGCGTTGCCCGCCCACCAGCTGGTGACGTTTACCTGGGGCAACGTCAGCGCTGTGGACCGCAAAAGCGGCATGATGGTCATTAAACCGTCCGGTGTGGAATACGACGTGATGACGGCGGAGGATATGGTGGTGGTGAATATCGCCACGGGCCAGGTTATTGAGGGGAATAAAAAGCCCTCTTCAGACACGCCTACCCATCTTGCGCTGTATCGTCGTTACCCGGAGATTGGCGGCATCGTGCATACCCATTCACGCCACGCCACTATCTGGTCCCAGGCGGGGCTGGATTTACCTGCCTGGGGAACCACGCACGCGGACTATTTCTACGGGACCATCCCCTGCACGCGCCTGATGACCACAGCAGAGATTGCAGGGGAATACGAATACCAGACGGGTGAAGTGATCATCAAAACCTTCGAGGAGCGCGATCTTAGCCCGATGCAGATCCCGGCGGTGCTGGTCCACTCCCACGGTCCGTTCGCCTGGGGTAAAGACGCGGCCGATGCGGTTCACAATGCCGTGGTGCTGGAAGAGTGCGCCTATATGGGCCTGTTCTCTCGCCAGCTCGCGCCACAGCTTCCGGTTATGCAGCAGGAACTGCTCGACAAGCATTATCTGCGCAAGCATGGAGCGAATGCCTATTACGGGCAGTGATCATTGATAGAGGCTTTAGGGAACAGCAGTACAGGCACGCTCGTAGGCCGGGTAAGGCGAAGCCGCCACCCGGCTTTACCACATCAGAAACGCCAGGTCAGGCCGGTCATCAGCGCGAAGCTGTCGTCGCGGTCGATCATCGGGCTATTCTTCACGTCGTCAGGCAACACGGTGTAGACCGCGCTGGCATTGAGATACAGCTTCTGGGTTAACTGATATTTAGCCGCCAGACCAACGTATGGCGTCCAGCTGTCACCGGCAGTGTATTGATCCAGCCCGGAGCGGCGAGACTCGCTGCCGGATACGCCGTAGTAGTAGTCGTTATAGCTTTCGTCGCTGTAGAACACCCCCACAGAAGGCGTCAGGGTCAGGCGATCCATTTTGATTGGACGGAAGTATGATACTTCGCCGATCACGCCGCCGCTTTCATCCGTGGCATCACCAGAGACCGCCACTTTCAGCGACCCCCAGCTTTCGTGGCGGTAGTACGCACCGCCGAGGAAGGCGGACGCTTTACGCTCATCCAGCTGCTTCATCTGATGGTCGTCATTATCGTCAGGGTCGAAATGCAGCGGCATCCACGTTGCGGTCAGGCTTAATTCATTTTTTGCATCTTTCCACAGGATCCATCCGCCCGTGGTCTGGCGAACGTAAAAGCGATCGCCTTCGTAGCTAATTAACGGTACCGCAGTCGTATTTTCGTTATAGCCTTTGTATGGAGACTCATTAAATACAGCCCCCGCTCCAAGTGAAAATTCACCGGCCATGGCAGACGTTGATGCAAATAACGTGGCAGCGATGAGTAAATTGTATTTAATAGTCATTCTATGTAATCCATTTAAATGCCAAACAAGCGAGGCGCATAATAATGGTTACAAAATTGCCAATGCAACGCTGCGGTTTATATAATATTATATATAAAATCATATAGATGGGTGTGCATGATGAGTACATTACAGCTAAAACCACGCGAATTAAAAATTATCTCCGTCATCGCCGCCACCCACAGCATTGGTGATGCCGCCGCCCTGCTAGGTATGGCGCAGGCCAACGTGAGTAAATATCTGTCTGATTTTGAAACGCGGGTTGGGCTCAAGGTTTTTGAGCGCACCACGCGACAGCTGGCTCTGACCCAGTTTGGTGAAGCGTTACTCCCCTACGTGAACGCCACGCTGGATAAGAACAGCCAGCTTATTAATTTCATTGCTGATTATAAGCATGAAAAGCGTGGAAAAGTGACGATCTATGCCCCAACAGGTATCGTGACCTACCTCGCGCGACACGTGATCCATCAGATAGAAGACATCGGCGACATCCGCATCTCCCTGAAAACCTACAATCTGGACCGGAATGAATTTTCAGAAGGCGTTACCTTTCCGGATGACTGCGACATTTTAATTACCTATGCTCAGCCAAAAGACGAAAGTCTGGTGGCCAGCGTGCTGACACAATATTCCGTTACGGCCTTCGCAACCGTAGAATATTTAAATAAACATCCCTTAACCGGACCTGAAGATTTAATTAATCACTCCTGTATTCTCATTGACTCCATGCTGGTCGATGATGCCAACATCTGGCGTTTCCGCGTGCACGGCAGCGATGACGTGCATGACTACCGGGTGACCGGTAATTATATTTGCGACAATACGCAGACGGCCCTGGAGCTGGCCAGAAATAATCTTGGGATTGTTTTTGCACCCAAAGAGAGTCTGAAAAAAGAATTAACGAAAGGCATGCTGGTCCCCTGCTTCCCGCATCAGGAGGAGTGGTGGCTCGATCTGACGGCCATCTTCCGCAAACGCGAATACCAGCCCTGGCGCGTGCAATACGTTCTGGATGGCGTCCTTAACTGCCTGCGCCAGCAAATTGCCCAGGCCGCCCACGGACGGCCTGAGCTGGGCGACTAGAACAGCCCCAGTGGTTTATCAGAATAGCTGACCAGCAGACATTTGGTCTGCTGGTAATGCTCCAGCATCATCTTGTGGGTTTCACGTCCGATGCCCGACTGCTTATAACCGCCAAATGCCGCGTGCGCCGGATAGGCGTGGTAGCAGTTGGTCCAGACGCGCCCGGCCTGAATGCCGCGGCCCATTTTATAGGCCAGATTACCGTTGCGACTCCAGACACCTGCGCCCAGGCCATACGGCGTGTCGTTGGCAATCTCCAGCGCCTCCTCTATCGTTTTAAAGGTGGTCACGGCCAGCACCGGGCCGAAAATCTCCTCCTGGAAAACGCGCATATTGTTCTGGCCGAAGAGGATCGTCGGCTCAAGGTAATAGCCGTCCTGCAGATCCCCACCCAGCACCTTACGACGCCCGCCGGTGAGAATATCCGCCCCCTCTTTCTTGCCGATGTCGATGTAGTTGAGGATCGTTTCCAGCTGTCCGTGCGAGACCTGCGCCCCCATCTGTGTAACGTTATCGAGCGGGTTACCGCTGCGAATAGACTCAACGCGGCGAATGGCCCGCTCCATAAAGCGCTCGTAGATGGATTCCTGCACCAGCGCACGGCTTGGGCAGGTGCAGACTTCGCCCTGGTTAAACGCAAACAGCGCAAACCCTTCCAGGGCTTTATCGAAGAAGGCATCCTCTTCCTCCATCACGTCCGCGAAGAAGATGTTCGGGGATTTCCCGCCCAGTTCCAGAGTCACCGGGATAATGTTCTGCGTGGCGTACTGCATGATCTGCTGGCCCACCTCCGTCGACCCGGTAAACGCCACTTTGGCGATACGTTTTGAGGTAGCCAGATATTCGCCTATCTCCCCGCCCGCGCCGTTCACCACGTTAATCACGCCCGGCGGCAGGAGATCGCCAACGATTTCCATCAGCAGCAGGACCGAGAGCGGGGTCAGACGCGCCGGTTTGAGCACAATACAGTTTCCGGCCGCCAGCGCGGGCGCCATTTTCCAGCTCGCCATCAGCAGCGGGAAGTTCCACGGAATAATTTGCCCGACGACGCCCAGCGGTTCGTGGAAGTGATACGCCACGGTGTCGCTGTCGACTTCGCTGATCCCGCCCTCCTGAGCGCGAATACAGGAGGCAAAATAGCGGAAGTGGTCAATAGCAAGCGGCACGTCAGCCGCCATCGTTTCCCGGATCGGCTTGCCGTTATCCCAGGTTTCCGCCGTCGCCAGCAGCTCCAGATTCTGCTCCATCCGGTCGGCGATTTTGAACAGGATCGCCGCCCGATCCTGCACGGAGGTGTGAGCCCATTTCTCTTTCGCTTTGTGCGCCGCATCCAGCGCCAGGTCGATATCACGCTTACCGGAGCTGGCAATCTCGCACAGCGGCTGGCCGGTAACCGGGGTCAGGTTGGAATAGTATTCGCCGTCGACGGGAGCGACCCAGTCGCCGCCAATAAAGTTGTCATAACGGGGCTTCAGCTTGAGGGGAAAACCATACTCGCCGGGCTGGATACGCGATGAGGGAGGATTGTTTGTCATGTCCGTCTCCTTGCTGTTGGTGTACAACAAGGGTAGTTCCGGCTG